>CAYUPI010000015.1:0-117626 GCA_964446585.1 uncultured Verrucomicrobiota bacterium
GGCGCCGGAGCGGGCTTAGTAACCGGCGCTGGTTTCCGAGCTTGAACAGAAGGCGCAGGCCTGGCGGCAGGAGGCGGGGCTTTGACAACCGGTGGCGTCGTGGCAGGAGTCGGCTGCGCTTGCAGCTCATCCATTTTCTGCCGCATGGCGGCGCGCGTACGTTCTTCCACCGAACTGGCGGGCACGGAAGCCGGCGCCGGGGTCTGAATGTTGGTCTGGCCTCCGACGGGCTGAGGCTGTAACTCGTTGATTTTTTGGCGCAAAGCCTCGCGCGCTTTGGCCTGCGCATCGGTATCCGCAGCGCGGACCGACTGAGGGAGAACGCAGGCCATCGTTGCGCATACCAGCAGGAGAGATATTGGAATCCGCATAAGAACTAATTATCCGAATACAAGGCAAGATGCAACAGCTATTAACCGGCTGAAAGGAAGGGGCCAGCGATGGCAGAACTGCACCACAGAAGCAAGTGGCCGCCTTTCCATGAACCTTTGGCAAAATTGGGAGCGGTTGATAATTCGAGCGCCTTGTTTCCTTTCTTCCGCCGTCGCAAGGACGCTATGGCGGAACCGAGAGACCGTTTCAAGCGCCTTGACGGTGACACCAATCAGGTGTCTAACTCGGGCACCAAATGATCACAGTGAAACATTCAGCCGGCGATGAGTGGATTGTCACTGTCCAGGACGACGCGACGACTCATCATCGTGTGAGGGTGACGAAGGCGGACCTGGAGCGCTTTGCGGAAGGCAAGTCCGCCGAAGAGCTGCTGCAGGAGAGTTTTCGGTTCCGGCTCGCGCGTGAACCGAACACCTCGATCCTCAGCTCGTTCGAGCTGCCTCTGATAGGTCGCTATTTCCCGGAATACGAAACAGAAATTCTCACGCGGCTTCGCCGGTCCTAAAAAGATCGACATCCAAAGGCTCAAACGAGCCTGTCAAGGGCTGGCCTGAGCCTGCTTCCTGCTGTGCCACCACTTGAGGACTCGCAGGGCGCGCAAGGTATTCCAGCGGCTGGCGGTGCCTACCTCTTCGAGCTCGAAGTAAGTCTTGCCAGGGTAACGATTTTTCAGCAGCCACCTGCCGTCCTGGCATCGGGCATGACTGACGATGTCGATCGCCTCGGCCAGGCGCGGATGGCGTTCGGCGCCCACAGCCTGGAAATAGTCGAGGGCGCGGAGGATGTCGTAATGCCAGCGTGGCGGGAACGAAAAGCGCAGGAACACAGGCTTGATGATTTCGCCGGTGCGGTGAGAGCGAAATAGTCTATGCACCAGCAGAAACTCTCGGCCGCGCCTTTGCGCCATGCGTACCTGTCGGGTTTTATGACCGCGGTGGAGTTCGTACTGACGCAGGCCCTCGAGGACGCTGATAGTCGTGTGGACGGAAGCGTGGGTTGCGCCGGATGCGAGCCTGCAATTCCATCCGCCGTCGGGCATCTGCTGCCCAAGCAGGTGGTCCGCAAGGCCGTCCAGTCGGGCGTCCTCATACCGGAAGTACGAGAGAATCGACAGAACCATCCCGGTTATGCAGGTCTCGCCGCGCCGCGTCCATTCGGCCCAAGTGCCGTAACTGATGCCGCCGTCAGGCTGCAACCCTCGTTCGAGGAGTGGTGCGCAAGCCTTTTTCGCCTGTGGGTTGCCGGCAGGGAGACCAAAATCACGGAGCAACAGCATTGTGTAAGTCGTAGAAGTCCACTTGGGTGTGTAAAGACCTGCCTGCGGCGTGCGGCCGCCCTCCCACATGCCAGCGTGATCCTGCCTGGCCAGCAGCCGAGCACCCCATCCCTCGCGCGCGACTTTGCTTCGTTCCCGCTCGACTGCGCTCTTAGCCGCTCCGGTCAAATCCCTCATTGTCTGCCACCGAATGGCGGGGTCTCCGTCCAGAAGCCAAGAGATAGCGCGATTGGTCAGGGCTTTGTTTGTCATTTGCGAGAAGCGCATTGCTTCCACCAGGCGAACATCACGCTCAGATTAGATGTGGAAACTGGCGTTTATCGGCCGACCCAACTCGTCGTTTGACCGCGGTTCCTGCGCGGAAAGGATTTTGCCAGACGAATGAGCTGCCCCACTTTGCGGATTTTTTCTGCGAACGCCTCTCGTGCGAGTCTCTGACGCAGCTCTCGTTTCATAATGCCGGTAGCTTGAGTTTATAGCGTCGCAGCACGTTTTCCAAATAGGTTTTGTCCAGGTCTGCCTGTTGGAGCAACTGCTCGATGCGCGCCTTGTCTTTCGCCCGGCGTACGCTGGCGGCAATGGCCACGATATGTTCGGCGCGAAACACCTTGGCGGTCACTCCTTCATAATTAACGTGTTCCGCCTCCCGCACGGCCTCCTCGGTCAATCCGCTGGCGGCGAGAAACTGGACGGGGAATCCTCGAATGAGCAGGTGCCCGCTCTCGGCTTGCCAGCCTTGCGATTGCAGGTGGGCGTAGATGGCTGGAATACCTGTGGTCAGCTCCTTGCCGTTCGGGATGAAAAAGATGGCCGCGTCCTAGGTGGCAAATGGCTCAACGTGGTAAATCGCCGCCAGCGCACCTTCCAGCGCCCAATCCTCGATCAGGCCCGCCGCCACCAAGCCGTTGGCCGCGCGCAAAACGTCGCCCAGCGGGATATCGTCAGATCGCTCGTGGATGGCCATCGCGACTGATAGACTGAATCGAGTCCTCGCGTAAACCTCCGCGCGCTAGTGGCGCTGATGGTTTGGCTGCCAAAAAATGCTGCGTTGACAACGGTTTCGTGTCGTGGTCTATTTTCTGTCCGTTTTGCCGGGAAATCTTTATGTACGCAGTATTAGAGACAGGCAGCAAACAGTATCGCGTTAGCGCCGGGGATCAGTTGGAGATCGAGCGCCTGGCGGTCGAGGCCGGGCAACCGGTGACGTTCGACCGTGTGCTATTGGTCAACCAGGATGGCAAGATCACCGTGGGCACGCCGACCGTGGCCAATGCAGTCGTGGCGGCGGATGTCATCGAGCACAAACGCGGCGAAAAGAAAATCGCTTTCAAGATGAAGCGCCGTAAGGGCTATCATAAGACCATCGGCCATCGGCAGGAGCTGACGGTCATTAAAATCAAGGAAATCCGGACCGAATCCAGCTCGACTTCCGGACCGACATCTGCGGCCGAACCGTCGCCCGTCGCCGATGCCTCTGCACCTGTCACCAATTAGGAGTTTATGGCACACAAGAAAGGTCAAGGCAGTGTCCGCAATGGACGCGACAGCGTCAGCAAGCGGCTCGGAGTGAAACGATTTGGCGGCGAGCTGGTCACCGCCGGCAGCATCCTCGTGCGGCAGCGCGGGACTAAATTTGTCGCCGGCCAGAATGTCGGCACGGGCCGGGATTGGACTTTGTTCGCGCTGGCAGATGGCAAGGTCCGCTTCGACAAAGACAGCCGGCGAGTCAATGTGCTGCCGGAGGCCGTGCAGGCTAACAGTTGACCGAGGCTTCTCATTATTCGTAGCCGCCGACCTGAGTCGTCGCAAATTTGCGGTTTCCCGTTGAGTCCGCCGTGACGTCGGCGGCTACAGTCTTTCATCAAATCGTGCTGAACGCCGACTTCCCCGCCCACCTGTCCCGTGTTCGTTGACGAGATCAAAATTTACGCCCGCGCCGGTCATGGCGGCAAAGGCTGTGTCGCCTTTCAGCGCGAAAAGTATCGCCCCAAGGGCGGCCCAAGCGGCGGCAACGGCGGGCGCGGTGGGGACGTGATCCTCGAAGCCGATCACGACCTGAACAATCTCATTGCGCAATATTACCAGCCCCGCCTGATTGCGGAGGACGGCCACGCCGGGATGGGCAAGGGAATGGACGGTCACGTGGGCAAGGATCTGGTCGTCAAAGTCCCTTGCGGCACGCTCATCTGGCGTCAGGAGCACGGAGGCGCTCCCGCACGAGAAAAAGCCCTCGAGAAGTCTGAAAAACAAACGCCGCTCAGCACAAGTTCCAGCCAGCGGCCCCTGCTCCGAGCCAGTCCTCGCGGCAGCGCGTTGGAATTTGACCTCGCTGCGAACGAACCGGAACCAGCGCACCGGCCTGGCGTGCGACCAAAGGGTGAGTTGACGGCCGACCTCACCATCCACGGGCAGAGGTTCATCCTGTGCAAGGGCGGCAGGGGTGGGTTAGGGAATCGAAATTTCGCCACGGCCACCCGCCAGGCCCCGCGTTTTGCACAACCCGGCGAGCCGGGCGACGAAGGCTCATTCCTGTTCGAGCTGCGCATCATTGCCGATGTTGGAGTTGTGGGCTATCCAAATGCCGGAAAATCGACCTTGCTCACGGCCATTTCCCGCGCGCGGCCCAAAGTGGCGCCCTATGCGTTTACCACCTTGCATCCGCAGATCGGCATCGTGGAGTACCCGGATTTTTTCAGGCTCACGGTCTGCGACGTGCCTGGTTTGATCGCCGGCGCCCACCGCAATCTCGGTCTCGGCCACGAATTCCTGCGACACATCGAGCGCTGCCAGATGCTTGTCCTGCTGCTGGACATGGCGGGCACCGAGGGCCGTGAGCCGTGGCAGGATTACCAAAACCTGTTGAACGAGTTGAAGCTCTACGATCCAACGCTGCTGGACAAACCTCGCCTCGTCGTCGCCAACAAAATGGACGAGCCTGCGGCAGAGGCCAACCTTAAGAAGTTCAAACGCCGGATCCACAAGACCCCGGTCCTGCCGATCTCCGCCGCGTTCGATCAGGGGATTCCCAAATTCACCCAACTAATCCGCAAAGCTGTTGAGAAGGTTCGGAGTGAGCAGTAATCCACCGTGGTCCCGTAAATCATTCTGATTTGGATTGACTGTGGTCACGCAGAGCCGCTCTAATTTTTGCGGCGCTGAATTCAACCCGTTGAAACAAACGGGACTAAAGTGATGGCGTAGAAAGGTCACGGCCCCATGTTAAAAGCCGGCATCATCGGTCTTCCAAACGTTGGGAAATCGACACTGTTCAATGCCGTAACTCGCTCGCATAAGGCGGCGGCGGAGAATTATCCGTTCTGCACCATCGAGCCCAACCTCGGCGTGGTGACCGTGCCCGACCCGCGCTTACCGGAGCTGGCCAAAGTCGCCAAAGTCAGCACGCAAATCCCGGCGGTGATCGAATTCGTCGATATCGCTGGCCTGGTCAAAGGTGCGTCGAAAGGAGAGGGACTGGGAAACAAATTCCTGAGCCACATCCGGGAAGTGGATGCGCTAATCGAAGTCGTGCGCTGTTTTGAGGATCCGGACGTGGTTCACGTGACCGGCGAGCTCGATCCGGTGCGGGACATCGAGATCGTGACGACGGAGTTGATCCTTGCGGACCTGGAAGCGGTCCGGAAATGGCGCGAAAAAATCTCGCGCGACGTCAAGCGAGGCGACAAGCACGCCCTGCTGGAAGCGCACCTGCTCGAAAAAATCGAGGCGCACCTGAACAGCGGCAAACCGGCCAACACCCTCGGGTTGCCACTGGCGCCGGATGAAAAAATCATCGTCCGGAGTTTCTTCCTGCTCACCGACAAACCGACCATTTTCGCCGCCAACGTCAAGGAGAGCGACCTGGCGACCGCCGAGACGAATCCGCAGGTCCGGGCAGTGCGCGAATATGCGCGAACGCACCACGCATGCGACACCGTGGTCGTTTGCGCCCAGTTGGAGAGTGGTCTGGCTGATTTGGCTCCGGAAGAAGCGCAGGAATATCTGGAACAATCGGGCGTCCAGGAGCCCGGCATGCTTGCGCTCATCCATGGCGCCTACCGGTTGCTGGGCCTGCGCACGTTCTTCACGTTCAACGAAAAGGAAGTGCGCGCCTGGCCGATTCCGGCCGGCGCCACGGCTGCGAAGGCGGCCGGGACTATTCATACGGACTTTGAGCGTGGGTTTATCAAGGCGGAGACGGTCCCCTGCGCCGATCTGGTCCAGCTCGGCTCGGTGGCCCGCGCTCGGGAGACGGGTCATTACCGCATTGAAGGCCGGGAATATGTCGTTCGGGACGGCGACGTGCTCTTGTTCCGTTTCAATGTGTGAACGGGCGCGGCAAGTGCAATTCCGCCCTTGCTAATGCTCGAAATTCGTCCATCCTGCCCACGCCTGCCGGTGAGGCCTAGTGCCTAATCTTCAATTGAACCTTCGTTCAGTGGCGATTTGAAACCGGCGGCCAGGAACGATAGCTGGAGCACAAGCTCAACAGCTTTCGTTCGAGTGGCGAAGAATATCCTATGGAAGAGCCGATAGAAGTCGAAGGGCGAATTACCGCCGTGCTCGCGGGCACGATGTTTCGAGCCAAACTCGAGAACGGCCATGAAGTCCTGGCGCATATCTCGGGCAAGATGCGCAAGCGCTTCATCCGCCTGACTATTGGCGACCGGGTGAAAATGGAAATGTCCCCTTACGATTTGGACAAAGCCCGAATCGTCTATCGGCTTTGAGGCTCACTTCGTCTGCGGCTGGGCATTAAACATTGGCTTCTCTTCCCTTACCATCGAAGCCGGCGCGATCTCGCGAACCCGGCCTGCCGGGACATAGGCGGGTCGCCCGTTGGCATCCTTGAAAACGTAGCGGTCATTTTGCAGCCGTGGTTTGCTCGCAGTGGTAATGCGCCGGCCGTTGTCCAGCGTGATCACATAAGTGTGCGCGCAGCCGCAAAGCACGACTAAACCGGCCAGGCAAACCAGCGCCAGTTTTTTCTTGCTCAAGCCTTTCACAACGGCGACAGGGTGCCTCTGCCTCTGAACTTTCGCAACACCGCATTGGATTCACGTTCGATTCCCTCAGAACGGAGGGCGCCCGTCTCCGGGCGCAGCAATTTCCGTCGATGTGTGCGGTGCTGAGATTTTCACAGTGTTGCGACCATTTCTGCTTTGCTGCGCCCGAGGACGGGCGCTCTCCGCGGACTCCGTCCCGCGTTTGCTCATCGTTTAGTTGGCGTGCGGAAACGCGCCTTGACACGCCTGGAACAGGCGCTCAGCTTTGAGCTGTGAAAACTCCAAGCCTTGGCGGTCCACCGCCACCCACCCCGACGAAATCTGTTTGTCAAAAACGCTGCGCAGATGATCGGACGATTCGGGTCGAACCAACCCGAGGAAAACAGACCATCCTTTTCCGCCGACTTGGTTTAGTTGCGCTCGTTATCAGCATTGTTTTCTTTGGTTTCCGGGCCACGGCTCAAGACCTTGCGTCCTTCGAAAAGCGGCTGACGGAATTTCGTTTGCCAAGCGGGCTGACCTTCCTGATTTATGAGCGTTCGGAAGCGCCGGTAGTTTCCTTCTTTACCTATGTCGATGTAGGCGCGGCCCAGGAGGTGCCGGGCATCACCGGCCTGGCGCACATGTTCGAGCACATGGCCTTCAAGGGGACATCGAAAATCGGCACGACGAATTACGCGAAGGAAAAAATGGCCCTGGACAAGATCGATCGCGCCTACCATGCCTACGATCAGGAGCGGCACAAGACAGGCGGGCCGGATCCCGAAAAACTTAAAGCGCTCGAAAAAGCCTGGAAAGATGCGCAAGAAGAGGCCGATTCATACGGCTTGAAGAACGAGTTCGGTGAGATCATCGATCGCGAGGGAGGAGTTGGCCTGAATGCCGGCACCAGTTCCGACTCGACGGTTTATTTTTACTCCCTACCTGCCAACAAGCTGGAGCTGTGGGCGCACCTGGAGTCCGAGCGATTTCTCGACCCGGTCTTCCGGGAGTTTTACAAGGAGCGCGACGTCGTGATGGAAGAGCGCCGATTGCGCACCGACAGCCAGCCCATCGGCCGCCTTCTGGAGCAATTCAACGCGGTGGCTTTCACCGCCCACCCGTATAAACAACCCGTCGTTGGCTACATGAGCGACTTGCTCTCCTTCTCCCGCGAGGATGCCGCGCACTTCTACAAGACTTATTATGTGCCCAGCAACATTGTCATCGGCATCGTGGGAGACATCAAGGCCAAGGATGCCATCCCCGTCTTGAAGCGCTATTTTGGCCGGATCCCTGCCGGGCCACCGCCGGCTCCGGTGCGCACCGTCGAGCCGGTCCAGATTGCCGAGCGGGAAGTGCGCATTCCCGACAAGTCACAGCCCATTTATATCGAGGGTTACCATAAGCCGGCCGCTACGGATCCTGAGGAGGCAATTTATGCCGCTATTTCGGATTTGCTGTCCAGCGGCCGAACGGCCCGGCTGTATCGCAGCCTGGTGCGGGACAAGAAAATCGCCGCTCAGGCAGGAGCCTTTCCCGGTTTTCCCGGGACCAAGTACCCGAATGAGATGATTTTCTTCGCGGTTCCTACTCCGGGCCATGGGAACGAGGTAGTGCAAAAGGCTCTCCGAGAGGAAATCGACAAACTCAAACAGGAACTGGTGACCGACGACGAACTTAAAATGGTGAAGACTCGGGCCAAGGCGAACTTGATCCGCGGCCTGGCCAACAACAGCGGGATCGCCGGCGCCCTGGCCCGCTACCAAACTCTTTACGGAGATTGGCGAGAGTTGTTCCGTTCGGTCGAGAAGATTGACAAAGTCAGCAAAGACGATATCCAGCGGATCGCCAAGCGAACGTTCATTCCCACTAACCGTACCGTGGCGATGATCGTCAACGAAAACCCACCGGCCGCCACGAACTAACTGGGAGAACGAAATGAAGACACCAACCCTCCAGTTCCTGCTAGCCACCACATTAGCGGCCGCCCTTACGCGCAGCGCCACCGCCCAGGTCAAGGACTATCGCGAAATCAAATTCCCGGCACTTCCCACGTTCAATATCCCGAAACCGACGGTGTTCACGCTTGCGAACGGATTGCAAGTGTTCCTTCTGGAAGACCACGAACTTCCTTTGATCAACGTTACCGCGCGGATTCGTACCGGCTCGAATTACGAACCCGCTGAAAAAACCGGTCTCGCCAGTCTGCTGGGAGCCGTCCAACGAACGGGCGGGACCTCGCGCCAGACCGGGGACCAGATCGACGACTTCCTGGCCGCTCGCGCCGCGTCCATCGAGACCAGCATTGGCGAGGATTCCGGCTTCGCCAGCATGAACTGCCTGAAACAGGATTTTGCGGACATTTTCAAAGTCTTCGGCGAAATCCTTCGCGCGCCGGCATTTGCGCAGGAGAAACTGGATCTGGCGAAGGTAGCCGAGAACACCGGGATCGCCCGGCGGAATGACAACGTTGGCGGCATCACTCAGCGAGAAATTACGCGGCTGGTTTATGGGCCGGACTCCCCGCTGGCGCGGAACACGGAATACTCCACCATCAAGGCCGTCACGCGCGATGACCTGGTTGCCTGGCATAAAAAATACTACCAGCCAAACAGCATCCTCCTGGGGGTGTCCGGCGATTTTAGCGCGGCCGAGATGCGGCAAAAAATCGAGGAGGTGTTCGGCGATTGGCCCAAGGGCCTGGAGTTTTCCGCTCCGCCCGTGGCGTATCAAAAGGAGACCGTGCCCGGATATTATTTCATTGAGAAACCCGATGTTAACCAGGCGAACATCGTTTTCGGCCACTTGGGAATCGAGACTCGCAATCCGGACTATTTCGCTGCCCAGGTAATGAATGAAGTGCTTGGGGGCGGCTTTGCGAGCCGTATGTTCAGCAACGTGCGTTCGAAGCAGGGCCTCGCGTACAGCGTCTATGGCTCCCTGGACTCCGATTATTACCAGCCCGGGTTATTCCGAGCGGGCTTGCAAACCAAGTCCTCCACAACCACCAAGGCCATCGCCGCCGTAAAGGCTGAGATCGCCGGCATCATTGACCACCCTCCTACCGAGGCCGAATTGAAGCGGGCCAAAGACGCGATTCTCAATTCCTTCATTTTCCATTACGACAGCAAATCCAAGGTCCTTTCCCAACAGATGACTTACGCGTTCTATGGCTTGCCGTCGGACTTCCTGGAGCAGTACCGCGCGAATATCGAGAAGGTCGCCAGCGCCGACGTCGCCCGCGTGGCCAGGCAATACATTCACCCGGACAAGATGGCGATTCTAGTCGTGGGCAAATCGGCCGACTTTGACCAACCGCTGAGCAATTTGGGCAAAGTGACGTCTATCGACATCACCATTCCGCCGCCTCCGGACACTACGCCCAAAGTCGCGAAAAACGCCGCCGCTCTTGAGGCCGGAAAACAAACCTGGACGAAGGTCGCCAAAGCCCTGGGAGGTGACGTGTTGAAAAAGGCGGAGACTGTCCGCGCCGGCGCGAGTGTCGCGCTCAAGATGGGGGGTCAATCGATGTCGTTGAAGCAGAATACGACAATTGTATTCCCGGACAAAGTGCGCCAGGCAATCACCACGCCTCTGGGCGATCAGACCGTCGTCATCAACGGCGGGGACGGCTTCATGGTGATGGGCGACAAAGTCCAGGCGCTGCCCGCTGCCGTGTTGCAGGAACAGACCAAAGAGGAGGGACGAAACCTGGTTTACCTGCTGCATTACTATGACGATCCAGCCATGGAGATTTTGGCGGCGGGCGAGGAGAAAATCGATGGAGCCGACTGCCAGATTGTGGCTCTGACATTTAAGGGGGTCGAGTCGAGGTTGTGGATAGCGCCGGACGGCAAAATACTTAAACAGACGTACCAGGGGATGAATCCCCTAACGCGAACTCCCGGCATGATCGAGAGTATCCTCTCCGACTACCAACCCGAAGGCGCGCTGCTAGTCCCGCGCCATCAAGTCCGCAAGATCGATGGCGAGGAGCTGATGACCATCACGCACGATTCCCTCGAGATTAATCCAAAGATTGATTTGAACCTATTCAAGAAACCGGCGGGATGATCGGAGGCTGACGGTACCGACTGGCGGGAATCTAGAATTTCATGAACTGCAAGGCGGCGGTCACCGTCGGATCATTCTCTTTGGTGGCGTTGACGATTTCGGAGATGTGGCTCTCGTGTGGGATATAGACCAACTCACACTTGACTCCTTCCTGCCGCAAAGCCTGATAAAACTCGCGCGCAAGGGCCGGCAAACCGAAATAGTCCCACTGGCAGTAGGTCACCATAAAAGGCGACGCCCCCGCCTTCACGTGGAACAGCGGCGACGCGTCTCTGCGGGCTGCCGGATCTTTGCCAAACACAGACTCCTGGCTTTCGCCCCGCGTCAGGTTGTACACGCCGCTGAGTGCCAAAACGCCACGGATGAGTTTAGGAGAGAGTTGATAGGCCGCCAGATAGTGCGAGTCCAACGCGAGCAGGGCCGCCAGGTGGCCGCCCGCCGAATGGCCCGCCACATAAATGCGGTTCGTGTCGCCCCCGTACTCGGCCACATGCCGAATCGTCCACGCGAATGCCGCCGCCACGTCTTCGATCTGTGCCGGGTGCGGATGTTTCGGGGCCAACCGGTAACTCGGCACGACAGTGACATATCCTGCGCGCGCGTAGCGGTTTCCCAGCGGCGGGTAGTTCGAGCGATCCCCGGATTTCCAGGCTCCGCCATGAATGAAAAAGAAAACCGGTTCCGATGTTTTGCTTTTAGGCCGATAGATATCCAGCTTGTGCTTGCCGGCGTCCTCCTCGGCGCCCTCGCGGTAGGTGATATCCTTGAGCGCTTCGACGTCCGGTGAAAGCTCCCTTGATGGCAGCCGCATGTCCGCCGGTCCGAGCGTTCTTAGGTAAATCGGATTGGAATAGATCCACGGGCGGTCTTCTCCGTCCACAGTCAACCAGGCCTCGAGCCGATAAGCCCCCGGCTCCTTGGTCTGGAAAGTCAGGTTCGTGCCTGTCGCTTCCTGGATCATCGCTCCCTTGTGAAACAAGCGCAGCCGGGCAGGCACAGGCGTTGCCGCCATGACACGCGTATTTCCCATCATCGGGGCCGTGTCGCCCATTGGAAATACTCCTAAATTGTTCACCGCGCCAAAGCTGAACCCGGTGGGATCGCACAGCCAGTCATGCGCCACGTAAGCGTGTCCGTTCGTCAGCGCCTCGCGAATCTGGGGCTCAGTCAATTCCTGGGCCAGAATGTGCGTGGTCAGGTTTCGGAAACTTATCTCGTACGGATCCAACGTCACCCCGTTCAGAATGACGTTTTGATGTGCATCATTTGCGCCGATGCCCGTAAAGGGTTTCTTTTCGTTTTCCTGGTCCCATTTGGTGAAAATCTCCTGGTGATAATCTGGCCTGGCGGCGGAGAACTCGTCAGGGAAAGCATGAAAATTATCCACCACGGTTCGCCAACGGTCAGTGTCTCCGACGGCCGCAGTCAGGTAAGACTCCAGTCCTTCGTCGAGCTTCCTATCGGTGTGGCGATTGCAGATTTCCATGCCAACCAGGCCTTCAGTGGCAGCGTCGTAGTGCTTTTCGATCTGCGACAAGAATCGCAGGCCGCTGCCGGGAATCGGTTTGCCATCCGCTCCATAATCCGGAAACCACAAAGTTTCATCGCTGGTTTCCGATCCGGCAATAAACAACACGCCCTCGCGCAACCCGCGCCAGGCGTCCGCTTTGGGACCGTCATGCTCCGTCATCATCACCACGCGGACGCCGGCTTTGCGGGCGGCGGCCAACAGCTCTTGCCGCGTGCCCTTGGTGTGTTCGGCGTCTTCCGCATGGGCGTGAATAATCGCGCGAAAATCCTCATACACGCCGTGGCTCGGAGGCGGACGGCGTTCGCGCTGAAATCGGAGCCGCGCCTCGTGGGCTGCTTGCAGATGCGGCCGCTCGAGCCGTTGCGACGAAGTAAAGGCTTGATTAGTGGCTGTGTCGGCTCTGGCGATGGTCGCCACGACCACACAAGTCAGCATTTGAGCGCGCCTTAAGATTGTAGCAGCCGACGTAAGGAGGCTCTGATCAATTTTGGATTTTGGATTTTGGATTTTGGATTTTTCTGTCAGAGCCTGTGGTTGTTGCATATCCTTCGTCTCGGTAATTGTGGTTCCAGTTACGTCGCGGCGACTGTATCATCCCTCAAAAGTCTTTCCAATACCTCCATGAGAAAAGGAATCGGCCGAATCATCCTGCGAATTGCTGCCGCTCTTGCCGTCCTCGTCGCCGTGACGTTAGTGGCCTGCCTCGACGGTGTTGATTACCGGCCATACTTTCGGCAGCAATATTATGCCGAGACTGCAGCGCGGTTACGCCTTCGCGAGGCGACCAACACGATCTCGCACGGCGAGCTGAGCGCCGGTTTCGGCCGCGCGCGGCTGACGCCGACGGTAAGCGCGCCGGCAGATGATCCGGTACACGGCCAATTCCGCGCGCTGGCGCTTGCGGGCTACGGCGAGCGGAGAGGGCATCCCGCCACGGGAGCCCACGACGATCTTTACGTCAAGGCCGTAGCCCTGCGCGTGGGTGACCGTTTGGGCGTGATGCTCGGCGCCGACGCGTTAATTATTCCACGCGAAGTAGCCGACGCCGCGGCCGTGCGGCTGGCGCAGGAACTGGGATTGGGCCGCGAACAACTCTATTTCAGCGCCACCCACACTCACTGCAGCCTGGGGGGTTGGGGTGAAGGCGTGGCCGGCGAGGCTTTTGCCGGGAAGTTTCAGCCGGGAGCGCGAAGCTGGTTCGCCGACCGCATTGTCGCGGCCGTTCGTGAAGCCGTTGCAGATTTGAAGCTCGCCTCCTTCGGCCACGGCGGTTTTGCGGCGCCCGAGTTCGTCCGAAACCGACTGGTCGGGAAATTGGGCCGCGTGGATCCCGAGTTCAGTTTCGTCGTGCTGAAGCAGAGCAATGGCAGGCAGGCGGTGCTGGGGAGCTACGCCGCCCACGCGACTGTTTTGTCCGGCTCGGTGATGGAGTTTAGCGCGGATTATCCAGGCTACTGGCAACGCGCCGTCGAGCAGGCCACCGGCGGCATGGCAGTCTTCCTGGCCGGCGAGGTCGGCAGCCACGGCCCTTCGCCCGGGGAGGGTGGATTCAAAGGTGCCGAGCGGATGGGTCAGGCGCTCGCGCAGATGCTGATTGAACGGCTGTCTCAGATCGCCATGACTAACCAAATCGCGTTCAGCACGCTCGGCCTCGACGTGTCCCTACCCTCCCTGAACGTCCGAATCAGCGACGGCGTCCGGGTTCGACCCTGGCTCGCGGGAAAGTTGCTGCCGGCGGCCAGGAAGAGCTTTCTCCAGGTCTTCCGGCTGGATGGTTCTCTTTGGATCTCGACTCCATGCGATTTCAGTGGTGAGCTTGCGCTCGGAATCAAAGACTCTCTTCGTGCGCGAGGTTTCAGCGCCAGCATCACTAGCTTCAACGGGGACTACATCGGCTACGTGATTCTCCACCGGTACTACCACATGGACGGTTACGAGCCCCGGCTGATGTCCTTCTTCGGGCCGTATGTTCCCGATTACCTGGACGAACTCATCCAAACCATGGCGCTGAATGTCGTGAGTCAATAGCGATAAGGAAGATGAAAAGTCGCAGGTAAGGCTCATGAGTCAGCAGGCTAAAGAGCCTGAAGCTTTGGTTCGTTGATCAAGCTGACCACGGGACGGACTGCGGAGAACGTTTGGGAGTTCGCCAGAAAGAAATTCCAGTGCTATGGACACGAATCACGCATCCCATTCGTTTTGCCTGCGTGTTGAAGGTCGGATGCCGCAAAAAGAGGCGCACGAACTCTGCCGCTTCGCGCCGCTTCACGTCCAACCATACCAGGCAATAGTTCGCGTGCATCCAATCGCGTCGATAATAATCCTGGTCCAAACTAAGAAAGGTGGGCTGAGGTAGGCGATGGAGCACCGTGATTAGGACCTCATCAGCGGCGCCCCGGGCCGCCACGTCAACGCCGATGGAGCGAAAACGTATCCGCCACTTACGCAGCAATTGCCGCTGGCTGGCGGGCAAATTTTCGTCGAGCACCAACATTGAAACCCTTGAATGGCTTGTGCTTGACTACTAGCGGGGCGATTGCAATCGCTTCCCCAATCGCCTCGCCTGCCACCCGTCCGTCCCACTCGCGCGAGATTTCATCCCAGGAAAGGCCTTCTTCGAGCTGTTCCAGGACCAGCCAAACCATAATGCGGGTGCCCTTAAAGGTTGGCTGGCCACCGCAAATCTTCGAGTCTGCGACGATATGCCGCCCGAGCTCAATTCGGCGGTGGTTTCCGTTCGTTCTCGCCTTCATGCTGATGCAGCAAAATATGGTACTATGCATACCTGATTGCAAGCTGCCGTCGGAGCTATTTGCTCCTCTTCGCCGCCTGGGGACTCGCCACACTCCACCACCTCCGTCTCAAGGTCGATTTGTCTCCACTTCCCCCTGGCGTACGCATAGGCCGCCACAACTCCGGCAACCAGCCCCACCATCACCGTGTCTCCAATCATTGCGATGGGGGTCATCGCAACCCGGACGATAGTTGCGTTGCCCTGCAGATATATCGGCAGCTCATACGGACCTTCGGTCGCGCCGTTGTGGTGCAGGAGAGATTCCTGGCCGTTGGTCTGGAAGGACATCGCGACCCGTGGGATAGTTGTGGCCGGGGGGTTGGTCGCTTTCGGTGGAGCGGCGCACACCGGGATCTCGCGTCGCGGCGGAATCCGGGTAAGGCCACGTCAGATTGGACGCATTTGCCTTTGAAAAGCATATTCTCAGGAAATCAATACGATTACCAAGACTGTTCTGTCTCCGGCGAAGTCAGCGCAGGTTGTCGGTTTGCGTTACGTTACCGACGAACCGCCCGGCATTCGCCGCGAACGCTGCGGACAGGGTTTTCGTTATCGCTCGGCCGAGGGCCGAATTATACGCAAGCGGCACACGCTCAAGCGCATCAGTTCGCTGGTGATCCCGCCGGCGTGGTCAGACGTTTGGATTTGTCCCCTTGACCACGGGCATTTGCAAGCGACTGGCCGGGATGAACGCGGGCGCAAGCAACACCTCTATCATCCGCGCTGGCGGGAGGTTCGCGACCAAACCAAGTATGACCGGGTGATGGATTTTGCCCGCGCACTGCCGGGAATTCGGAACCAGATCAGACGCGACCTCGCGCGCGAGGGCCTTTGTCGGGAAAAAGTGCTGGCCACCGTTGTGCGATTGCTCGAAGTCAGCCTCATCCGCGTGGGCAACGAAGAATACGCCCGCGACAATAAATCGTACGGCCTGACCACGATGAAAAACCGCCACGCCCTGGTGCGAGGCGCAAAGGTCAAATTTCATTTTCGTGGGAAGAGCGGCAAAGAACACGTTGTGGAAGTCGAAGACCGGCGCGTTGCCCGGATCGTTCGGGCATGTCAGGACGTTCCCGGCCAGGAACTTTTTCAATACGTGGACGACGAGAGTCGAAAGCACCACGTCGGCTCCGGGGACGTGAACGATTACTTGCGCGAGATCACCGGCCGCGATTTTACGGCAAAAGATTTTCGGACCTGGGCTGGGACGGTTTCCGCCGCCAGCGAATTGCTACGCCTCGGTCCGGCTGAACTGGAAACGGCGGCTAAGAACAATGTGGTTGCAGCAATCAAAGCCACCGCCCATACCCTCGGCAATACTCCCGCCTTCTGCCGCAGATCCTATGTCCACCCGGCGATCCTCGAAGGCTATCTCGATGGCTCGTTGATTCCGATGCTGAACGAGCGGAACGCCAAAAACAGGCTGCACACTGCGTGCCGACTCCGGCCAACCGAGGCTGCCGTGTTGAGATTTTTGAAAGGTGCCAGCAACCGAGGAAGGAAACACGCGCGTTCCGATAGCTGAAAAGACAGCGCGAACGTGCGGTGAGCTAAAAGAGTGCCCACGTCAGTTCAGAAATTAGCGAAGATTAGCATGGATTAGCGGTTTGAAAATGGAATCCCTTGCAGTGGCACTGACGCAAGAACCACCGGTTCATGCAACCAGCAGATAGTCCCGGCCCTCAGTACGGCCGAGGCCGTTCAATTGAGCGGCGATTAATTCTCGCGCGCCGCGTGCCGAGACGCCCGCGAGGATGAACGCCCCGTCGCTGGAAGGTAGATTGTGCGGACCGACGACTGGACGGCCATCGCGCAGGCGCCCGAGCTTCTTCCGATCGACATCAATGAAACCCGAAAGCGAGATGCCTTCAGTTTCGAGAGTGCGGATTCGCTGCCGGGTAATTCGTCCCGCGCCCCAGAGCCAGAACTCACGCCGTGGTTCCACCTGACGTTTAAGCCAGCGCGCCAGGTAAACGCATTTGATGCGATAAAAAGCCTCCGGGCGGTATCGCCGGTCAATGCGAGAGAGGCGGGTTGGCGCATCATTCCAGAGCAAGAGTTCCGCATCGACTTTTCCGAATTGGACCCCGGCATCCATCCACCGGAGCCAGAGTTCATAGTCTTCGGGAAAATCGCCCGTTTCGTAGCCGCCTTGCTCCTGCAACAACCGACGCCGGAACATAACACTCGGATGCGCCACCGGCGATTCCACAAAACGACGAAGCGCAATGTCTTCCGGCGTGAGCAGAGAATTGATCCAGGTGACATGCGCAGCATATCCCGCTTGCGCTGTTGGGTCGCCTCCATGCCGCACGCGACAGGAGACTACACCGAGTTCAGGATGGCGCTCAAAAAACTCCAATTGCCGCAGCAGCCGCTCCGGAGGGCTCCAATCGTCAGCATCCAGCCGCGCGATAAATTCGCCGCGAGCGGCGGCGCATCCACGCTGCAACGCTTCGGCAATTCCGAACGCCGCTTGGGACAATACCTGAATCCGGGGATCGCCGCTCGCAGCCGATGCCAGAATGCCTGCAGTCTCATCCTTCGAGCCGTCATCAACCGCCACGAGCTCCCAATTTGCGAACGTCTGACACGTGACGCTCTCCAGCACAACCGGAAGTGTTCCGGCAGAATTTCTCACCGGCAAGACAATAGAAACTTTCGGATCGTCGGCCATCAAAGAGGAAAGGAGACGGCAGAAAGTTGAAAGTAGAAAGCCCAAATCAGTCATGCGGACCATGGCGCTGGAGCTGGCGAACGAATTCCAGTGAGGCAAAGAGCAGCCTCAACGTGGATAAGTCTCCACTGTTCCGGTGGCGTACGCGTATGCCGCCACGAGAGAGGCGACCAGCCCCACCATCACTGTGTCGCCGGCAACTGCGAAGGGCGTCAAAGCCACCCGGACAAAATTGGCGTTGCTCTGCAGATAAGTCGGCAGGGAATATGGGCCCTCGCTCGCGCCGTTGAGGTGCAGAAGAAATTCCTGGCCGTTGTTCTGGAGCGACATCGCGACTGAAGGGAGCGTTTTAGGAGTGGAGTTGGTCGCTTCCGGCGGACTCGCGCACACTTGGACAGGAGCCATGCTCGAAGCGAGCTGTGGATTGACGAAGCGAGGTTTTTCCCGCTGGCGAATGCGCTCGTCATTTTCCCGCAAAAAGTACGCGCGGCGTTGAACCGCTTCGCTTTGCTCATGGACCTCGTCATATTGCACGAGTACGTCGTCGCTCTGCGCGCTGGCAAAAAGTGCCAGGCGCGGATCCGGCGCCGGCTCAGCAAAGCGGCGCAATTGCGCGTTGTTCCAGAGCTTGTAGGTCAGGCTGTAGTCCTGAACCGTCGCGCAGCCTGTCGTGAGCAGCATGAAGCCGAGCGCGGTGGAGAGAATGGTCATCGTTGTCTTCACAGGACTCGCAGTTGCTGTCCCGCAAACTCGCGTTCATCGGCGGAGGCCGTCCCCGCAAACTCCTGAGTCACACGATTACGCCCGGCAACAGTCCAGGGTTAGTGGCCCTTTTTTGCTTTTTGAAGTTCCTCGGCAACTTTCTTGGCCGCCTCTTCCATGAAGGAATCAGCGGTTTGTCCCGCTGCCAGCGCACCGCCGCCGCCCCAGCTATTCTTGTTCACGTCCATGGTCGCGAGCAAGTTGCCAGTACCGCCTTCTCGAAACTGGATCAAGGCATCCAGATAAGAGCTGCCCGCGCCCATTCCAACCCACAAACGGGCCGCTGCGCTGCCGCGCTCGTAGCGGGTAATCTCGCCGTCAATCACCAACGACGTTGCATCCGCTGCGCCTTCGCGCGTGACCTGCTGAAAAGCGCCCGTTTTCCTGGTTTCGCTGGCGATTAGGTCAGGGAACTCATGGGTCACGCGTTTCAGATCCTGCGCTTTCTCCTGCGGGTTTTTCGTTTCCTTTTCGGTTGCTTTGTCAACAAAATCGTGCACGAGCACCTGGTTGTAGGCCGAGAGGTTGACTGGGCTTTTTCCGTCCGGGGACTTGAGGCCGGAAATGGTGCCGCAACCGGCCAGCCCGAACAGCGCCAGCAGCGCGCCGGACGTTGCGATAACACTCTTGCTTTTCGATGGTTTGAGTTCGTTTCTTGGGTTGTTCATGCGTCCTTTCTTGTTTTTGGGTTTGTTGCATTCTTTCATGCCAGGACTGAATTCCAATGCGTCGAGGTCACTGATAGTAAATTCTCCGCTGATTGACACTATTGCTTTCAAGAATTCTTTTGCTGTTTCCTGCCTGGGACGCCATTCAAGGACTGCCGATTCTTTGTCTGTGGCGCTGCCGTGGATACCTGCCTCGCCGCGCCTTACGGCGACGTCCACTCGCAGGCCTTGCTGCCACCAGGGGCGCGGCCATCCCTGAACGCGGCTGCGCATCCGGTGGAAATTATTCTCCACAGAAGGAGAGTCTTGTGGGATTTCATGTGAGCAGAGTAGCTTAAGGGCCCTCGGCGCGTTAATCGATAGTTTTGTTCAGCATATTGTTTGGATCGATGGAGTAAGCCCGCTGGCTTTTTTGTTCAGTCGCACCGGAGTGGTTCCATTTTTTCCTGGGGGTGGCGCGGCTTGAATTCGCGCGCGAGTCGCAGGCCCGCGGCGATTTGCTCGGGCGACATTTCTTGCGAGATGTGCTGCCGGGCGGCTCGGGCGTCCTCATCCCCCTGAGCCAATGCCAGCGTGAACCATCTGTAAGCTTCGACGTAGTTCGTGACAAACGTGATCCCGCGAGCGTAGTCAACCCCGAGATTGTATTGAGCATTCGCATCCCCACGCTGTGCCGCTTTACTAAACCACTTTGCTGCCTCAGCCTGATCCTTTGGAACGCCATTGCCCGAATTGTAGCAAACGCCGAGGTTGGACTGAGCATCGGGATCGTCTTGCTCAGCCGCCTGGCGCAGCAACTTCACCGCCTCAACCGGTTCTTTGGGCACCCCTTGGCCGGATAAATAGCAGACGCCGAGATTGTTTTGTGCGGCAGGGTGGCCATTGTCAGCCGCTTTCCGGTACCACTTGACCGCTTCTCTTAGATCCTGGCCAATGCCGTCACCGTTCGCATAGCAGATTGCGAGATTGCATTGCCCCCTCACAGAACCTCGCTGCGCCGCTCTCCGGAAACATCGCACGGCCTCGACTGCGTCCTGTTTCACGCCTGCGCCTTTTAGGTAGCAGTCTCCCAGATTGGACAGAGCCGCGCCATCCTCCTGCTCGGCGGCCTTGCGATACCACGTGACGGCCGTAACACTGTCTTGAGAAACGCCGATCCCCCGCAGGTAACAATACCCGAGATTGTACTGCGCTGTGGCGTAGCCCTGCTCCGCCGCCTGCTTAAACCATTTCACCGCCTCAACGATGTCCCGTGAAACGCCCAAGCCCGCAAAGCAGCAATACCCAAGCCTGGATTGGGCCGGCGGGTAGTTCTGTTCAGAAGCCTTTCGGTACCACGTCACCGCCTCAGCGTAGTCCCTGCGCGGGCCTTCGAAGCAGCGGCTGCATTCGGCAAGGCAGTACTGAGCATGAGCATCGCCTTGCTCTGCCGCCTTGCGAAACCACTTCGCCCCTTCAACCATATCCTTCGGGACGCCATCACCTTTGACGTAGCGCTCTCCGAGACTGCATTGCGCAACAATATCGCCATCTTGCGCCTTACGCTTAAGGTCCTCAACGGAAAGTGTGGGTGCATCCTGCTGCGCCACCGCCTGGACCAGCCCCGCCGTCGCACACAGCAGCAATAATATGAAGGGTTTCATATCTCGCCCCTTGATAGAATGAGCTTTGACTGGATGAACGACACGGCGCGCTTGGTCATCTGATTATCGGTCCAGTACGTTTTCCAAAGACGGAACGAGTGCACTTTACCTTGTTTGGTTTTGAGGAGCAGCCAGGTCACATTCATGGACTTGCCCAATTTGCATTCGGCGATGCTGTCATATCGGAGCGACAGCGCTGGGGGCGCGTTGCCGGGCTGGTCGGGCTTGAGCCAGTAAATATTGGAATCGGTCAGCAAGAGACTTCCCTTCATGGCCACCGCAATTTTCCACGCGTCGAGTTCCAGATTGGGAAACCATTCGGCTTGAGCGCTGAGGCGCACCGGCTCATCACCGAGGGAGGTGGCGGCAGCGCCAACTAAGGCATGCGGGTCATCTTTGGCCGGACTGAGCCCGGCTCCTTGGATGTGCGAGGTGGCGTGCCGGTCGTGGACGAGGCCATTTTTGTCAAAGTCGATGAGCAGATAGCGAACCTGGTCAATTGTCCCGCCGGCACCGGAATAGCCACCGCTAACGAACCACAACGCCACGGGGCGTTCCGAGCGGTAGGCCAGCGCCCGTTCGTCGGGCGCTACCGCGTCTGGTTCGCCGAACTGCAGCAAGACTTCAGCAAAGGTGGTGACGCCGGGCTCGAGCCGGCCGGCGACTTGCTGGCTTAGGTCTTTGCGCGCGTTGCCGGTTTCTTTGACAGGCAGCGGCACGACCAGGCATCCGGAAAAAAAGACCGGCAAAATCAGCACCCAAAGGCAGGGGAGAATCGAGCTGATGAAGCGGCGCTTTTTCATTTTAGTTCACCGGCACTTGGGAATGCTTCTGCAACACGTCGTGCTCGTCAAAAACCAGGACTAGGCTGTATTTGGCCAGGCGCCAGTCCGGCCAACCGGAAGGATAAGAGCGTCGCTCGACGACGTAGTAGGCTGAAGTTTTGGGAGTGACGGCCAGTTGATAGGTAAGGATCCTCTCGTTTTGAAATTTAGCGGAGGGCTGACCGAGGTTGGTCAGCACCTCCTGCTTGGTGGTCTTGCTGTCCACCAGAAAATCGAGCAGGTCGGCCCGGCCTTTTTCAACCGGCGCGCTGGCGCAACCGGCCAGCAGTACGGCAAGAAGCAACATGCAGGCGAGATGTTTCATGGGCGACTTGAGGGCAATTCGCCCAGAGAGATCAGGCCGCTTTCGTCGTTTCCCCTGCAGTACCCACCGGCGTGAACATCTACGGTCGGCGCTGTCAGAGCTAGGACAAGGTGCAGCCACGCGGCTTTTCGCCCAAACTGCCGAGTCGGGTTCATGCTGGTCAATGTTACCTGGGCGAATGGTACCAGAAGGCTCTTCGGCGGGTTAATCGATAGTTTTTTTCAGCATACTGTTTGGATCGATGTGAGCATACTCCCACTTCAGTCCCGCTTTGGCGGCCGCGACTCGAGCAGTTGGATAATCTCGAAGAAACCTCGATCCTTGGCCGCATCCAACGGCGTTGCTCCCTTGCGGTCCGCGAGCGTCAAATTAGCCCCGTGCGCTAATAGCCATTCGACCATTGCTGGTTTGCGCGAAATTACCGCTATGTGCAACGGCGTCTGTCCATAGGCATCACTGGCATTGACGTCCGCTCCAGCATCGAACAGCGTGGCGGCGGCCTGCAGGTGGCCTCCGACGGCAGCCAAGTGAACCGCTGTGGCACGATGTGCGTTTCGGGAACGAAAGTCGCATTTGTGGTCGAGCAAAACTTTCAGCACCGGCGCGTTCCCATCGGCTGCGGTCCGAAGCAGGGCATTACTGCCGTCTGTTTGCACCGCATCTATTTGTGCGCCGTGTGCGATCAGCGCTTCGGCGGTCTCAGCGCTGCCCGCGCTGGCGGCAATCATGAGTGGCGTAAGTCCTTTGAGCGTGCGCGCATTGGGTTGAGCTCCTTGTTCCAGGAAAAATTTCACAAGTTCAGCCGGCCCGATCGCAGCCAGGTGCAACGGGGTCGCCAGGTCCGCGTTCTCTGCCTCCATTGCGGCGCCATTGTTGAGCAGCAATGCCGCGGTCGCGACGTAGTCCGCCGGGGTGCCAAATGGGGGCGGGTGTTTCGGCGACGCATTCGTTTTCGCCTCGCTCGCCATGTGTCGATTTAGAAAGGTCCCCTGCGCCGCCTGGTGCAGCGCGGTATCGAACCTGTGGCTCATCGCTTTCGGATTTGATTTGTTGGTTAAGAGCAGTGCCACGGCGCCGGGGTGACCTTGGAGCGCAGCCAGACCAAGCGCTGTCCTTCCTTCCCTGTCGCGGCTGTCCACCTTGCACCCGTGATCCAGCGCCCACTGCATCAATTCCAATCGATTGTCGCTCGCCGCGATTTGAAGAGCGTCGCGCCGGTCGGAATTGCATGCGGCTAGCGGATTTGCCCCGTGCGAGACCAGAAAATCTGCGGCCGGGAGATGTCCGCGTTCAACGGCGCTGAGCATTGGGGTAAAACCTTCGGCATCTTGCGCGTCTATCTCGGCGCCCTTGTTCAGGAGCAAAGTCATGAGTTTTACGCTGCCATTGTACGCGGCTACGTGCAGCGGAGTCATGTTCCGGTTATTAGGATTCTTCGCGCTTGCTCCCTTTTCCAAGAGCAAGGCGACGATGGGTTCGCTTCCGGCTTCGAGCGCCACATCCAACGGCCGTTTGCCTGCGTTCGACGCCAGTTCGACGTTTGCCCCGGCTTGCAGAAGGACCCGTACCATCGGCTCGTCTCCCCCGGCACACGCTAAGAACAGAGGTCGAGCGCCAAAAATCCCGGGTACATTGACATCCGCCCCGGCCTCGATCAATGCGGTAACACCATCCCGATTTCCTGAAAGGGTGGCAAAGTGAATGGGTTGGACTCCCCGCTGCCTGGCCTGCCTTGGGTTAGCTCCGTGCTTCAACAACGCTCGCAATTCTTCCCCATCAGCATTCAAGGCCGACAAATCCAACGAAACAGAATAACCTCTGACGTTTGTTAGCGTCGCCCCATGGAGCAGCAAGAGCTCGACGATTTGGCGCTTGACGGCAACAACTTCTGCCGATTCTTGCGCACCCAGGGATGTTTTCCAGGCGGCTGATATGTCTGTTGGCGCGATAGCCGCCGGCGCCGGTTTAAAACTTGCCAGCACATTCGAGAATCCTGTTATTAATCCTTCGAAGTCGGCGTGCAGGATGTTCGAAAAGGCACCTGGCCCCCGCGTAGACACAGCTAATTCGAGTGGTGTGAATCCCGCACGATTGGTTGCATTCACCGCCGCATTGCTGGCCACGAGTAGTTTCGCCACCGCAAGCTGGCCGTGAGCCGCGGCTAGGTGGAGTGCGGTGTCCCCGTTTGGGTCCGTGATGCTCACCGTAGCCGGGCTAGAGGAAAGGAGCTTCTGGACCACAGCCAGATCTCCGTGGCTGGCGGCCTCGTGGAGCTTTGACGCCCGGGCCAACAACGGCGCCGCAACGAGCGGAAAAACCAGGAAGAATTTAACCCAGTAACTGAGCCCTGCCGGAGTTGCCGAAATTAGTTTCGCCGGCGTCCTAGTCATAGACTATGTTTCGCACTTTACCTTGCTATTCGGCCCCGCTAACACCTTTCTTTCAAATAACGCTTAGCCGCGAGGCAGTGATCAAGGAATGATTTCCTATGGACCAAGACTGCGGGTCTTTGCTGGAAGCGCCTGCTCCGGCGACCAGGCAGGGTCGGCAGGATGCGGGGATGTCAGCGGACAGGTATCGTCGAAATCTTTTTGCGCTTGTTTCATAAGGGCAAGCAACTCCTCGACTTTGCGTGCGTATTTCGGCTTTTTGGCCAGGTTGTTCATTTCATTCGGGTCCGCGACCAGATCAAATAGTTGCGTGAAGTTGATCTGCGGATACCGGATGAGTTTCCAGCGCTCCTCGCGAATCGAGCGCTGCACGTCCTTATACTGATTGAACATGTAATCTCGCACTTTGGCTGCTTTACCCTTGATGACCGGCACCTGGCTTTTGCCCTCGACCTGAGGCGGGATGGCAGTCCCCGTGAGCTCGCAAACTGTCGGGAAGAGATCGTAGAGATACATGAACGCTTCGGTTTTCCCATGCCTTACGCCCGGGCCGGCGATGACCAATGGCACGTGCATGCCGCCCATCTCATAGAGGTTCTGCTTGCCCATCAGACCGTGGTCACCCAGTGAAAGTCCGTTGTCCCCGGCGAAAATGATTAGCGTGTTGTCCAATTCCTTCAGTTTCTTGAGTGCTTCGATGATCCGGCCGATGTGGTAATCAAAACAGGTTACACAGGCGTAGTAATCTGCCAGGTGACGCCGCACAACTTCCGGCGTGCGCGGATGCGGAGCCAGCAATTCGTCTCTGACCGTCATTTCGCCATTATCGAAAGGATGTACCGTCTGGAACCGCGGTGGGAGCGGGATCCGGGCAGGATCATACATTTTCATGAACTTCTCCGGCGCGACGCGCGGGTCATGCGGAACTTGGGGCGCGTAATAAACAAAGAATGGCTTGTCAGTCTTTCGCTCGCGCAGAAACTCAATGACTCGCTCCGCTGTTTTCTCGGCCGCCGTTTCATGGTGCTGGTCCGCGCCCAGGTCGCCGGTATAGAGGCACGTTTCGAAGGCTTCCATTCCCGGGCCAAACGAGTTGCCTTTCTTGCCGAGGTGAAACGTTTCATAGCCGCCTGCGGCCATGGCTCTGGGCCATAGCGCGTAATCCTTGCCGGGAGCGTGGAACAGTGACCGGCCCGTGAGGATCATCGTGCGACTGGGGGTGCATACCGCCGGAACCATCGAGCCCATGGTATAGGCATTGGTGAAGCAAAAGCCGCGTTGTGTGAGCTTGTCGAGATGCGGCGTCTGGATGTGCGGATTGCCCCAGGCGGCGATCCCATCGGGCCGGAAATCATCGGCCAGGATGAAAAGGACGTTCGGCTTGGCGGCAAGGGCGTCATGGGAGGACGCGCAGATAACAGCACCTATTATCAGCCAAACACTGAGCGACCAGTAGGCGACGGAAGCCGGACACAGGAATTTCATTACCGTTTTTCTGACAGGTGATTCTCGACAATCGGCACGGCCATTGCACGCCGAAAGGCACTCCTCGGACGGCCGACAGCGCTTGTCACGACTCGCCTGCTCAGGCATCGTTTCCCGCATGGCACGAAAGTTAGCGAGGCTTCTAGTTGTTTGCGGCATGGCTGGCGCGGCCGTGGCCGCGACTCCGACCGAAATCGCTGATTGTCTTCGCGTGATCCGAGCGGTGGGGCCGGAGGGGAAGGGCAATGCCGAAGCGTCGGTTGCCTGGAAAAAGCTGGCTGCGAGCGACGCGAGCGCCCTGCCGCGGCTGCTCGGCGCCATGGATGGCGCAAACGATTTTGCCCTGAACTGGCTGCGAGCGGCTGTCGATGCCATCTCCAGCCGGGAATTGAGCGCGAGCGGCAAGCTTCCGGTGGCCGAGCTCGGCACGTTCCTGCAGGATACGCGGCACCATCCTCGCGCCCGGCGGCTGGTTTTTGAGCTGCTGGCGCGCCTGGATCCGACCACCTCGGACAAACTCCTCGCCGGCATGTTGAACGATCCCAGCCTCGAACTCCGCTTTGATGCCGTCCAAAAGGTGATCGATCAGGCCGGCATGTCACTGTCGGCGAGTAACAGAACGGGCGCAACTTTGCTCTTGCAGCAGGCGTTGAGCTCCGCGCGCGACGCGAAGCAAATTGACGATGCCGCGAAAAAGCTGAAAGAGCTCGGACAGCCCGTGGATTTGCCGAAGATCTTCGGTTTCCTGACCGAATGGAAAATCATCGGCCCTTTCGACAATACCGGGCGCAAAGGCTTCGATAATGTTTACCCGCCCGAACAGAAAATTGATTTCGCACCAGAGTATGATGGCAAGTCAGGAAAGGTGAAATGGCGAGACTACTTCGCGACTCAAAAGTACGGCAAGGTCGATATGAACCAGGCCTACGGCAAGCTCAAGGAAGTGACTGCCTACGCCACGACCGATTTTGTCTCCGATCGGGCGCAATCGGTCGAATTGAGGCTGGGTGGCAAGAATTCGTGGAAAGTCTGGTTAAACGGCAAGCTCCTCTTCGGCCGCGATGAGTACCATTTCGATTCGGAAATCGACCAGTATTTGATGCCTGCTCAACTTCAGCAGGGCCGCAACACAATCCTGGTGAAGGTTTGCCAAAACGAACAACTGGAGGATTGGACCGTTGAATGGGATTTTCAATTGCGCGTGACCGACTCGCTTGGCACGCCGATCGCGTCGGCTGACAAAAGATGAATATTAGATCATTCATCTTGCTCATGGCCGGCTGCGCCGCGCTGCACGCGGCGGACTGGCCTCAATTTCGCGGCCCAAATTGCAACGGAGTCGCTGACGAAACCGGAGTGCCGACCGTTCTCGACGCCGGCAGAGATTTGGCCTGGAAAATCGATCTGCCCGGCCGGGGTTTGTCCAGTCCGATCGTCGTTGGTGACCGTGTGTCTGTGACCTGTTCGAGCGGCCCGAAACAACAACGGCTCCACGTAATTTGCTTCAAAGCATCCGACGGCTCGAGGCTTTGGGAGCGACAGTTCTGGGCGACGGGACGCACGATGTGCCAACCTAAGACGTGTGTCGCCGCGCCATCGCCTGCCAGCGACGGTGAGCGCATCGTGGCGATCTTCTCCTCGAACGATATCGTCTGCCTGGATCTCGACGGCAATTTGCTTTGGCTGCGAGGTCTGGGCCGCGACTATCCGAACGCGAGCAATAGTGTCGGGATGTCTTCCTCGCTGGTGGTGGCTGACGGAGTGGTGGTGGCGCAAGTCGAGAGCGAGAGCGAGGCCTTTGCCGCGGGGCTCGACGCGCAAACCGGCGTGAACCGATGGAAACTGGAGCGACCCCGGAAGGCAAATTGGACCTCGCCCGTGCTTTTGAATGACGGCGGCCGCAAACTCGTTGCTCTCCAGTCGTCCACCGGTGTTACCGCAGTCGAACCCGCCACGGGAAAAACCGTGTGGGAGTACGCCAATGGTGGTTCCTCGATCCCGTCCTTGGCGACCAGGGATGGCGTCGTATTCGTGCCGTTTCATGGCTTGATCGCACTGCAACCCGGCTCCGGTGGCGAAAAGCCGAAACAGCTCTGGCAGTCCAGCCAACTTCGGGCCGGCACACCCAGCCCGCTCGTGCTGGGCACAAAATTATTCGTTCTGAACGACGCTGGCATTCTGTCTTGCGGCGAGACCGCCACGGGCCAGCGCCTGTGGCAACTCCGGCTTAAAGGGCCATTCAGCGCCACGCCCGTGGCCGTGGGACATTTCCTCTATTGCGTGAGTGAGAAAGGCGTGGCCCAGGTCGTGGACATTTCCAAACCCGAAGGCGAGGTGGTCAGTGAGTTGGACTTGGGCGAAACAATCTTGAGCACGCCGGCGATTTCCCGCGGCGCCATTTACTTCCGGAGCGACGCCCGCTTGTGGAAGCTCGGAAAGTCTCCGGCGTGATTCCGAACGCGGAGCACGGTCCCTTCATCCTTCCGATTTCGACCGGCGCTCCAGGAAAAGCACAAAAATTTGGTTGTACGACGCGCCTGAGTCCGGCACGCGCCGCAAATAAGCGAGTTTCTTTCCGTCAGGCGAGAACACGCAGGCTTCAGACCGCGGGGCCGTGGTCTCATCCGTTCGCCGGGTTAATCGTTCCGTCTTGCCGGAGGCAACCTCAGTGACACAAATGCTGTTGTCCATTGCGTAAGCCAGCAGTCGGCCATCCGGGCTCCACGAAAATGCCGAAGCCACGCTCCAGGGATTGCGCGTGACCTGGGCGAGGGGGCAGCCGTTTGGCGACACCGTCCACACTTGCACGATCCCCGCGTCGTCCTTCATCAGGAACGCAATCCGCGAGCCGTCGGGCGAACTGCGCAGCCAGTGGCGAGGACCCTGCAAACCCGGGAATCTCCTTTGAGCGGTGTGCGTGAGGCGCCTTTGCACGCAGCCTTTCGGAGGGAACGGCATGCGCGTTTCGGTGCCGGCCAATGGCCCGTCTCCAGGTTGAGTCACGTCTTGCGGCAGGTCGGCGACGAACACTTCCGAAATGGTTTCTCCTTCTTCTGTGACGACGAGGCCCTGGAAAGCGACCGCGTGGCGCTGCCGGCTCCCGTCGGCGCGCACATACCCGTTTGTCCCGATCCAGCCTTCTTCAAAAGCCTTTTTGATTTCATCTGAGCCGGGCTTTGGATTCGCCGTCGTGCGCGTGGCCAGCACCGCAAAATACTCGGCGTCGTGATTGCGCGGGTGGTCCCTCTTCACGCGGACCGGGTGAATGGGAACGCTGACTCCGACGTTCCGGAGGTTAATATCATTCGTCGTCGTGGCCTCCTTGAATTGTGCCAGCACGTGGTCTTCGTAAGTAAAGCTCACCCACTGTCCTGCGGAGTCCCACACGTGAACGTGTGAACCGCCGCGCAAGGCGCCCGGCGTGAACGGCGGGATGATGTCGCGTGCATCCAGGTTAATCACCCTGGGATTCGACGACGAGCGCGTTCCACCCAGGTCTGCGTCCACGATCGCGCCCTGGCGATGATACATCCCGTACTGCCAGTCCGGGGTCGGATCCTCAGGTCCGAGAATGAACACCACTTTGTTCTGATGGGGATGGAATGTGACCACGCCGCAATGCGCCCCATTTCGGGATCGATAAACCTCCCGGACATCATCCGTGGTGATGTTGACGGCCTCGATTGTCGAGCCGTTAAAGCCGTCACCGGGCGCATCGCTGCGCGTGTCGTACACGAGCCATTTACCGTCGGGCGACCAAACCCCCGTGTTGGTTAGGATGCGTCCGCCCGGGCCGCGGGTGAGCTGGCGCTCCTGACAAAAATTCTCTTTGAGGAGTTTTGAATCCCGAGCGCTGGACTCGCCGGCTGCGGTTTGGCTTGCTGGCTGACTCATGGTGATCGCTGCGAGACCGCACGCAATCAGGTGAATTCTATGGTGCTCAATCGGGGTCAATCGAGCGCCATTCTAATTTTTCTGCGTCGCGTTGGAAGCTTCGAATTGGATCAGACAGCCCTTAACGTCGGTGCGAGTGGGCGCGATTTTCTTTCCGGCCAGGAGGTTCTTCAGCGCATTTTCGAGGTAGGCATGGCTGGCTCGTTTCTTTTCCGTTCCGTACTCGAGTTGATCGTCAATCGCGCCGCGGTAAGCGACGGCCCAGGAATCGCCTCGAATGCAGACTGCTTCGGCTGTTCGCTTCACACCCAGCCGCCGCGCCACCGATTGGGAGTTATCCAGCAGAATCGGCAGATCGATTTTGAAGTCGGCTGCTTCTTCCCGGATGCTCGCGGTGTCATCCTGGGCGTTGGAATTGATCAGCCAGAAGACCACGCCCTTCGGACCAAATTCATCCCGCAGCGCTTTGATCCGCGGGATGCTCTTCTGCACAATCGGGCAGCCCGTGGTTGTGAAAATCAGCACGACCGCTCGTGCGTCGGTCTGGCGATATAACTCGCGCGATTTTCCTTCCGCGTCGCGCAACTGAAAGTTTTCAACTTTGGAGGAGATACGGCTGACACCGTCCGACGCGTCGGACCTGCCAGACGCACACACCCGCGCCATCGGCAGAGCAACCAGCGCCACGACGAGCCAGACTGCAGCCCAGCGACGCCGGCGGCGCAACTCGCCCGAATGGTTAAGGGCCGGCTCAGCCTCAACCACCGCTGTTCTTCGCAATGCTTTCGGCGGGCGCAGCATCCGTATAATTGAAGTAGCCGATGAACATCTCGTTGAACGTTTGGTCGCCGAACCAGACCGTCTGCGTGGGATCAGGGTTATCGGGGTTTTGCGGCGAGTTATCGTGCGCGCCACGGCAAACCAGGCGCGTCCCGGCCGGCACACGCTTCGGTTGCGCCAGCCGATAAAGATGCTGCCATTTGAAATCATAGTGAGGCACAGACAACAACACTTCTTTCTTACCATCGGGATACACAGCCTCGAAGCTGAACCACGAGCCGCGCAAGTGCATGTGCGGACTCATGTCGTAAAGGATTGCATCTTTCTCGAACTTGAATTCGGCTTCCGTCACTTCGTTCGGCGCGCCGGGCGGAATCTCAAACCGCGCGTTGAAAGCCGAGCGCGTTTTCAGCTCGAGAGGAGGTTTCTCCGCGCAAAGATAGAGTCCGAGTTCGGAATCATCGGTCTCCTCTTTTCCGGTGGCCGTATAGTGCACCTGAAATATCATGAGCGCGTCGGCCGGCAGCAATTTGCCAGAGCCTTCAGGAAAGGGGACCGGCTGGTAGCCGGGCACATAGGCGGTAAAATAGCCGTTGAGGCCGCCGCCGTTGAGGCCGCCCCCTTGGCCCCGACCTTGGCCTCGATGCTCCCTGCGGTTCTTCAACTCGTCGGGGGTCGCGACCAGGACCAGGATGTGGTGGACCACTTTCCTGTTGCCCGGCTTGACGACGGCCGCGCGCAGCCAGACGTTGCTTCCGATCGGTGAGCGTACCATAACGTAGCGATAATCGAAAACCCCGCTGGCGGCGATTTTCTGCGAATGCGGAAATTTGACGACGAAGTCAGGCTGTCCCAGCGGCCAATCCTGAGCCGCCGGCGGTGGCTGTGCAACCAGGGGATCCTCGCCCCGGCCTCGCGGTGCCCCTTGCTCAACCCAACGCACCAGAGTCTGGGCCTGCTCGGGCGTCAAGTTGCGCTCGTTGACGAACTTTCCATAGTGGGGATCGGCATGCCAGGGCGGCATGCGCTGCGCCAGCAACACTTCCTCGATCATCGAGCCTCGGCTCTTGACCTTTTCATAACTGCTCATGGCAAACGGCCCGATATTGCCCGGGCTGTGGCAGGAAACGCAGTTCTTTTGAAGCAGCGGGGCCACCTCATCCACGTAGGAGATGGTTCTGGGCGCCCCAGCCTGACCGATCGCCAGACGCAGCGACGTGCCCTGAGCGACCGTGAGGCTCGGCGAAACAGTTTTGCCCGCGATAAATTTTGTGAGCGCCCCCTCCAGGTACTGGTTGGCCCGCACTTTGGATTTCTTGTCGGCCAGTTCCTTGGAAATCGCTCCGCGATAAAACGCCGACCAATTCGTGGTCCCAATGCACACGACCTCGCAGGTCTGGTTGATCCCAAGAACGTTTGCCACCAGTTGGGCCCGATCTTCCAGTACCGGCAGGTCCAGGCCCAGTTGCGCGGCTTCGCGGGCGATGCTTGCGCGGTCATCGTTCGGACTGGAATCGAGAAGCCAAAAGACGATTCCCTGACTGGCAAACTTCTCGCGCAGCGCCTTGATGGCCGGGGCCGCCTGCTTGATAACGGGGCAGCCATTCGCGGTCGAGATGAGCACCACTGCTTTGCTGCCGGTCTGGCGATGCAGGGCGTGCCAGTGGCCTTGGTGATCCAGCAACTCGAAATCCTCGACTTTCACCTCCGGCGAGGCAGCCGTGCCGCTTGGCTTGGAAGGTGTCGTTCGCGTCTCCGGCTTGGCTGACTGCACCTGGCCGTGCGCCAACGCGGCCGCCACGAATACGAATCCGGCAACGATCAACGTTTTATTCATAAATGGTTTTCCTGCGCCTTAGATCAATCCCGCCTTATGGTTCCCGCGGGATTCCCTACATCCCTGCAACTGAAGTACCACCAGGATTGCTGCCTAATTGGATATACCCAGTGGCACAAATATTCAACAAATTCTACAAAAAAAGATCGGTGACCAGTTGTGCACCCGGCAGAAACGCATACTGGCTGAAATCTGAAACACCGGCCGTCTGCAAAAGTTCCTCATCGATGAAGAAATTACCGGTGCAATCTCGGCTTGGCCGAGTCAATATGACATGGGCTGCGTCGGCCATGATTTCCGGCTTGCGCGATTGGTTTATGGCGGCCTCGCCGCCCAGCAAGTTCATCACCGCCGCGGTGGCGATCATGGTGCGCGGCCAGAGAGCGTTGACGGCCAGTCCTTGTTGCCTGAACTCTTCGGCCATGCCCAAAACGCACATGCTCATGCCGTACTTGGCCATCGTGTAAGAGGCGTGCGGCCCAAACCACCGCGCCTCCATGCTGAGCGGAGGCGCGATGTTCAAAATGTGGGGGTTAGCGGCCTTCAGCAGATGCGGGATGCAGGCCTGGGAGCAGGCGAAGGTCCCCCGCAGATTAACCTGGTGCATGAGATCGAACCGGCGCAAGGGAGTTTCCAGTGTGCCGGTCAGGCTGATGGCGCTGGCGTTGTTGACCAGAATATCGATCCCGCCAAAGGCCTCCACCGCTTTCGCCACCGCCTGGCGAATCTGGTCCTCCTGCCGGATATCCACGGGGCAGGCCAGCGCTTTGCCTCCGGCGGCTTCCATTTCGGCCGCCGCGGTGTGAATCGTGCCGCCCAGTTTCGGGTGGGGCTCGACGGTTTTGGCGGCAACGACGATGTTGGCGCCGTCCCGCGCGGCGCACAGAGCGATGGCTTTGCCAATCCCGCGGCTGGCGCCGGTGATGAACAAGGTTTTTCCGCTGAGATCGGTCATCGCCTCATCGGTGCGATACAGTGATCGCTTTTGCCAGGAGCCGGGTTGACCTTCGACCTCTGACCTCAGCCTTCCGCCCTTCGCCTTGTGCTCCGCCCTCCCAAGTTGTGAGCAACTCTTGCAGTATATCCACGAAATCGCGCGGCTGCTCCAGGAATAGGTGATGATGGACCCCCGGCATCACAATGACCGGAGTGTTCCGATCCAGTTTCGTGGACATGTAATCAATGGTTCCCTGCGGAAACAGCGCGCTATGCTCGCCATAAACCACGGCCAAACGGCACGTCACCCTCCCGAGGTCTTCAGATATATTCCCCACTCCAAAGTCTTCGAAGATTTTGTCGTCGAATTTCCAGCTCCAGCCGCCTGGGACTTTGGCTACCGAATGACGGGCAATATGCTGGAGGATGAAATCGTTCTCGCACGGTTGCGGCGGGATCAGCCGGAACCGGCTTAGGGCTGCCTCCAGGCTCGGATAGGTTTCTTTCGGCCCAACCCGAGGGCGCCTTGAGTCGTGCTCTTTTTGCACTTCCGGGGGACGCACCGGGAAATCCACAAGCACCACACCGGTGAGTTTTTCTCCGCAAATCACCCCGGTTTTGAGCGCCACCAGACCGCCGAAGCTGTGTCCGACGACAAAGGGCCGCCCGGCAAAGCCGGCGTCCGAACAGACGGCCCACGCCTCCTTGGCAAACAGCACATCCGAATACGTCCGACGAAAACCGCTGTCCCCCATGCCGCTCAAGTCAATCGCGGCTACGCAATAGCGCTCGGCGAAAAATGGCGCGATGAAATCCCACCAGTGGGCGTGGGCAAATCCACCATGCACCAGGAGCAGCCCTGGATGGCCCGGTTTCCCCCAGCGCAGATAATGAATACGGCAGCCTTCTACTTCGAGGTAGCGATCCTCGAACGGCGTTTCAACTGCGCGGGTAAACCATTCCGGCGCGCTCGTTTTTTTCTCAACAGTCATGAGGGGCCAAGTGCCTTCAGCAGCCGACGCGCGTTTATATCGGTGTTCTGCTAGGAAAAGTCAAATCGCTTGACCATTAGGATCGGTGAGCACAACTGGGCTGACTCGCTAGCGCCCAGCGACGCACGTCGCCGCTGCCACGGCCTTTGCGACCGGCGGACCCCGGCTCATGGTTCAGGAAGCGGGCACGAACTTGCTTCTCACCTGGCCGACAAGTGCGACCGGATTCAGTTTGCAATGGTCAACGAACCTGGCCAACCCCAATTGGAGCAATGCCTCTCCGCAACCTGTCGTTGTGGGTGGCGCTTACACAGTCACCAACAGTCCGACAAACCAGTTCAGGTTTTACCGCTTGAAGAAATGAGCGGCCATCGCAAGTCGCAGGGCTAGGCGCGTCAAAAAGGAAATTGTCAAGTAGTTGAACAATATCCTCGTCCAACTCGTCAATCTGTGCGTACTAGGGATAAAACCATGCGCCAGAACCTGCTTTCGATTACCGTCCTTCTGCTGACCTCAACTCTCGCGCGCCCCGGCTGGGCACGTGACAGCTCCTCCAATGACCAGAATCTCCGCGCGCCGGGGCCATTCCCGGTGGGTGTCACGACCACTGTTTTCGTGGACTCCAGCCGCACCGATGCGTTCACAAAGGAACCGCGAACCCTGGTCACGGAAATCTGGTACCCGACGACAGAGGACGCAAGGCAGTTGCCCAAAAACAAATACTCGGATTTCCTGCCGGGAGGGGCAACGCCCGAAGTCGATGCGGCCGTGCAAAAGACCTACAAGCTGCCGGTGGCGGAACTGGATAAGATATTCTGGAACCAGGCTGTGCGAGACGCGCGCGTGGCTGCGGGCACGTTCCCGCTCGTCATTTTTTCGCATGGCAACGGCGGGAGCCGCCATCAAAACACTTTCTGGTGCGATTACCTGGCCAGCTATGGGTATGTTATCGTTTCCCCTGACCACACGGGCAATGCGAGCCTGACAGTGATCAAGGGCAAGCCCATTCCTCATCAGGGGAGCCAGCGCTCCGCGTCGGCAATCGACCGCCCCAAGGACATGAGTTTTCTGTTGGATCAGATGACGCTCTGGAATGAAGGCGCTGACAGCCGGTTTGCCGGCAAGCTGGCCCTGGAGGCCGTGTGCGCGGCGGGCATGTCCTTCGGCGGCATGAGCGTGGTGGATGTCACAGCGGCGGATCCGCGTTTCAAATCGCTCATTGCCATGTCCGGCGCTTCGTTCACCCACACCAACACGACCATTCCGAGTTTATGGATGCTTGGCCAGGAGGACCGAACCATCGGAACAGCAGGCAACTTTCTGATCCGCGGTCACCACGCCATTCATACCGGCCCTTCGTTCATGCTCGAAATCAAAGATGGCGGGCATTATTCCTTCACGGACATGTTTAAAATCAACAAGACCTTCGGTGACGGAGTGGGCCCGGGAAAACGCCGCCAGTCCGACGAACCGTTTGAATACACTTCGATGGACAAGACCTATGAAATCGTCAATGCCTGCAGCCTGGCTTTCCTGGATGTGTACGCCAAGGGCATGCGCGAGCGGTTGCCGTTTCTGCTGACGAATCATTGGCCGGCCGAAGTCGTCTGGAAAACCTCCGGCACGGAAGAAAAACCCAAGGCGAGCCCTTGAACCCGGACCTCAACTTTTTCGCTAGACAAATAATTGTAGATCCAACAACGTCTCCAGGATCGCTCTCTGAGGTAAGGACAAACCGCAGACTTGGATGAGCACCACCGCTCCTCCGTAAAGAGGACACGCCAATGAAAAAAATCTCGCTGTCCGTAATTGCTTTGTGCCTCGGATTGTGCCCGTTCTGCCTGGACAAGGCCGAGGCAAACGACGCGAAATCCGCCACTCTCTACCGGGATGAATTCGGCATCCCGCACATCTTTGCGCCAACCATGGAGGGTGCAGCTTATGCTGTGGGCTATGCCCAGGCCGAAGATCGACTGGAGGAACTGCTGAAGAATTACCGGCGGGCCAATGGCACCATGGCCGAGGCATTCGGCAAGGAGTTTTACCGGCACGACCTGATCCAGCGCATCTGGCGCCACGCTGAGATCAGCCGCGAAAAATACCAACAGGTCAGCGCAAAGATGCGCAGTGTGATCGAAGCGTACCAGCGCGGCATCAAACAGTTCATGAAAGAACACCCTGAGCAGGTCCCGAGCTGGGCGCAGGAAATCCATCCCTGGGACGTTGTCGCCCTGGGCCGTTTCATTATTTGGGGCTGGCCGTTGGGCGAGGCGGCCAGTGATTTGGACAAGGCCGGCATCGAACCGGACGAAATGGCGTATCGCGGCTCGAACGAGGTCCTCCTCGGGCCCACACGCACGACGATGAAGGCGCCGATTGCCATCATCGATCCGCATTTGAGCTGGTATGGTGAATTCCGGTTCTACCAGGTGCGGATCTACGCCGGAGACTTCAATGTTTCGGGCGTGTCCATTCTTGGCGTGCCGTTTCCGAGCCTGGGCCACAGCCGCTACTGTTCGATTGCGATGACCACGGGCGGCCCCGACACCTCCGATGTCTTTGAAGAGGAGCTCAACCCCGAGAATCCGAGGCAGTATCGGTACGATGGCAAATGGCGCGCTATGCAGGTCCGCAAAGAAACCATCGCCGTCAAGGACGGTGACAAGGTGGTGAATCGCGAAGTGGAAATCGAATACACACATCACGGCCCGGTCGTAGCCCATCACGCGGGCAAAGCTTACGCCATGGCGATTCCGTACGCGGAAGAAATCGGCCTGACCGACCAGACCTACGAAACCATGACGGCCCACAATCTTGAGGAGATGAAACGCGCCCTGGCGCACCTCCAGTTGATGAGCCAGAATGTGATGGTCGGGACGATCCAAGGGGACATTTATTACGTGCGCAACGGGCGCGTGCCGATTCGCGCGCCGGGCATAGATTCACACCGGCCGATCCCCGGCAACACCTCGAGCAATGAGTGGCGCGGCCTCCACCCGTTCTCGGACCTGGTGCAAATCGCCAATCCGCCTCAGGGTTACATGCACAATGATAATGTGACGCCGTGGGGAATGATGAAGGACAGCCCCCTCACACCGGAAAGATATTCCAAGTTTCCGTACCTGTATAATGCCACGCGGGACATGCCGCGGCACCAGCGCGCCGACATGGAAACCGAGTTGCTGGACGCGGCGCACGATGTGACCGTCGATAAGGCGATTGACCTGGCGTTCAATCCGCAGGTTTATCACGCGGAGAAATGGCAGGCGCGGCTGAAAGAAACCTGGAGCAAAGTGGACGCGAAACTCAAGACCGCCGGAGCAACCGAGGTTTACAATTCAATCGAACATTGGAACCGTCGCAGCGACTCGGACTCGGAAGGGGCCCTGGCCTATTACGCTTTCAAGAAGGGACTCGGTGGAAATCTGACCCGGAAGGTGGAACCCCCGGCGGATCTAACGGATGAACAAGCGCTCAATGGGTTGGATAAGGCCGCCGACTGGTTGAAGACAAAGTTCGGTTCACCTCATGTTCCTTACGGCAAATATTTTCGCGTAGGCCGGCAGGGCGGCAAGCGTACCTGGCCGCTGAGCGGCGGCTCAGTCATCGAAGCAGGCATGGCGACGGTGCGCGCGACCAGCTACGGCCCCGTGGGCAACGAGATGGTCGGCCGCGGCGGCCAGACTTCTACGCAGATCGTTATTTTGACGGATCCGCCCGAGTCCTACACCATAGTCCCGTTGGGGGCCAGCGATCATCCCGAGAGCGGCCACTGGGATGACCAGGCGGAGAAGCTCTTCAGCAAAGGCCGGGCCGCACCGACCTACTTCATGAAGCGCGACCAACTGCTCAAACACGTTACCTCTACCAAGACCCTGAATTACGACTAAGACGTCGAAATGATTTGCGCCCGATACCGCGGCACTTTGAAGGAAGACCCTAACTCGAAAGCAGAAACACAAACAAGGAACAAAAAATGAAAAAAGGAATCGTACTCATACTGTCTGTCCTCGGCTTCGCTGCTGCGTGCGCCCCGCGCGCGGTTGCGGACGAATTGGATGCTCTGGCCGGCAAATGGACCAGCCATGCCACCAACGAGGATGGCCAGCGTTACACTCAACAGATCGAAATCAAGAAGAACAAATTCACCTTCAAGATCAGCAGCGGCGATGAAACCCGGCTGTACGCGGAGGGTGACGTGAAGCTGGAAAAAGCTGGCCCATTCAAGTCCATCAGCTTCACAAATATCAAAGCCGGGCAATCCGCCTCGGACGCCAACGAAATTGACGACACCTACACCTCGATTTACACGATGGGCGACGATGGCGCCTGGCTGGTCGCTATGAATTTCGACAAAGAGCGCGATTCACAGAAACCCCGCCTGGATGTTTATCGCAAGGACAAATCGGCGGCGAAGGAAAGTCCGGCGAAAGAAACGGCGAAGTGATTTTGGGCTCAGGGCCTAGCCACAGGCAGCCTGAAGCAGGCGGCTTCCTTGTCGTTCCGCACCAACAGGAGCTCGCCGGCAAGAGCCGGCGGGTTCCACGTTTTTTGACTGAACACTGAGTAATGCGTCAGCTCGCGCGGCCCCGCAGGGTTCGGCTCTAACAAGATCACGTCGCCGGACTCGGCCATAACCAGCAGTGAGTCCCCCGCGAGGATTTCCTGGCCGTGGCCGTAGCGGCCTTCCTTCCACTTCAAATCGCCAGTGGCGGCATCCAGACAAACCATGATGCCGTCATCGAGACCATAAATAAAACCATCGCGATAAACCAGGTTGGTGAACTTGGCCTTCAGTCGTAAGGACTTCCAAAGCCGCGACGCCGCGAATTTTCCTTCGGCGTCCTTTTTGATCTGCACCAGTTCGCTTCCGATGCCATAGCCGCTGGAGATCAGAACCCGGTCTTCCGGCAGGACTATCGGCGTCGAGACATGCGGATGGCCGCCGTGCCACGGATATTTCCACAGCAGCTTGCCGCCAGAAGCCGCGTGTGCGCAAACCCCGCCGGAATTAAAGATTAGGATCTGGGAAACGCCGCTGAGCGTCGTAACAAAAGGCGAGCTATAACCTGACCCGTCAGTACCAGCACCCCAAACGAACTCACCTGTGGCGGCGCGGTAAGCCACCAGAGACCTTTCGTTCCGACCGCCGGCGCTGACTACCACCAGATCATCGACGATCAGCGGCGAGCAACTGATTCCCCAGTTGCTGATTTCGCTTTGATTGTCCTGGACGATGTCTTTCGACCAAATGGATTTGCCGGTTTGGAGGTCCAGGCAATTCAAGATCCCGGTCGAGCCCTGGGCATACACTCTGCCGCCGGCCACGGTCGGCGTCGCGCGCGGGCCTTCCCCGGCCAGGCTCGATTGGAAATGCGCCGGGTAAGTGTAAGACCAAATCACCCCGCCCGAGAGCACATCGTAACAAACCACCGCCTCGTTCTCGTCCCGTTGCTCCTGGGTAATCGCGCGGTTGCCTGCGACCGCGAAGCCGGACCAGGCGGTTCCGATTGGTTGAGCCCAGAGCCGTTGGGGCGGTTGGGCCTTCCAATCGCGCGCGAGTCGGGTTTGGTCAACGGTGCCGTTGCGATGCGGCCCCAGAAACTGCGGGTAGTCCCTCGTAGTCTGCATCCCCTGGGCCGGCGGCCGGCTGGAGGCGGTTTTGGACGCGCCTTCGAGCGCAGGAAGAGAGCGGATTTGCCAGCGCCATTCCAGGACCGGCACCAGGTCGCCCGTCACGCCGTGGATCCGGAACAGGAGCGGCGTCAACGCGCCCAATAAAAGCACCGCGCCAAATACTCCCAGCCGAATTTTCCAGCGCAACCGCGAAAAGAGAAGACACCAGAGAAGGAGCAACAAAAAGGCGATGATTCCGATGCTGGCAATCGCGATGTTCTGGTCCTGGCGCTGTCGCCCATAAAAGTACCGGACCCAGAGCATCGTGGCCGCGGCCAGCGCAAGAATGATCAAAACCGGCCACCAGCGGATGGGACGGCGAGGGGCGGCTTCGGGGGAAGGTTCTGTCGCGTCTGACATGTTCCAACTATTCCAAGCGCTAAGCTCCAACAGCCAAGTTCCAGAGAAATCCCAAGCTCCAAAATCCAAATCCCAAACAAATCTCAAATCTCAAGCTCCAATATTTGGCAACCTCGCGAAGACGAATTCCTGCTCCGATTAACGCACGCTCACTTTGGAGAACTGGAGTTTGGAGCTTATTTGGAGCTTGTGACTTGGAGCTTGGAATTTCTAGGGAGCTTGGAGCTTGGAGCTTGGATTTTCGACTCGTCTGAGTTAGTTGCATGGCCCCGATCTCAAACAGCCGTCACTCCTCCATCCACGACCAGGACCTGCCCGGTGACAAAAGAAGCTGCGTCCGAGGCAAGATAAAGCGCCATTCCGGCGATCTCTTCAGGCTTGCCGATGCGTTGCAGGGGCGAGGCGCGCTCGTAGTAGCGGCGCCGTGTTTCGTCCTTCCAGAAGAATTCACTGAAATCAGTTTGGATGAGGCCCGGCGCAATCGCATTAACGCGGATGTTGTGCGGGCCAAACTCCTGCGCCCAGGACCGCGTCATCATCAGCAGGCCCGCTTTTGTAAAGCTATAGAGCAGCCCCCCAAGTTGCGGCCGCAAACCGGCTATCGAAGCGATGTTGATGATCGACCCGCCGCTCTTGCGCTCGATCATTTTTGGAACCACCAGCCGGATCAGGCGCAGCGCCGCTTTGACGTTTACCTCGACCATTTTGTCCAGCATTTCATCGGTGACCGCCAGGGCCTGGCCCTGTCCAATATTCGTGGCGCTGTTGTTGACCAGGATATCGACCGGGCCAACGCGCTCGACGGTTTGATTGACCAGCTGCTCCACGGCCTCTTTCTGGCCGACGTGGCAAGGGATCGGAATGACTTTGCCGGCTAGCGAAGCGAACTCGCGGGCCGTTGCATCCAGGTTCTCCTGTTTGCGGCTGGCGATCACGACGTTTGCTCCAGCCGCCGCAAGCGCGTGGGTGATGGCCTTGCCGATGCCGCGGCCGCCGCCGGTCACGATCGCGACCTTGCCTTTCAAGCTGACGTTTTGATTTTGGTGCATTTGTTTTAGGAACGAGCGGTCAGCGCGTCGGCGTCGATGGACTCCTGGCGAAGCTGGCGGCGCAGATATTTGCCGACGCCCGACTTGGGCAAGGAATCGCGGAACTCGACCTGGCGCGGGACTTTGTAGGATGCCAATCTCTCGCGACACCAGCCAATGATTTGCTCGGCGGTGGTAGTGGCGCCGTCTTTCAAGACGATGAAAGCTTTGACGGTTTCCCCGCGATACGGGTCGGGCATGCCGATCGCAACGGCCTCTTTGACCTGCGGGTGTTCAAACAGAACCTCTTCGACCTCGCGTGGATAAATGTTGAATCCGCCCGCGATGATCAGGTCCTTCTTCCGATCGACGATGTAGAAATAACCATCCTCGTCCCGGCGCGCGATGTCGCCGGTGTAGAGCCAGCCGTGGCGCAGCACTGCGGCAGTTTCTTTCGGCTTGTTCCAATAACCTTTCATCACCTGCGGTCCACGGATCACCAGTTCACCCGTCTCGCCGACCGGCAGTTCGCGCGTGCCGGTTTCGACGTCCACGATCCTCGCATCTGTGCCCGGGATCGGCAGGCCGATGCTGCCTACTTTCGTCAGGCCGTCAGGCGGGTTGACGTGCGTGGTCGGCGAGGCTTCCGTCAAACCATACCCTTCGACCAGCCGCCCGCCCGAAAGCGCTTCGAAGGCCTGCTGCACTTCGACGGGCAATGGCGCTCCACCGCTCATGCAGACGCGCAGCGATTTGAAGCCATAATCCTTAACCTTCGCCGCATTGCTGAACGCGACGTACATCGTCGGCACGCCGTGGAAAATGGTCGGGTGATATTTTCGGATGACGTTCAAGGCCCCTTTCAACTCGAAACGCGGCAAAATCACGACCGTCGCGCCGGCCATCACCGAGGAAATCATCACGCACGTCATGGCGTAGATGTGAAACAGCGGCAGGCTGGCGACGAGCACCTCTTTTTCCTCCCCCTGGGCGAGCCAATGCCTGGCCTGATGTGCATTCGTCGCCAGATTGACATGGGTGAGCATGGCTCCCTTCGAGGTCCCGGTCGTGCCGCCCGTGTATTGCAGGCAGGCGATGTCGGACGGCTTTTGGGGCACAGGAAGCGGGTCGCGACCCAGACTTAACAATTCCCGCCAGGGGAGGGTCGAGCGTGGATTCTTTGAGGCTTGAGTTTTGTCTTGCCTCGACCTTCGTCTGGAACGAAGGAACCTGTCCAACGCGGCAAAGTTCTTCGGGTAATATTCGCGCGCGCCGGTGACCACAACGGTTTTCAGTCCCGGCACTTCTGAGCGCGTTGCCTTGGCGGTCGGGTAGAGCCGCTGTTCAACCAGTAGCAATGTCACGCCTGCATCCTGCCATTGATGAGCGGCTTCGCGCCGGGTGTACATGGAACTGGTCGCGGTGACGATCGCCCCGGCCCGCAACGCACCGAAGTAGGCGATCACAAACTGCGGGCAATTGGACATCATCAACGCGACCCGATCGTTTTTCCGCACACCCAGCCGTTGCAGTCCGGCCGCGCAGCGGTTCACCTGCTCGAGCAGTTGGGCGTATGAAATGCGCGCACCGAAGTAGATCAAGGCCGTGCGTCGGGGATATTTTTTGGCCGCCTGCTCCAGCAGAGCCGGAACGGTGACGCTGGGAAACTGTGACCGTACGGGCGCGCCTTCGGCATGGCGGGGCAGTAGTGGCCGCGTGTCGCGTCGGTTCGGCGGCGCGGGCGCAGGCGCAGTTCGCATTGGCTCCTGGTTGGAAGCCGCTGCCTGGTGGTCGATAACAGCTTGCTCGGGCTTATTCATCCGGAAATTCCGTGTACCGACCGTGGATAACCCCAGACCTCCTGCCGGCCAGCGGCGCGCCGTAATGAGCTTTCAGCAAATGGGGATTTTCTAACAAATACAATTCCATTCCGGCGACACGCAATTGGGAGAACAATACGAAGCCCTTCGGTTTTTTCAACTTTTTCTTGTTGCGGTTGAAGTTTTCGGCGAGCGAGCGTTCCGATCGCAGCACCGTCCCTGAATCTCCGCTTTAGCCTCTCGGCCGCACGTTCCACGTGCAGGCCAGCAGAGCCAGACCCACCAGGGTGCAAATGATGACAGCGTACAGCGCCGCATTCCATCCGTGATGCTGCGCCATCCAGCCCAGGCCTTTTCCCTGAATCACGCGGCCGATATAGCCGAAAAGACCGACAAAGCCAGCCGCGGTGCCTACCGCTTTTTTGGTCGTCAGGTCCAGCGACATCACGCCCGAAAACATCACCGGCGTATAAACGAAAAAGCCGATCACGGCGAATAAGACCATATCCAGCCAGAGCATGCCTTTGGGTGTCACGCGAATGGCGGCAAACGCGACCACTAACGGAAGCATCGCGAGCGCACTCACCCGCCCGCGGCGCCCGCCAAGTTTGTCCGACAACCAGCCCATCGACAGCATTCCCGCGGCCCCGGCAAACTCGATAATCAGGGTGCTCAAGCCGCCCTGGGCGAGCGACGCGCCTTTGACTTCCTTGAGGTAAGTTGGTCCCCAGTCCACCATGGCATAACGGGCGATATACACAAAAATGTTCGCCAGGGAGAGCACCCAGAGCATTTTGTTGGGCAAAATGTATTTCATCAGCAACTCGCGCGCGGTCAGCTCTTTTTCGTGCGACTCCTTCTCGCCGGGCGGGAAGTCCTGCTTGTATTCCTCCACCGGCGGCAATCCGAGTGATTGCGGTGTGTCGCGCATTCTCCAGAACAGGTAGCACGCACAGACCGTTGCGATGACGCCCGGCACGTAGAAGGCCGAGGGCCAGTTCCACAGCTCGGCGCACCTGGCCGCCAAGTAACCGGCGATTCCGCCGCCGACATTATGCGAGATGTTCCAGAAGCCGAACACCGTCCCGCGCTCTCGGACGCTGTACCAATGGGACAAACCGCGTGTGCACGGTCCGTAGCCCATCCCCTGCGCGAACCCATTCAATGTCCACAGCAGGACATGGCCCCAATAATTTCTTGTCGCGCCGAAGATGAAATTGAGTCCCGCGGTCAGCAACATGCCAACCGCCGCATATTTGCGCGCGTCGCTCCGGTCAGCAAAGTAACCCATAACGAGCTTGCCCAGACCGTAGGCGATGGCGGTGCCCGCCAGGATATTGCCGATCATTTCCTTGTCGTAGTGCAACGCCGTGCCGATTTCTTTCGCGACGGGCGCAAAATTGTTGCGGACAATGTAGAACGTCGCGTAGGCCATAAACGCGGCTTCAAACACGCGCCATCGATAAATGGGATAAAGCCGCTCGATTTCCTCTTTCGACCGGCGCGGCACTGGCGGGGCGGGCCTGAGCCATCCGATGGCAAACCTCATCATTCGAGTTTCGCGATGTGGGCCAGGTTGGCGTAGTTCCGCAGTTCCTCGGACTTTTGCGCTTCGGTCCAGCCAGCCAATGACGCCATCCAATCCGCTACTTGCGTGGCTCCGTTCGAGGCGTCCGGGAAATAATGGTGCCAGCCGCTGCGCCGGAGCATCACGTCCCCAAGATGTACGGCCCATTCCTGGCGACAAAAGTGCTCGACCACTGCGCGGGCGAATCGAGGAGGCAGAACACTGCTCAGTCCATCGGTCTGGCTCGCCGGCAGCAACGGCTCTTCCGCCGTCCGGCAACGCTCGTCGATTTCCTTTTGCCCCCGCTCCCTTCTCAGCCATCTGACTACTTCATCGACCGCCTCTTCGGCCATCAGCCGGTAAGTTGTCAATTTGCCGCCGGTCAGATCCCACCAACCAGGTTCCGGGTTCTTGATCTGATGTGAGCGCGGCATCTCCGAGGGTGCCCGTTCCGGCCTCGGGCGCGCAGATTCTTGACGCGCTCGCATTAAGAAGCGGTATGCAGGTTCGGCCTGGGCGATCAGTGGGCGCAGGCCTGCCCAGGTGCTGATGATATCTGCCGCCGAAAGAGCAACCTTGGGGAAAAACTCGTTCACCGCCCCGAGGAGGTAATTGATGTCTCCGGTCTCCGGCCGGACGTCGTCCAACGGCCCTTGATAGTCAGTATCTGTGGTGCCAACGATCACCCGTTCGCCCCAGGGAATCACGAACAGCAGCCGCCGGCCCTGAGTAATCGCGACGGCTTCAGGCACTTGTAGCCGCGCTCGGTCCACGACCAGGTGGATTCCTTTGGTCAAACGCAGCTTCACCCGACTGTGAGGGAGGCGATCCGACCACGGTCCGGTGGCGTTGACGATGGCTTGCGCTCGCACGGGCTGCGTTTTCTGTGCTAGGCGATCTTCCAGCTCACATGCCCAATTCCCAGACTCGTGAGTTGCCGTTCGGAACCGGAAATAGTTCGCCAGCACCGCGCCGTGGTTGGCGGCAGACCGCAAGGTGTCGATGACCAGGCGTGCATCATTGGTGAACGCATCGAAGTAACGAACAGCGCCGGTCAACCGATCTGAAGCCAGGTCTGGCACCCGCGCCAGCACCTCGGCCTGGTTCAGCGCGACCGACTTGCCCAGGTTTTTCCCCCCGCACAGCAGATCGTACATCTTGACTCCGATGCGCAACTGCCACAGCGGCCAATCCGTTCCCTGGTAGGCTGGAAAAATAAATGGCAGCGGCTCCGCCAGGTGTGGCGCGATGCGATGCAGGATGCCTTTCTCGACGCTGGCCTCACGGACCAGACCCAGCCGGCCCTGGGCGAGGTATCTCAATCCTCCGTGGAGGAGACGACTGGAGCGGCTGCTGGTCCCGAACGCGAAATCATGCTGCTCGACCAGGCCCGCCCGGAGTCCCCGCATGGCCGCATCGCGCGCCACACCCGCACCCACGATGCCACCGCCAATCACCAGGAGATCCAATGTTCCCGAAGAAAACGCCTCGAGCGCCGCAGCGCGGCTCGGCACGGCGGCGGAAATGGGCGCCTGCAGGTTACCACTCATGCCGTTAGTCGAGTTCTCACTCTTACTCTTACTCCTACTCTCAGGTTCTCTCTCGTTCCATCCTGAGCCTTTCCCCCAATTCACCAAGGTCCATTACCACCAGATCCGGCGCCGGCTCGGCTCTGGCTGCATCTGCAGCAGTCGTTTCACCGGTCAGGACCAGGATAGCCATCGCGCCCGACCTCCGAGCCATGACCATATCGGTATAGAGGCGGTCGCCAACCATCGCCAGTTGTTCCGGCTTGAGCCCATGCAGGCGCAGAATCCCGCGCAACATGGATGGGTCTGGTTTCCCAAGTACGGCATCGGGGCGTCGGCCCGTCGCCTGCTCCAATGCGGCGCAAATCGAGCCGCAATCCACCAGTACCGTCGGCTCGTCGGTCGGACAGACCCGGTCCGGGTGCGTGGCGATGAATGGCTTGCCGGCTTTGATCCAATACGCCGCGCGGGAGAGTCGGGAAAACACAAGCGTCGTATCAAACCCTACCAGCACAGCGTCGGGTTCATCGGCCGGATCGTTCGCGGCTATTGTGAATCCGTCTGCCACGAGTTCTTCCTGCAGGCTCGGCGTTCCCAGCACAAAAAGCCTGCTCACCTGCGCGTGGCCTCTACGAAAATACTCGATTGCTGCCTGAGTGGAGGTGCGGAGTTCGTCGGCGCTGGCCTCAACGCCGATCTTTTCGAGATGCGCCAGATAATCGCTTCGGCTCCTGGATGAATTATTGGTCAGGAACGTGCGCCCGATACCGAGTTGCGTGAGCAGCCGGAGAAAAGGCAGCGTCTGCTCGAACACTGTCCGGCCGCGGTAAATCGTGCCATCCATGTCCAAGGCGACATGGCGGATTTGGCGCAACCGATCATTCAAGGTTGGGTCAGATTGTAAAAACAACCAAACCCTGCGGCAAACAGATGTTCGAGCGCGCTAAATAAAGGCACCTCAGATCCGCCAGCGGCTCCATCAAAGAGGTCGCGACCGACAGCAGCAGATAAAATCCCTTCCTTAAAGGAAAACAGGCAGCCTCGCCAGTGAGTTCCAGTTTCTGCGAGACTGCCTGCAGTTCATACATCAGACCCGGATGTATTGTGTCTTCTCATACCCGAAAACCCCCGGGGCTGGCAATCCGGTGAAGTACGGATACGGCAATGCCTAGTCGTACGGAGCCTGACAGTAATAGCTCGAAGACCGCGATCACTGATTGCAGAGTACTCCAAGAACCGGGTGGCCGAGTTCCAAGAGGCTCTGATCAATGGTCCTCAGGCTGAATAATGGGGGTGGCTGCTCGGTGCACTGACACGCGGAAATTGTCAAAACACGTTACGGCAGTGAAACCTTCCCCGCCAGTCGTGTGGTAAAAAGTGTTTCGGTAGATTGCAAATCCCAGGCGCAGCGGAGCGCCGTTCGTCGAAAAATCGGGATGCTTGGCCTCATTCAGGTCGAATTCACCTCGTGCGCGCCAACGGCTCAATTCCCACAGGTCACCGGCCCGGACCGCCGGAAATCGAAGCTGGAGCCAGCCACCGCCCGAGGTAACGTGCGTGATGGCCTCCACCCTCGATAGCAGGAAGAGCCGTCCGCCTTGCGCGGCGGTTGGCATGACCACGGGGTTGACAGTCTGGCCAAATGCCTCCGCAGGCTGTCGCGCCTCGACGAACATGTCGAACGCGCCTAGCGCGCCTTGCTGCGCTGGATCGAACAGGGCGCGAGCGTGAAAGCAACTGGCCATCATCGCCGCACTATTGCTCAAGGCCATCGTGACTTGCCAACACGCGCCGGGATTGCCACGCGACCTCAAACGCACGCCCGAGGCGGACGCACTCGTCCCTCCGGTGTCCGCGCAAATGGACCAGTCTCCAGGCCCGAATTCGCCGTCCTGGATGGGAAACTGCCCCGGTGAGGGCCCGCGCGCTTCCATGGTCCAATTGTCAATCCTAAGGACGCTGCGGTGCCCGCCACGAGGATCATTGTCCCCTACAGCAAAGCCGAACTGAATCGGCCCGCCATCCGCGGAGAAGTCAGGGTGGTCGTGGGCGTCGCGCCGGAATTCCGCTTGGGCCGAGAAATCACGCGCGGTGAGGGCGCGGGCGCCACCTTCAGTCCAGCCGCCGTAGGCAATCGCGCGCGGCGGCGCCACATAGCGGCGTCCTCGCTGCACGGCCACAACGCTCAGCAGTGGATTATCGAGCCCTTCCTGCACAGAGGCGAGCATGCTGACGTTGAGGGCGGTGATTGGGCCGCGTAAACCAGGCTCATAAATCGCGGACTTGTGGAGATTGAATCCGATCGCTTCTGCTTTGCTGCCGAGGCGAGTTGTGATTTCCCGGCATGGACCGGGCTGGCCGTCGGCGATTTGCGCGGCGGTCTGAGCCGCCGGCCCGTTGGTTTCTACCAGGAGAGTCCAGTTCGACACGGCAAAATCCTTGTCGATGAAGCTGAAGGTTAAAGCAGGTGCGCCCTCTTTCGCTTCACTCAGGGGGCTGATTTTGCGCGTGGCAAAGATCACCGCTGCCAGCGCCATGACCATCATGATCGAGGCAGCAACGAGGGCCGCATGCTTTCGCGCCCAGCGCCAGGCGCGCTCGGCCCTCCCGCGAGGTCGCGCGTGGATCGGTTCGCGCGCGAGAAAGCGCCCGAGTTCCTCCGCCACTTCCTGGGCCGAGTTGTAGCGTCGGGCGGGTTCTTTCTCAAGGCACTTGAGGCAAATGACGTCCAAGTCTGAAATCCGGAATCCAGGAGCCGAAGACCGAAGCTGTTCCGCGTCGAGACTGCCCGCCTTGGTTGCGTGGCTCGATACAGGGCGTGCCCGCAAGGGTGGCTCCGGCCCGGCGTCGATGACTTGCAGGAGGACTTGCTCCATCGTTTGTCCCTGGAACGGCGGGCGGCCCGCCAGCAAGTGATACAGCACCGCTCCCAGCGAATAGACGTCCGTGCGCGGACTTATCTCGCCGCGGCGGTTCGACATCTGTTCGGGCGCCAGGTACTGAGGCGAGCCCAACAACTGGCCTGTCGAGGTCAAATCCAATTCCGTGCTCAGGCGTTTGGCAAGACCGAAGTCGGTTACGCGGGGCTCGTCGAATTCGTCCACCAGGATATTCGACGGTTTGAGGTCACGGTGCAGAATGCCGCGCTGGTGGGCGAAATGGATCGCCGCCGCGACCTTTTGCACGTAGCGCGCCGCCCGCTCCGGCGCGAGCGGGCCAGCCTCGACCAGCTCTGACAAGTTGCGGCCCGCGACATATTCCATGGAAAAGAACGGACGGCCCCCATCCTCTCCGATGTCGTAAATCGCGACGATATTCGGATGGCGCAAACTGGCGGCAGCCTCCGCCTCAGTCTGGAACCTTCTCAGAAACTCGGGCTTGGGGTTGGGCCCGGCCAAAATCATCTTCACCGCGACGTCGCGATTCAGGCTGCGCTGACGCGCTCGATAAACGATGCCCATTCCCCCGCGCGCGACTTCCTGGAGGATTTCGTAATCGCCAAGCCGCGTGCCGGCCGGCAATTGGCTTTCGAGCTGGGGTGCGGTGGGATCGCTTGCCTCAAGCTCCGCGCTCGGAGCCGCCAGCACAGCCCCAAGTCCTACCTTGGCGAGACAACGCGGGCAAAGCCCATCCCAACCACGGCGCGGCAACGCGGCTCCGCAGCCCGGACAGCTTCGAGCGGCGCTCATTTGGATTGCAAGGTGTGCTCACCACGACAGCACAGTTCTCGGAGAAAGAAAAGTCAAACTTCCTGCAGGAAAGGCGACAACTTCAGGCTGGCGCGTTGCAGAGCGGAATCAAAAAGTGCGAGATTAGGAGCGCGGACGAGGGTGTCCGCGCTTGGGTCATCGGTATGAGAAATTGTAAGGCTCGCTCTTGTTGTCCTTATCTTTTTTCGCCTTGCCGGTGTAAAGCTTCCTGAAAGCTACCGGTTTGCAGCAGTCAGCGTCCTTGGCTATTTTGCCTTCGATCAGGAGCTTGAAGTCGGTCGTCTTCTTATTGTAGCAGAAGATCGCGTGACAGTTGCACTTGCCGGCGAACGAAGTTGAAAATTCCTGGCACTCCCAGCCCTTGCTCATGAAATCTTTCAGCTTTTGCTTCACCTCCTCTTTCAACGCCTCTTTCGCCTTCTCTGCCAGTTTGCCAAGGACCGCTTCTGCGGTTTCAGCCAGCGACATTTCCCCGGAGAGCAACTTGGCCGTCTGATACGGCGCGGTGGCGATACCTGTGCCCATTTCCCACAGCAGGTCTGCCGCATTTTTTCCATGAACCGCTTTCATGCATTCGTAGGCGCCTTTGTCGTTAGGAAAATCCGGGTCTTTGCCAAGATCCATTTTCGCCTGGACCGCAAAGCTGTCCCACAATCCCGAATCGAACAGGCCCATCGGATCCACAGAACTGGCGGGATGATTGCCAACGTACGTAAATGTGTTCCCCAGGTTGCCCGGATCGCCCCAGGCGCCAATCATGTCGTGGGTCACGAAACGTCCGGCCCGCGGATCAAGGTAGCGCGTGCGGTAGTAGTACCAGCCCGTTTCAGGATCGAAGCGGCGACCGGTGAACAGGCACGGATTGCCCGCGGCGGATTGAGCGAGGGGAGTTCCAAGCGCAGCAAAGAAGCTCGGTTGTCCAAAATCCTGGTAGTCGTAACGTTCGACCACCGCGCCGGTGGCGTCGCTCAAAGCCGTGACGTTGAAGAGGTCGTCCGCGTGGTAGAATACATTCGAGCCGCCGCGCTGCATTTGGAGGACTTCATCGACGAACACACCGTAGACGTAAGTGGCCAGCGTTGCGGCGGCAGCGTTTTGCTCCTCGATTTCACGCCAGCCGTCGTAGAGGTAGCGCGTGGTGATTCCGTTGACAATTCTTCGGACCCGCCGGCCAAACGCGTCATAGGCATAGGCGGCGACGTTGCCGCTGCCGTCGTCCTCGAACGTCACCAGCCGATTGCGGAAATCGTAAGTGTACCGCCGCTCGTCGGGCTGGCCGCTGTTGATCTTGGTGAGGTTGCCGTTGAGATCGTATTCTCGGCTATCCATTGGCGTGGTCGTGTACTGATTCATCTGGCGGTCGGCGATACCCGGCGAGGCCGACGCGGTGTAGGGGCCCGGATCGGGCTGGCCAACCACGCTTATCCGGTTGCCGACACCGTCCAGGTTGTACGTCGTGTCGCGCTGGATAGTGGGAACCGGGTCGGTCACGACAGCATGGGTGAGGCGGAAAGCGGCGTCGTAGGTGTAGGTTTGAGTCAGACCGGGGCCGCCCGGTCGCGGGTCCTGGCGCAGGGTTTTGTTCGACGTCCGGTCCCAGCGCATGGTGCGGGCGTCCAGCACGATGCCACCGGCGATATTCGAGTGAGTGATGCCGATGAGGCGTTTGACGCCGAAATCACCTGTGGGATTGGGCAGTATGCCGTCGTAGGCGTAGCTGGCGCGGGTGCCATTGCCGTAATCGCGGCGCTCGAGCCGCTCCGGGCCGAAAAAGCGATAGAGTGCGATGAGGCCACCGGTATCGGAGACTTGCTGCTTGCGTTCCAGTTCGTCGAAGCGATTGGTAATCGTGCGTCCGCCGGGATAAGTGCTAGTAAGAGGGTTGCCTTCGCCGTCGAAGGTAGTGGTGACGACCGCCACCGGTCCGCCGGGGAGCAGTTGTTGGGTTTCGCGGGTCAAATGCGAAAGCGAATCGTAGGTGCGAGTCACCAGTGAATCATTGTCTTCGGCGCAGATAAGCCGGGACATGCCGTCGTATTGATAATTCTCGTAGGTCGTGTCGGGCGAAACGCCCAGCCCGGGTGACACCAGCCTGTTGGTCAAGCGATTGAGCGGGTCAAAGGCATTAGTCAGCACAGTGCCGTTTGCGTCGATGGACTGGATCACGTTGTCGTGCGAGTCGTAACCAACGCTCGCGGTAGTGCCGTCGGCAAAAGCGCTGAGAATCTGCCGGTCCAACGCATCATAGGCGTAGGCGCTCATGTTGGTCTTGTCGTCGGTCTGCGAAGTGAGGCGCGAATTGTCGTCCCACGTCTGAGATGTGACGACGTCCTCCGGATCGGTGAACACGCCGTTGTTATTCATGTCGCGAGCGGTGGAGAGAAGGCGGTTGAGGCCGTCGAAGCTGTTGCGGATGCGATTGCCATTGGCATCGGTGGTCAGCACGGAGTTGTTACGTGAATCATAGGCGATGCGATTCGTGTTCGCGATGTTGTCCACGGACTGGAGCGCGCGGTCGAGGTTGTCGTATTCGCGGCTGGTCACAAACGTCTGGTCGAGGCTGCCGAGGTCGGATTTTTCGAGTTCGGTGACAGTGCGCAGGTTGCTGCTGGCATCGTAAGCATAAGTTGTTGTGTTACCCTTGGCATCCGTTGTGGAGCTAAGCCGGTTGGCGGTATCGTAGCGGTTGGTCAGGCCGTGGCTGTTGTCGTCCACCACGGCAAGCACTTGGGAGTTGTCGCTGTAGATGGTGCGCACCGTAGAGAAGCCATCGCCAATGGGTGTTTGGGATGCGGGGTCGAAAAACGCCTGGTCGGTCTGGATGCGGCGGTTTAGCGCGTCGTAGGTGTGGGCAGTGTCTCTCAGGCGCACGTTGCCGGCGGCGCCCGGCAGATCGAGCAGTTCGCCATACAGCCGGCTCGAGACGAGATTGCCGTTGGGATCGTAGCGATTCGTGGCAACATTGCCCATCGCGTCGGTCGAGCTGGTGCGCCGGTTGAAACCGTCGTAAGCGTAGAACGTGGAGCGCGGCGCGTCTTCCAGGCCCTGCAATGTTTTGGCGACGTTGCGGTTGGCGTCGTAGTCGTGTTGCGTTGTGGATTGGTCGAAACTGCCGGGCGCGCGTGTTTCCTGGAAAACCAAATCGCGCTCGTCGTAAAGCGTGAACACCGTGTTGAGAGGCTGGCGACCGGCAGCGGCTTCGCCGGAAATGGAGTTGGTTGGATTGCGGTTGGGGTCGTATTGGACCGCGGTCACGATGAACTCGGGGCGTTGACCGACGGGGATGTCGGCCAAGGTCAGCACGGTTGCGTCAAGATTGGCGTTGCCTTTCTCTTGAACGGTCCGGGTTCGATGATTGAGGATTTCGTATTCGTAGATGGTGGTGAAATTAGTATTGGCCTGGAGCGCGCCCGTTTCATCGCGGTTTTCGATATCCATCCGGACCACGTTGTTGTTGGCATCATACCAGGTCAATGTCTCGTAGCGCACGCCGCTGCCGTCGGTGACTTCGCGTGACGACTGGCGGACGGTTTGATTGAGCGCATTAACGGTGTACAGCGTGTCGTGCCCGCGCGGGTCAATCATGCGGGTGAGATTGCCGACGGCGTCGTATTCGTAACTTGTCGTGAGACTGAAACCGCCGTCATCGATGATGGACTGGCTCATGTAACCCGTTTGCGGGCCAGAGGTGTAATAGGTCATCGAATCTCGGCGACGGTAGCCGTTGCCATTGTCGGGCAGAACATGGGTAGTCCGCTGCCCGAACGAGTTATATTCGAAGTCTTCGACAATGCTCGGAATGGCGTGGACGGTGCGAGTGCGATTGCCGTGTGAGTCGTAAGTGTGGCGAGTTGCATTGCCACGCGCGTCGATCTGCCGGGTGACGAAATTGAATCCACAAGCGCCGCAAGAGGCGCCGGCATCGTAGTCGAAGTATTCCACGAGCTCCGTTTGATCGCCGCCGAGCGGCCCGGGCACATGCCGAACGCGGCGCACGTTGCCGCGAGAGCGGCGCACGGCCCACGGATCCTGATCCACTTCATGGACAAGCTCAGTGCTGTTGCCATTGGGGAACACTGTTCGAGTGAGTTGCGAATCGGCGTTATATTCGTAGCGGGTTTCGAAGTACGTCGGGTCACTGGCGCGGAGTTTGCCCGTGGGGCGGTTGGAGACGTCCGTGGTGGGCTGGCCGGCGACGGCTCGGCCGGTGTATTCGCGCATGTCCACTAAGAGGTTAAACGAGTTATAGAGGAACTCGGTCACATTGCCGACCCGGTCGTTAACGATGGTTTTTACAATGGCGAAGCCGTTCGTGGGCGAGGGAATCTGTGGCAGATAGACGTATTCCAGTATGTTCGAGGGATCGCCCCAGGCCTGGCTCGCGAGGTGGTCGAAACTCGGGTCCGCTGGATTCTCGTTGGTGGCGTAGGTGTTCTGAAGGTAGGTCTGCCCTTTGGCATCTGTGATCGCGAGCAGGTTATGGTTGAGGCGATCGTCGCCAAAGCCCTTCGAATAGGTGTAAGTAACAGTCTTGCCGGAGGGGAAGTCGTTACCGTTGGGAGTGCCTGTAACGGGCGGTGAAGTCACGGATTTGAGGTCGCCGAAGGAACCGCCGGGATCGGCATTTTGATAATAGGCGTAATGGACCGAGCGGCCTGCGAAATCGGTTACTGAGTCGATGAACCCATCGGCGTTATAGGTCACGCTAATATTGCGGCCGAGCGTGTCGGTGACGTTGGTTAGGCGGCCATTTGCCGGATGGTAGCCGAAGGTAATTGCATTTCCGTTGCGATCGGTGATGGCCGCCAGCTTGCCGGCCGTCGGACTGCCATCCAGTGGAAAGAAGCGCCAGGTCCCCGTATCGGCAAAAGTCAGGACGAAGGAATTGCCGACGCCGAAATTGCCCAGGCTGAAGAATTGATTCGCGGCGAAACTGCTGTCGGGCAGGCGGAAGAACGTGTCCTGGCGGGTATTGCCGTCGAAAATATCCACGTTCGTGCCATTGGCCTCGACCCGCACGTTGTAGGAGAAGTCCCATCCATTTCCCTGGGCCGTGTTCGGCCCGATGCGCGAGCGGTATTTGCGCGCCCAGACAAAGTCCATTCCGCGACCCGGGATGCGAAGGTCAACATCGGATTCATAAAACTCGCCGGAGAATAGATAGACCGGGTCACCGGCGGTATCTTTGGGGTTACCCGCATGGGCTGAGCTGGCGTCCACGCACATGGTGCAGGCCGTACAAGGCATGGCGGGGCTATTCTTGGGTTTTTCCTGGGAAACAGAGCGCGTGGTCCCTACGGTGACCGCGTTCAGGACAGAGCTGATGACCTGGCCTGTGTTTGTGTTGAACAATTCGATGGTGTGCGTGCCGGGCGACAAGGCAGGAATGGTCGCGGTGATGAGGGTATCGCTGACCACGGTTTGGTTGGCGAGCATCATACCGTCAATCCTGACCACGACCGATGCATTAAGCCCGCTGCCGTAGAAAAGGCCAAGCTGGCCGCCGGTTGGGTCTGTCTGGAAGGATTGTAGCGAGAGTTGAGGGCCCTGTGAGCTTCTGAGCCGAAACAGCCGATTCCCGCTCGGCGCGGCCAGGACGACCTGGTTAAGACCGTTCACGGTTGTTGCAGGCACAGTGATGGGCAGCCAGCGTGTCTGGGAAGGGGGAGCAGCCAGGCCGGTCGTGGATTCGAGCTGCCAAGGCAAGGGAGATTGCGGCCAGCCGAGAAACAGAGGATGGTTTTCGGGCGAGCTTGCCTGTTGAATGGTAAGGCGCACGGGCGGCACTTGGAATGCAGCGGCGTTGAGCTGCTGGATTTGAATCGGGGAAAGGGTGTAGGGGAAAATGGCCACCTCATCAATCACTCCGTGGAAAGGGCGCTGAGATCCGTAATCAGGGGCACCGCCGATCCACAGGTCGTTCGGACTCCCCGTGATAGGATTGGGTGCCTCTTTCCACGAGTTCAGCAGGCCATCAATGTAGAGCGAATTACTGGCGACGCCATCGTATGTACCCGCGAGAAAATGCCATTGGCTGTCATCTATCCGGATGGTGCCAACCGCATCGTCATTATTGCCATCGGCGAAACGCGGATAGCCGTTCCAATCACAATCCAGGCGATAGGAAGTATCGCCTTTGCCGACGAGGGTTTGGAAGATTCCGTTCGCCGGCTCCGCCTTGCACCACGCAACCATTGTCACTGGACCGGTTAAGTCCAAGCCTGCACCGGGGACGTCCAGATAGCCGTTCGAGCCATTGAATTGGCAGCCAAAATTGCCGACTCCAAAGCCTGGATAAGGGACCCCGGGTACGCCTGGTAATGTGAAAGTCTCGTAGGTGCCGTTGGCAGCGGGTCCGAGGCTGCCGCTGTTGACCGCTACAGGCAGCGCCGGTTCGTCCAGTCGCAAATAGATTAGCGGACTGCGGCCCAGCACCATCTGTGAATAGGGAAACGGGGGTGATGCATTCGTGCCGTTCTGGTAATGAGCCGTAATTTCGGCTGCCGAGAGGACCGTACCGTAAATGGCCGGTTCATCAACTGCTCCGGGCCAGGCGAAGGCGCCATCGCTCCTCATGCCAATGGTGAGCGGCCCATTGATGTTGGGATTGAACGGGGGCGTGGCGATGGCCGTCGAGGCAACGCCATTGACATAGAGGGACGCGGTCGAGCCGTCATAGGTCGCGGCCAGGTGATACCATTTCCCAGCAATTATCGGCGCGCCCGCATTCAGATCGACGGCCGTGTTCGCCCCGTTGCCATTGTACATGCGCAGATTCCAACTGTTTCCGTTCTGATAAATGAGCCAACCCGAGCGATTGGCGCCAAAGGTGGCGGAGGAAATTGGGCACAGGGTTACCGCGTTGATGGCACTCGGCTTGAGCCAGGCCTCGACTGTGAAGGGTGCGTTGAGGCTCAGCGACGGACTGTACGGAACACCCACGGCTCCATCGAAGCGCGCCGCGGTGTCGGGACTGGCAACCAGGGCGCCGGTCACGCCGGGGCAGCCGCCAAAATAGCTTCCGTTGCCTTGGACACCCAGGGTGCCGAGATTATTTGCCTGGAGAGGCTGTTGGGGCGGCTGCGTGGTTTCATTGAGGCGAAAATTGACCAACGGATTCATCGCCTGTACCGCGGACGGGTAGGGTTGGGCGATTACCGAACTAGCCCATCCCAGCAGTGAGAGTAAACCCTGAACGGCGCATGCCCGGCTGTGCCAGCCTTTCTCGAAGAAACTATGTGAATGAGATGGCGTAGGGGTGTGACGAAGGGCCTTCATATCTCGCGTCTTTAGATAGGTTCTACGGCTGCGCTGATTCGCGGTTTCGCAAAGTGCAGCGAATCGTTACTTCCGAATAAAGCGAGTGCGCCATGCCTGTTGGGCTCCGGCCCTTCTTACGGCGGGGTAAACACCTACGGGACTGGATTTTCGCCATGACGATTCGACTTCATCCAGCTGTTACTACCCTGTTCCAGCCCAACTATCACAGAATTGCTTTTCCTCCTTCTTCAGCTTTGGTTCGTGATCTTAATCCTAATCCCACTCTTAATCGCCCTCAGCCTGTGCTCCGACCTCCGCCCTCCGCACTCCCCCTTTATCCCGCTGCCAGCGTCGCCAGATACCGCAGCTCCTCCTCCACATCATCATGATGCTCAACCGTATGGGCCACCTCTTCACGCGCCAATTCCGCTAACCGCTGCCGCAACCGGGACACGGCCACCGTCACCGCGCGCACGGTCATGCCCATCTCGCCCGCCACGGCGTCATAGTCCCCCGCTCTCGCTTCGGAGGAGAGGAAGGTCTTGAGAGCCTCGTACTGCTGCGCCCTGCCACTGCTTTCGAACTCATCGCGCAAGCGCGTGAGTGCGCGCTGCAACAGCTCCAGTGCCCATCGCCGGTCATAGGATTCCTCCGGCGTCGCCGGTGCGCTCAGCTCGAGCACGTCGGCTTCCTGGCCGAGTTCTTCCCAGGAGACGAACGCCACGGTGCCCCCGCGCTTTAGCCTCCGGGACTTTTCCCGGTCATGCGCAAGGAAATGCTTCACTGACGCCAGTAGAAACGAGCGGAACCGACCCCGCCGAGGGTCCGCGGCGCGCAAGTAGCCGCGCTCCAGGAAGCGGGCGAAGAATCCCTGCGTCAGGTCGAGCGCATCGTGTTCGTTGTACCCCAGGCGACGGATGAAGAAATACACGGGTCCCCAGCAGTCACGGCACAACCGTTCCAGCGCGTCGTGGTCTTCCCGCGACGCATCGCGGCCGGCGCGCAATACCGTCGTCCATCGCGTCGTGCGGAACGATTCGGGCGGCGGCGCTTGAGCGGAGCTAGGGGCGAATTTCATCTCGCGCTCACGTTTTCTTGCCAAGCCGGAGAGCGGGCCATCGCTGACGATCGTTACTGCTGCGCCATCGCGCGTCAAGTATTTTTACGTTGAGCCTCCTCAAGGGCGTGTTGCCCAAATGCCGGAGCGCGGCCGTCCTCGGCCGCAGCAACTCTCGGACAGGACATTTCTCTCGAATTCCTGCACTTTCGCTCGACAGAATTCGGTCCTCTTCCTCCAGTTCTGCATTTGGGCAACACGCCCTCACGAAGTCTGGGCAGGCTCCCTTCCAGTCACTCAGCGGCACGCACGCGGAACTCGGTAACCCGCGCCCAGTGCCGGACGTCGGCGGCGCCCTGATAAAATTGAAGACTGATTCTGGCTTTGCCGGCCTCGGGAGTGGGCAAACTGCATTCGCCAACGTGTCGCCATTCCCCGGCATCAGAGGCGCGGAACTGGCCGCGAATTCTGTCGCCTTTGACAAAGAGCCGCAACCGGACTGTCGTCGATTCCAGCGGCAAAATGGCCACCGTACGCGTCTTGTCCTTTTCTTCCCTGCCCATCACCACGCTCAATTTGCCGTCAACGAATTCCTGCCCCAGCTTCACCATGTTGCTGTCGTCGTAATACCAAACCAGGTCCACCTGCTCGTATTGGTGGCTCGGCTGGTTCTCGACCCTGACGCTGACTTCGATTTCTCCCTTTGCTGATTTGGGCGCCGGTCGCACCAGCACATTGCGGGCGTTGTTCTGCGGGCCCCACATATTGCCTGGCTCAATCAGCACCTCCAAACCGTGCGGCGTCACTCGCCAGGCTTGCGGATGTTCTCTCACCCACGACCAGCCTTCTCCCAGCTTACCGGCGAACTCGTCCTGAAACAGAACCTCACCGGCTTCAACCACGCTGGCGAGCAAAGACAGAATCAAAATCAAATGGGAGAGAGGTCTCATAGGTGTTTCTCCAAAGCTTCTTTTGCCTGCTGGCGATTGCATTTGGTTGGCGACAAATGATCCGCTGTTTCCACCGTTAGCAAGAACTTCTCGGCGTTCCAGCGCAAAATGATCGACCTTCGTGTCCGAAAAGCACATGACGAATACCCCCGGTGTCCCTTGAGTATTGTCGAAAGATATCTACTGTCAGGAATCAAGCGTGAGAACTGCCAACGACGACCATCTTCGGAAGGCTCTGCCCAAACCTTCGCCTTCCTATTGGCTGACGCGTTTCCTCATCCTTCGACTATTGGGCCTCGTCTATCTCATTGCTTTCCTGGCGGCCGCAAACCAGATCGTTCCACTCGTCGGGGAGCACGGCTTGCTGCCAGCGAGGCTCTTTCTGGAGCGAGTCGCGGCCCATTTCGGTTCGAACCTCGACGGTTTTTTCCAAATGCCCAGCTTGTTTTGGATTCACCTCTCGGACCGTTTCCTTGTCTTCGCGGCCTGGGCCGGCGCCGCGTTGTCCGCGCTGGTTTTGCTTGGCTACGCCAATGCCGCCATCTTGACTCTGCTTTGGGCGCTTTACATGTCCTTCCTGAACATCGGCCAGGATTGGTATGGCTACGGCTGGGAAATCCAGCTTCTCGAGACTGGCTTCCTGGCCATCTTTCTTTGCCCCTTGCTCGACGGGAGGCCCTTCCCAAAACATCCACCGCCCCGGCTTGTCATCTGGATGTTTCGCTGGCTCATCTTTCGCATCATGGTGGGCGCCGGCCTTATCAAACTCCGTGGTGACCCCTGCTGGCGCGACCTCACCTGCCTCTACTATCATTATGAGACCCAGCCGATTCCTAACCCGCTGAGCTGGTGGTTGCATTTCCGGCCGCACTGGTTCCATAAATTTGGCGCGCTTTGGAATCATGTCATCGAACTGCTCGTGCCCTGGTTCGCCTTTTACCCGCAACTGGTGCGGCACATCGCCGGCGCTTTGCTCGTTAGTTTCCAGATCGTTCTTATTCTGAGTGGCAATCTTTCGTTCCTGAACTGGCTGACCATCGTCCCCGCGCTGGCGTGTTTTGATGATTCACTCTTGGGAAAGCTCCTGCCGCGCTTTTTGGTCGAACGCGCCACGAGCGCGGGCGATGCAGCCGGACTTCCGCCGCAACAATTTGAAGACTGCAAAGCTCTTCAGTCTGAAAATCTCACCACTCTCAGGTCCTGCTTCCAGTTCGCACGCAACTGGTTCACCCATTGTCGGCGGATTGGTTTAATAGGGCCGATCACGCCACAGGAAATTGCGGCGCTGGTCCTGGCGTTGGTCGTCTTTGCCTTGAGCCTCGCCCCGCTGGCGAACATGCTGTCGTCTCGGCAAATGATGAACACTTCCTTCAACCGCCTGCACCTGGTCAACACCTACGGCGCATTCGGTAGTGTCGGCCGGCTGCGGCCAGAGATCGTTTTTGAGGGCACTGACGAATCCATCCTCACCGAAACCACTCGTTGGAAGGAATACGAATTCAAAGCCAAGCCCGGCGACCCGCTGCGGCGGCCCGCTCTCGTCGCGCCCTACCAGCCGCGGATCGACTGGCAGATCTGGTTTGCAGCCATGTCCACACCCGACCAGTACCCCTGGACCCTCCATTTTGTGTGGAAGCTGCTTCACAATGACCCCGGGACGCTCAGGCTCCTCGCGAACAATCCGTTTCCCCAAAAGCCGCCGCGCTACATACGCGCCCAGTTCTACCGTTACGAATTCGCGCCGCCAGGCGAGCCGACCGGTGCCTGGTGGAAACGGACCTTGCTCGGAAGCTGGTTACCTGCGCTCTCGGCCGATGACCCTCGATTGCGCCGCGTTCTCGCAACCTACGGCTGGCTCCCTAATGCCGGCCACTGAGCAGGAAATGCTCAACCAACTGCAAATGATTCCAGTTTCGATCTGCTGTGGGTTACCGCAGACTACGTAAGCCTGCTGAAGGAAATGCCCTGTTGTGCCCGAAGGTCTCTGTCTCCGCCTGCTTCTGCTTCCCTTGCTTTACTTTATTATTGGCACTCGAAGTTCGCCCTACTACTTATGGGATAGATGATCGGCGTTTGCCTTCGCCTCAGTTCATGGCTTTTGGCAAGTCAGGGATAGACGCTTCCGGTGGGCCAACCAGGGACGCTCCCAGGCGTCTGATGCGGGCTAGTTTAATTGCCGCGCTGGTGGTGTCGGCGCTTGCGACCGGGGGCGCGTGGTTTTGGCGCACCCATCGGCCAACGCCCTTCGCGCCAAGTCCCCCGACGAATTGGGTGCTGGATTCTGCCACGCGTGTGCGCGACTGGCGCGAAGACATCGAGGTCCTCGAGCGCGAACTTCCCAAACGTCACCGGAACGCGTTCTTCAACTGCCGCCGTGAGGACTTCGAGACCGCGGTTGTAGAGCTGCGCGACGCCCTTCCGCGGCTCAGCGACGATGAGGTGGTCGTTGGCTTAATGAAGCTGGTAGCGATGATCGGGGATGCGCATACCGCGATCGACGTGGGTAGCCTCAAGCCCGCCTTCCATCAATTCGCGGTTTCGTTGTACGTTTTCAGCGACGGCCCGGTGCTCCTCGCGGCCCGCGAGGAGCAGAAGGACTTGATTGGATCCACGTTGCTGAAATTCGCGGGCGTCGGTGCAGACGAAGCATTCCGGCGCGTGATGGCGGCCTCGGCTTTCGAGAACGATGCGACGTTCATTGCCAGCGCGCCGAGGCTCTTATGCGTGCCGGAAATTGCGCATGCTGTCGGATTGATCCCGACCACCTCCCGGGCCACGATCGTGGTACGGGACGCGCAGGGCCGAGAACGTGAAGTTGAGCTGACGCCCTTGGCCCCCGGCGAGAAGTTGACAACGACGGTCGTCGATGAGGGAAAACTGCCGCTATCCCGCCGCAAGGGCCCGCACCATAACTGGTTCCAATTGCTACCGCAGCAGAAAGCGTTATACCTGCGCTACGATACTTGCTCAGATGAACCAGGGCAAAGGGTGGCGGCGCTGGGGAACCAAATGCTCGCGGCGATCGACGGTAACCGGATCGAGCGCGTCATCGTCGATCTTCGCGGCAATGGCGGCGGCAACTCGGGGCTGCTCGAGCCATTTATCGGCGGGCTAAAGCGCCGCCCGGCAGTGAATCACCCGGGAGGCGTCATCGTGCTGATCGGCCGGCACACCTTCTCGTCGGCCTACATGCACGCGGCGTACCTCAAGAACAAGCTGGGTGCAACGCTCATCGGCGAGCCTTCCGGCCAGAAGCCCAACGCGTACGGCGAGGTACGCTGGTTCGTCCTGCCCTACTCTCAGATCATCGTTCGACATTCGACAAAGTATTGGCACACTGCGAGTGGGGACCCGCCCTCGCTCGATCCCGACCTGATCGTCCGAACCTCATCCGCCGACTTTTTTGGGTTGCGCGACCCGGTTCTCGAGACTGCACTGACTCTTCATTCCAAGTGAGCAATGGCGGATCTTCCGGCAGCGTTAGCTGGCGCTCGGCCCGAAGAGGCGTATAGTAACACCAACTCCTGACAACACTATGAGCGTTCAACGAGCCGTCTCGCGCCGCCGGTTTATGGGCGGCCTCGCAACTCTCGCCGGTTACTACGGACTGCGCCCCGATCTCAATCTGCGGGCTCAAACGCAACCGGGCGCCGCCGACGTCGTCGAACGCAGCCGCGTGCCGTCAGACCAATACGACGCGGTCGCGAAGCTGTGTTTCAACGAAAATCCGTTCGGCCCGTCCCCCGCTGTGCTCGAAGCCATGACCCAGGCTTTCAAGTATGCCAATCGCTATGGTTACCCGGACGGCGGCATTGTCCAGGCCATCGCCGCGCACCATGGCGTGAGCACTGACAACATTCTCCTTGGGGCCGGCTCGACTGAGATCCTTGAAGTCGCCGCTGCCGCGTTCCTCCCGGCTCACAAGAAAGTCCTCGGCGTCGAGCCAACTTTCAGCACAGTTTACGAATACGCCACTGGCATTGACGCCAGCGCCGTACGCCTGCCTCTGGGACCAGACTTCCGACAGGACATCCCGGCTCTTGTCAAAGCCGCCCGCGACAACCGAACCCAGCTCGCCTTCGTGTACCTCTGCAACCCTAACAATCCGACCGGTGCCGTGGTTCACAAGGAGGAAGTTAAACAGCTTCTGGAGGGCATACCCGAAGGCATTCCCGTTCTCATTGACGAAGCCTACCATCACTTTGTCGAGGACCCTGACTACGCGACGTCCTTTCCATATGTTCTTGAGGGGCGCCCCGTCATCATCGCGCGGACCTTCTCGAAGATCGCCGCCCTGGCCGGTCTGCGCCTGGGCTATGCCGTCGCCCCGGCCGCACTCATCGAGCGGATGCGCCGGCACCTGGGCACCATGCACATCAATGTCCTCGCCAGGTATGCCGGTGTTGCCGCACTGAAAGACACCGCCGCCCAGACCGCCACCCGGACCACCATTCTCGGCCTTCGCAAAAAAACTACTGCGGAATTAACCGGCCTGGGCTACAAGGTTATTCCCTCCGAAACCAACTTCTTCATGGTGGACATCCGCCGCCCCGTCGGACCGGTCATCCAGGACTTTCGCCGGCGCCAGATCTTGGTGGGTCGTCCTTTTCCACCCATGCTCCAGCACCTCCGCGTTTCCATCGGCACACCTGACGAAATGCAGAGCTTCCTCACCGCCTTCAAGCAAATCGTCTGATCACCTGGGGCTGGGACCTTCTACCCTGCCTTCTGCATTCTACATTCTGCCTTTCTTCATCCCGTTTCCAATCGTAATCCGATGCCCGTCTGGCGTTCGCAATCCAAACTCTCGCATGCCCCACGGTTTGTCTTCAATCTCGGAGAGCAGGTCCGCGCCTTTCGTTTTCAATTGCTGATACCAGCCGTCCGCATCCTCAACGCGCAGATACGCGAAGTAACTGTGACAACCGAGCGCACTCGCCGACATATCGTCCGGACACTCGCCCAGCATGATCAGGCAATTATCCTTCGCCACAAAAACCCAGCCCTCGGGTTCGTTCACGACCCGAAACCCAAGCGCCTCCACGAAGAACTCAGCTGACCGACGCGCATTATGCACCGCCAGCACGTAATGATTCTGTAAGATCGGTGACATCCTTTTAGTTTCACCTTTTCCCCAGCCCCTCTCAACCATCAACACTCAACCGATTCCAATTGCTGACAAAACTTATATCCGCCAATTTCGACTTCATGAAGCTCTGTCTTTTTTCGGTCAGCTACGCCGGTTTCTGGGGTCAAAGCACGCTTGAGCTTCCCGAATTTATCGCTCGCGCCGGCCGGTTCGGTTACACCTCGGTGATGCTCGCAGGCAAACGTCCTCATGTGTCGCCCCTCGACGCTACGCTGGAGATGCTCGAGTCGCTGAAATGTGCTCTCAAAAAAGCCGGCGTGAGCTGTGACGTGCTGGCTGGCTACACCAATTTCTCTCCCGGCAGCGCGGCCGAAGTGCCTCTCATCGAATTTCAAATTGCGTATGTCGAATCCCTGGCCCGGATAGCTGCCGAACTCGGAGCGCCCGTTGTTCGCGTTTTTACCGCTTACGAATTCGGTGGCCAGGATCTACAATCGCTGTGGAATCGGGTCGTAGCCGCGTTTCGCGAGATGTGCGACCGCGCGGCCGCTCATGGTGTCATGCTCGCAATACAGAACCATCACGATCTCGGTTTGCATACGGACGCTCTCCTGGAATTGTTGGCCGACATCAATAAACCAAATATCAAGCTGGGGTTTGATGCCTGGTCACCCGCCTTGCGCGGAGAAAATCTGTACGAAGCCGCCCGCAAAGCCGCGCCCCACACTGCCATCACGACCAACGCCGATTACATTCGCGTGCCGCGCTATCACTATCAACCTGCTCAGGTAAACTATGAGCGACAATCTCCCGACTGGGTGCGCGCAGTGCCTTTCGGAACCGGTTTCATTGACTACGCCTCCTTTTTCAAAGGATTGCGCGACGGCGGCTTCAATGGAGTGGCCGTTTATGAAATGTGTTCCCCTTTGCGCGGCGGCGGGACGCTGGAGAATCTCGACTCCTGCGCGAGAAAATATGTGGAATGGATGCGCGCACATGAATTCGTAAAACAAAAGGGAAAGGGCTGACTCATGACCAGACGAGATTTCTTTAAGACGTGCGGGGCCGGGGCGGTTGCTTTGGCGGCTGCGAAAACCGGCTTGTTCGCCGCCGAGGAAGGAAAGCGCTTGCGCGTTGCGCTGATTGGGTGTGGCTGGTACGGAAAAACGGATCTGCTCCATCTCATCCAGGTCGCGCCGGTGGAAGTCGTCGGCCTCTGTGACGTGGACCGAAAAATGGTGGACACCGCGGCGGAGCTGATTGCCACACGCCAACCCTCCAAAAACAAGCCGCCGGTGTTTGGCGACTACCGCAAGTTGCTGGTTGAACAGCAGCCGGAAATTGTGCTGATCGGCACTCCCGATCATTGGCATTGCCTGCCGATGATTGATGCCTGCAAAGCAGGAGCCGATGTTTATGTGCAAAAACCGATTAGCTATGACGTCGTCGAAGGCCAGGCGATGGTCGCCGCCGCCCGAAAATACAAGCGCACCGTCCAGGTGGGACTCGAGCGGCGCAGCACGCCGCATATTCTTGAAGCGCGCGAGCGCTACATCCAGAGCGGCAAACTGGGGAAGATCGCGTCTGTGGACGTCCACAGCTATTACGGCAGCGGCGGAAATTTTCCCGCGCCGACGGCGCCGCCCCCGACGCTGGACTGGGACATGTATGTCGGCCCGGCGAAGTGGCGAGATTATAATCCGGGCATCCATCCGCGCCGCTGGCGCGACTGTTGCGAATTCAGCAACGGCCAGACCGGCGACCTTTGCGTCCACTTGTTCGATGTGACGCGAATGTTCCTCGAGCTCCGCTGGCCAAGGAGTATTTCCTCCACCGGCGGAATCCTGATGCGCGGCCGCAATTCGAGCGTGAACGTTCACGACACCCAGACGGCGCTGTTCGATTATGGCGATGTCCAGGTTGTCTGGACCCAGCGCAATTGGGGCCAGAATCCCGACCCCGATTACCCCTGGGGCGTGACCTATTACGGCGACAAAGGCACCTTGAAATTGAGCGTCTTCTCCTATGAGTACATCCCAAAAGATGGCGGCTCGGCCGTGAAGGTCAAATCCGTGGAAGAGCGCGAAAAATATCCAGAGGACCTGCAGCACAAAGAAACCGAGCTGTTTGCAGCGCCGGCAAACCGGAGCAATCTCCTGAACTTTGTCCAATGCCGGAAAAATGGCCAGCGCCCGGTCGCAGATATTGAAGAAGGCTACATCTCGAGCGCCTGCTGCATTCTGGCAAACCTTTCAATGGAGTTGGGCCGCAGCCTCCGCTGGGACGAGAAAGCGGGAAAAGTCATTGAAGACCCCGAAGCGAATCGCCGGCTCGCGCGGCCTTATCGCGCGCCATGGAGACACCCGAGCCCTGAGAGTGTGTAGCCAGGGTGAACCCAATCTGGCTTCTTCATCGTCGACTCTTTGTGTCTGATGTTTTGTCGGATTTCACAGTCAGGTGGATCGAAACAGGGTCCTTGAATTGCGTCGCCAGGTATGGGAATTTCACATCATGAATGCTGTCAAAGTGGACGAAGAGCATCGGATCCGGCTACCTGTACTTAAGCCGGGAGATCTCTACCAACCTGAGGTGCGTGGTCCGGACGCGGATGAAATCACTTTGCGGCGGCTAGAGCCAGCAAGTCAACGGAGCTCACGAAGGCTGAGGCGCTGAAAGCTATTAACGGTACCCCGCTGCGCTTCGGCGGAACATGGGATGAACTGCGCAAGGAGACGCGCGAGCTTTAATCCTGTTCGATAGCAGCGTGGTTCTGGATGCGCGCGATCCAGACAGTCCTTTCCATGCATGGGCGAAAGACAAAATTGCGGAAGCGGTGGCTGGAGAAGGGGCGGGCGTCAACACAGTCGTCATAAGCGAGTCGGGCGTTCGGTCGAAGGCGCCTGAGGTAGTTCCCGGCATAATGCAAGCGATGGGATTCACCCTAATGCCCCTTCCGGTAACTGCTGCTGTTCCAGCGGCGAAGGCTTTTGCATTGTACCTCTCGCGCTTGAAGAAAGAGGGAAAGACTAGCTCCGCTCGCGGTCCCTTGCCCGATTTCTTCATCGGTGCGCACGCCGAAGCTGAGGGCCTTTCGCTCGTTACGCGCGATCCCGACAGGATCCACACCTATTTTCCTCAAGTGAAGCTGATTACTCCATGACTTAGTGGGGAGATCGCCAGGCCATTACGCTCTCGCATGCCCTGAACTATCCTCAGTTTACCCCAAACCTGAGAGCGTGTAGTCAGTCACAGTCGCTACGGATTTGAAAGACTGTAGTATTCCGCGTAGGCGCGAGCGGCGCTCTCCTGTGCATCCGCCCATATCCAGGCTGAACCGTTGAAGCGGTTTGGGCTCAGGCTCTGGACATAAGGCGATGGTTTGGGTTCGAGCAGCGACTCGACCACGTGTCGGCCGATGCCGGCCGAACCGGAAACGCCATGGGCGTTGCAGCCGCCCGCCATGACAAAGCCTTTGACCTTCTCCGTCGGCCCGACGATGAATCGGCCATCCGGTGTGAACGTCGGCCAGCCTTTGAAGACGCTGCGGATGCCCAGGTCTGAGACTTTGGGAAAGTGCGGGCTGAGGTCTTCGGCAAACTTCGCCAGAACATCCCAATCGGGCTCGATACCCGGCGGCACTCCACGCAATGCATACTTGCGCGGATCTGTGTGCAGAGGATTCGGTTCCCAGCCACCGACCAACAGAGCATTGACGTCGGCGCGGAGGTAAAGGCGCAGATCCGGGAGCCGGATGACAGGAAGCTCCGGCGTCAATCCCTCGCATGCAACCGTGATAAAATATTCGTGACGCACCGGTACGATCGGCAGCTCCAGCCCGACGAGCTTTGCAATGTGAAACGCATGCGCACCCGCGGCGTTAATGACCGTCTCGCACTTGATCGTTGCCTGGTCCGTGACCACTCCAGTGACGCGGCCTTCCTTCATCAGGACTTGTTCTGCCGCCGTGTTGACACTGAACTGCACGCCGCGCCGGCCGCTCTGCGAACAATAACTCATCGTCAAATCATAGGGCTGCAAGTAGCCATCTGTTGGGCACCACACGATGGACTTGGCCATGGAAAAGTTCATCCCAGGCCACTTCTCCTCCGCGGCATTCGACGTGATGAATTCAGTTTCCAAACCCGCTTGGTCGGCAATTGCCTTCATCCGCTGAAACTCGTGGGCGCGCGCGTCGTTCAACGCCACGCGCAGCGAGCCGACCTGCCGCCAGGTCGGATGGGCCTTCGTGTCCTTCTGCAATTCTGAAAAAGTCTTAACCGACCACATTGCGAGTTTCGTGCGCTCGAGGGTGGTGCGCACCTGGCCGACGAGTCCGGCCGCCTGGGCCGAGGTGACGGCGGACACAGACGGCTCCTTTTCAATGACGAGGACGTCAGTCTGGCCCTCCAGGGCCAATTGATAAGCCGTGCCGCAGCCGACGGCGCCGCCGCCGATTATGACAATCTTTGCGTCTCTAATCTTGCTCATTCAAGTTTGGCCATGAGTTGCGGAACGAGCTCATAGACGTCGCCCACCAGCCCGTAATCGGCCACTTCGAAGATTGGCGCTTCCGGATCGCTGTTGATGGCGACGATTGTTTTGGAGTTCTTCATCCCTGCCAGGTGCTGCACCGCGCCCGAAATTCCCAGTGCAATGTAAAGCTCGGGAGCGACCACTTTGCCCGTCTGCCCGACCTGAAATGCGTTCGGCGTGATGCCCGCGTCCACCAACGCCCTCGAACTGCCCGTTGCCGCATGTAGTTTGTCCGCCAGGCCCCCGACCAGGCGCTCGTAATCTTCGCGACTTTTGATTCCCCGCCCGCCGGAGACGACGATCCGCGCTTCGGTGACGTCGGGCCGTTCGGAAAGTTTGGATTCCAGAGCTTCGAATTCGGTCTTCTTCCCCCACGCCGCCGCGTCCACCGTCAAGGCGGTGATGGTGAAGCGTTCGCCGCCAGGGTTAGCGGCCGGGTAAGCTGAGGGACGGACCGTTACGATTTGCGGCCGGCCGTTCAGCGCGACAGTCGCGACAACTGCCCCGGCAAAGAGCGGTCGCCGAAAACAGAGCTGGCCGCCGCGAAACTCGTGCCCGATCACTTCGCTGGCCATCGCGCCTCCGAGCAGCCCGGCGGCGCGTGGCAAAATGTCTTTGGCAAACGTGCCAGCCGCAGCGACCACCAAATCGCAGTCGCGCTGCTTGACCAGGTCGGAGATGACCTTCGCGTAGCGGTCGGCCACAGGATTGGCCAACGCGGGATGGTCGCCGACCAGGACAGGAGCGTAGGCCGCCGCATCCTGCGCAACCGTCGCAAGCGCCTGGCCCAGCAGGAGACCGGTAACGCTGCCCTGGGTCCCTTCCGCGACTGCCTGGGCAAACGTGACGGCCGTTCGGCTGCCGAGCCGGAGACCGCGGCCATCGTGTTCGCAAAGAATCAGGACGTTCATGGGTTTCCAACTAAAGCACTTTCTCCTCCTGGCGGAGCTTGACGAGCAATTCGTCGAGGCTTCCGACGAGCACGCACTTTCGCCGCGCGGGAACAGCCTCCAGACCAAGCACCTGCACCCGCGGATCGAGCGTCACACCCAGTTGTCCGGTCGTAACCCTCTTGATGGATTTCTTGCGCGCTTTAGTCATGCTCGCCAGCGAGGAGTACCGCGGCTCGTTAAGCCGCAGGTCAACGGTGACCACTGCGGGCAGGCAAACGCGGACGATTTCCAACCCCGCATCGGTCTCGCGCGTCACGCGCAAGCCGCCGTCGAGAAATTCAATCTTCGAGGCGAAGGTTGCCTGGGGCCAGTCGAGGAGCGCTGCAAGCATTTGACCGGTTTGGCCGTGATCATCGTCCACGCCCTGCTTGCCCAGAAGAATCAAATCGGGATGCTCGCAGTCGGTAAAAGCGCGCAGCACACGGGCGACATTCCAGGGATCGAGCGGCCCCTCACAATGAATCAGCGTCGCGTTGTCCGCGCCCATCGCCAGTACCGTGCGCAATTCCGACTCGCAGGCTTCCGCGCCGACGCTCACCACCAGCACCTCGACCGTGTGGCCGGATTTTTCCCGAATCCGCAACGCCTCCTCGACGGCGATCAGGTCAAAGGGATTTACTACGAATGCCAGCCCTTCGGTCTCGATACCTGAGCCGTCGGGTTTGATCCGGATTTTCTGATCCGTGTCGGGAACCCTCTTAACGGGGACTAAGATTTTCACGGCAATGCCTCTGTGAGGGAAGGCAAAAAAAACCGGGGTGCGCCCGTCCCCGGGCGCAGCATCCGGACAAAGTTGAACGGTTGCGACAATTCCAGCACGTTCGGTCCATCAGGAGTTGCTGCGCCCGAGGACGGGCGCCCCCCGCCACCAAAAGCTGAGCGGTTATTTTTCACACCGATTTGGGCTTTTCCACCTGCCCATAATAGCTGGCGTACATCTGATAGCAGTGGCGCTTGATGTCCGCGCGCTGCTTGTAGCCGGTAAGGTCGTGGAAACGATCCGCCTCGATGAACGAAATGTCGTACTTGGTTTTCCCATCGATTATCAAATCGGCCATGACCTTGCCGACGATTGGGCTCTGCATGATGCCATGTCCAGAGCAGCAGGAACAATGGAACAGGCCCTGCACTTCGGGCAGTTGGCCACATAGTCCCTTACCGTCTGGTGTGAAAGTCATAATGCCTGTCGTGATGCTCATCGGCGTGCGTTCGTTGATCCAGGGAAAGCGTTGCTGGGCGAGGTTGATTAGCAAGGCCACATTCATGCTGTCGCGCCCCGCCTTCATGGCGCTCATGTCGAAATCATTCGGCAGTTTCTCCATGTCGTACTCGACCGGCTCGGCCTCGTAGATTCCCACGATCAGGCCGCCGCTTTCCGGCCGCGTGTAGAGGCGGTGATGCCGATCGCGCACCGCGGGGCTTAGGCGATCAACGGGATGATTCGGGTCAGGCCGCGTTGTGAGATAATAATGGCCAAGGGCGGCGGTGGGCAGCGTCTCCTCGGCAAGGTCGGCCACGAGATATGACCAGGGGCCGGCGGCGTTGACGACCACGGGCGCGTAAAATTCCCCGCGCGCGGTTTTGACTCCTTTGACCTGGCCGCCCTTGATGATCACCCGCTCAACCGGGCATTGGATTTCGTAGCGCACGCCGAGGCTTTTGCCCACTTTGTGGTACGCGCTGGCCAGCTCCGCGGGCTGGAGGTGACCGTCCGTAGGCGAGTAACAGGCCTCGATCAGATCGTCCGTCTTCATGTACGGCAACCGCCGCGCCGTTTCCGCGATCGGGATATGGTCGATGTTGAACCCGATGGATTTGCCCATCGCAACGAGGTCCTTGATTTCCTGCGCGCGCTCGGGGGTCTCGGCAATACGAAGCGAACCGGTCTGTACGTAGATTTCCACGCCCGCGCGTTTTTCGAGGTCTTTGACGATCTCGAGGCCATCGGCCAGCATGCGTGTGTGTTCGGCGGTGCCGCGCAACTGGCCCAGCAGCCCGGCGGCGCGGCTGGTCGAGCCGCATCCCAGTCGCTGGCGTTCGAGCACCACGACTTTCTGACCGCGCATCGCCAATTGCATGGCGATGCTCAAGCCCGCAACGCCGCCGCCGATGATAATGACATCGGTTGGAGCGTTCGATGTGTTCACAGGGTTCCTTTATTATCCGAAGCCGTGAGCGGATGCAAATGATCTGGCCGGTCAAATCTTCTTTTGACTGGATGTTGATTATTGGAGATTGGATGTTCTGATTTTATGACCAATAGAGTTGCAGCTTTAACACTGGTCCTGGCTATGTTCAGAGCGCAGGCTGCGGATGACTACAAGCTGGGACCTGATTCGCAGTTCAAACCCGATGTGCCGCACGGACGCGTCGAACGCTTTCAGTTTACCAATTCGACTGTTTTTCCAGGCACTATCCGCGACGGCGGCGTTTATATCCCGGCGCAGTACGAGACGACCAGGCCGGCCGCATTGATGGTTTTCCAGGACGGCATCGGCTATCTGAGCACGAACGGGGGCTGGCGCGTGCCATGGGTGTTCGACAATCTGATCGCGGCTAAAGAGATGCCCGTGACGATCGGGATTTTTTTGAACCCCGGCTCGCGAGCCGGCCAGAGCAACCGGAGTTTCGAGTACGATTCGTTGGGGAATGCTTACGCAAAATTCTTGATAGACGAAGTGATTCCGTTCGTGACGAACCAGTATTCTCTGGCGATTACGGACGATCCGGAACTGCGGGCCATTTGTGGAGCGAGCTCGGGTGGGATTTGCGCCTTCACGGCCGCATGGGAGCGGCCGGATCAGTTTCACAAGGTGCTCTCGACAATCGGCAGTTTTACCAATATTCGCGGCGGACATAACTACCCTGCTCTGATCCGAAAGACGGAGCGCAAACCGATTCGCGTCTTCCTCCAGGACGGATCGAACGACCTGAACAATCTGCACGGCGACTGGCCACTGGCGAACCAGGAGATGGCTTCGGCCCTGCGGTTCATGGGTTATGATCATCGGTTCGTGCTGGGAGACGGCTCGCACAACAGCCGGCATGGCGGAACGATTTTTCCGGATGCGCTCCGCTGGCTCTGGCGAGCGCCCGGACCGTTGCCCGCGCCTTTGACCAAGGACAATTTGAAGGGCGACGATGCGCTGGGGAAAATTCTTCCGCACGAAGGCGGATGGGAATTGGTGATGGAGGGCCTCGGGGCCACGGATGCCGCCTGCTCGGACGCGGAAGGGAATTTTTACTTCAGCGATCTGCGCCACGCGAAGCTCCACAAAATCGGTGCGGATGGAAAAGCAACCGTCTGGTTTGAAGGGAACCCGAAAATCAGCGGTATGAAGTTTGGTCCGGATGGACGTCTCTACGCGGCTTCCCAGGGATCGGTTGGCGGACCACGGAACGAAACCAAAACGATTGTGGCGATCGAACCCGAGTCGAAACTGGTCACCGTGGTTGCCACAGACGTCACGCCCAACGACCTCGTGGTCTCGAAAGCGGGCTGGATTTATTTCACCGACACTGGGGCGGGCCAGGTGATGATGTGCCCGATACAGACGGAGAAGTTGCCGCGGCCGCGAGTCGCGGCGGGCGGCATCAACAAGCCGAATGGAATTGGGCTTTCACCGGATGGCAAGTTTCTGTTCGTTTCGGAATATGGTGGAACCAACGCCTGGTGTTACTTAGTCAACCCGGATGGAACTTTGTGGGCGGGCGAACGTTACATGGAATTGCGCGCGCCGCCAAATCGGCCTGACAGCGGCGGAGACGGGATGACGGTTGACGCCGAGGGCCGGCCATTTATCACGACCCATTTAGGGATTCAGATGTTCGATGCGACCGGGCGCTTAGGCGGTGTGATCGCCAAACCAACTGACAAGTCATGCGTCAGCGTGGCTTTCGCCGGGCCGGATCGGTCGTGGCTCTATGCCTGCGCCAGCGACAAGATTTTCCGACGAAAGACGCTAACAAAGGGGTTTTACTTGCCGGGGAAATGAAACCGGGGTTTCAGATTCTTACTGACTGGGGCGTCGTCGCGGTCTCGGCTTCGGTGACCGCGTACCTACAGCTCTTCCCACTCTTCAATGCTTATCTTGCGTTGGATTATTGCTTCAACCTGTCGCACCAGCATTTTGACTTGAGGCACAGAATACTCGGCGTTGGTGGGAAGCGTCTGCCGGTGCTAGCCGAATGCCAGGAACTGGTGGCGGGTGCCGGAATATAGATCGGTAAATCCCAACGCGCACAGCTTGCGCACGAAGTCGCGACGCTTAAGTGGTCACCATCCGGCCGTTCTTCACCCTGTTCAAATCGATCCCTGCTATTACAGGCAGTTTGTGGCCCAGCCTTAAGCCGACGAGGATCCAGTCCTCCAACGTCGAGCGCAACTCCCTCTCGCATTCCCGAAGTGATTTGCTAAAGGCAATAACTCCCTTCAGTCTCGGAATCTCGCCAGAAAACGAACCGTCTTCGAGTTTGTCATAACGGGCAATTTCCAGCGCCGCTTCAATGTACGCTGTCAGCGGAAACGTCATGCCAATGATAATAAGCCAGTCCATTACGGAAAGAAGATCTCTAACTGGCAATTATCGCTCTCGGCCATCAATTGCAGATCTTTTCGAATAAGCTATTGACCGGCGTGAAGCCTACCAGTGGTGGCAAGTTGAACCGGGCATCAACAAGCCTCATTGACAATAATCCGCCTTAGGCTTTCAGCCTTTCCGCGTCTCAGCTTTTTGCCTTGGACTCCCTTCTGTAATGACCGTGTCGCTGTGTTCGTATGATGGCGCACAACAACAGAGGAGGCGCAGCGGGCTAGAGCCAGTGTTCCAAAGCTTGTGTTTCTGCCCCGGTCGAATGGCGATCGCGTCGCCGGCCGTCACGTCGCGCTCTTCTCCGTCGATGCGGAGCCGGCCGGTGCCATGAGTGATGTAGTAAATCTCCTCGGTTTTCACATGGAAGTGTTCCTGGGTTGCGCCGCCGACCGGCAGTCGCGCCTCAGCCAGGCTCTGGTTGCGAATGGCCGAGTTTCGATGGGCCAGCAGTTCGCGAATTTCCGAGCCGTCCAAAGTTATGAACGGCGGTGACTGATCGAGGTTTATTATGTCCATATGATTGCGACTATGGGTGATTCTAATCCCAGGCTAAACTCCTGGACTTCGACTCATCGAGAGGGGAATCACGGCGTCGATGCGGGCAACAACTCGACCCAAAAGCGACTGCCAGAGTGAGGTTCAGATGTCAACCCCGCCTTTCCCTGCATGAGCTCCATTGCGTGTTTAACAATGGTCAATCCGATGCCGACTCCTCCGTAGTCCTGCGGCGAGTGCAGCCGCTCGAATGGCCGGAAGATGCGGTCTTGATATTCCGGTTCGATCCCGATGCCATTGTCGCGCACCCAAAGCCGAACGGCCGATCCATTCAGTTCGGCCCATATTGTCACGCGGGGCTGGACGCCATCGGAAACAAACTTAATCGCGTTGTCCACTAACTGAACCACCACGCGGACCAAAAGCTCCGGGTCGGCACGAACGCGGGGGAATGGCCCGGTTACGGCAATTTCAGCCCCGCTGGCTTTGATCGAGCCGCTTAACTGCTCCCGGGCCTGCTCGACGGCTTGCTCGAGACTGGCGTCGGTTGGACGCACATCCATGTGAGCGAGTTGGCCATATTCCAGCACAGCCCGTATCACCCTCTCCATGCGGGCGGCGGCGTCGGCAATGCGCCCGGCGTACTCTCGAATCTCAGGCTGCAACTGCGCTCCGCCGTCTTCGACCATGGCGCAGCTATAACCCTGAAGCGCGCGAACAGGGCCCCGGAGGTTGTGCGCGATGTGGTAGAGCAGATCTCTCAACGAATCGACCGCCGCGTTTAACGTCGCCGTGCGCTCGACAACGCGCGCCTCTAACTGCTGTGCATGCTGGCTGAGTTTTTCTTGAGCTTCCAGGAGAGCTGCTTCCGACTGGCGGCGCCGGACCACTTCGCGTTCCAATTCGCGCGCCGCCGTTTCAGCTCGATGCTGCCTCCGGCGGGAAATCTCGATCAGGAAAATGCCCAGTGAACCGGTCGTGACGGCTCGAGCTAACGCAATGACATCCGCGCGGCTTGAGAGGCCGATGGACCATCTTGGACCAAGGAAGAGGTAATCTCCGATCACCAGACCCAATATCAGAGTAGCCGTTCCCAAAAACGCTCCTCCGTACCAACTGGTGACCAGGGCAGCCAGGATGAAGGTTGTGAAGGGAAACTCCTCTTCGCCAAGGAACGGAGTCAGGCAATAACGAAGGAGCACAGCCAGCAACAGGCTCACCCCGGCGACAACGCAACGACGGAAATTCATCGCCTCGGCGCGTGACAAACTGCTAGGCGGCGGAGTGAAACCAGCCGGTTTCATCGTCTTGATTGTCGTGTAATCAAGCCCCGTACTGCTTTCCAAAGCCACTTTCCGACAATGCCCGGGCAATGTCAACGATCTGTTGCTCAAGTGCGTGCGTCACTTTCACAGACAAGACATGGTCATTTATCAGACATTAGGGGCGCAGGCTTCTTTGAACTGGCCGGTTGACCCTCCTTTTGCCCGGAGCATTGGACGAACTGTTAGGGGCTCGGGCCACTGTGGCATGGAAGCGGCTTTTCAATGTCTCACCGAACATGAGTGATAGATTTAGCGAACCGTGGTTGCCAGGCGCTGCTTCGAGCGAGAGTTCACCGCAGCCAGCTGGCTCTCGTCATATTCTGCTGGCCGAGGACGATGCCGACGACGTTTTTCTAATGCGCCGAGCTTTGCGCAAGACCGGATTGCCACATATGCTGTTTGATGTTTCGAACGGCGACCTCGCGGTAGCTTACCTTGGCGGCAGACCTCCCTTTGACGACCGGGTGCGGTATCCGTTTCCTGATTTGCTGCTGCTGGATCTGAAGATGCCCAAACGAAATGGCTTCGAGGTGCTGGCGTGGCTTAAAGGCCGACCTGACATGGAATCGTTGCCGGTCGTGGTCCTCACCTCCTCTGCCATCCCGGAGGACCGGGACATGGCGCTGAGAATGGGAGCCCGCGAGTTTTGCACTAAACCCAGCGATTTCAATGACCTTGTTCGGTTAGTAAACATCTTGCACGAGAGTTGGCTGATGCAAATCCCCCCGCTGTCACAGACATTGTGCCAATTCACTCCTGCCCAGCTCCAAGTCGAACGGACCTGCTGAACCTGGTGGACTCAGCCGGGTCCGTTCAGAAACTGACTCCCGCATCCGACAGTTTGCAGGTTTCCACGGCGGCCCGCATGCCGGTGGGCGCCACCACGTTGTAGGGAATTTTCGGGCCGCCGGCCATCGTTTGCTCACCACTGCCGCCAGATCGGTCGGCTTGCAAGTCCGGCCAAAATCGTTTAGCAAGACGACTATCAAATCAGCCCGTCAGTCCAACCTGCAGAAAGGTCCGTGGCTTTCCGGAGTGCCCGGAACTCTCAAATGCGCGGCGAAGAAGGCAAATCGGATTTGACCAGCGTCGGCGGGGCGCAGTTCCCCTCCACGCTGTGGAACGTCGTGCTCCTTACTGGACAGTCTTCCAACGCAGAATCCGAACAGGCCCTGGCGAAGCTTTGCAGCGCTTATTGGAAACCGCTCTACGCCTTTATCCGGCGCGAAGGTTATCCGCCCCCCGACGCGCAGGATCTGACTCAGGGTTTTTTTGCGCACTTGCTGGATCGTCACCGCCTCGGCCGCGTCGATCGGACAAAGGGCAAGTTTCGTTCTTTTCTCCTTGCGTCATTGCGGAATTTTCTGGCCGACCAACGGGATAAGGCGCAGGCGCTCAAACGCGGCGGCCAGGTCTCTCTGGTGCCGCTCGACTTGCAGAACGCCGAAGATTCTTATGCGATCGAACCGGTGGATCCGCTGACTCCGGAAAAACTGTACGAGCGACGGTGGGCTTTGACCCTGTTGGAATGCGTCCTGGCACGCCTTGAAGCCGAATACAACGACCGCGGGTTGCGCAACCGCTTTCTGGAACTCAAGCCATTCCTGCTGGCCGAGGCGGAAGCGACAAATTACGCCGAGGCGGGTCGCCGGCTGGCAATGTCCGAGGGCGCCGTGAAAATGGCGGTGCTGCGCTTGCGTCAGCGCAGCCGGGAATTGTTTCGGGCGGAAATTGCTGCGACCGTGACAACCGAGGGAGAGGTCGAAGAGGAAGTCCGCCACTTGTCGGCCGTGCTGGCCGGGTGAGACACAATGTGCGGGTTGCTGCGATGGACATGTGACGTTCCCTGGGCTTTTCCTTTGTATGAAGTGACTGGCAAAATGAAATCCGGGTCGGCTCCAACCCATCCGCTCTGCCGTGACTGAGTCCAGACCGCCATCATTCTGCCCGCTGTGTCGGGCGGAAATGCCGCGTGACGCGCCGCAGGGTTTTTGTCCGCGGTGCTTGATAGAGTTGTTCAGCGGCCAGGCTAATCCGAGGACGCAAGGCCATACCTCCGCGACAAGCGCGTCTCGACCTGACTTCAACGCCGTGCCCGCGGCGCGAAAAATCCGTCGGCTCGGCGACTACGAGTTGCTGGGACAGATCGCCGAGGGCGGCATGGGCATCGTGTATTTCGCGCGGCAGATTAGCCTCAATCGCACCGTGGCGTTGAAGATGATCCGCTCCGGCCAGCTTGCCACCGCTGCCGAGAGCCATCGGTTCCGCACCGAGGCGGAAGCCGCTGCCACGTTGGATCATCCCAATATCGTCCCCATCTATGAAATCGGCGAGCACGACGGCCAGCAGTATTTCAGCATGAAGCTGGTGGAAGGCGGAACTCTCGCGGACTTGAACGCCGCCCAACGGACGCGGGATGCGCCGTGGCAGCGGCGTGCGGCCGACTTGATGGCTCGCGTGGCGCGCGGCGTTCATCACGCGCATCAACGCGGCGTCCTGCACCGTGATCTCAAGCCGACCAATGTTCTCCTCGACGAAGAGGGTGAGCCGCACCTGACCGACTTCGGTCTGGCCAAGGTGCTGGAAGGCCGGCCCGATTTCACACAATCGCTCGCCGTGCTGGGCACGCCCGGCTACATGGCGCCCGAGCAGGCCGCGGGTCGCGTCAAAGAACTTACTACGGCCGCGGACACCTACAGTCTTGGCGCAATCCTCTACGAGTTGCTCGCAGGACGACAACTTTGCTCCGGCGCATCGACGCTTGAAATTCTCAAGCAGGTTCAGGAAAACGAGCCGGCGGCACCACGCAAGTTGAATCCGGCCGTCGCACCGGATCTCGAAACTATTTGCCTGAAATGCCTGCAGAAAGCTCCCGAACACCGTTACGCGAGCGCTCAAGCGTTCGCGGAAGACCTGGAGCGGTTCCTGCGCGGTGAACCGATCCAGGCGAGGCCAATTGGTTCGGGCGAACGATTTGTCCGTTGGTGCCGCCGCAAACCAGCGCTCGCCGGCTCGCTCGGCGCGCTCGCGTTTGCGCTCGTGTCCGGTCTGGCCGGCGTTACGTGGCAATGGCGCAACGCCCAACACCATGCGGAGAGTGAAGCGCGCCATCGCCGGCTCGCCGAGGACGCGGTCATGCGGCTCACGTATGAAAAGGCCGAGACATTGTTCGAACAGGACCGCGCGGCGCAGGCACTTGCACACCTGGCGCGCTTGCTCCGTCAGCATCCGACTAATCCCGCGGTCGCGGCGCGCATTCAGTCGGCGCTGACCTTGTGCGGATTTTCCTTGCCCGTCGCGCGACTTCAGCACGCGGCGCGTATCATGACTGTTTGTTTCAGCCCGGACGGAAAACGGTTGCTCACGGCGTCGCTCGATGGCACCGCGCGGATGTGGGACGCGCGCACGGGAAAAGCACTCTTCGATCTCCAACATGCGAAGTCTATCAGGTTGGGCGCCTTCAGTCCTGATGGTCGACTGGTCCTCACCGCGTCGTACGACCGGACCGCCTCCCTTTGGGATGCGGCAACCGGCCATCGCGTGGGCCAGCCCATGGTCCATCAAGGCACGGTGATGGCGGCCGAATTCTCTACCAACGGGGAACGCGTGGTCACCGGCTCACAGGATTGCACTGCCCGCGTTTGGGATGCCGCGACGGGGCAACCGCGAAGCGGTCCGTTCGTCCACACCAACGGGCTGGAGTGGGTGGCTTTCAGTCCGGATGCAAACCAGGTCGTGACTGTGACCACCAATGGCATCGTGCAGATTTGGAACGTGGACTCCGGCGAGCCTGATGGCGAGCGGCTCACCACCATTGCCGGGTCAAAGGCCCACCACGCCGTCTTCAGCCCGGACGGGAGTCAAGTGCTGGTTTCGCATATGTCGTTTTTCGACGCGCGGACGCACGAACCCAAGCAGCGTGTCGTGGAAAGCGGCAGCGAACGCTACAATTTATCGGCCGAGTTCAGTCCGGATACCGCGCGCCTGGTAAGTGGTTCGCAGGATTTCACGGCCCGGGTCTGGGATTGGCGGACTGGCCGTCTCGACAGGGAGTCGATGCGCCACGATAACTACGTCATACGTGCCGGATTCAGCGCAGACGGGCAGACGATTTTCACGGCTTCAACTGACAACACCGCGCGGCTTTGGTCCCGCGACGGTCAGCCCAGGGGCGAACCGCTCCGGCACACCGGGGAGGTTTGGGACGCGCAACTCAACGCGGACAGCATGCGCATGGTCACGCGGCTCTGGACCAGCAACGCCTGGCTTTGGGAAATTCGCACCCGGCCGCCTCAGGTCCCGACCTTTTCACATCGCGGGCCGTTGCTCTCCGTGCGGTTCAGTCGCGACGGCCAGCATCTGCTTACCACTTCCGCAGACACAACCGCGAGGCTCTGGGATGTGCGGTCGGGCCGTCCATTGTTCGCCCCTTTGCTACATTTCTCCTGGGTGGATTACGCCGAGTTCAGTCCGGATGAACGTCGTATCCTCACTGCCTCGCAAGACGGCAACGCTCAAATCTGGGATGCGTCGAACGGGGAAGCCATCGGCGCGCCGTTCCGGCACAAAAGCAAAGTCCGTTGGGCCGAGTTCAGTCCCGATGGTTCTCGCGTCGCGACGGCTTCCGACGATTATTCAGCCCAGGTCTGGGACGCGCGCTCCCGTCAGGCGATTGGGCAGCGAATCAAACACGGTTCCTGGATTCTCTCCATCCATTTCAGTCCGGATGGCAGCAAGATCGTTACGTCCTCGCTGGACAGCACGGCTCGCGTTTGGGACGCGGCGACAGGAGAACCGCTCACCCCCCCGCTGTCCCACGAAGAGGCCGTCCAGAACGCGCGGTTCACGCCAGATGGCCAGAAAGTAATCACCGCTTCGCGCGATCGGACGGCGCGGGTTTGGGATGCGCGAACGGGCAAACAACTGCTCGCGCCAATCGAGCACCCGGATGGGTTGCAGCGAACCTCACCACACCTGACTGCGGACGGACGCCGCGCGGTTACCGCCGCGGGCAACATCGCGCGCATCTGGGATGTCGCGACTGGCCAGCCGAGCACTGATCCATTGGTGCATAAGGCGACCGTTAACTCAGCGCGCTTCAGTCCGGACGGCACGCGCGTCGTCACCGGCTCCAACGACAGAACGGCTCGAATTTGGGACGCCCGAACCGGTTTCCCGATCAGTGAGCCAATGGCGCATGGCGACCGCGTCACCTGCGACGAGTTCAGCGCCGATGGCCGCTGGCTCGTCACTGGCTCGGATGATCACCATGCCCGAATTTGGGAAGTGCCCATTTCGGGGGCATCGGTGCCATCCTGGCTGCCGGAACTGGCCGAAGCCGTTGGTGGCTTGCGTTTCAACGCGCAGAACATGCTGGAAAACGTCCCGACGGAGCAGGTCCTCCGCCTCCGCCAACGTCTTGCGGCCTTGGACGGAACGGACCCCTGGACCGTTTGGGCGAATTGGTTTTGTGCGGACGCGGCGGACCGACCCGTTTGGCCGTCGTTCCAGCCAGCCCCCAAGTAATTGGGGCGCACCGTCACCCACGCCCACCAGAGGGGTCTCGTCAGAGTACCGCTGCAATCGAAGAATCTCGCGCCGAAAAGAACTCGCCATCGTTGCGTGACCTTCCCCGTCTTTTTCCTTTGGAAGCAGTAGAACACCTATGGAAGCCTTGAAATGCCGTAGCGGTGCTTCCGCGCCGAAACGCTCAACAAACGCAAATTCCTTCAGTATGGACACCCTGAAGATTGCTCTCTGCGCGATCCTTCTATGCGTTCCACCGGCAGTTCACGCCGCGACGCGCTCCTGGTACAACTCCAGCCTTAACCCGGTGGGAAGATGGAAGACCGACGGGAACTGGGACAGCGGGGCGCCCTTGCCTGGAGACGACCTTTTCTTTCCTACTGCCTACGCCCTCGCGGAGTATCAAACCAAAAACAACTTCCCTGACGGCACCAGCTTCGGGTCAATCACGATGAGAAGCGGCCCTTCTCCGGCCATTTCGGGTTGGCTGCATGAGGGCAACGCTGTTTCCCTTGAAAAATCCATGAAATTCGGAGGGGACCCGGCGAACTACCTCATTTGCACGGTTAACTTCCCTGTCACTCTGGCCGACGACGCCACCTTTTATCTTGAAGTAAATGGGCATGCGGCATGGGGCTCCGGGTACGGCTATGCGGTGTTGGATCTGGCTGACCACACCCTCACCATCCAACCCGATCCACTTGCGGGAGGAGCAGGGCCGATTGATTTCAACGACCCAATCCAGGGCACCGGCGGCCTCGTGCTCATCGGTGCGCAAGCCAACTTGCACTCGCCTAACACGTTCACCGGGCCGGTGACGATTGATACTGGCGGTATCTTAAATCTTCTGGACAAGGACGGCTTGGGCACCACGGCCGGGCTGACGATGATCAAGAGCGGTGGAACACTGCTGATTGCCGGGCTTCCGGCCTCCGTGGACTCGCTTGCCGAGAACATCTCCCTGGCTGGCGGAACGGTGAAACTTTTTCAGGTAGAAAACGGCGGCGGACAAGCTGCGCCGCTGCCGTTCAACGGCGCTCTTACCTTGACCACTGGAGGAACCATCTTCTGCCAATTGAACGGCGCGATCCTCAACGGCGTCGTCGGTGGCCCCGGCAACTGGACCAAGAGCGGCGCCAACATTTTGCAATTTAGCGGCAGCGCAGTAAACAATTTCAGCGGCGCGCTTACGATTCAGGAAGGCACGGTCGAACTGAACCGCTCCAGCGGCCACGCCATTTCGGGCCAGGCGCTCGTCACTTCTACCGGGGTCCTGAGCTGGCTGCTTTCAGATCAATTTGCCCCGGCAGCCTCACTGATCGTGGATAACGGCGGGCAGGCGCTGCTGAATGGACACTCGGATACGGTCTCAAATCTGACCCTGAACGGCGCCGTGACGCTGAATACCTCACCCGGCACACTGGGCGTCAGCGGCAAGCTCGTAGCGGATGTCTCCAGCTTGACCAACACGTCCTCGACCCTGTCCGGTACGCTGAAAATGGTGGGCAACGCTGCCCCCCACGTATGGAGTATTGATGACGGCGGCCAGTTCAACAGATTTCTCACGCTGAACGCCGATGTCATCGTGGCGACTGCCGGCACCAAGGCGCAAAAGCAAGGCAGCGGTATTTTAGCCTGGACCGGCAACAGTTCGCTGGCCGAGTTGGAGATCGTCAGTGGAACAGTCAATTATCAGGGCACCGGCACGGTAATGAATGTGCTCCTCAATGGCGGAAGTCTTTCCAGCGCCGGCACCGTGGCCAACGTGATCAGCCGGCCCGCCGGCGGAGCATTGGCGCCAAGATTGACGGGCGGCCAGCGCACGCTCACGTGCAGCAATCTGCTGTTGAACCCCGCGACCCGCGTCCAATTCGTGCTGAGCACGCCGACCAATTCCACCAGCATCCACGCCCGGGCGCCTATCGATCTGGGCGGAGCAGCGCTGCAACTGACCTTGCTCAATTTTTTCGGCCACGCTGTTCCCGGAGACCAGTTCACTCTCATTGCGACCGACGGCACTGCTCCGGTTACCAACACGTTCCTCGGCCTGCCCGAAGGCGCGACCAACATTGTTGACACACCCGCTGGCCGCGCGGGTTTCATCATCAGTTATCAGAGCAACTTTAATGACGTGGTGCTCACCTACTTCACGCCACCGACCGGCCAAACCCGATCCTGGACCGGCGCCGGCGCCAACAACAACTGGAGCACGGTCCAGAACTGGTCCAACAACGTGGCACCGGCCGCAGGCGACGCCCTTGTTTTTCCCGCCTCCGCGGCGCGCAAGTCCAACACCAACGACTTTGCCGCCGGACGCGGCTTCGCTTCGCTGCGCTTTGAGGGCGGGTCGTACACCTGCAATGGTAGCGATATCAGCGTGGACAACGGGATTACTGTGGCCAGCGGCGGCGCGACGCTCAATCTGTCCATCACAACGACCTTCGATCAGACCTGGGCAAACCTGGACACGACCGGTGTGCTGTTCCTTCAAAACGTGGCTCTCAACGGCCACGCGTTGACCCTCAACGCCGCGCAAGCCGGTTTTGCCGGCATCAACGTACCGGGCGTGATCAGCGGCACCGGTGCGATCTTGAAGGTGGGGCCAGGACAAATGCAAATGACGTCCTCCAACAGCTACGTCGGACCGACCACGGTGGCTGAGGGCGAACTGATCCTGGGCTTGAATGGCCGGCCCGGAGTAAACAACGGGGACACGATCGTCTTGCCGGGCGCGAAGCTGACTTTCGGCGGCACCACGCCGCTGAATCTGACCGAAGCGATCACGCTCGGCGGCACACTCTCGTCCGCGGGCACCAACCATACCTCCTCCGGTTTTTTCACCAACAACCCCGGCGCCATCATCGAGGTAAAGAACAACTCCTTGACGCTATTCCGCATGGACGGCGCGGGCGATCTCATTAAGACCGGCTCCGGCGAACTCATCCTCGTCGGACTTCAAACAAACACTTACATCGGCGCGACGGAAGTCCGAGCCGGCACGCTAACATCTGGGAAGTTCGCAAGTGTGCGCGGGCTGTCCGGGCCGATCACCGTTGGCACGGATTCGAGCGGAGCGACGCTGAATCTGCGCTCGAACGAACAAGCCAGCGCCACGACCGACATCACGCTGGCCCGCTACGATTCGGTGCTCGATACCTCCAATCGCACGAACACGATCGGCCAACTTACGCTGAGCGGCAGCACCGTGTTGGCCACCGGCACGGGCCTGCTTCGCTTCGGCAATATCACGTCTCTGGCCGCCTCCGCCCCAGTTAGCGCCGTGATCACCGGCAACGTTTCCCAGGTTTCCGCTGGCTTTCAGGACTGGCTGGTCGAACATACACTGGGAGCGACAAACGATTTGATCCTCGCAGCTTCGTTGACGACTCCCAGTCTGGCCACGCCACTCAAACTCGGCGACGGCACGCTGGTGGTGAACGGTGATTTTCAGGCCAGCAATCTTTACATCCAGGAAGGCACGGTTCTGTTCAACGACAATTCGACGACGGCGGCGCGGTTGACCGGCGGCACGCTCGGCGGCACGGGCACGGTGGGCACGCTGGCGAGCTTCGCTTCCGGCGGTGTGGTGGCGCCCGGTGCCAGCACGGGAATTCTTTCCAGCAGCAACGTGACGTGGAACGGCTCGACGATTTTCGCCGTCGAGTTGCACACCAACACGCCCGGCGCCGGTTACGATCAACTCAAAGTCACCGGCACTGTCACCCTCGGCAATGCTGCGCTCCAGGTCACCGCGCTGTCTGGCTTCAGCGCCACCAACGGCACGCAGTTCACGATTATTGACAACGACGGCGCGGACCTGATCACCAACACGTTCGCATCCTTAGCCGAAGGTGCGCTCGTGGATGCGGGCAACGGCGTCGTCCTGCGAATCTCTTATGTTGGCGGCACGGGCAACGACATCGTGCTCACCACCGTCACCACCGGCGTGAATCGCATCTGGACCGGCAGCGGCGCGAATAGCTTTTGGTCCACTGCGGCGAACTGGTCGAACAGCGTCGCGCCGCAAGCCGGCGACAGCTTAATCTTCTCAACGAACACATCCTTGCGCCTGCAAAACACGAACGACTATTCGTCTGGGACTGCGTTCGGCTCCATCCAGGTTAATCGCTCCGGCTACTCGTTGAACGGCGCAGCCATCACGTTGCACGAAGGCATGTCTTTCAATTACCCCAGTCTCTCGAGCACCTTTGCATTACCGGTGACACTGGCGCTGCCGCAAACCGTCTCGCTGGATGGCGGCGGCAGCGCGATTTTTTCGAGCGCCGCGACCATTGCGACCACGAGCAACCTGCTGACGATCAATGTCACCACGCAGTTCATGACGCTCAACGGCGCGATCAGCGGCAGCGGCGGCCTGAAGAAAATCGGCGACGGGCAGGTCGTCCTGACCGGATCGAATTCGTTCTCCGGTCTGGTCACGATCTCCGAAGGCGAACTCCAAGTGAGCCACACCAACGCGCTCGGCACCACGGCCAGTCGCACGCTCATTGAAGAACCTGCGCGTCTGCGCCTCGGGCCGACGTTGTTTGGCTCCATCACCATCGCCGAGGATATGCGTCTCGGCGGGCTGCTCGTCTCCGACGCCACAAACGTCACGCTGAGCGGAAACATCGAAGCCAAATCGGGCAGCGCCGGCCTGTTTCGAACTGAAAAGACGCTCACCTGCACTGGCACCCTCACCGGCAATGGCAGCTTGAACAAGGACGGCAACGGCACACTCGTCATCGGCGGCTCGGCCTCCAACAGTTTCGTCGCTGGCTTCAGCGTGCTGCAGGGCCTGGTGCAATTAAGCAAGCCCGACGGCGTTACCGCCTTGCCCAGCCCCCTGGTCTTGCCCAGTCCGGTGACCATCGGCGACGGCGTCACCAACGCCGAACTTCGGCTCTTGTCCGGCAATCAAATCGCCGACAGCGCGAGCATCATCCTGGTGGGCGACGGCGCTCTGTTCAATCTTAACGGCCAGGTGGAAACGGTTAGCAATCTGGTCTTCAACGGGGGCGACATCGAAACCGGCGCAGGCCTGCTCAGTGTGTTCGGCAACGTCGTGGCCAACGCCGCTTCAAACACCGCGGTCATCAACGGCGGCCTCCAGCTCGCCGGCCCGGGCACGCACGATTGGAACATCGCGCTGGGCGCCGCCGCGCCCGACCTTCAGGTCAATGGCACGCTCTCGGCTAAAAGCGGCCCCACACTGTCCAAGAGCGGCCCGGGTCGGCTGGACCTTAACGCGAGTCTCACCCTGAGCAATGTCGCCGTCACGGCGGGAACGCTTAACGCGAATGGCAACAGCCCATCGGTTCCCGTCTCAGTTATCGGCGGTACGCTGGGCGGCACCGGAGCCGTGGGCGTCATTAACGCCAGCAGTGGCATCGTCAACCCGGGCTTGAGTCCGGGTCTGCTGAACTCCAGCAACATCAACTTCAGTGCGGGAGCCGTGTTCGCGGTCGAGCTAAACGGACCCGTTGCCGGCTCTGGCTACGATCAATTGAACGTCAGCGGCACGGTGGACCTCGGCGGCGCCGCGCTCAGTGTGGCCCTGGGGTACACACCAACTTTGGGCGACGCTTTCACGATCATCGCGAACGATCTGGCCGAGGCAGTGACTAACATCTTCAACAGCCTGCCCGAAGGCGCATACTTCCCGCTCGCCGGCACAGCCTTCCAGATCACCTATCAGGGTGGTAGCGGCAACAACGACGTCGTGTTGGTCCGCACCAAAGCGCCCCCGGCGACAATCAATTCGGTCTCCAAATTGACCAACGGCCACACGCAAATCCAAGGCCTGGGCCTGGCTGGATTGACCTATTCGATCGAAGCCACATCCAATCTGAATCCCGTCATCGTGTGGACGCCCCTTGGCACCACAGTGGCCAACGGCAGCGGCGTCTTCTCTTTCACCGACATTAACGCGCCGTCGTTCACCAGACGATTCTACCGCGTGCTGTCACCAAACGATTGAGTTCGACGGGCAACGAATAGCAAGTCCATGAATGCTGCCCAACCTTTTGGCACGAAAGCCCAACTTGCGCGCACCAGGAACCTGGCAGCGCCAGCAGCCATGCCTATGCTCCCGATCCTGGCGCTGCTCATCGTGTTGGCCACACAAGCTGGCGCCGCCACCCGCATTTGGGACGGCAGCTCCTCCGCACTCTGGACCAACGCCGGTAATTGGTCCGGCAACGTCGCGCCGGCCAACGGCGATTCCCTGGTGTTCCCCGTCGGCGTGTCGCGCGTGCTGATGACCAACACCGCTGGCGCACCGTCCAATTTCTTGCGCCTCGACTTCTTCGGCTCGAACTACATGGTGTTCGGCCCGGCCCTCACGCTCACCAACGGCCTCACCAACGCGGTGAACGACTTCTCCACCAACTCGCTCAACTGTCCCGTGCGCGTCGGCGCGGACCAGACCTGGACCAACAGGTCCCGCGCTGCGCTGGTCCTCAATAGCGGCATCAACCTCAACACCCACACGCTCACCTTCGGCTCGTTGGGTGACTTCCAGGTCAATGGCGCGCTGACCAATTCCGGCAACATCGTGAAAGTGGGCAACGGCGGTCTCAGCCTCAACGGCAGCAACACATTCACGGGAGTTGTCACCCTGGAGAGCGGCCCCCTGCGCGTGGACGGCGCGGTCGCCCTCGCCAGCCTGACGCTCAACAGCGGCACGCTCGAAGGCAACGGTTCGGTGCATGACTTCACCGCTCACAGCAGCAGCGCGGTCGCGCCGGGCGACGAATTCACGCCGGGACGGCTGACCTGCAGCACCGACGCGAAATTCGAGGCGGGCGCCAGCTTTGACGTGGATGTGAACGGCACGGTCGCCGGCCCTGATTACGACCAACTCGTCGTCAACGGCAACGTGGACCTCGGCGGCGCGACGCTTGTGCCCGTTTTTGGCTTTGTGCCCGCCGTTGGCGACCGGTTTGTGATCCTCCAGAACAACAGCCTGCTCGCGATTACCAACACGTTCGCGAACCTGCCGGAAGGGACGCTGCTGACCAATGGCTCGACGGTGCTGGAAATCACCTATGGCGGCGGCGACGGCAACGACGTGGAGTTGATCACGCTCGCATTTGCCACGCGCGTGTGGTCCGGCCTGGGCACGAACTCTCTCTGGAGCAATGCCTCGAATTGGGTCGGCAATGTCGCCCCGCTACCCCACGATAAACTGGTGTTCCCGCCTGGCGCGGCGCAACCAGTCAATACCAACAATTTCAACACGGCGACCGTCTTTGATGGGATCACGCTTTCTGGCTTGAATTATGTCCTCAACGGTAACCCCTTCGCTCTCAACGGTGCGATCACCAACAGCCCGACCGCCGGCACGAACAAGATCAACTGTTCAATCGCCCTGACTTTGACCAACACGGCAGTGAGCGTGGGGACTAATTCCGCATTGGAATTGAGCGGCGCACTCAGCGGCAGCGGCGGTTTGGCCAAGGTTGGCATCGGCCAACTCACGCTCTCTGGCACGAGCGAAAACACATATTCCGGACCCACCACGTTCGCATCGGGGTTGGTGCTCCTGAACAAGACCGGCGGCACCAATGCCATTTCCGGCCCGCTCGTCGTTTCGAGTCTTGTGCGGCTGCTGCAAGGTGACCAAATCGCCGACGCAGCCTCTGTCACGGTTAACTTCGGGGGCAGCCTGGATTTAAACAGCAAGAGCGACATGGTCGGCCCGCTCACCTTGAACGGCGGCCTGATCACAACGCTTTCGGGCACGCTGTTCATGAACGGAGATGCGACCGTGAGCGGAACTCCGACTATTAGTGGCCACCTTGGGCTTGGGGCCATCACGCGCACATTCAACGCTGTTGATGCCAGCGCAGATCTGTTGATCAGCGCTTCGATCAACGGCAGCGGTGGAATTACCAAGAATGGCCCGGGGTCCCTCGAACTGGCTGCTTCCAACTCCTTTTCGGGTTCAGTTACTGTGAACGAAGGTACCCTCCAGGTGATGCATCCGTTTGCTCTCGGCACCACCGGCGCGGGCACGGCGGTCCACAGCAATGGAGTGATCGCCCTGAGTGGAAGCATTCATGTTGGAACCGAACCGCTGACCCTCGACTCCTCGGGTACGGCTGGCTCCGCCGGAGCTTCGCTCAGCTCGTCAACGTCCATTTCCAATTCGTGGGACGGCGACATCACCCTCTCGACGGACACCGCGATTAGAGTTTTGAGCGGGATTCTCTATCTTAACGGCGTCATCAGTGGCCCCGGCGCGGCCACCAAAATTGGCTCGGGCAAGCTCGTGCTTTCCGCCAACAACACCTACGCTGGCGAAACTCGCGTCAGCGCCGGAACGCTTCTCGTCAACGGCACGCAACTGACGAATCCGGTGACGGTGGACGGCGGGACCCTTGGCGGCGCCGGGACAGTGGGGACTATTGTCGCCACCAATGGCGGATCGGTTGCGCCAGGAAACAGTCCAGGGCGGCTCAATTCCAGCAATGTCACGTTCAACACTTCAACGCATTTCGCCGTGGAACTGAACGGCACCAACCCCGGCAGCGACCACGACCAACTCAACGTCACCGGCAGTGTCGCTCTTGACGGCACTTTAACCGGATCCGTTGGGTTCATACCGGGCGTCGGTACCACCTTCACGATCATCAACAACGACGGCGCCGATGCGATCCAGGGCGCCTTCCAGGGCCTGGGCGAAGGCGCGATCTTTGCCTTGGGAGCGTTCCTGTTTCAAATTTCCTACCACGGCGGCAACGGCAGCAATGACGTAGTCCTGACGCATGTCGCCGCGCCACCGGCGCAGATCAGTTCCATCACCACGGTGACGAATGGGTTTGAGAAGATTATAGCATCGGGCCAATCCAATCTCACTTACGTCATCCAGGCCAGCACCAACCTCGCTACCACGAATTGGCTGACCATCGGCAGCACTCAGGCCAACGGCAGCGGCGTGTTCTCCTTCACCGACACCAGCGCGCCGTCGTTCCCAATGCGTTACTATCGCGTGCTGTCGCCATGATGCTTTGTAAAACAGTATCAAAGCAAACGCTGGTTATGAATGTGAAAATTTGTCTGATTGGACTCCTCAGTGCGCTCTCGGTTCTCCCGCCAGCAGCGCGCGCCTCCGTCAAACAGTGGGACGGCAGCGCCAACGGCAATTGGTCAGGCAGCGCCAATTGGACCAACAATGCGGTGCCGGTGGACGGCGACGATTTGGTCTTTCCCATCGGCGCGTCCAATCCGACGAGCACGAACAATATCGCCAATCTCCATCTTAACTCGATCACCTTCAGCGGGAGCGGCTACGTCTTGCACGGCAACGCCGTCACGCTGACCAACGGCATCACATCCTCCGTGTTCAGCGGCAACAACACAATTTCGTTTGTGGTCACGAATGGCGCGGCGCAAACCAACAATTGTGTCCGTTCGGCGGCGAGCCTGACCTTCAGCAACAGCATTTTTCTGGGCATCGGTCAGACGTTCACCATCACCGGCGCCGGCGACACGTTCATGCACGGCGTGGTCAGCGGCGCGAGCGATCTGATCAAATCCGGCGCGGGCGCGCTGACGCTCTCGGGGGCGAACACTTACTCGGGCTTCACTTCTCTCAACGCAGGTGTAATCACCGTACAGAACAGTTCCGGCTTGGGTTCAGCCAGCACGGAAACGGACATCGCGGCGGGCACGACGCTTCAGTTGCAAGGCAACCTCACGATTGCGGAAACGTTTTACCTGGCCGGGACGCTTCGCAATCAGTCCGGCAGCAACCTCCTTACGGGCCACGTCACCCTGTCGTCCCCTCTTTCCGTGCTGGTGGAAACGAATTCACTGTTGACATTCAGCAACGTGCTTAGCGGCGGCGACCTCACGAAGGACGGACCAGGCACGCTGCGCCTGGCCGGCACCAACGACAACACTTATTCCGGGAGCACTATCGTCAACGGCGGCACACTGGAGCTTTCCAAATCCAGCGGTGTCATGGCCGTGTTGGGACACTTGCAGGTTGGAAACGGGACCGATCCGGCGACGGTGCGTTGCCTGGCCAATGAGCAATTCGCCAATACGGCCACGGTGTCCGTCACAAATGCCGGCACGCTCGACCTGAACAACCAGTCCGGTGTTATCGCCGGATTGAGCGTGGTTGCCGGCACCGTTGACATGCGCGCCACCGGCCTGCTTCGACTTGACGGAGATTTGACCGTCAGCCCTTCGAGTCTTTCCAAAGCGACGATCACCGGCGGGCAACTGATGTTTGTCGGCGCCGACCATGATATCACGACCGCTGCGGATACACCGTCTCCCGACGCTGAAATTTCCTCGCGCATTTCGGGCGCCCCCAACCTGACCAAACTTGGCCTCGGCGAACTGAGCCTGACGAGCTCCAACGATTTTTCAGGCGAGATGGACGTCAGGGCCGGGACGCTGACTCTGGCCAACTCATTCGCGCTGGGGCAAATCAACTCCGGCACCTTGGTCATCAACGGCGCCGTGCTCAAGCTCCAGAACAACATTGTCGTGACCAACGAAGGGCTGACCCTTTTCGGCGGCTCGCTCGTCTCCAGCGGCACCAACACTTGGGGCGGCCCCGTTACGCTCGCCACCAACTACACCGTTTTCGTCGCCACCAACGACCTGTTGATCGTCTCCGGCCCGATTGACGGCTCGGGCAGCTTGACGAAGACGGGCGATGGCACGCTGGCGCTGAGCGGCGGCGCGGACAACACGTATTCCGGCCAGACAACGGTCAACCAAGGCACGCTGGTGTTGAACAAAACGTCCCCCCATCGGGCCATTCCCGGCGCGTTGGTCGTCGGCGATAACGTCGGCGGCACGGACACCGATGTCGTGCGCTGCGATACCAGTGGCCAGATTGATCTTGATGCAGTCGTGACGGTGAACAGTTCCGGCGAGTTGGTGTTGAATGGTAACGTCGCCGAAGTCGTGGACGCTCTCACCGGGGTGGGCCACGTGGCCCTGCTCGGTTCCAGTGCCAACCTTCACGTTGGCGAAACCGCTCTTTCCACGTCCAGTGAGTTTGACGGTCTCATCACGGGCACAGGCGGAATCACCAAAGACGGCTCCGGCACGTTCCTGCTCACCGCGAACAACACTTACAGCGGCCAGACGTTCGTTGACCGCGGGCTTCTGCTGGTGAACGGTTCGCAACCCGCCAGCGCCTTGAGCTTTCTGGCTTCGGGCTTGGGCACGCTCGGCGGCACCGGCACGGTCGGAATTGTTTCCGGCGCGGGCACCATCGCGCCCGGCGACAGCCCGGGGATTCTCAATTGCAGCAATGTCAGCCTCGCTCCTGTTGGCGGTCTCAGCGTCGAGCTGAACGGCACGAACGCCGGCGTGGATTACGACCAGCTCAATGTCGCCGGCAGCGTTGATCTCGGCGGCTGCGCGCTCAACGTCGCGCTCGGTTTCACGCCCGCCGTCAGCAACAAATTCCTCATCATCGCCAACGACGGCACGGACGCAATCATCAACACCTTCGCCGGCTTGCCCGAAGGCGCATCCTTCCTTGTCAACAACACGCGCTTTGCTGTCTCCTACACCAACGGCACGGGCAACGACGTAGTGTTGACAGTGATTCCGTTCGTCACCGGCATCACGCGCACGTGGGACGGCGGCGGCACTAATAATTTCTGGAGCAACGCGACCAATTGGGCGGGCGACGTCGCGGCCGGGCCCGGAGATAATCTGCTTTTCCCCGCCGGCCAGGGCCGGTTGACCGTCACCAACGACGTCGCGGCGGCGACAATTTTCAACGCCATCACCTTCTCCGGCTCGAACTACGTCGTCCACGGCAACGCCCTGACGCTTTACGCCGGCCTCACCAACAACAGCGCGCCGCTCCGCACCAACACCGTCAACTGCCCCCTCACGCTCGCCAGCAACCAGACGTTCTCGGTCAGCAACAACACCACACTGAAAGTGGCCGGGAACATTTCCGGCAGCAGTGGGCTGACCAAGACCGGCGGCGGCACGCTCGTATTGAGCGGCACGAACACTTACATCAGCAACACGGTCGTGGCCGCGGGGACGCTGCTGGTCAACGGCGCGCAATCCGCCAATCCCATTCTGCTCAACGGCGGAACGCTCGGCGGCGTGGGTTCGGTGGGCACGATTACCTGCGGCGCCGGCGGCACGATCAATCCCGGCGCGACCACGGCCAGTCTGGTGACGGGCATTTTGTACGCGAGCAACCTTATGCTCAACGCGGCCACCACGCTGGCCCTGGATTTGAACGGCGCCACACCCGGCAGCGAGCACGACCAACTCAATGTGGCCGGCTCGGTGAATTTGGGCGGCTGCACGTTGAGTTTCTCCGGGACGATCGGCACGAACGACGGCGGCACCGCCTTCAAGATCATCAACAACGCTGGCCCGAATCCTGTCACCGGGACATTCAACGGCTTGCCCGAAGGCGCGCTGTTCAACGTCTCCGGCCGGCAGTATCAAATCACTTATCAGGGTGGCGACAGCAACGACGTGGTGCTCACGATCACCAGTTTCATTCCGCCCAGCGGCGTGACGGAAGCCTGGACCGGCGGCGCGGGTGCGGACACGAATTGGAGCAACGGCGCCAACTGGTCGGACGAAGTGCCGCAACCGGGCGACGACCTCGTGTTCCTCGACGGCGTCGGCGGGCGCACCAACTTCAACAACCTCGCCGCCGACACCACGTTCAACTCAATCACTTTCGGCGGCACCAACTACCTGCTCAACGGAAACCAGATTCTCCTCAACGCCGGTATCACGAACACCAACGCCGGCACGGTCACGGTCGCCCTGCCGCTGCGGTTGCAGGCCGACCAGACGTTCAGTGCCTCGCCCGGTGCTGTCAACCTGACCGGCGCGATTGATTCCAACGGCAAAACTCTGACCCTGGGTGGCGGCGGCAACACCGCCGTCGCCGGCGTGATCAGCGGCACTGGCGGCCTCACGAAGGTTGGTTCGGGCGCGTTGACGCTTTCGGCCATCAACAACTACTTCGGCCCAACCCGCGTCGAGGCGGGCGCGCTGTTTGTGAGAGGCGGCGTCGTTTCAAGCCCGATCACCATCGTCGGCGGAACGCTCGGCGGCACGGGCAACGTCGGAAGCGTCACGAACATCGCCGGCACCTTTAGTCCGGGTGCCACCCTCGGATCCCCTGGTGCGATGCTGGCGTCCGTCCTGTCACTCGGTGCAGCCTCGACGTTCGCCGTCGAGTTGAACAATGACACCGCCGGCAGCGGCTTCGATCAACTCCAGGTCGTCAACGACATTATTCTGGGCGGCAGCGCACTTCAGGTTTCGCGCAACTTTTCACCCGCGGTCGGCACTGAATTCGCCATCATCATCGGCAACAGCACCGCGCCAGTGGTGGGCACATTCGCTGGACTAACGAACGGTGCGACCTTCCCGGTTGCCGGACAACTTTTTCAGATCACCTACAACAGCCCTGGAGCGAAGGTGACTTTAACGCGCGTCGCATCTCCGCCGTTGCAGTTCAGTTCCATCACTTCCTTGACGAACGGGTTCAAACAACTCCAAGGCTCCGGCCTTTCCAACCTCACGTACACCATTCAGGCCAACAGCAACCTGGCCACCACCAACTGGCTCAGCATCGGCACCGCCTCGGCCAACGGCAGTGGCGTGTTCTCCTTCACCGACACCAGCGCGCCGTCCTTCCCGATCCGCTTCTACCGCGTGCTCTCGCCATGAACCGGCATGTTATCCAAATCGTCATGAAACGCCTTCAAGTCGCCAATTGAGTTCACAAAATGTTCGTACTAATTGCACCCTCCACTCACATGAAAACCACCTCGTATCCAGTCCTCCTCTGCGCCACTTTTCTCCCGTTGAGCTTGCTGACCAGTTCAGGTCAAGGGTTTATCGGCACCAATTCGCCTGTCAATGCGCAGGAGAACACGCCGCTCATCATCAATATCCCAACGTTTATTATTTGCACGAACACAGCCGGTCCCGCCAAAGTGAATATCAATGCCAGCCCGGCGCACGGGACCCTCATCATTACTAACCTGGCTTCGATTTCCCCAACGGTCACTTACATCCCCAATCTCAATTTCGTCGGAACCGATTCCTTCATTCGGACAGTGAGCGCGGATGGTTGCGCCGATAACCCGGCAGTCCAACCGATCCTCGTCAATGCCGGGGTGTCCAACATCCCGCCTCCGCCTCCCCTTTCCAGCAATCCCACAATTAGTACGCCGGCAAATTCCCCAGTGACGATCCCCATCTCCACCGCGATGCTGTGCACTAATAGCCCGGCAGGACCACCCGTCATCAACATCACTACTGGCCCCGCTCACGGCAGTCTTATCACCACCAATCTCACTTCAGATTTTCCTTCCTTCACCTACGTCCCCAACCTGAATTTCGTCGGCTCCGATTCGATGAGCTGGTTCGTCAGCGCCAGCAACTGCTCCCCGAATAGCGCGACTCAGCCCATCACCGTATTTACCAATCCGCCCCCTCCGCCCCTGACCAATTCAGCCGTCACAACAGAGTTCAATACTCCCATCACGCTCACAATTCCGACGCTGCTGCTTTGCAGCAACACAGCCGGTCCTTCCACAGTGACGATTAGCGCCAATCCAACCCACGGCACGTTGCTCACCACTAATCTCTCGGCCAATCCACCGACGGTCACTTACGTGCCCAATCTCGATTTCATCGGAAGCGATTCTTTCATGTGGACCGTCAGCGCCAACAATTGCGGCGACAACCGCACCGTCCAACCAATCATCGTCAATCCGCCGCGAATCAATCATCCGCCCACGGCGCAAAACCTCTCGGTGCTGGTTGCCGCAAACCGTTCCGTGGCCATCACTTTATTGGGTTCAGATGCGGACGGCGACACGCTGACTCCGACTGTTGGTTTTCCGAGCCACGGAACGTTGACCATAGGACTGGGCTCGAGCGTCGTGACTTATACCCCTGCAACCAACTTCATCGGTTCGGACAGTTTCACCTACTCGATCAGCGATGGACACACCAACTCAAACCTCGCCACGGTGAGCATTACCGTTAAGAACGGCATGATTATCAGCGGCACCACGGTTAGGGAAGGTAACAGCGGCACCACCAACGCCATTTTCATGGTTAGCCTGACCGCACCGCCCACCGTGTTAATCACCGTGAATTATCACACAACGAACGGCACGGCGACCGCCGGGTCCGATTACGCCTCAGTCACCGGCGTGCTCGGCTTTTCCGCTGGCCCCGCGAATATCCCGAAATCGATCATCGTGCCGGTATTTGGGGACAGGCTAATCGAGCCGAATGAGACCTTTAGTGTCGAACTAAGCCCGCCCACTAATGCCATCCTGCTTACTAACTCCGCTACTTGCACGATTCTTGACGACGACCTGCGCATTGGTGAGGGCCAACTCACGCCCGCTTTGACAGCAGTCGGTGTGGGTGAACGATTGGAGTACGACCTGAGCTGGACGTATCCCGGGCACTGGCGTTTGCTCGATACGATTGATTTACTCATTGTGGATGATCAGGGTGCCGTTCTCGCCGTGCGTTGGAAAGAGCCGGAGAATACCTTCAGTCTCTACAATCCGCACAGCGACAGCTTCGTGCGCACTGCCGTTGCGGGAAGTCCGGCCCGCTTCGAGACCGACGCCGCCACCCTTTATCTGGAACAAAGCAGCAGCCAGGGCAGTGGCCCCACCGGCTCGCTCGTCACCATTCACTACAGCCTGAGTTTCAAACACCAGGCGGCGGGACGTCTCTTCAGCGTCGAAGCCTTTGTCACCGACGATTTTGGCAATCAGCAAGGGTTCGACCAGTTGGGCGCGCTGACGGTGCAATAGCTCAGATGCCGCCCTTTTCCCTATCGCCATGAGTTCAACCGCTTGCCACGCCCTCACCGACGCGACGAGCGGAACACAAAAATCGTGTCGCTTGCGGTTTACCTGAATAATCTCCACCGCGACCGATGGAAGGTCCTCCATTCTGATCTCGCTGCAAACGGGCGCGACCTCCGCACCGGTCATCTTCAACAGCAGCACCCTGCGGGCAATGCATGACGGCTTCAAGAACCGAATCCCGCAATTTGCCGCTCCAGCAGCGCCCAGACCTCATCGAGTTTGGCGACCTTGCCAATCCTTAGGCCCAGCGTTTTGCAGCGTTCCAGGCAGTCCTCCAAATCCTGGCGTGTTGGTTGCAAAGGTCTCAAACTTTTTACCAGTGAAGGCAGTACGCGGGCCCGGAAGTACCTCTTTGGCCCCAGGTGCATTTGGACAAAAGTGTAAATAGTGCCAATCCCGGCAAGTATGGCCGCGCCGATCAGAATTCGATCCTGAGCTGGTCCTCGGAAAGCCATCGCGCCAAAGAACAGTCCGCCGCCAAGCAGTATCGTGCCGAGGCAGCCGAGTCCTGATTGCTTGTCCATTTTTGTGGATTCGGCGAACCGCTCTTCCACCATCGGATTCAACAGGGCAAATGGCTCCATCAGAAACTCCTTGTACTGCTCCGCGGTCAGGGCCGAGCGGGTCCGCTTGATCCGCTGTTCCAGTTCCAGGCGCTGCGCGAGTGCTTCTCGCAGGCGGGGAAAAGTGCGCTGAATCAGCGTTTCCAGGTCGGTTCGCGGGTCCTTTTCGGCCGTCGTGAATTGAGTTGGCTCGACTTTCAACGCCACGCCGCACGTGTCGCAGCGGATAATGTAACCCGCCAGTTTGCCTTGGCCGAAGGAGACGTAGTAAATGTGGTCAGCCAGGCCAACTCGGATAAGCGTAAACGCGCGAATCTCGCGGCAGATGGGACAAAAGTCGGCCACCATCCCCTGTTTTCGTTCAATCCGCTTCTTTCCCCAGATGATGAACATTCGAAAGACTAACAAGGATTGCCCGCCGCAGCCAAGACTGCTCAGGCACAAAAGTCCGTTCCAAATCCGTATCCATGAAGCAGGCAACCACGAATCGACACGAATCAACACTAATTTCCTCGGCTGCCTGCCCAAACAGCCCGCGGGGGGCGGTCAGCATTTAGGTAGCGGTCCCAATTCTACCAAGAGCACCTCTCTTTTCTCCGTTCCATTAGTGTTTATTGGTCCCGCCTCGCGCGCCTCGCGAGATTAGTGGTTCAGGATCGTTCCTCATACGACCACCCTTTCCCCGTTCACCGTCCCTTCTCCAGTGACGCGCAGACGATTTCCGACTCGCTGCGGGCGAACACATGGCGATTGGCGAAAGCCGGCGGCGCATAAACAAATTTTGCCCCGTTGAACGGCCAGGTAGGATTGATCAAGTGAGCTCGACTGATTTCGCTATAGCCTTCCGGGGACAACTGAGCGCGAATCAGATTGCCCTCATCCGTAAATAGAAAAAATCCGCCACCCTGAGGCGCGATATGGATGCTCGCGCCGTTTCTTTGTGCGGTCACACTGTTCGTGGTCCAAACCTCCCGGCCCGTGGCCGCTTCCAGGCAGACGAGCGGGCCGCCGGTCCTGGCGCTATAAATGTAATCCCCTTGCCACATGGCGGTCGAAGTGTTGCTCAGCAGCCGTTTGGAGCCCACGCGATTTTCCGGCCAAAGGAAACGCGCGGTGGGAGGGTCGCCGCTCAATTCCAACATGCACCCGCTTACCAACAATCGGTTCCCCTGCAACACCGGCGTAGGCACCGAATCATTATTGCTCGTGGACATCAGCTCGCGCCAATAAATGTGCCCGGTTGCCGGATCCAGGCACGCGATGGAATTATCGCTCCAGACTATCAATTGCCGTTTGCCCGCCAGGGTAATGATAATCGGCGTGCTGCTGGAGACATGGTCGTCGAGCGCTCGCCATACTTCTTTGCCAGTCTGTTTATCCAAGGCCATGACCGATGCACCGGGCTTCGCCCCAGTGAAAACCACGAGCAGCGAGCCCTCGATCAAAGGCGAAGGCCGGCAGGACATCTCGGCTACCTCATATTCATGCCCGATGTGTTTCTCCCAGATAACGGTCCCTTTTTTCACGTCCAGGCAGTGCACGTGACCATAAGCTCCAACGACGTAAATCCGGTCGTTCTCAACGATTGGAGTCGCGGTTGGGCCGGCGCCGCGCTCGGGCACAAAAGTCCATTCCAGGTAATTCTCTTTGTAGGGATAAACCCAAAGAATTTTGCCCGTCTTTTCGTCGAAGCAATGCACGCGCTCGCGCGGTGATGGCTTTACCAGTTCTACATCCGATACAAGGACCCGGCCTTTGGACACGACGGGACTGGAGAACCCGCCGCCGACGGGATGCCGCCAGCAGATTTTCAAGCCGTTGCGGGGAAATGTTTCGAGGATTCCAGTCTCGTCCCAAGTTCCGTCGCGATTCGGCCCGCGGAACTGAGGCCAGTCTGTGGCCGTCACGCCAGTGGCCGCCAGATGGAGGGCCAACGCCGCCGCAACGATGCTGCGCGCATGGGGAATTACAAAACGGGTTTGTGACATGTTCGGCGACGGCTTACGATTTCCTGCTCAGGGCAGAGCGAAGGCCACCAGTGCATCGCTTTGCGGCTCTTCCCGCACTTTCGCGTGGCCGCCTGCTGCGATCACGAGAAACTGTTTGCCCCCATTGTGAGCCTGGTAGGTCATCGGCGTGGCGCCACCGCTGGTGGGCAGTTGGGTTTTCCAAAGCTCCTTTCCGGTCTCAACATCAAATGCGCGAATGAACGGGTCGAGAGTACCGGCGACAAAGATTAATCGCCCGGCAGTAACGATGGGACCGCCAAGGCTCACCGAACCTTGCGGAATCGTGCCTTGCGTATTGCCCAGGACTCCCATGGAACCGAGCGGCACTTGCCAGCGGATTTTGCTTTCGACCAAGTCCACGGCTGTCAGCATGCCCCAGGGAGGCATCGAGCAAGGAAGGCCGGAAGGGGCTTGAAGGAAATTGCGAAACAAGCCATAGGGTGTTCCGGCCTGAGCGGCATACTCGCCCTTTTCGGTTCGTCCCTGGTAATTTTCGAATTCGGCGCGCGGGATCAGCCGAACTTTCGCGGGCAGATTGTTGACGTTGGCAATCAGCAGATGGCTCGTCGGGTCGAACGCGAATCCACTCCAGTTCATGCCGCCAACGTTGCCGGGGATGACGAGCGTGCCCTGCAAAGTGGGTGGAGTGAATACGCCTTCGTTCCGCAGCTCCCGGAGTCGTTTGAGACAGGAATTGCGTTCCGTCTCGTTGATGCCCCAGGCGCGCTCCGGTGAAAGCGTCTGCGGAACCAGTGGCGGCGGGGCGACCGGAAACGGCTGGGTCGGTGAAGTGATCTCGCCCGGAACGTCGCTCTGCGGCACGGGACGCTCTTCCACCGGGAAAACCGGCGCGCCCGTGTCGCGATTCAGAACGTAAAGAAAACCCGTCTTGTTGCCGGCAATGACGACAGGAATCTTCTGGCCGTTGCGCTCGATGGTGGCCAGCAGCGGCGGGGCGGCGGTGTCATAATCCCAAAGATCGTGATGAACCAGTTGAAAACCCCACGCCAGCTCGCCCGTCCTCGAGCGCAAGGCCACTACCGAGTTCGCCCACTTGTCGTCCCCGGGGCGAAATCCCCCGAAATAATCGGGGCTTGGACTGCCCGTCGGAACGAAGACCAGGTGCCGTTCAGGATCAACGGTCATGATCGACCACGCGTTGCCTGCGCCCGTGCGCCATGTTTTCGGGGAAGTCTGTGCGGCGGAGCTTTGCTGGTTGGGTGGGAGCGGTTCCCAACTCCAGCGCAACGCCCCGGAGCGCACATCGAAAGCGCGAACCACTCCGTCGGGCATATCCACGCGCGTGTTGTCGTCGATCGCCGAGCCGACCACCACCAAATCGTCGATGACTGCCGGAGGTGAAGTCATGTGATACTGGCCCGGCGCGTAACGCGCGACCTCGCGCAGGCTCACTTCACCCCGTTTGCCGAAGTCAGAACACGGAGTTCCGGTGGCCGCATCCAGCGCGATAAGCCGCGCGTCTAACGTGGCCTCGAAGAGACGGCGCCGTGGCGGACCACCTTTTCCGGTTTGAACGCCAGCAAACGCAGATTCCACCCATGTCGCCAGGCCGCGATTTATTAACCCATCGCCATAATCCCACTCCAGTTTGGTTTTCGGATCGTGCGCCCATCGCTGAGCGCCCGTCTCTGGGTCGAGGCAGATCACCCGGTTGAAAGGCGTTGTCAGGTAGAGCGCTCCATCGACGTAAAGCGGTGTTGTCTCGAAACCACTCCGCTTCCGCTTCCCCGTTCCATCGGAAATGTCGCCCGTGTGAAATGTCCAGGCGACCTTGAGCTTGGAGACATTCTCGCGGTTGATCTGAATCAGTGGGGAGTATCTCATGCCGCCGGGATCGTTGCCGTAACACGGCCAATCACCACCCTGCTCAATGCCCTCGCCAGCGCTCGACAGAGCCGAGGTCGCAGTTGCCAGGCCAAGAGCGAGCAATAGCGTCGATCTGATCGATCCCTGGTTTGATAGGAGTCGCATACTGGAACGAGATTCAATCGTCCACGCCTCGCTGTCAACCAGTGCCCGACTCTGATTGACACTACGGTACTGCGAGCGACGTTACCGCTCGACAAACGCCTTCAGCCTGCCCAGCGCCTCGTCCCACCGGTCCGAGACGAAATCGAGATACTCCCCAATGTCCTTGAGCGGGCGTGTATCCAACTCGAACAGGCTTTCACGGCCCGATGGCGTGCTGTGCACCAGCCCGACCTCCTCCAGCACACGGAGGTGTCGAGTCACGGCCTGGCGCGTCAGGTTCGAGCCCCCCGTCAACTGGGAGATGGAGCAGGGATGGCCCTCGGACAGCCTGGTCACCAACGACAGCCTCGTCTCCTGGCCAAGCGCGGCGAATATAGCTGCGCAAGCCTGCAGCCTGGCGGCCTGAACTCTACGACTTCTTTGCGACATATTTGGCAATGTTATCCAATTGGATGCTCCAGCCTCCTTCATTCGCGCGGAACGCCTCGGCGCGGCGGTTTGCCGGAACTTTATCAAAGCCCGACTCTGTGAGCGTCAGCAATGTGCCGCCCGGTGTCTTTTCCAATCGGAATTCCACCAGCGTGGGCGTTTCCTTCGAGTAATCCTGGTTGGGATCTATCGCATGCGGATGCCACGTGTAGGAAAAGAGCCTCTCTGGCTCCATCTTCTGTACGACCAGTTCAAATTTGAGGTGTTCATACCCGGGGTATGTCAGGGAGCCCCGCGCGGGTTGGCCCGCCGCGAAGGGACCATCCAGCTTCACTTGAAACCACTCGCCAAACTCCCGGTAATCTGTGAGGGCCCGCCAGACACGGCCCATTGGCGCCTTCAACTCGATTCGTTTCTCGATTTTGTTTTGTTCAGTTGGTTGGTTCATATATGCAATATTTACGTTGCATAATACATCGCCATTCTCGAAGCGCAACAGTTTTGTTGCATAAATCCGAAGAAAGTATTTGAGCCTCGTTACCTCGACTGCTACGTTGCTGCGCCATTTTATGTTAAACATTCCTGTGCTGCGCTGGGGCAAGCCTTACACGAGCCTCGAAGTCGATAACGTCATTCATTTTTCCACGGGCGAAACACTGGCCCAGGTGAGCCTGGCCAATGCCGGGTTGCTCGCCAAAGACATTCGCCAGGCGCAGCGCGCACGCGACGTCCTCTGCGAAATCCCTATCCGCGACCTGATCGGCATGATGAAGAAAGCCGCGGGGCTTTACAAAGATGCGACCTTGCCCATGGGCGACGGCGTGCAGTCGCCCGACGATTTCGCGCGCCAGCAATCGGCTTCGACTGGCCTCCCCGAGCACATGTGCAAAGCGAACATGGCGAAGAACCATTTCGTTCTCTCGAACATGGATCGCATTCTGGATTGCCTAACGCGCGGCTTGGACCTGGAAATTCTTTCTCGCGGTTACGGTATGGAATCGCGCGGCGTCATCGTCAGCTACCAGGCGCAATCACCTGTGCTTGGTCTGGTGCTACCTTCGAATTCGCCGGGTGTCCACACGCTCTGGCTGCCGGTCATACCGATGCAAATCGGGCTGGTGCTCAAACCCGGCCCACAGGAGCCGTGGACGCCTTACCGGATGGCGGCGGCGTTTTCCGAAGCCGGCGTGCCGCGCGAGGCCATCAGCATTTATCCCGGCGCCGGGGAAATGGGCGCTGAAGTAGTGAACCGCGTTCGTCGTACGAAAATTTTTGGCAGCACTGAAACGGTCAAACGGTACGAAGGCAATCCGCGCGTGCAAGTTCATGGGCCCGGCTTCAGCAAGGTCCTTCTCGGTGACGACGTCGTGGACGATTGGCAAAAGTACATCGACCTGATCGTTGAAGGCGTCTATGTGAACAGCGGCCGCGGCTGCATCAACACCTCGGGCGTGTGGGCATCGCGTCACACTAAAGAAATCGCCGCGGCGCTAGCCGAGCGATTGGGGCCGATCACGCCGAAGCCGCCTGAGGACCCTACAGCCGGCTTGGCGGCTTTCACGGTGCTGGGCCAGGCGCAGGCGATTCACGCTTCGATCCGGGACAAGATCAAAGAAAGCGGGGCAGAAGATGTGACGGCGAAGTTTGGTCCCAGGTTGGTCGAGAAAGAACGCTGCGCCTATCTTCGCCCGTGGGTCATCCACTCCCCATCCCCGGACGCGACCATCGCCAACACTGAGTACATGTTCCCGTACGTGACCGTGGTTCAGTGTCCGCAGGAGCAGATGATTGACAAGTTCGGCCCGACGCTCGTGGCGTCCGCGATCACGAACGACAAGAGGTGGCAGCGCCAGCTGATCGACGGGACGAACATCGACCGCTTAAACATAGGCCCGATCCCAACGACGAAGCTCGACTGGCTCCAGCCGCACGAAGGGAACATTGTCGATTTTCTATTCCGGGCGCGGGCATTTCAAACTCCAGCCGAACGGCTTGCAGTAACAGCTTGAAACGATCTCGGGTTGAAAAAGCTTATGCGGTTGACCAAAAGTCCCTCTTGCTCCGCCGACCGGATGGACTAGATTTTCTCAATCGCCGCTCGAAAGTGCTCAAAGCGTATGTCGGGCTTCAAGTTTATGACTGCCGTCGCCGCGCGCGGCTTCGGTCATTTCATGCGCTTCCCGGTCACGATTTGCACTGCGGCGATGTTGTGCCTTGTGCCTTTGCGTGCCGCTGAAAGGGACAATCCGAGCTTTACCTCGGAGCAAATCGATTTTTACGAAAAGCAGGTCCAGCCGCTCCTCGCCGACAATTGCTATCAATGCCATAGCCATCAGGCGGAAAAAATCAAAGGCGGATTTCTCCTCGACTCCCGCCCAGCGCTGATTAAAGGCGGGGAATCCGGGCCCGCGATTGTGTCAGGGGATCCGGAGAAAAGCCTGCTGATCCGGGCCGTCCGGCGCGTCGATCCGGATCTGCAAATGCCGCCCAAAAAGAGCCTCACCGAGGAGCAGGTGGCCACGCTGGCGAGATGGGTCAGCCTGGGGGCGCCTTATTCGGAGCGCGCACCGGTCGCACTCGGCAAATCGAACGGAAGAGGGATAACACCGGAGGATCGGAAGTGGTGGTCCTTTCAGCCGGTTCGGGCGGTGGATGCGCCTAAAGTGAAAGATGCTCGCTGGACTCGCAATCCGATCGACAATTTCATCCTGGCCAGGCTGGCAGCCAACCATCTGACGCCGTCGCCAGAAGCGGAGAGACACACACTGGCGCGCCGCATTTATTTCGACCTGATTGGCCTGCCGCCGACGGCTGAAGAAGTCGAGCGTTTCGTTGCCGACAAATCGCCGCGAGCCTACGAGGAGCTGGTGGATGCTCTTCTCGACAATCCGCGATACGGCGAAAAATGGGCGCGCCATTGGCTCGATTTGGTTCGCTATGCGGAATCCGACGGCTATAAAGCCGATGCCTTCCGGTCCAGTGCCTGGCGCTACCGCGATTATGTCATCCGCGGTTTCAATAAGGACAAACCCTACAATCGGTTTCTGATGGAGCAGCTCGCCGCCGATGAATTATGGCCCGATGATCCTGATGCACTCATAGGCGTCAGCTTTTTACGCCTCTGGATCTACGAATACAACCAGCGGAACATCAAAGCTCATTGGGCCACCATCCTCAACGACATCACCGATGTGACCGGCGACGCGCTCCTCGGTGTCGGCATCCAATGCGCTCGATGCCACGATCACAAGTTCGATCCGATATTGCAGCGAGATTACTACCGGCTGCAGGCCTTTTTTGCCGCTCTCTCTCCGCGCGATGATGTGCCGCTGGCCTCGCCCGATCAGGTCAAGGCGCATCGGGAGCTACTCGCAAAATGGGAAATGGCGACGGCGAATGTGCGTTCGCAGCTCGAGGAACTCGAACGGCCGGCGCGAGAAAAGATCATCAAGGCTGTCATTGACAAACTGCCAAAAGACATCCAGGCCCTCATGCACAAACCCGCGAGCGAGCGAACAGCCTACGAGCAGCAACTGCACGATTTGGCTTACCGGCAAGTCGCCGATGAGGGCGACAAACTGGAGACGAAATTCAAAGGCGCAGAAAAGGAAAGGCGCGACGCGCTCCTGCGCGAGTTGGGAGAATATGACTCGCTGAAGCCCGCGGATTTGGCCGGTGCCATGCTGGTCACGGATATCGGTCCAGTGGCGCCGCCCCTTACCATTCCGAAGGACAAAACGGAGACGCACATCGAGCCAGGTTTTCTTTCAGTATTGGATGAGGCGCCCGCGCACATCGAGCCGGTTGCCGGTTCAACGAATTCGACCGGCCGCCGCACCGCGTTGGCAAAATGGCTGACTCGCGGGGATAATCCATTGACCGCGCGAGTGCTCGTCAATCGAGTTTGGCAGCACCATTTCGGCCGCGGACTGGTGGCCACGCCGAACGATTTCGGGCACCTGGGCGAACCGCCTTCTCACCCTGAATTGCTGGACTGGCTGACGAAATATTTCACCGAGCACAACTGGAGCATTAAGGAAGTGCACCGGCTCATCCTTACGAGCGCGACATACCGGCAGAGGGCGGTTGTTGAGGATAATTCGCCTCTCCAAACCGGCCAGGTTACGGGAGACAACCTCCTCTCCCCGACCCTCTCCTCCAAAGGAGGAGAGAGGGAAGGTCCCAGACGCGTCGGGAGCAACGTTTCGCGCGCAGCGAATTCAGCGGCCAAAATTGACCCTGAAAACCGGCTGCTCTGGCGCCAGAATGTCAGGCGACTCGACAGCGATCAAATTCGCGACGCAATGCTCAAAGTCAGCGCGGAACTGGACCTGGCCAGCGGTGGCCCGAGTGTGGACGCTTCGAAGCCGCGTCGAACCATCTATATCAAATGGATGCGCAATTCCCGAGACGCGCTGCTGGGCGCGCTCGACCCTCCGGACCCGTACACGAGCACCCCGCAACGAAATGTGACGACCACGCCGATGCAGTCGCTGGTCATGATCAACGGGCCCTACGTGCTGCAACGCGCCCGCGCGCTGGCGAGTCGGCTGCAAAAACTGCCGGGAAATGACCCGGCTGAATTTGTCTTGGGGGCCTACCGAATGATTTATCGTCGTGACCCAACGGCGAGCCAAAGGGAGCAGGGTCTTGCCTTTCTGCGCGACCAGGCGGCACGAATCCCCCAACCCGAAGCAAACCCTGAGGTTCCAGCCGTTCAGTCATCGGATCCTGACACCGCGGCCCTGATCGATTATTGTCACGTGCTACTCAACTCAAACGAATTTCTCTACATCGATTAGTCGAAGCTCATCATGAATGCGAAACTACTCCGGCCTCATCACGAGCTGCTTTACACTCGTCGCGATTTTCTCTCGCGCGGCGGCGCCGGCTTCGGCGCTTTGGCGTTGGCCTGGCTGCTGCAGCGCGACGCAGTGCTCGCCGCGGCGGCCGAATCACCTGGCAATCCGCTGGCTCCCAGGGCGCCCCACTTCAAAGCGAAAGCCAAAAGTGTGATCTTTCTGTTCATGGAGGGCGGCCCGAGTCATCTCGACACGTTCGATCATAAGCCAAAGCTCCGAGAGCTCGCCGGCCAGAAGCTGCCCGAAAGCTTTGGCCCTATCATGACCGCCATGGGCGAAGTGGATGCGCCACTGCTGGCCGATCGGCGCGAGTGGAAGCAACACGGTCAGAGCGGGATCTGGGTCTCGGACTGGCTGCCCCACATGGCCGAGTGTGTGGATGATTTAGCGGTGATCCGCTCGTGTTGGTGCGATGGCCTCAACCACGCCAACGGCGTCGGCCAGATGAACACCGGCTCGATCCTCGGTGGCCGCCCTTCCCTGGGCGCGTGGGTCAGTTATGGATTGGGCACAGAAAATCAAAACCTGCCGGCGTTTACGGTCCTGTGTGACAACAATGGTCAGGTGATTGGCGGTCCGCGCAACTGGGGACCCGGGTTCATGCCAGCGCTTTATCAAGGTGTGAGGCTGGGCTCGGCCACCGAGCCGTTTCCCAATCTCAATACGCCCCGTGGCATCAGTGAGGAACAACAGCGCGCGAAACTGGCCTTTCTGACCGATTTGAATCGACAGCACGCACTGGCCCATCCACAGACTAGCGAACTGGACGCCCGTATCCGCAGTTATGAACTGGCGTTCCGCATGCAAGCCGAGGCGCCGGAAGCGGTGGATTTGTCGACGGAATCAGCGGCGACGAAACAACTCTACGGGCTGGACCAGGAAGAGACCGCGGTTTTCGGCCGGAACTGTCTGCTGGCGCGCAGACTCGTCGAGCGCGGTGTTCGATTTGTCCAGCTTTACAGTGGCACGGGCAGCAAATGGGACGCGCACTCGAAGATCGAGCAAAACCATGCCGAACTTTGCCGGGCCGTTGATAAACCGATTGCCGGCCTCCTCAAGGACCTCAAAGCGCGCGGGCTGTTGGATTCGACACTCGTCCTCTGGGGCGGTGAATTCGGCCGCACGCCCATGAGCGAGAAAGGCGATGGGCGCGATCACAATCCCACCGGCTTCACGATGTGGATGGCTGGTGGCGGCGTGAAAGGCGGGCAGGTGATCGGCGACACGGACGAGCTCGGATTGCACGCGGTCAATGACCGGCTTCACGTTCACGACCTCCATGCGACGATCCTATGGTTGATGGGCCTGGACCACACGCAGCTTATCTATCGGTATCAAGGCCGACCCGAGCGGCTCACACTCAATGAAGGCGAGCCGTTCAAGAAAATCGCGGCTTAACTAGGAAGGGAACTGTACTCTCGCGATTGGTTCAAGTTGCAGCAAGTGATCAATTCAATGTGCTTGGCCTCTACTTTTGAACGGGAGAAGGGTCATACCAACTGTTCGCCATCGACCGCTCCGCTCCCAAATCACAATTCCAAAATCCAAAATCTAATCCGGCCGGTCTCCCACTCCGAGAATGCTGCATGCCTGGATCACGTTCAGGCCCAGCTTCCGCGCTTGCGCCAGGACAGCCTCTGATTCGGCTCCAGGATTGAGCCAAAGCTCGTCGCATCCTCGCGCCGCGATCTCCGGCAAAACCTGTTCCACCACCGGCGGGGGCAAATAGACGCTGATTTTTTCCGGCCGCACGGGCACGTCGCGCACACTCTTGAACGCCCGCAGTCCTTCCACGTTCGTTTCCCTCGGGTTCACCGGGAAAACTGTATAACCCTGGCGCAAGAACGCGCGCACGGCTTTGTTGCCGAACTTTGCTCGATTATTGGAAGCCCCAATGATGGCGACAGTCTTCATAGCCGCTTAACTTGCTACGTCTTGATGCCGCCGTCCAATCCAGCCATGCCGATCGAACCAGATAAGACAACGATGAAGGTGCGGGCAGCTTACGGCGTAAGGATTTCCAGGTCCGGCGCAGCGTGAGCGAAATGGGATGGATTGCGCGTCACAATGCTCCGGGCGCCTTTGCGTCGAGCAAAGCTTGCATGCAGCGAATCGTAAATGCCGCCACCCATCACGCCACGACGCTGGGCTTCATTAATTGCTCTCTCATAATCTGCTAGCGCCAGGGCTTCGACGGCCAGCCTTGACTTCAGGGCCAAGGTCATTTCCGCCGCGGCGGAAACAGGCACTTTGTAAAAGCCGGTGAGTGTGGCAAACGTCTCAGCCAGGGCATGGGCATCAGTGAAAGCAGCCTCCGATTCGTCAACAGCTTCGCGACAAGCAGCATGTTCGGAGTGTTTCGCCAGCACCGCCCCCACCAGAATTCCCGTGTCCAGGAAGGTCATCGCTCGTAGTGACGCGACGCATCGACGGCTTCTGCCAGTGGAGTGGCGGGTACGTCCCCAGTCCACAGTTTCAGTCTACCGCGTTTGATGACTTTGCCCCGCGCGGACGGCTCCACCTCCAGCACGATTCGTCCAGGAGTTGCTGAGGCCTTCAGTCTTTGGCCGCGCGGAACGCCCGCGGCCCTGCGCAAGTCGCGAGGGAGAACGATCCGATTGGAGCGATCGAGCCGCACGATAGTTGTCATGCCACGAATATGGCGCGGTTATGGCGTAGTTTCAATACTGATTTTTCGATCATTATTCGGTGGGGAAAGGGCAGGGGGTCGTTATTTTGCCGGGGCCGCCATCCGCAAGGCGATCTCAGCCACGCGCTTGCCCACGCCGCGCACGGTGTTGAGGCTGCCTTCGTCTTTTCCCAACTCCTCGCCCTGCGACTGCATGGTGCCGCCCCAGTGGTCGCCCGGACTCCCATCCCCAACGAGGATCATTCCCTGGGAAAGCATAAACATGATCAGTTGCTGCAGGATCAGTTCCACACCGGTGTTGCGGCCGGCGCCAACGGCGATGGCGCCGCCCACTTTGTTTTTCAGCGGGAAACCGTGTTGCCGAAAGTCGAGCATTCTCTCGAAGAGCTGTTTCAGGGGCGATGAGACGATTCCCATATAAACGGGCGAACACATCAGGACGCCGAAGACGTCCGGAGCCACCAATTTTTCGCGCAGAGCGGGGAAATCATCCGGCCGATCGGAACTTTTTGAACCGACCGCTATGTAGGGGTCAAGGTTAAGCCCCGAAAGCTCGATAAGTTCCGTGGCGATGGCCGGACTGACTGTTTTGGCAGATTCCAGGGCGAGGTTCATTGCTTTGAAAGTGGATTTGCCCTTTCGCAGGCTGCCGACAAGGCCGACGATTTTCACAGAGCCTGGAGCGGCTGCGGCCGCGTTGGTTAGAGAGGGAAGAGCGGCCACCGAGGCGGCCGCTGCACCAAGGAACAGACGGCGGTTCATATTGTTCATAAAGAATTGTTCGCGTGTCTGCTGGCAGGATGGAGGATGAGCACGCGCGCTTCAATGCGGAATGCAAAGAAGGTTGAGGGTTGAGGGTTGAAGGTTGGAAGGGCTTCAACCCCTGGCTTTCCGGACCCCCAACCGCTTCATCTTTGAGACCAGAGTCGTTGGCTTGATCTTTAACAGCGCGGCCGCGCCATCCGCGCCATAGATTTTCCCACTGCTTCGCTCCAGCGCTTTGGATACGATCGCCCGCTCTCGCGACACCAGTTCATCAAATGAAAGCTCCTCGTCCTCCGCGACCTCCGAATTCGCCGTCCTGACGGCCGGTGGTCCGTTGCGAGCGGCGCGCCCCGGCAGGTCGAACTGCAGGTGGCCGCCCCGCGACAGGATGACCGCACGCTCGACGACGTTCTGCAGCTCGCGAACATTGCCGGGCCAATCGTAGCCTTGCAGTTCCTGCAAATGGAGTTTGGTCAGGCGCGGGCGCGGCACGCCGAGGCGGCGGGCAGACTGTTTGATGTAATGATCCGCCAGCGCGCGCATGTCCTGCAATCGCTCGCGCAGCGGCGGCACTTCGATGGGAAAAACGCTGAGCCGGTAATACAGGTCGAGCCGGAACCGGCCTGCTTTGGCTTCGGCGAGCAAGTCGCGGTTGGTGGCCGCGATGATGCGCACCTGGACGGTGCGCGTGCGGTCATCGCCGACGCGTTCGAACTGTCCCTCTTGCAAAACGCGCAGTAGTTTGCTTTGCAGGTCGGGCGGAATTTCACCAATCTCATCGAGGAACAGCGTTCCGCCGTCGGCCAGCTCGAAGCGCCCTACGCGGTCCTTGATAGCACCGGTGAAGGCTCCACGCACGTGGCCGAAGAATTCGCTCTCGAACAACTCCTTCGGAACCGAGGCACAGTTCACGCGCACCAGCGGATGCTCCTTGCGCGCGCTCAAATCATGGATGGCGCGCGCGACCAATTCCTTGCCCGTGCCGGACTCGCCCAGGATCAGCACGTTCGCTTCAGTCGGAGCCACCGTCGCGATTTGCGCCAGAACCTTCTGAATCGCCGGGCTCTGGCCGACGATGTCTCCGAAGTTCTCCCGAACTTCGTCGTGAAAAAATTCATTTTCCCATTCCAGGCATTTCTGTCGCTTGAGACAATTGAATGCCAGGACTGTGCCGCCAATTTCGCCCTGGGCATTCCGGTAGGGCGTCGTCTTGATTCGCACCCAGTGCAATTGCCCGTCCTTACGCTTGATCTCGACTTCGAAACATTCGGTCTTGCCCAGCACAGGGTGGGTCGAGGAGCAATCCGGCTGCGGTGGCCGCCCGTCCGGCGACAGCAGTTCATAGCCGACTTGCCCAAGCAGCTCCTCGGTTGCGTAGCCGGTAATTTCACTCGCCAGCCGGTTGGCGTAAAAAATTCGGTGATCTGCCCCAACGAGGATGACGCCCTCAGAGAGAGATTCGAGAACTGTGCGATAGAAAATTTCCGGCTCCGCCCGCAAATTCGGAGGAAGGCTGTCAATCGTTTGGGTGTCAGGCGGCATCACGGGAACTATTCCTCAACAACCGGACCGGCGCAACGTGCCGTCGTTGTTTTTGCAACGAACCACCGTTGATCACGAGAAAGCGTTGCGAAACTGATGACCACTGCTGTACGGTCCCTTACCGCGCATTTCTCTCAGGCACAGCCGTTTAGTGGGATCCCTGCCGTCTCACCGACACTCTGGCACACATCCAGCGTTAGGCTTCTGTAGAAGCGAAATGCTGATGGGTTCAAATGAAGACGAATGCAATCCATCGTAACCAATTTCCTAAGCACAGCAGAAACTTCGGTGCGAGCTTGAATGGAAAGATACTCGTATGAGCATGGTGCGCGCTACATTACTCCGGCCGCAGTATTCGGCGAAGAGCACTGTCAAGCCGATCAATTTTTTTTGTGCCGCGCCCGAGGCGGAAGCGGTCTATCTGATGGGTGATTTCAACGACTGGAGTCCGAGCTCGCATCCGATGGAATGGCGAAAGGACGGCTGGTGGTCGCTGCAGGTTCCCTTGAGCCATGGGCACCACGAATATCTTTTCCTTATTGATGGCGTGCCCACTCTTGACCCGCACGCGACCGGCATGACCCACAATGCGCGGTATGACAGAGTTTCACTTATCGCGGTCAGTTGAAAGGGTTCATATGAACGCGTTTTTGCCAGACGAAACCCGCATCGGCCAGGTGCACCTGCGCACTAGCGAGCTTGAACGCGCGCTGGGTTTTTACTGCGGCATGCTCGGCCTGCGCGTCGCAAACCGGACCCAACGAAAGGCAACTCTTTCCGCAACAGGCAGCGGTCCAGCTCTGCTCGTCCTGAGCGAAACCCCGGACGCCGAGCCACGCCCGCAGCAAGTGACCGGCCTTTACCATTTGGCCATTCGGTTTCCGACCCGGCACGACCTTGCCCATGCTCTACAGCGGCTGATCCGGGCCGGGTATCCAATCGAGGGCTCTTCAGACCACCGGGTCAGCGAAGCGATCTATCTGAGCGATCCGGAGGACAACGGCGTCGAGCTCTATGCGGATCGCCCGCGCGCACAATGGAGATGGCGGGATGGTCAGGTGGCCAGGACGACCGAACCCTTGAACCTGGACAACCTGCTTGACTCGACCAAGGGTGGGCCCATGCCCGCGCATGTTCCGCCGCACACTGAACTCGGCCACATTCATCTGCATGTCGCCGACCTCGCCGCCGCGGAGCGGTTCTACCATGAATACCTCGGCCTGGCGGTGACCCAGCGTTCGTATCCGGGGGCATTGTTCTTTTCCGCGGGCGGTTACCATCATCATCTGGCCGTCAATACGTGGGCCGGCGACCTTCCAGCGCCGCCCAACAGCGTCGGCCTGGTCTCGTATCGGCTCGAAGTTTCTGAACCGGAAATCCTTTATTGTCTTCGTAACCGCGCGCCACTTGCCGGCAACAAGACCACGACCGAATTCGGGGAGAATGGCTCGGAAATCCTGCGGATTCGCGATCCGAACGGCCATTGGCTGGAAGTCAGCCATGTTGCAACTCAGCGACAACGAGCGAACTTACGTCATCGCTCAGAACCAACATTCAAGCACAACCGTCAACCCGTCATCTCAAATCGAACATGAAAACGAGAATTGAAACCAACCGGGCTCGTTACAGAACAAATTCCAATGGGCGGCGAAGCAGCCACAAACGAGCCGTAAGGCCCCGCGTTTCCGAACTTGCCGCTCCCGACCTGACCCAGCGGCCGCCCCGCAGCCCCCGCTGTCGCCTCGGCGGCTACGCGCTCCTGCCGCGGATGCTCGACAAAGGCCGCGCGATGCTGGCCGGGACAAACGGCGAGTATCACTTCAACTGCCCGCTGGACAAACGCTTCCTAAGTTTGGTGGGCATCGACCCGGAAAAACTCCTCGTTGAGTTAAAGAAAAACAAAGGTGATGGCGAAATCCTGGAATGGATTGAAACGAAAGCAAAACACAAACGCTCGCCTTGGGAAATCCAGCAGTGGAGCGATTACATCGATCGTCGCGGCCCGGACAGCGATGCCGAGACACTCCAGTTCTTCGCCGACTACGTCGCTAAACACACGAAAACACGCGAAGACATCAAGACCTGGACCGATCTGCTGGAACTGGATGATTTTGTCAGCTTCGGCGGCAAGGCCTAATCCAATTTGGGATTTTCAATTTTAGATTTTGGATTTCCCGGCCAGGAGCCCTTCCCGCGGCGCGGGATCGGTTCCTACCATTGGAGCGATTTTTCAAACATGTTCAGATTGCCTATCTGCTGCTCACCATAGCATGAAACAGCTCACGGAACGCTCGCTCCTGCTTCTGCTAGCGGCCGCGCAGTTCACGCACATCGTGGATTTCATGATCCTGATGCCGCTTGGACCGCAGCTCATGCGCGTGCTGCAAATCGGCCCGGGAAAATTCAGCGCTCTGGTCGGGGCTTACACCATCAGTTCCGGGGTCGTGGGGCTTCTGGCCGCGCCCTTCATTGACCGTTTCGATCGGCGAAAGCTTTTGCTCTTCGCCTACGGTGGATTCATCGCGGGCACGCTGGCGTGCGCGTTGTCGCAAACTGCGGCGGCGTTGCTCGCCGCGCGCGCTGCGAGCGGTGCGTTTGGCGGACTTTCGATCTCAATGGTGATGTCCATCATTGGCGACGTAGTGCCGGCAGAGCGTCGTGCAGCCGGCATGGGCATTGTGATGACCGCCTTTTCGGCGGCCGCCGCACTCGGCGTTCCATTCGGACTTCAGCTCGCTCAGCATTTTCGCTGGGAAGCGCCGTTCTTCATGCTGGCGGGAATCGCCGCCATCGTCTGGACGATTGCATTCCTTCGTCTGCCTCCCGTTCGGGGGCATTTGGACAGCGGCCACGCGGTGCGGGCATTCGAGGAATTGCTGCGCGACGCCAACGCCGGCCGCGGTCTGCTCTTTATGTCTGCGATGGTTTTCGGGCACTTCGCCGTCATCCCGTTATTGTCCCCCTACCTGGTTTACAACGTCGGCCTCCCGGAACGCGATTTATTCCTGGTCTATTTCATCGGCGGCGTGCTGACGGTTTTCACCGCGCCGCGCATTGGCAAACTGGCCGATCAGCATGGCCGCTTTCCCGTCTTCTTCGTCTTGGTCGCCGTGGCTTCCATCGTCACCCTGTTCGTCACCAATTCCGGCCCGCTGCCTGTGGCTGCGGTGCTGGTTTCGGGCAGCGCGTTCTTTGTCTTCGCCAGCGGACGCTTCGTCCCCGCGCAGGCGATCATGACGCTGGCCGTGCCGGCCTCGCGACGAGGCGCCTTCATGAGCTTGAGCGGTTGCGCGCGCGACGTGGCGATGGGCCTCGCGTCGGGCCTGGGCGGCTGGCTGGTGACCAAAGCGCCCTCGGGTCAGTTGGAAAATTTCCACTGGCTCGGCTGGATTGCCGTGTCGGCCGGCGCGCTCAGCATCTGGCTTGCCAGAGGCGTCCACGTCAACGACGTCGTCGCGCCGATTCCACCGCAGACCGAACCGGACGGACCTCGGCCCGCCACTGGGCGACAAAAATTTCCACTCAATTCTCAACTCTCAACCGAAAACTGAAAATGAAAGCGACCATTGAAATTAACGAAACGAACTTCGAGAAAGAAGTTCTCCAATCCACCCAACCTGTCCTGGTGGACTTCTGGGCCGAATGGTGCGGACCGTGCAAAATGCTCGCACCGGTCCTGGACGAAATCGCCAATGAACAAGGCGGCCGAATCAAGATCGGCAAAGTCAACTTGGACGAAAATCCCGCGCTCGCGGGCCGTTTCGGCATCCGCTCCATTCCCACCTTGCTCTATTTCGCCGGTGGCCAGTTACGCAATCAAATCGTCGGCGCGGTGAGCAAGAAAAGGATTCTGAGCGAACTCGACGCGCTCGCTCTGGCGGCCTGATTTCAACCGAGGTTCAACCGAAATGAAACTTCCGAGAACGCAATTAGCAACATGACAAAACACAATGAAAACGAACAATCACAATAACAACAAACTCTCCGGCCGAGTCGCCATCGTCACCGGCGCCTCGAAAGGCATTGGCGCCTCCATTGCCAAACATCTGGCCGCCGAAGGAGCCTCGGTCGTCGTTAACTACGCCTCCAGCAAGACCGGCGCGGACAAGGTCGTCAGTGAAATCATTGTCCAGGGTGGCAAGGCCATTGCTCTGCAGGCGAACATGGCCAAAAAGGCGGACATCGAACGCCTGTTTGGGCAAACGAAGAAGGCCTTTGGCCGGCTCGATGTGCTGGTAAACAACGCGGGCGTCTATGAATTTCTCCCGCTGGAAAACATCACCGAAGAACACTTCCATCGGCAATTCGACCTGAACGTCCTGGGCCTGATCCTGGCTTCACAGCAAGCGGCCAAAGAGTTCGCGTCCAACAGCAGCATTATCAACATCAGCTCCGTAGCCAGCACTTCCGCCCCGCCCGGCGGCTCGGTTTACAGCGCCACCAAAGCCGCCGTGGATGCCGTGACGAAGTCATTGGCCAAGGAACTCGGGCCTCGCAAAATCCGTGTCAACGCCATCAATCCCGGCATGGTGGAAACCGAGGGCGTCCATGCCGCCGGCCTCGCGGAAAGCGATTTCCGCAAACAGATCGAAGCTCAAACTCCACTGGGCCGGATAGGCCAACCGGAGGACGTGGCCACAGTGGCTGCGTTCCTCGCCTCCGACGATTCCGCCTGGATCACGGGCGAAACCTTCCACGTCGCCGGCGGCTATAGATGATCGTGCCCTGATCCATCTCCGCACCCCGAAGGCGGTGCAGGATACGAGCCCAGGGTTGGGCCGCACTCAACCTGTCGCGGCCCTACCCTGGGAAAACCGCATCCCCCGGATCCACCCTGTCCTCCTCTGGAGGAGATGCGAAGGGGAGAGGAGGGACCGAATGAATTTCAGCTCAGCGCTCCACTCATCCGTACTACAATGACACAAATCGTTGTTTTCTTGGCAAAGAATTAGCCGCAAGCAAACGTAAGCTTCCAGAAATGAACTACTCATTGTGATCACTGCGGATCTCATTGACTGTGGTTGCGGCGCCAGCCGCGCTAGGTTCATCTGAGTTCATCTGTGGTTAGAATGATTTTGTTATGGCTCCGCCGCCCCGAGCCTTCGCATTACGGTTCTGATTAGCGAAAATTCGTGAAATTCGTGTCTAAAGCGTTTCAATAAAAACTATAGCCATTTGGGAAGGGGTGTGCTAGGCTCTG
>CAYUPI010000016.1:0-110939 GCA_964446585.1 uncultured Verrucomicrobiota bacterium
AACCCCGATACACCCGCTCTCTACGCTTTTACACAAGAACTCTTACGCCACCGCCCTGGCTCCTCCGTACTCTCCCGGCTTGCCATACCGGGCGCCTTTCGCATATATTGCACGCTAGATGCATTGGGTCTGGTCGCGATCGATTTACTTTCTCACGGCAGTTGTGCTCGCCGTGGGCGGGAGCCTGTCATTCACCATTCGCGCGGCTAGCGCTGTCTCGGCGGACGAAATCATCCAACAAGCAGTCGCGCGGGCGCAACAAGCGGAAAATCGCACCGGAAAGGCGGGCTATACCTACACCAAACTCACTGTTACCGAACAGCTTGACGCCGCCGGAAATGTCAAGGAACGCAAGGAGAGAGTTTACCAGGTGTATTCCAAACACGGTGCAACTTCCCTGAGGCTGCTCACGGTCGATGGCCGGCCACCCACACCAGCGGAGGCGCGGAAGCAAGCCGAAAAGGAAAAGGTCTCCCGCGAGATCCTCGGCTCGTCGAAGAACGCCAAATCTGACAATCGCGAGAACTTTCTTACACCAGAGATCGTGTCACGATTCAGCTTCAGCCTTCTGGATGAACAACTATTCAATGGGCGTCCATCTTATCGACTCGCTTTTTCGCCGAGGCAGTCCGCGCCGCCCGCGCGTCACACGGTGGACCGATTGCTGAATCGCATCTCCGGCACGGTTTGGATCGATGCCGAAGAATTTGAAATCGCCCGTGCGGAAATCTCTTTGGGGTCGGAAGTCGATTTCCTGGGGGGCGTGATAGGTTCTTTGAAAAAGCTGGCTTATACGATGACGCGCACTCGCGTGGGAGATGGATTCTGGTTTAATACGCTTTCCACCGGGGATTTCGAGGGGCGCAAGCTGCTGGACTCCACACGCATCAAGACCCGATCGCAGTCCACCAACTTTCGTCCCCTGCACTTGGCTTCATGAAGCCGGGGGCGCTGCCTCCCCTACGCTGTCCGCCATTTCAAATCCACGATTTGCCCATGGGCTTGGTGTGTCGGGTCCACACTGCGCAATTCCAGCCTCATGCCGTCTGATTCTAAGGTCATCCGCACCCAGCCAGAGGGTTGACCTTGTTGAAACACGTACGCCACCGGTGGCAGGTTCACCAAATGAATGCCGCTGCTGTCGGGCTCGACTTTCCACGTGTGGGTGTGGCCGTAAATGTAAGCCTTCACCTGCCGGCGCGGGCGAATGACTTCAAAAAATGCTGACGTGTCTTTCAGGCCCAGATTTCCGCTCAGCCACGGATTGTGATGAACCAGAACAATCGCCGGCTTACTCGGATTCGCGTCCAGCGCCCACGCCAGCCAGTCCAACTGAGCGCGCCCCAGCAGACCTGGCGTCGAGTTGGTCGTTTCCAACGAGTCAAGGATGAACCAGTTTGCTCGTTGCGAGCGCAAAACCGAAACTTGCCGATCGGCGACTGGTCGTTTAGCCGATTTCTCCTCTGATAACACTTCCCAGAATCGCTCGCGGTTGTCGTGATTGCCGAGCGCCAAGTGAATTGGCATTTGGTCCTCGCGAACGGGCCGCAACAGATCGGTCAAGGTCCCGTAGTCTCCTTTCTCGCCGGTGGTGAAGGCGCAATCGCCCGTAATGAACACGCCCTCCGGCCGCTTCGGCAACGCCAGTAATTCGCCCGAAACTTGCGTGAAATGCGCTGCCATGTTGATTCCGCGCCCGAGCTGCTTTCGGTCGGCCGCCAGGTGCGGGTCGGACAGCAGGGCCCAGAGATCTGGATCAGTTTTCCTGCTATCGGCAAACAACTCAGGTCCCAGCCCGAGGCCCGCGCCGGCGGCCAGTGCCCGCGCGAGAAACTGGCGTCGTGAGATCGGCGGCAGATGAATCGGCATAGTCGGCTATTACGCGTCGGGGAAAGCCAAGGCAAGGCAAAAGAGCTCTCGTTCACCCTCGTGCGAGGGTGGATCCGGTGAATCGGTAGCCGGCGACGTGAGTCGGTGTAGTTCGCACTTCGGATACTCGAACGTACCCAGTCGACTCAGCGGGCCGGGAGCGTGAGGTTTTTCGCCGCGATGATCCTGACCGGCCCGATCAGACCGGATCGACGGAGGCTCGAATCCTTCTTCCACAGTCGCCAACTGGTGAAGCTGAAGCGCCCGGTGGGACTCGGCTGTGCATCGAGCAGCCAGCGTGGCCACTGGTTGAGCGTTCCATCGGGCTTTCGGTCGCTGTCTTCGGCCAATTGTTCGTCCCCAATCATTCGGTTGACCCAAAAGTTGACCACCCTCAACTCCAAAGTGTTTGCGCCTGGCTTCAGTGAATCGGTGACGTCCGCGCGAAACGGCGGTTTCCAAAGCGTGCCAAGGTCCTGGCCATTGAGTTTCCCTTGCGCGATCACTGCCACCGCTCCCAAATCGAGAAAGAGCCGCTGATCCCCGTCACGCAAACTCGACGGTATCTCAAAGGCTTTGCTGTAAGTGGCCGTGCCCGAGAAGTACTTGACGCCAGGATCGGTGTGGTCGCTCCAGGAAATCAGATGATCCAATGTCACGTGCGCCGGCGCCCCGCGGTTCGGAGGGAACGACAAATTCCAAGGACCGGTGATTTCGAATGGTGCCGAAAGCTCGGTAGCTTCTATGGGAATTCTCCGCCCCGATGCGGTGGTCGCTTCATAGGCGCCTCGTTGCCAAATCAGAGCCTGGAATTGCGACTTCTCGCCGCGAGCGACTTCGATGATGGGCGTCGGAGAAGGCGAAGCAGGCTGAACCATCTTTTTCCTCAACTGCACAAGCTCCTCATCAGTCAGCGCGCGGTCGAACTGCTCAAAATCGCCGCGTTCGCCTCGGAAGGGGCCAATCCCGCGCGTGTGGTGCAAACCGGCGCCGGCGTGGACCGTGAAATGGCTCTTGATGCCTTGCTGCGCCAGTTTGCCATCAAGATACAGGGTCGGCTGGCCGGCACGATAGACCACCGCGACGTGGGTCCAGTTCGTCAGCGGCGCCGCACAGACCAGTGTTGGCGCGAAGTAACCGTCGCCATGCTCGAACACACAAACGCCGTTCCGGCCCACGGAAACACCCGCGCAGGCGTTGGTCCAGCCCGGGAAAAGGTCTTGCCCCGGTGGTGGGAAGAGTGCGTCGTTGCGAAAAATGTGCAGCCCGATGCTGCCGGAGTTTGTCTGGGCCGGCAGATCGATTTCAATCTCGGGTTTGATCCACACTGACATCGTAAATGAGTCAGCCATGTCCTGATTGGTGGCGAGCGAGGGAGTCGGCGGCGGTGCCAGCGTTGTGTCCACTACCTTGACTCCATCGCGAACCACAGACGTGATCCGGTCCGACTCCGATGTCGCGTCGGACCTGAAAAAGACAAAGACCGAGCCGTAGGGATCGAAGTGCAGCGGGAGTCGAGTGGTTCCGTTGGATTGATCATAGACTGCCGGCCGGCCGATCTGGCCCGAATCGGGCCACCAGAGTTCCGGACGCTTGTCCTGGACTCGGCAAACGCAAACGGCCTCAACCGGCTGTGGGTATTTGTTCGCCATGAAATAAATATCGCCCTGGCCCATTACCTTGTGGATGTAGCGGATGCTGTCCGGGTACTGGTCCGGTCGTGCCGAAAAATCGGGCGGCATTCCCTCACCAGCGAGGACTTCCTGTGGCGTGCGGCCGCAGACCACTCTGCCCTTGCCCAACATGTGTTCCTGGACTGTCTTGCCGTCGCAATCTCCCCAAAGCTCGTTCGCCATGCGACGCACCTCCTCATCGCAACGTGGAAAATCCGTCAGGCTCGGCGACCTAAGTGGCTTGGGTCCAACCACAGTCGCGCCCGCCTCGACCAGTCGCTTGATCTTCGCCAATAGTGGCGGCGTCATCGTCTCCGAGTCGGGCAGAGCCAGCAACTTATAGCTCATTCCGCCCTTGACGATGATTCTTCCGTCCTTCACCGACATCCGTGTCAAAACCACTTCCGCGGGGCAGACGTCGAAGTTGTAGCCCGGCCGTTCTCTAGACTTGCCCGGCTGAACCCATTCCAGTGGCGGATTTTCCTGCTCGAGATAACAAATATCCGCGACGAACAATCCCTGCTGCAAAAGATACTGGCAGCGCGAGAGATACTCGTGCCAAGCCGTGGACTGTTCCCACCAGGTCTGCGTTCGCTCGTAATGCAAGCCCCACGGGCCCATCGACATGCCAGGCAAGCGCTCGGGCTGTGTCCACGGCTGGTGCGCAAACCTGTGCATTATCGTTCGATTAATACCCAAACAGAAGGCCCAATCCGTGAACACCTTCGCTGTGTAGGGGTCGGCCAGCCATCGCTCGGCATCAGTCGCCGTGCAGGCCTCAGCGCTCACGATCGGTTTGTTGTACAGATGAGCGACGGCAGCCATCTCGATGCAACTGTAGGCCATCGTGTACGATGGCCAGGACCAGAATTCGCCCATAGGCTCATCGCCCCGTGCCGCGTACGCCAGATCGTCGGCCGGATTTCCGCCGTAACCTTCCAGTGAGAATTTCAGGCCCTTTCGGTGGGCCAGTTCGCCTAGATGGCCGGCGTAATTTTCCGCCAATAACTCCGATACGGTTCGCCGAACGTCGCACAGGAACCTTTCCGAGATGTCCAGGTTGCCTACTGCGCGGCCAGTCATAACGGGGAGAAAACGCAGCGGATCGTATCCGCGCAGACGCCGAAAATCCTGGTGAAAAGTGGGCGTCCAATTCTGCGAGAGCACTTCCCAACTGTCCACGTGAGCGGAGACGAGCGTCTCGCCGGCCAGTGGACCGACTGCAGAGATGAGCTTGCCCATGTACCCTTCGAACATGATTTCGATCGCTTTCTTGCTGAGTTTGTCGCATTCCAGACCGCGGCCGAGTTCGGGAGCGGGATGATTATCCTTGCCGGTGCTGGTGTGGCCCAGGCGCAGGACAGACCAGTTGCCCGGCGGCACGTCCCAGGTCAGCCAGCCGTCCTTGGCCAAATGCGACGAGATATCGAGTATGCTGTCTGCGGTGATAGCGCACCCAGCCGGAAGGACGAATTGATTGGTCAGGGGTGGGCGCTCTTTGTTGGCCACCAGCAAGGATTTTTCCTCGAGCTGATCAATGCGAAATTTGGGACTCAGCTCGATTTCAGCCACGCCAATGTCCTTCACCTCGATGGCGGCGCTGGTAAACAGGACTCGAAAAAACCGGGCGGTAGTTTCGCCGAAGCTGAGTACCAGGGGCGCGCTCTCAGCCTCGAATTCATGGAGCGTCTTGTAATTTGTGCCGTCCTCGGAAGCCTCGACGGCGCCGTGGCAGGACTGGAATTGCGCCACGCCAGTCACGGTCAGGAGAAGAGTGCGGGCGGTGTAAGGCTTCGGGAATGCAACCTGGACAAACTGCGGACTGCCCGCTTCCGGGCGTGGCAGAGAGATAACGGTCTTCGGATCGCCATCCATGGCTTTCCGTGCGTCGAAATCCGGTGGCATGACGCTCGCGGTGATCTTTGGCGAGGCGTCATCCATTTTGGCCGAGTCATTCGCCGGTGTCGGAAAGGCGAGAATTGCGATGTCGCGATAAAAATTCCTTTCCGCCTTCGGTAGTTCGAGCAGGCCTTCAAAATGGAGCGGGCCTTTGAGGGAGGTTTCAGACCAGACCACCTTTTGCATCGACAGCTCCGGGGTAACCCATGGACCGCCGCTTCCGGACCAGCCGGGATCGTCGTTCATATCCACCTTGAGCCCGAGCCGGTGCGCCTCGCAGCACATGTGTTTAAAGAGATCAAGCCAGGCCGGCGTGCCGAATGCCGCCGTGCCTTTGGGCGTGCCCTGTTCCACATCCATGATCGATACGCCGCCGATGCCGACACGTTTCATCGATTCCAGATCGGCCGTGATTCCGTTGCTCGTGATATTTCCGTTGAGCCAAAACCAAAAGACCCACGGGCGGGCCGAGTCGGGCGGATGTCGAAACTCCCGTTCTAGCTTGGAAAGGGAATCAGCCGCATGGTCAGTCAGCGTGAGGGCGAGTGCGAGCACGAGCGAGGGAAAGCATTGTGTAGTTCTGCGCATCAGAATTGGTAACGGCACCAGCCCGCAAAGAATCAGAGGCTCGGCTGAGTGTCAAGGAGGCGGCGAGGGAAATGACGAATGACAAATGTCGAATGATTCGTGAAGCATGATGCGTGAGTAGCTGCCGACGGCAGGGGGCAAAAGGGGCTTCAGGGCGCTCCGCTATGATTGGGCAGTGTGGGGCTGGTTTCGAGTTCGATGGGCTCGAAGCGCGGTGCACACAGATGATTCAGCGCGAATGCGACAATGTACACGCAGCCGCAAATGGCAAACAGAATTGCGTAGCCAGCGGTGACGTTGTTCCGGGCAGAAAAATGATCGAGCATCCGGCCCGTGAGAATCGGGAAGAGAATGCCACCCGCGGAGCCGGCCATGCCTCCAATGCCGACCACGGACGCGACCGCGGCCTTGGGGAAGAGGTCCGAGACGGTCGTAAACAGATTGGCCGACCAGGCCTGGTGGGCTGAAGCGGCGATGCCGATGAGCAGCACGGCAGGCCAATCACCTACTTTAGTCACTATCAGGATCGGCAAAACACAAAGCGCGAAGATAAACATGCAGGTCTTGCGAGCGCGCGTGACGGACCAGCCTCTTTTGACGAGATGCCCTGCAATCCAGCCGCCAAACACCCCCAGGACCGTGACGATTCCGTAGATGGTGACGAGGTGGATCCAACTCTTCTTGATCTCCAGTCCCCGGGTCTTCTTGAAAAAATCCGGCAGCCAGATGAGAAAAAACCACCAAACAGGGTCGGTCAAGAACTTGGCGATGATGAACGACCAGGTTTCCCGGTAGCCGAGCAAATGAACCCACGGGACCTTCGCTTCTCCTGCTTCGTCCTCCGACCATCCGCAGACATAGGCCATTTCAGCAGCGGTGATCCGCCGACTTTTCTCGGGCACGTTGTAAATTGGAAGCCAGAACAACAGCCACAGGATGCCAGCCACGCCTGCCCCGACGAAAGCGGCCTGCCAGCCAAATTGAAACGCAACCCAGGGAATGATGGCGGGGGCGAGCAGAGCACCGACGTTCGTGCCGGAATTGAAAATGCTTGTCGCGAAGGCGCGCTCAGGTTTGGGAAACCAAAGCGCCACGGCTTTGATGGCGGACGGGAAATTGCCTGCCTCGCCCAATCCCAGCGCCGCCCGCGCGCTTAGGAATCCCCCGACGCTGCCCGCGAGCGCGTGCGAAATCGCCGCGACGCTCCAGGCCGCGATGGAAACAGCATAACCTATTTTCGTGCCGAACCGATCCACAAACCAGCCGAAGCCAAGCAGGCCGAGCCCGTAGGCGAATTGAAAGGCGGAGTTGGCCCAGCCGAACTGCTCGTTTGTCCAGCCAATTTGGTGGTCGAGGATTTCTTTGAGGAGCGAAAGGATCTGGCGATCGATGTAGTTAATCGTGGTGGCGAAGAAAAGCAGCGCGCAGATGACCCAGCGAAGGCCACCGATGTGAGCCACTGCCGCGCTTGCGACTGGCCCAGCCAGCCAGCCGGTCGTCGTCACCCTCTTCATCGAGGCTATGCTAAGTGCTCGGCCGAGCTGCGAAAAGCATATTGCAGCAAAGGCTTCGAAACGGGTCAGGGTTGGGACCGGAAAGCAGCTGCCAAGCGTCCCGGTTTGTGATCGCGTGAAGAATTTGATGGCGACCCGGGCAGCAATCGCTTAACCGGCACGTTGAATTCGTCTCGACCGACGAAAAAACGCCGCAATGTCACACAAACACTGCATGAAAGCTTTGCTTACCGTATTCACTCTACTTGCTGCACCAGGCTTGAGCCGCGTCGGTTAGCTGGACCAGCTCGGGCTCGGGAAAAAATCCACCAACCAGGCCTCTGCGCTTTTGTCCGCGCTGCCGGGTTTGTCGCAGGATCAAATGGTTCAAGGGCTAAGAGAGGCGTTGAGCAAAGGCATGCGGAGCGCCGTCAGCAGTCTGGGCCACGACGGCGGCTTTCTCACCAATCTGAATGTGAGGATTCCAATGCCCTCAAAGTTGCGCTCGGCCGAGAAGACTTTGCGCGCGCTGAAGCAAGATCAGCTCGCGGACGATTTCGTCAACACGATGAATCACGCCGCCGAGCAGGCCGTGCCCGAGGCGGCCAACGTTTTTGGGGAAGCTATCCAGCAGATGTCCATCGCTGACGCCAAAGCGATTTTAACCGGCACGAACAATGCGGCGACGCAATACTTTCGCAAGGTCACTCAGACGAACCGTTTCGGAAAGTTTCTGCCCATCGTCAAGGCCACCACGGACAAGACCGGGGTGACCTCGACATACAAAAGGATGATGGGCAGTGTCAGCGTATCAGGTTCGCTCGGCGGTTTGCCTGGCGGCAGCGGCTTGCCCAAGGCGGAAGATTTCGATGTGGACAGCTACGTCACGAACAAGGCGATGGATGGTCTATTCCAAATGGTAGCCGAGGAGGAAAAACGGATCCACGAAAATCCGATCGCTCGGACCACGGATTTGTCGCAAAAGGTGATCGACTCGGTGTCAAAGTAGGCTAGCGCGCGCGGCAGCACCCAAACCCTCAGAAGTTCAATTGCAACTGCACGTACACAAAATCCGCGTCGCTCGAGCCGACGGTTGAAAGAGAGCTTTTCACGTAATCTCCAATGAAGAAATGTCCGTAGCCCGCTTGCAAGCTTGCGTAAGGCGTGAGGGCATAGGTCCCGATCAAATCCAGCTCCGAACCGACGTGGCTGCCTGCGCCAGGATTGATTCCGTATCCGCCCGTTCTGCGCGGCAAACCGCCTAATTGATAGAAGTAATCATGCGTGTCGGCCAGCCAGAACTCGTGGTAGTCAAGAGTCACCGTCAACTGATTGAGTGGCTTGAGGGAAGCGGCCATACGCAGGTCATGCATGTTTTGCCACGAGAAGAAATCCATGTATCCGTAGAACTTGTGGTTAGTGGGGAAGATATTATCGAAGGTCTCATGCTTATTGTCATTGGTGCTGCTGTCGCCGCTGGAATAATTGTATTCGAGACCGAGCCGCGGCGTGCCGAAGGCTTTGGTCCACGTGTAGCCGGCGGCCGCGTGCGCCGCGAGAGCCTCATGATTGAGCCGCGGCGAAGAGGCAGAGAGCGCATAATTCCCAAACTGACCTGCGAGTTCGGCCTCGTAATCCCAGCCGCCAAGCTGACCGGGCAACGATTTGCATCGCAGGCCAATGGTGTAAATGTCTCGCGGCGTTGCGCCACCCGTCGGCGTTGTGGTGGTAATTTCCCGAGTCGATCCGACTGCGACATTGCGTGACAGAAAATAGAAATCAGTGGTTTGCTTCGGGACCAGCCGCGTCGAGGCGTAAACGCCGGAAAGCCAGTCGTAATCGTTGACCTCGTTTAAATGATTGTCATTGGGCAGCACGACGCGGCCGGTAAATAGCTCCACCCAAAGGTCCGCAGTTTCGTAACGGAGCTTGGCGGCATCGAAGACGCGCCCAAGGTTGTTCCAGTCGGAAGCGCCGATCAACCGCTCGTCACCATAAATTAGTTCCTGCCTTCCGACTTTGGCTGTCAGCGGGAACTCCTTGGCGTTTCCAAGTTTCACAAAAGCCTGGTTCAAATCGAAGATATCGGTCTCGGGATTTGGATTGCGCCGGTCGCTTTGGGCAGAACTGTCCCGCGCTTCGGTAAAGGCCGAGAACCATTCGCATGGTGAATAGCCCAAATGCAATTTCTCCCGGAGCAGCCAATAGATATTTTCGGTCGTGGTCCCTCCGGTCCGGAAATCCGCAGAGTTCCTCACCCCGAGAATCGCAAACTGTTCATGAGCTTCGAAACGGGCTCGGAATTGTCCGCCCAGATCCCAATTGGTAAATGCAGGCGATTGATTGCGCAGCCAGTCGTTAACGAGACCAGCGCTGGAGGCCGCTGGGACCGGCGAAGGAGCGGAGGCTTTTTCTTGCGCATGCAAAGCAGCGAAGGATGTCGTGAGAATGAACGCAGCGAGGATGATGTCATGTCGTTCAGGTTTCATAGTCCGATTGCGTGTGCTTTTAGCGGCTTTGCGACGAAAAGCAAGGCTCCGCGGACCTCAGATTTTGCCGGGCAAACCGCTACGAACTCACTGCGGAGTCCTGGCATCCTTTATGTACTGCGCGTGGCCGTCGAGAAGCAACCGGTTGCGTCCTCCGGGATGAATTGTGCGTCCTCGCAGCTCAGGCAGCACCGACGAAACGGTCGAGGGGAAATATGAATCGACCGCCATTTCGACATCTTGTGGGCCGCTGATAATGCCGAGCACGGGACTGTTGGTGATGGTCTTGAGGTCAGCCACGGCCTGGGAGGATTTCTTGCCCCAGAAATCGTCGATCGGAACAGGCTCGTCCGGGCGGTCAAATCGCCACAACCAAAACCTTGTCACCGGGGCATTCGAAGCGGCTGAAACCGCCTGCGCAGTCTGGGCGACATTGCCGACTGAGGAAGAGACGGACGCGGGGCAGGACCATATCGAAAAGGTTGCACCGCTATTTTGCAGGACGATGGCGGCCCAGCCGGCGCGCGGGTCCGAAGGAGGCCAGCTTGTCCAGGGCCGAAAGCCACCAGGCAGGCTGTTTTTGAGGTCGCGGCGGTCCGCAAAAACGTCCTGATTTTCATCGAGGTAAAGCACGAAAGCCAAGCCGATCTGTTTAAGGTTCGATAGACAAGCGGCCTGGTGACTACGCCGCTTGGCGAGACTAAGCGCAGGCAGCAGGAGCGCGGCCAGGATTGCGATGACGGCAATGACGACCAGCAACTCAATGAGCGTGAAAGCGCGGCGGGATTTTCGCCGAGTGCGTAGCAAACACTCCCCAACTAATGCACAGATGGAGCCGTCAACAGGTTTCACGAATTACTCAGTCATTTTACGACCGAACAACCGAAGATCGAGCCAGAACAAGCATGGAATCGTGCGCTGGGGAACCTTGCCAACCAACGACTGCCCGCGCTAGTCTCTCCGCATCGTTCTTGCAGAAGATGAGTAAACCCACAAAACCAGACTTCAAACTGGCGAAGGAGCGCTACAGTCAATACGGCGTGGACGCTGACAAAGCGCTGAGACAACTGGCCGCCATTCCGATCTCGCTCCACTGCTGGCAGGGTGACGACCTGGGCGGTTTTGAACAGACCGGTGGTGCCCCGGGAGGTGGGCTGGCTGTCACAGGAAATTATCCCGGCAGAGCGCGAACGGCGGACGAATTGCGAGCCGACCTGGAAAAGGCCTTGTCGTTGATTCCGGGCAACCACCGATTAAATCTCCATTCTTTTTACGCGGAGACCAATGGTAAACGAGTCGAGCGCAACGAGCTGGCGCCGAAGCACTTTGTTCGCTGGATCGATTGGGCCAAACAGAATCGGCTGGGCATGGATTTTAATCCCACCTTTTTCTCACATCCAAAAGCCGCCGATGGGTTCACTCTGTCCCACCGAGAAAAGGCCATTCGGCGATTCTGGATCGAACACGGTATTGCCTGCCGAAAAATCGGCGCTGCGATTGGCCGCGAACTGGGCAAGCCCTGCGTCACTAATGTATGGATTCCGGATGGTTATAAGGACACTCCGGCTGATCGCCGAGGACCGCGCGAGCGGCTGACTGCGTCCCTGGATGCCATTTTCGAAGCGCCGATTTCGCCCCGGCTGAATCTCGATTCCGTCGAGCCCAAACTTTTCGGCATTGGCTCTGAAAGCTACGTCGTCGGCTCTCACGAATATTACCTTGGCTATGCGCTCTCGCGCAGGAAACTGCTCACGCTGGATGCCGGTCACTATCACCCGACTGAAAGCATCGCCGACAAGATTACAGGCGTCCTCCAATTTCTCCCGGAAATTTTGTTGCACGTCAGCCGCGGAGTCCGCTGGGACAGCGATCACGTCGTGACGCTGACAGATGATCTGCAGGCCATCGCCCGCGAAATTGTCGCAAATGATTACAGCAACCGCGTCCACATTGGGCTGGACTATTTTGACGCGAGCATTAACCGGATCGCTGCCTGGGTCATTGGGTCACGCAACATACTCCTGGCGCTGTTATTGGCGCTTCTCGAGCCCCCGTCGATCCGCGCCGCTGAATTGGCGGGCGATCACACCTCCCGACTGGCCTTGCAGGAGGAGGCACGAGGTCTGCCCTTCGGCGCGGTCTGGGATTATTACTGTGAAAGCAACAGCGTTCCGGCAGGAAATGCCTGGCTCGATGGAGTGCGGCGCTACGAGAAAAATGTCCTGGCGAAGCGCTGATCCCTGCCGACTCGCTCTGGTGCCATTAAGGCACAGGCACAGATTGGCGTTTGTGAACGTGAATTTGTAGTACTGAAGCGATCAGGTTTTGAAAACGCTTCTTCGACTGGCGGACATCACAAAATCCTTCGGCGCGGTGCATGCGCTGAAAGGCGTGTCATTCGATCTGATCGCCGGCGAAGTCCACGCTTTGGTGGGGGAAAATGGCGCCGGAAAATCCACGCTGATCAGGATTATCACCGGCTCCGAACAGCCGGACGCAGGCACCGTCGAAATCGACGGCGTTCGGGCGCCACGGCTCAACCCGGCGGCCGCACGCGCCTATGGCATCGCCGCGATTTATCAGCAGCCGGCTTTGTTTCCCGATTTATCGGTGGCGGAAAACATCGCGCTCGGTTTGGAGCCGCCGTCCGCGACCCGTCGGATCCGGTGGAATGATCGCCGCCGACGCGCCGAGTCGTTGCTCCGGCGGGTAGGTGCGGAAATCGATGCAGAGACGGAAGTCCGACAGCTCTCCATGCCGCAACAGCAGCTCGTCGAAATCGCCCGTGCCTTGGGCGCGGGCGCTCGGATGCTGCTGATGGACGAGCCAACAGCATCGCTGACCGGACGGGAAGTGACGTTGTTGCTTGATTTGATTCGCGACCTGCGGTTCCAGCGAGTCGGGATCATTTATATTTCCCATCGCCTGGAGGAGGTGTTCCAAATTGCCGACCGCGTCACGGTTCTCCGAGATGGCGAAAGCGTTGGAGTCCGGAATGTTGCGGGCAAAACCGACCTTACCGAGTCCGAGCTCATCCGCCTCATGGTGGGTCGCGAAGTTTCGACCATCTTTCCGCCGCCGGAAACCGCGCCTGGCGAAACCGTGTTTTCTGTCCGCAATTTGTGCTGTCGTGGCTCGGGTATCTCCGACGTGAACCTTGATATTCGCGTTGGCGAAATTCTGGGGGTTGCCGGACTCGTCGGAGCCGGCCGCACTGAGCTTGCGCGCGTCCTTTTTGGCATTACGGCTGCCAATTCGGGCACCATCACCTTAGGAGGCCAAGGCCTGAAGATCCGATCGCCAGGCGATGCCATCGAGGCCGGCATCGCCTATGTGCCCGAAGACCGGCGTCGCCACGGCGTTATCCTTGAGATGTCAATCGCGGCCAATGTCTCTCTTGGAATTCTCCCCAAACTTTACCCTCGAAGCTGGTTGTGCTCCGGCGCGGAGCAGTCTCTTGCCCGGCAATTTATCCGCGACCTGGGAATCAAAACAACTTCGCCGGACATGCGCGCCGCGAATCTCTCCGGCGGAAATCAACAAAAAGTCGCGCTCGGTCGCTGGCTGGCTGCCAAACCCAAACTGTTAATCCTCGACGAACCGACCCAGGGCGTGGATATCGGCGCAAAGGCAGAGATTCACAAGCTAATTCGACGCCTGGCGGCGCAAGGGATGGCAGTACTTATGATTTCTTCCGAGCTGCCGGAAATTCTTGGCATGAGCGATCGCATCGCGGTCATGCGGGGGGGAACCGTTACTGCCTTATTCGACCGGCGTAACGCCGATGCCCACACTATCATGGCTGCCGCTTTGGGACAGGATGTGAGGAAGGACGAATGTCAAATGACGAAACACGCCCAAAAACCCAATCGCCATCAACGACCTCGAGAACAGTATGCAGATTTCGGGCTTCGACATTCGTCATTGGTCATTCACTTCCGAACGTATTTCCGCGAATGGTCAGTTGCGCTCGCGTTAGTCTCGCTGCTCATCCTTCTGGCAATAATTGCACCCGGGTTCTTCCAGAAGAGCCAATTGCTCTCCATCTGCTCGGCAGCCGCGCCGGTCTCGCTCGTGGCCTGCGGCATCGCAGTAGTCATTATCTCCCGGCAGATTGACATCTCCGTCGGATCGCAATTCGCACTCTGCAGTGTGCTACTTGGGCTGTTGGTGCAGGCGCATTGGCCGATGCCACTCGCGGCCGCAGCGGTGATCGTCATTGGAGCGCTGTGCGGTGCGTTTAATGGCGTGTTGATTGCCTGGCTGCGCCTGCCATCCATTGTCGTTACGCTCGCTACGATGGCGACCTGGCGCGAAGCCTTGCGTTGGTGGCGTCAGGGCGAGTTTGTGAGGGACCTGCCTGAGAGTTTTCAATGGTTCGGCTTGAGCCAGGCCGGCGGACAGACTACCGTGCTGGCGACAACCGTCGTCCTCTTCCTCGTGCTCACGTTTGGATTGAAGCATCTTGCCGCCGGCCGATTCGTTTATGCGGTCGGCTCCGATGCCGAAGCGGCTCGCCTTGCGGGAATCAGGCCATCGCTCGTCACGTTTGGTGTTTTCGTCATGGCAGGCGCGTTAACAGGCCTCGCCGCGCTGTTGAATGCTGTGCGCTTCACTGATGTCGATCCGAAAACGGGAACCGGCCTGGAATTGCAGGCGATTGCTGCTGCGGTCGTGGGTGGTATCGCTATCTCCGGCGGCCGCGGCCGACTCTGGGGCGTGCTTGCGGGGGTTTTGCTTTTGGCCTGTATTGCGCCGGCGCTCGTATTCCTGAAACTCCCGCCCCAATGGGAAAAAGCGCTACAAGGCTGCATTATCTTGCTGGCCGTGGCGGCCGATGGTTGGCGCAGCGTGAAAGGCAGGCGCTAAATGACAAGTGCGAATGGGCCTGGGTTTTCGCGATGGCGCATGTTTCGGCGCTTTGAAACTCTGCTGGCGACGGTGCTATTGCTTGAGATCGTCGTTTTCAGCAGGACCGGCGTGAATTTTGCAACGCGTGCCAACCTGTTCGAGGTGCTGCGGCTGAGCACGGAAATTGGGCTGCTGGCGCTGGTCATGACGCCGATCATCCTCACCGGAGGTATTGACCTATCCGTTGGTTCAATGCTGGGCCTGTGCGCGGTGCTGTTCGGGAAAATGTGGCGCGATGGTGGTTTACCGATTCCGCTGGTGCTGGCTGGCACGCTCGCGATTGGCGCGGCTGGAGGCGGTCTCAATGCATTGCTCATCACCCGGCTGAATTTGCCTCCCCTCATTGTTACGCTTGGTTCGTTCTCGCTTTTTCGCGGCCTGGCTGAGGCCCTGACCCGCGGGGTTGATAACTTCACGAACTTTCCGAAGAGTTATCTGTTCCTTGGCCAGGGTTATCTATTCGGCGGTGTGCCGGCACAGGTGCCCGTTTTCGCGCTCGTGGCTGTTGGAGTTTGGGTGTTGGTTCACCGGACTATCGCAGGTCGAGCCTTTCGTGCGATCGGCTTCTCACCAGAAGGCGCGCGTTATGCCAGCATTCCGGTGAGTAGGCGACTGACCCTCGCTTACGTGCTTGCGGGAGTGATCGCGGCGCTTGCTGCGCTGATTTATGTCGCGCGAGTAGGCCAGGCCAAAGCTGATGCGGGAACGGGATACGAATTACTGGCAATCACCGCCGTTGTGCTCGGCGGAGCGTCTATCTTCGGCGGCACGGGCACCGTCTTTGGCACGCTGCTGGGCGTGTTCGTCGTGACGGTGCTGAAAATCGGGCTCATCTTGTCAGATCAGCCAAGCGAACTGGCCGGCATTCTCACCGGTGGTTTGTTGCTGGCTGTGCTAGCCAGCGAAGTGCTCTTGAAAACATTTTCTGCTCGACGCGCCCGCGCCCCTTCGGCAACCGTGAAGCTGGCGTAGCCTATGACCTCCACAAGCTTTTTCACCGTTTCAAAAAGGAGTAGCGTAATCATTTGCGCGCTGCTGTTGCAGTTCGGCTCCACCGGCTGCAACAATTCGGACCCGAGCGCCAAAACCCAATCGGCTGGCGCCAAACAAATCACCGTAGCCATGATGCCCAAAAGCAAGGGCAACGCTTACTTCATATCCTGCCGCAAGGGCGCCGAAGAAGCGGCCAAAGAACTGGATGCCAAACTGATCTGGGACGGACCGACCGATCCCGACCCGGCTCGGCAGAATGAGATCGTCGAGACCTGGATTACCCGTGGCGTGGACGTCATTGCGGTCGCGGTGGAAAATCGGGAAGGCATTTCGACGGCGCTGCGTAAGGCGCGCGAAAAGGGGATTAAGGTCATCACGTGGGATTCTGACGCGCAACCCGATGCCCGCGATTTTCTCATCAACCAGGCAACACCCGAAGGTATCGGTTTCACGCTGATGGACGAAGCCGCGCGCTCGCTCGGCGGCAAAGGACAGTTCGCGATCATCACGGCTTCTCTCACCGCCGCGAACATGAATGAATGGCAGAAGTACATCGAGCAACGGCGTTCAGAGAAATATCCCGAAATCAAGATGGCCGCCTTGCGGCCCTGCGATGATCTGAAAGACAAGGCATTCGCGGAAGCGACAGCTATTCTGAACGCGAACCCGGAAGTAAAACTGTTGATGGCCATCTGCTCGCCGGCCGTGCCGGGCGCTTCCGAGGCGGTAAAGCAAAGCGGGCGCAAGGATGTCCAGGTCGTTGGTCTAGGCCTGCCGAATGACAATAAGCGCTACGTGCGGGATGGCATCACGCCATCGGTTATTTTGTGGAACACGGAAAATCTGGGCTATCTCTCCGTGCATGCCGCGGTTGCAGTGGCCAGGGGTCAACTCAGAAGCGGTGCGACGAAGTTTACCGCCGGCCGCCTCGGCGACCTCGAGGTTAAAGCGGATAATGTGTTGCTCGGAAAACCTTTCGTCTTCAACAAGGAAAACATTGAACAGTTCAATTTCTGAGGCGCGCAATCGAACCGCTTCGCGACTGAGCATAGACCGCAAATTAGGAAGAGTCTCACTGCTCTGGCTGCCATTGCTACTGACCAATCTAGCCAGCCTCGGCAGCCCCGCCACCGAGGCGGGCTCGCGGACTTTACTGAAACCGGTCCACCTGCGTTGCGAATACTTAGCCGATCCGCTGGGAATTGACGAACTCCGGCCGCGACTAAGCTGGGTTGTTGACGCCAGGCAGGGTGATCGCGGACGAAAGCAAACCGCCTATCAAATCGTCGTTACGAGTGAGACACAAGCTCCTGGGAAGCCGCCCGGCGCTTTGTGGGACAGCGGCAAGGTGGCAAGCGATCAAACGGTCAATATCGCGTACGACGGCAGGCCGCTCTCCTCCCGGCAGTATTGCCGATGGAAAGTTCGAGTGTGGGACGAGGCAGACCATGTCTCTGACTGGAGCGCCGCGGCGGAGTGGTCGATGGGGCTGCTCAAACCTGAAGATTGGAAGGCACAGTACATCAGCTTCCGTGACTCGAGCCCCGTTTTCAAGGATGTCAAATCGCTTTTCCTGCCGCCGGCACGACAATATCGAAAGGAGTTTGCGAGCAAACCCAACCCGATTCGCCGAGCCACGCTTTACGCGACGACTCTGGGAATTTATGAGCTGCACCTCAACGGCCAGCGCGTGGGCGATGAATTTTTTGCTCCCGGTTGGACCGATTACCGCAAGCGTGCCTATTACCGCGCGTATGACGTAACATCCCGAATCAAAGCCGGAGCAAATGCTCTCGGCGCGTGGGTCGCTGACGGCTGGTATTCCGGGTATATCGGCTTCGGACTGTTGACTGGGATCGGAACCGAACATGTCGGCCGCTATACTTATGGCAAGACGCCGGCGTTCATGGCGCAATTGGAGATTGAATACGCCGATGGCTCAAAGGAAACGGTCGTGACGAATCCCTCCTGGAAAGTCACGGGCGATGGACCGATACGCGAAGCCGATTTCCTGATGGGCGAATCCTACGACGCCCGCAAGGACATGCCCGGCTGGTCCAGCCCAGGTTTCGATGACAGCAAGTGGGAGGCTGCGATTCGAGCCGAAGACAACGGCCCGGTAAGAGCCACGTTTTTTGAGTTTCAAAATCCAGCCCCGGGCGGAAAAATAGAGGTCAAAGGCCGCGATGTGGACTTGGGTTTCAATCGGCCGCCAAAATTGGAGACATTTCCGGGCGTGCCCGTGAGGCGCATCGAGCAAATCAAACCCATCGCCGTCACCTCACCAACGAATGGCGTTTACATTTTCAATCTCGGCCAGAATTTTGCCGGGGTTGTCGCCATGAAAGTCAAAGGACCGGCGGGTACTTTGGTGCGCCTCCGCCATGGAGAAATGTTACATCCAGATGGCCGCTTGATGACCGAGAACCTCCGCAAGGCCCGCGCCACCGATACCTACATTTTGCGCGGTGACCCTGGTGGGGAGACTTACATTCCCCGCTTTACCTTCCATGGGTTCCAATACGTTGAGTTGTCTGGTTATCCAGGGACCCCCGGGCTGGATGCCATTACCGGACTGGTCATGCATTCGGACACGCCCATGACGAGCGATTTCGAATGCTCCGATCCCGTCGTCAATCGGCTGTTCAAGAACGTCGTTTGGACGCAGCGCGCCAACTTCCTGGACCTGCCGACGGATTGCCCGCAGCGGGACGAGCGGTTTGGTTGGACCGGCGATGCGCAGATCTATGTTCGCACGGCCACTTACAATGCCGACGTGGCGGCGTTTTACACAAAATGGCTGCGCGAATTGATGGAGTCAATTCGGCCTAGCGGCACGTTTCCCGGCTATGCACCCTATCCCTTTCAACATGGCTGGGACTTCGGTACGGCCTGGTGCGATGCCGGCATCATTTGCCCCTGGACTATCTACAACGCCTATGGCGACACGCGAATCATCGAACGCTGCTGGGAGCCGATGACCCGCTTCATCGCGTGGCGCAAACAGACGAGCAAAGATTTCCTCGGTGTCGAGCACGGCAATGACTGGGGCGACTGGTTGTCGCTTGGCGGCAAAACGCCGCTCGAATACATCGACACCGCCTATTTCGCCTACTCAACGAAGCTGATGGCCGAGATGGCGCAAGCCGCCGGCAAGCAGGCGCAGGCGAGCGAGTACCAGGATTTATTCTCCCACATTAAGCAGTCCTTCAACAAGAAATACGTAAAGCCGGATGGTTCCTTGGAGTTGGATACCCAAACCGCCTATGCTCTGGCGCTTTGGATGGATCTGTTGCCAGATAGGCTGCGGAAGCAGGCTGGGGAAATCCTCGCCAAAAAGATCCGCGCCGCCGCCAGCGACAAGAATTCCGGCATTGCCACTGGCTTTCTAGGCACTCGCCCGTTGCTGCCCGTGTTGTCGGCAACCGGTCAAAACGATATGGCGGTCAGCCTGCTCCAGAGCCGGAAATTTCCGTCCTGGGGTTTCGAAATTGAGAACGGGGCGACAACTATTTGGGAGCGCTGGAACAGCTACACAAAAGAGAATGGCTTCGGCGGTGAGCAGAATGCGGCGATGAATTCATTCGCGCACTACTCGTTCGGCGCGGTGTGCGAATGGATGTTCACCACCCTTGCCGGCATCGACACCGATGGCGCAGGCTACAAACACATCTTGATCCGACCTATGCCTCCATCGCCGGCCAGTAGCCCGGAACAGAAGCCCATCGATTGGGTACGAGCACACTATGACTCCATTCATGGCCGCATTCGTTGCGAGTGGAAGCGAACGCCCGACCGATTTGACTTGAACGTCAGCATTCCGCCCAACACTACTGCGACGGTTTTTGTTCCGGCAACTAGTGCCACCCGCATTACCGAGGGCGGCCAGGTGGTGGCCGGCAGTCCAGGCGTGAAATTTCTGCGCATGGATGGCCGGCGAGCCGTTCTGGCGGTTGAGTCCGGCGATTTTCACTTCTCCAGCGGATCTGCCTTCTAACGCCGGCGTTCTGCAATTTTACGCTCAATGAAACCACAATGTTATTTGGGCGTTGATTTGGGCGCGGAAAGCGGCCGGGTGATGGCTGGTCTCTGGGACGGCCAACGAATGCGGCTCGAAGAGCTTCACCGATTCCCAAATGGCCCGATTGAAATCGCCGGCACACTGCGGTGGGACGTTCTGCGTCTCTGGTCCGAAATCCAGCACGGCTTGTCGGTCGCCGCTCGCGGATACGGCAAGGCCGTGCGCTCCGTTGGAGTGGATACCTGGGGCGTGGATTTCGTTCTTCTCTCCAAAACCAATGAGTTGCTCGGTCAGCCCTTCCATTACCGCGATTCGCGCACGAGCGGCATCATGAAGCGCGCATTCAAGAAAGTGCCGCGGGCAGAAATTTTTGCCGCCACCGGTCTGCAGTTCCTCCCGTTCAACACGCTCTATCAGTTGCTGGCGATGCAGAAGACCCATCCTGAGGTACTGGATGCGGTGAATCGCCTCCTGATGATGCCGGACTTTTTCCATTGGTGCCTTTCCGGCGCGCGTGTGGCGGAATTTACCGATGCGACCACGACGCAGTTTCTTGACCCGTTGAAACAGGATTGGTCGCGAGCATTGTTCAAACGGTTCGGGCTGCCGACCAAAATTCTACCACAAATTGTCTCTCCCGGCACGCGGCTCGGGCCGCTGCGCGATTCCGTCGCTGACCACACCGGTTTGGGCCGGATTGAGGTCATCGCCCCTGCCTCGCACGATACCGGCTCCGCGGTGGCCGCCGCACCGACCTTTCGAAAGGAAGAAGGCACTTGGGCCTATCTGAGCTCGGGCACCTGGTCGCTGATGGGATTGGAGATGCGGCAGGCTAAACTCTCCCCTCGAGTTTTGGAATTCAATCTCACTAACGAAGGAGGGGTGGATGGCACCTACCGCCTGCTCAAGAATATTTCGGGCCTCTGGCTCGTTCAGAAATGCAAGCGCGCATTCGACAAAACCGGAAAGAAACTCGATTACGGCCAGCTCGTGAGTTTGGCGGAGAGTACGCCCGCTCTGCGGTCGTTCGTGGACGTCGATGACCCTCGGTTCCTGAACCCGCCGGACATGCCCGCCGTCATCCAGAAGCTCTGTCGCGAGACGCAGCAACCCGTGCCCGACTCCAAAGGCGCCCTGGTGCGCTGTGTTCTGGAGAGTCTCGCATTGAAGTATGAAAGTGTCTTGAGATGCCTGGAGCAGGTGGGCGGCAAGCGCGTCGAAATCATCCATATCGTCGGCGGTGGCTCGCGGAACGAGCTGCTCAACCAATTCACGGCGGACGCCTGCCAGCGGCCCGTGCTCGCAGGCCCAGTCGAAGCCACGGTCTTGGGCAACGTGCTGCTTCAAGCTCGATCCTGTGGTGAGCTTGAGTCGCTGCCTGAACTCCGAGCCATCGTGCGGCAGTCTTCCTATCTGCGGACGTTTGAGCCAAAACGCGCGACTGCCGCCGCCTGGGCGGAAGCTCGCAACCGGCTCGTTGGACTCCTCGCCCGTACTCAGAAGTAATATCCTTGCGAGCCGGCATAATCCGAAGCCTATTGAGGCTCGCTGAAGTCTTTGAATTCTGGAGCAATGAAAATTTCGATCCAACCGTGGAACATTGTCTTTCTCGTCGGCTTTATCATATACTGCAGCATTCGTGGTGTGTTCAAGCAGCGCACAGAAGGCATTGAGAAAATAGTTCGTCCGTCGGATGCATTGGAGACGACCCTACTGATTCTCGTTGGTGTGGGAAGCCTTCTGTTGCCGGTGCTCTATTTGGTGACGCCCTGGCTCGCTTTCGCTGATTATCATATTCCCGCGTTCGGTCCGTGGTGTGGGACATCACTCATGGTGCCTGCGCTCTGGCTCTTCTATCGTTCCCATGCCGATTTGGGGCAGAACTGGTCCGTTACTCTGGAGCTGCGCAAAGGTCATCAATTGGTCAAGCGTGGTGTCTATCGATCGATTCGGCATCCCATGTATGCCTCCATCTTGCTCTGGGACGTTGCTCAGGGACTATTATTGCAAAACTGGATTGCCGGTTGGTGTGCTCTCGTGACGTTTGCGCTTTTGTATTTGCTCCGGACGCCCCGTGAAGAACGCATGATGTGCGAATACTTCGGGCAGGAGTACCGTGATTATATGCGGCAGACTGGACGGCTTTTCCCGAGCCTAGGTTTCAGAGGGCGAACCCTATCCTGATGTAGATGACCTTCTTCGAGTGGCGAGGTCGCCTGGCAGCTTTTCGATTCTCAGGGGAACCCGGCGGAGACCCCGCACGGAAGGATGGCATTCCCTTTTGGAGTTTTGCCACGGCTCTTGTCCGAGCTGATGACAGCTTTGAATTCATTTACTCATGCGAGGTTGCGCTAAGTCGAGAAAGGAGATCTTCAACAACGGCGTCCACCGAGCGCTCTGCTGTCGGAATATGCTCTCGAAAATCAATTCCAGAGTGTGCCTCACAATATTCCTGCGCCCGCCGAAATTCCCATGCCGAGGAAGCCGGGTCACTGCCCCGCTTTAAGAGGCGCTCGTTCACTACTTCAAAGGGCGCTACCAGGCAAAAATGATGAACCTCGGTCTCAAATTTGCGGACTTTCTCGCGGATGCCGCTTAGATAACAGAACTTAGAGAAAGCCATTGGAACGATGCCATTCTGCCAGCCTCCAAGGGCCAGCCGGATGCCCGAAACGGTTAATTCCCGCCACAGAGGCACGTCTTGGTAATCGCCGGTGTCTCGCCCTTTCCGTGGAATCCAATGAGGCAGACGACGAAGCCCACGATTTCGGGATCGTAAATGACCGCCCTCCGAAGTTGCCGCTGCACACCGCGGGCGACAGTGCTCTTGCCGATTCCAAACGCACCATTCAGGAAGATGACCACAACCCAAACCTTACCGCTTCATTCTGAAGAGCGTCAACGCCAAGAAATGGTGAGTTTTTAGCAATTGGCGGTAAACGAAGTCAGCAGCCACGGCGTATTAAGGGCAGAAGAAAGACCATGAAGAGATTGGTCAAACAGCAAATAACGAGAGAGAAAACAAATATGAAATCAACAAACAAAGCCCTGATCGTGACGCTGGCAAGCATTGCCTTGTTCTCGTTCGCCAGCCCAGTGCGAGCACAGTACAAGCCTACCGGCGAAGACGGCATCACTGCATCGCCCAAAGAGCGCCAGTTTCTCAATGAGATCAAAACCAGAAAGGAAGATGAGGCCCTCAAGCCAGGCGACTCCATCGCGATGATCTGCGCCAAGTGCAAATCCGTGATGATCCACAACGTCACGACGGAAAAAGGTCACATCAAGGTCATGACCGTTGGTGAGAAGCACCTTTGTCCCGGCTGCAATACCTACATTAAAGTCGTTGGCGGCGGCAAACAGGGGGCGAAAGATGAGGTGAAGCATGTCTGCGAAAAATGCGGCGATGACTCGGTCTTCTGCTGCGCAACGAAGCCCGGCAGCGGCGTAACCAAAGGCATGGAGAAGAAGTAGGCGCCGGAGGTGGTGAAATTCCCGAAACTGAGCGGGTTAGCAAAAAATGGTCAACTCTTGGCAAGAAGCGGTCGAGGGAAACCAGAAACTGTGGCGTATTGAATGCAGAAGAAAAATTATCAAAACGCAGACAACAACAAACAAAAAGAAAGGAAAGCAATTATGAAAACAACAAACAAAACCCTCATCGCGGCACTGGCGGTCATCGCCCTGTTCGCCGCGCCGGTGCGGGCCCAGTATAAAGCTGCAGGGGATGATGGTATCGCCGCTTCCCCCAAGGTGCGCGCACAGTTGAACCAACGCAAAGCGAGGCTCAATCCTGCTACTCCCGCCCTCGCTTCAATGGCTTGTCCCAAGTGCAGGCACGAGTGGGTCACTCTGCCCAATAGGCAGGCAAAACCAGCTCAATTCTTGCTAAGTCGCGGCATCCCGACCACGAAAGTGGCCCGCCACCTCTGTGTGGGCTGCAACACTATCATCAAGACACAAGGTCTCTCCAAGGCGACAAGGCGCAATGTGGCCATCCATGAATGCTCCTCCTGCGGAGCCCAGACCCTCGCCTGCTGCGACACTATCAAGGCGCAGTAGTGCAGCCACGAGAACGATGGCGACAGAAAGTCGAGCATGAGTGGTTCGACCTGCTGCGGCCCAAGCCGCATGAGATATATGCCTAACTTCGATGCCAGTAATCTCGACGTTGAATACGTGCGATGCGCCGTTTGTGAGAAAGCCATCACGGGCGGCAAATGGTTCACCCGCATCAAGCATGGCCAATGGATGGTCGCGCTCTGCTGTCCACTTTGCACGGAGACGTTTGAGACCAGCCCGCACGCTTACATCCGGCGCATTGAAACGCTGGAGTTCATGCGCTCCAAGAAGCACACCTGAAAAGTCGAGTCTTGGCGCACAGTACCTTCGCGCGTTATGGTTCGGCCATGATTCACCGCAGAGTGTTGGCAGCCGTTCTGGGGCTTGTCTTGGGCGCCAGGACGCACGCCGTGCCTATCACGGGGTAACTTCAGGATTCGGGTTCCAGTATTGGGATCGCCGGCGCCCTGGGGACAGCGTGCCGTACCCGCTGGGGTTCACAGGGAGGAGGCCCATTGATCGGGTGGTCCGGCCCCGCCGTTCCTGACCCAGTACTGTTTGCCGTCAGATTAGCTTTTCGCTTGGGCATCTCGGCTCTTCCGGGTCAAGGCTGTCGCAAACACAACCAGGAGCAAGGCGGCTCCCAGAACGCACACAATGGCGGCGCCGATCGGCAAATCCACCCTGGCCGTGAGCAGCAAACTCACCAGGCTGCAGAAGGTAGCGATGCCCCAGCCAAGAACAAATCTGGCCAGAAAAGAGTTCACTAGATAAGTCGCGCACACGGCAGGCACGACCAGATAGGAAAACACCAGCAGCACGCCGCCAATGTGGACGAAGCTCGTCACCACCAGGCCGAATAACATATAAAACACGAAATCCCACCAGCGCACATTCAGCCCGCTTGCCGCGGCTTGCTCCGGGCTGGCAGAGATGGCGAGGAATTTCTTGCGGAAAACGAAATGAGCAGCACCGACCCCCACGAACAGGGCAAACGTCTTGAGAACATCGCTGGGCGGGACGACGAGCAGTTCGCCCACTAATGAGCGCTGGAGTTCTTCCTTGCCGCCGGTGCTGCGGCTGAGAGCGAGGATCGCGGCCGCCGCCGCCATCACATATACAATGCCGATCAGAGCCTCCTGCGGAACCCGCTGCCGGCGAGTGCGCGTGAACGTCAACACCACTGCGCCCACAAATGTGAATCCCAACGAAAAGGCGTAACTCTGCCAATCATGCACGTCGTAGCCAACCAGCATGGAAACGCACGTTCCGAACGCGGCCGTTTGCGCCAGCGCCAGGTCCACGAAAATCACGCCGCGCTGGACAATGTGCAGCCCCAGGTAAACCAATAGCCAGGGAAGGATCAGGCTCGCAATCAACGGCCATTTCATCAACGAGAGCAGCTCAGTCATAGGAAGCGTGTGGAAATGACAAATGACGAATGATGAATGACCAAACCAAGGCGCGTCTCGTTGCCCAATAGAACGCCGGCTCTCTCTTACACATTTGAAGTGAGATCGTTGCTTTCTCGATCGGCACAAGTCCTTCGGGTTTCAGACTTCGTCATTCTTTCGTCATTTGTCATTCGTCATTCGTCATTTTGGTCCCCGTGGTTTACCTATTTAGTCCCCGCCAACGCCTGGGCTACGGCCTTGACCACATGATCTATCAGTGGGACATAGCCGCCTTCAGTGCCTTTGATGCCGCCGGGAAATTGCGACACATCGACCACGGTTGCGCCGGTCTTTTCGGCGACGGCCTCCGCGGTGCGGCGGTTTAGGTACGGGTCAACAATGATGGCGCGAACTTTGTCCTGTCGCATCTTCGTGATCACTTCGGCGAGGTGCGTCGGCGTGGGCGGTATGCCGGGCTTGGGTTCGAGGAACAGATTGATCTTGAAACCAAATCGATTCCCGAAATAGAGCCACGAATTATGGTAAGCGGCCAATTGCTGCCCTTTGAACGGCGCCAGGGTTCGCTCCCATTCGATCAACTTGGCATCTATGGCGTCGGCGAATTTTTTCAAGTTCGCGCGATAGACGGCGCTGGATTTCTCGTCCTGGGCACAGAAAGCCTCGGTGATGTGCTGCGCCACGACTTTGGCGTTCACGGGATCGACGAGATAATGAGGATTTCCTGCCGCGTGAATATCGCCCCGCGAGCGATCGAGGGTGGAGGGGACTTCGAGCAACGGAATGCCTTGCGCGCAGGCGACGTGGCCGGGGGCGCCCGGGGCCAGCTTCGCGTTGCGCGCCTGGTCCAGCAGCGCAGGCAACCAGCCGATCTCGAGCTCGGCTCCGCCTTCGATAAGCACATCCGCGTGATTCAGCTTCACGATGAAGCTCGGCTTGGCATCGACGAAATGCGGGTCTTCCGTCGGTTTGGCCAGAGTCGTCACGTCAATGTGGTTGTTGCCAATCTCCTTCGCGATCGAGGCCAGATCCGGCGTAGTGGCGACAACGTTTAATTTGCCCAAGGCGGATTGGCAAAGGGTCCCAAGAAGCAGCATGACGATTATCAGTTTCGTGGCTTTCATGATCAGAAATGTTTCGTTACCGCGTATGGCCTCTTAAAACTTGTGCGCACCATGCGCCCCCAGCAGAAACTCGACTTGCAACCAGACCGAATGTTCGGTGCCAAAGAGCTCGCCATGATCGTAGTTGTACTGCAGTCGCAGCTTGGAAAATTCACTGGGATAAAACGTTAGATCCGGCGAGATGCGCGTCCGTTCCCCACGGAACACGTCGTGCGGATCATACGCGCCTTTGTCGCCATTGACGTACTCGCCCCGCAGGCCCGCGACCCAGCGCGGCTTGAAGCCCCAGAGGACTTGCGAATAAAATCCCCAATCCCGCAGCGTTTCTGCCGGGAGCGAGAGCGAAGGATCGGCGCCGGCGGAAAAGCGCTGATAAAGCACTTCCGTCTGCCAGGAAACGAAGGGAAAGCCGGCGTGGGCATTGGCGGGTTTCCATTTCCAGTAAATATCGCCGCCGTAGATCTCGGTGCGCAAGTTGCCGCCGGTGTCATTCGGGCCGAACGCCGCCGAGGAGCCCACGACCAGTGTCTGCGAATCCGTCAAGTCGAATGAGGACGCAATTCGCGGCACGTAAAGAAAATCACCTGGCCCACGCAAGTGGCGATCCAGCGTCGTCCGGCCATGAAAACGCCTGGTCCCTGTGCCGTCGTCTTCGCCAGGGTTTCGAAAGCTGAAGGTCGTGCCGCCCTGGCCATCGAATACGCCGAGGAATGCCTCCGTGTAAAAGGGCGTCGGCGCCAGCCACGAAATCTGCGCGCCGATATTCCGCAACCCTTCCGGGCCGAAAGTGCGGTTCAATATCAAGGGTTCATCCACGAAGGCCCATTGGTGAGGATGTTGCGGGTTTTGCCGGCCGAAGTTCGCGAAAAACTGGCCGGCCTTGACCTGGAAGTTCGCCGGCAGGGCCGTGGACTGAAAATAGGTTTCTTCCAGCTCGACCGATGTTTCGTTGTTCTTGTCCAACTTGAAGACGATGTTGGCAAGGCCTTTGAAATATGGATCCACCGCGCCATCGAACACGATCTCCGCATTGCGCAGCGAGAAGCCGCGCTTGATCGGATCATGATCACCCAGTTGCAAAAATTGCGACGGATCCGAAGCTGTGGAACCGCCGAAATCCATTAGCGCGTCGAAACTGAGGTTGACGTAAGCCGAGCCGGCGCGGCCAATGGTCAGCGGCTGCGCCGGCGACCAGGTTGAGGTGGGTGCGGGGGTTGTCGTCGTCGTGGCGGGGGTTGGCTGGTTCTTCGCCAGATCTGTCGCCAGCTCCTGCTCCAGCTTCTTTTTCTCAGCCTCCGCGGCCTGTTGTTTTGTAATTTCTTCGAGCTTTTTGGTCAGCGCCTCAATTTGGTGCCTCTGCTCGCGTTGCACTTTTTCAAAGTTTTCCTGCAATTGCTGAAGTTGGCGCTTCAACTGTTCGACCTCGTTGGTCTGCTGGGCCTGGGCCAGCAGCGAAGCGGCCCAAAGGGCCGAGATGCAGACCAGCACTTTTTTCAGATTCATATTGTCATCTAATTCCGAGGAGGCGCCGGGCCTTCGCGGAGATTCAGACTCCCGTGAGGGAACGATTGCGAGACGGGTGAAGGTTTTAGCAAAGCTCCAAATGATTTCGGAGCAGAGGGCCGGGAGTCTTCGCCCCCGCCTCAACCTGCAACCGTTGTCGATGGAGAAACTGAAGGGGGCGCGCGGCTGGGGGACAGCCGGACGTCAGGTGAGGGAAGTATTCGAGAATCAGGACGAAGCGGCGGCGCAAAAAAGGTTTGTGGACTGATCGGCGCCAGCGCAACTGCCGGGACCGAGAGGACTGAATGCTCCTTGACCTGGGTGACCACGCAGTGATGGTTTGGAATCTGCGCGTCCGAGTGCAGGAGTTTGTGGAGCTCCGGGGAAGACGCCAGGAGGGACGTACCCATCCAAAGGAGAAGCATCAGTCCCGCCACGGCGCAATTTCTTACGCCCCGGTGACGCTTTGATGTCATCCAAAACTTCACTCTGATTTCCATATAGAGCATCAGATGCACGTTCCGGCAAGTTCTTTTTTAGTGGCTCATTTCACGCGGCTTTAGACCCTGCGCCATGCACCTGCACTGATAGCGTCTGGGCTGATATGACGGATGGGACGCAGGGGACAGAACGCAAACAAGAGCGCCAAATCCCAAAATCCAAACCCGAAACAAACACCAATTCGCAAAGCCCAAGAGCCAACACACACGAATCGCACAGCCCAAAGCGAACCTCAAACAGCAAAATCGCGGGCCAAGCTGGCGTTTGACCAATGAGGCTCGGGGCAGACGAGCAGTCTTGGGCAGACGTGGGAGCGTCGTTCAGCTTGCGACGATTTCGTCGAATTCTTTGTCGATGAACGCTTGCAGCGTCTCGGTGCGGACGTTGCCCTGCGCGGCCAATTGGCTGAGGCAGCGCAAGGCTTTCTGCTGCGAGTCGGCGCTGAGGATCAGGACACCGTCGTAGGTCCCAAGGGTCCAATACTGGCCTTCGATTTTAACGCCCGCTTGCGCGGCAATTTTATCGAAGGTGTGAGCGCGATTGGTCGATTGTTTGAGGTTTTTCGCGCCCTGTTCGGTGAAGCGGAGCAAACTGATGTATTTGGCCATAGTATGCGTTTCCTTTCGATGGCGATTCGTTGCCGGTCGTAGTCCCAATTGGCTGTGGAAGAGCCCCAATGGAACCATGCGAGTTCACACCGAGGTGTGTCGCGCACTTGGATAGAGCAGTCAAGGTGAATTGCGTTCACCAAAGAGAAAAGGTTTGCCGCAGACGCACGGTGCCCTTATCATTGGCCGTGCCTGCGCGCCTGACAATCCTGGGAAGTGGTTCCTCGGGCAATTGCGCGTACGTGGAGACAGAGGAAGCGCGGATACTGATCGATGCGGGATTCAGCCTGCGCCAGATCCGGCAACGTCTGGCAATGATTGGGCGCGCGCCCGAAAACCTGACAGCGATTTTAATCACGCACGAGCACACGGACCACATCTTTGGTCTGGCCGCCCTCAGCCAAAAACTTCGCCTGCCGGTGTATTGCAATCGCGCCACGCAAGAAGCGATTGAGTTTCAACTGCAAACCAGGATCGCGTGCAGACTCTTCCAGACCCGGCAGAGTTTCGAGGTCGGCGACGTGACGGTGGAGACGTTCGACGTTCTGCACGACGCGCAGGACCCGGTCGGCTTCCTGCTGCGCACGCCGGCCGGGAATATTGGCTTTCTGACGGACTTGGGCCAAATGACCAAACTCGTGTTAGACCGCTTGCGCGCCGCCAACATCCTGGTGCTCGAATCCAATCACGACGTCAAGATGCTCCAGGATTGCCCGCACCGACCCTGGAGCCTCAAACAGCGCATCCTTAGCCGGCATGGCCATCTCTCGAACGAGGCTGCAGCCGATGGCGCCGAGCAGCTTATGTCTCCCAACTTACGTCATCTGTACCTCGCCCACTTGAGCCGCGAGTGCAACCGACCCGAACTGGCCTATCGTGTGATGAACGAACGATTGCAGAACATCGGGGCGAATCACCTGCGGCTGGAGTTAACGTCGCAGAATGTCCCCTGCCCTACGTTGCAGTTGTAGCAACCAACGCAAGGAGGCTGACTTCAGTTTTGGATTTTGGATTCTGGATTAGGGAGATTGAGCCTCCTCACGTCGGCTCCTACAATGATGGCGAGCTGATGTTTACGATCCAGAGAATTGACTCGTTCGAGCTTCCAGCGTTACAGCCGTATCGGACGATGCGGCAGCAGAAGGAGCATCGAGAGCAGGGAATCTTTGTGGCCGAAGGAGAGAAAGTCGTGCACAGGTTGCTCGAGAGCAAGTTCACTCTGCTGTCAGTCCTGCTGCCGGAGAAATGGCTGAATGAGCTGGGACCTCTTCTGCAGGCGAGGCCGGAATCATTGCCAGTGTTTGTTGCGGAAAAGAAGTTGCTGGAAACGCTCACGGGATATTCGATGTACCAGGGCCTGCTCGCCGTCGGTAAGATTCCGCGGCAGCCCACCCTGGGGGAAGTAGTTGATCAAAACTCGAAGCCGTACTTGCTCGCCGCGGTCGATAACCTGTCGAACGCTGAGAACCTCGGTGCGCTGGTGCGAAATTGCGCCGCTTTTAACGCGCAGGCACTTATCGTGGGCGAGACCTCATGCAGCCCGTTTCTCCGGCGCGCTGTGCGCAGTTCGATGGGCACCATTTTTCGATTGCCGGTTATCGAAAGCCAAGACCTGGCAAGCACGCTTCGCGATTTGCGGGCTCTGGGAATTCGCTGTATCGCGGCGCACCCCCATGTCCAGGGCCGGACTTTGCCGCGAACGGATCTTGTTAGCGACTGTTGCATCGTCTTTGGAAGCGAGGGCTTCGGTATTGGCCCCAAGGTGCTTGAAGTCTGCGATGAGGCCGTGGCGATTCCGATGCCGGAGTCGGTGGATTCGCTCAATGTCGGGAGTGCCGCCGCTGTTTTCTTGTACGAAGCCAATCGGCAGAGGGGGAGGATGGGAACGGCGTAGTCCAAAGTCCAAGGCCCAAAGTCGTGGAGTCAGTCACGCGCGAAGGGAAAGGCGCGGTGTTTGAGCCGCCAGAGCAGCGCCCGGCCGCAGAGCGCAGCCAGGATAATTTGTATCGCCGTGGAATCCACCGACGGCCACATTTGCCACGAGGCGAAGCTGTTGAAGTCGCCATAAATCCAGCGGAGGAGTCGGAAGAGAGCCGCCAGGAGAATCGGCGACAGGAATCCAACAGCCAGTGTCAGGACAAACGCGGCGATGAAATTGCGGCAGCGCAAGGAAAAATAAAGGCCGATCACCGGCAACGTCAGGAACGCAATAGCGTGAAAGAGAACCTTTCCTCCATCCTCAAAATCGGGAACGAGGTTCGAGGAATAAGCCCAGACGCCGAGTAGAAGTCCGAAAGCGGGCAGGAATTGGCCCCACAATCCGCGCAAGCGACCGAAGATTATTTTGCCCTCGCTAAGAGGCGAAACCAGCAACAATTCCATCATGCTGGATTCTCGTTCTCGACGAAAACTGCCGGCGGCGCTCATCGCCAGGCTGCCGCCCAGGAGCGACGACATCGTGTTCTGGATGGTGCTCGAATCGCGGAAGAAATTTCGATCCGTCAAAACGGCGCTGTAAATCGAGACGATTACGGCGAGCCAGCCCCAAGTTACCAATCGCCCGGTCCAGGTCCGCTGTTCCAGCCAGCCGATGGGGTTGCGCTCCAGCTTGCGCAACATCCACCGTCGGAAAAAAGAGAGCCAAAACATCGGAGTGCAGAAGGTGCGCTGCAACAAGAGCCGGACTCTGGAGGGCGGTGGTTCCTGCCAAACCCGTTGGGTCCTGCGTCCGGCAAGCAGGATGGCCAGCATCAGACCGACCAAAGAGAAGCCGGTGAGCAATCCCATCGCCCAGAGCAGTTGCCCGGTTGATGGGGTAAACATGGAGCGAATGTATCGCGTCGAGCCCATCAGCACGCCATAGCCGATCAGCAAGACGAAATCCGAGTTCGTTTGCCAGGATCTCGGACCGGGTGCGCCGCTCGTTCCTCGCAGCATGATCTGTCCGGCGACCAACCCGAAGACTACGAGGATGAAGATGGCGAGCAGGTATGCTCCCAGCACCGAACGCAGCCAGCTTTTGCTGCAGGCAGAAGCCAGCAGCCCGGCGGCGAGCGCCCAACAAATGCTGCTGAAATTGACTGTCGCCAATAACAAAGCTTCTGTCCAGTTCACGCCGCCGAGCAGGAAGGGAATAGTCAACACTGGCAAAACGGCGAGCAAGAGTGTCAGAGCGCGAAGCGCATGAGCCAAGGCCTTGGCGACGACGATGTCCGTTGCTCTTAATCGTGAAAGAAACAATAGGCCGAGCGTGCCTTCGCGCCTTTCCCGGCTGATGCAGTCAGCCGTCAACAGCGGCACAAGGACCCAAATGGCCCAAAACAAGGTGAAGTGGAGGCTGCCAAACAGCCTGCCGCCCAGCGTCGGCCCGAAGCCGTATTGCAAAGCAAATACCAAACAAGTGAGCAGCGACGCGGCCACACCCAGCGCCCGCAGCGAGTACGTGAATGACTGCCGCGCCGACGCGCGCAACTCACGTTCGACGATGGGTAAGAAGGTCACGGCCCGTGATCAGTATTCAGTGATCGGTAACCGCTGATCCCGGGCCGAACGCATAAGGTGGTCGTGAACTTCGGGCACCGATCAATGATTAGCGAACACCGAGCGGCATCATTGCGTTTCGCCCCGGGTCACGCGCATGAACACCTCTTCCAGCCCGATTTCATCTTCACGCAATTCGATCAGTTTGGCGCCGCCATGAACGAGAATGTGGGCCACGATGCTGTGATCGATTTCAAAGCTGGCCAGCGTCACCTTGATCTCGCTATCCACCGTGGAGACTTCGCTGATCTCGGGCCGAGCCTTGAGCAGGTCCATTGCGTGCTGAGCGTCGCTCGAAACACGTACCCAGATAACGCGACCTTGCGACATTTGATCGCGCACGCCCTGAACCGGTCCGCTGTAAATCAGCTTGCCCTTTTCGATGATGGCGACGCGATTGCACAAGGTCTGGAGCTCGCTCAGGATGTGCGAGGAGATGATAATAGTTTTTCCCAACCGCTGAAGCTCCTGGAGAATGGCCATCATTTCGATGCGCGCGCGCGGGTCGAGGCCGCTGGCCGGCTCGTCCAGAAGGAGCAATTGCGGGTCGTGGATCAAGACTCGCGCCAAACCGAGCCGCTGTTGCATACCGCGGCTTAAGGCGCCAATCAGCGCACCTTTCTTTTCACTCAATCCAACGAGCTCCAGCACGTCGTTAACGGTCTTTTCGCGCTGGGCCGTCGGGATTTTGTAACAAGCGCCAAAGAAATCGAGATACTCGGTGACTTCCATGTCCTTGTACACGCCGAAGAAATCCGGCATGTAACCGATGACATGGCGGACGGCATCCGCCTCGCGCACGACGTCGTGCCCGAGGATTTGAGCGGTGCCCGCGGAGGGCGCCAGGAACGTGGACAAGATGCGCAGGGTGGTAGTCTTACCGGCGCCATTGGAACCAATAAAGCCGAAGAGGTCGCCCTTGCTGACTGTCATGTCCAGGCCTGACAGAGCGGCGAGATTGCCGTACATCCGGGTTAAGCCGAATGTCTGAACTGCGGTAATTAGGGGAGGATTCATGAATTCTGGACTTTGGACTTACGGCAGCGGGACGGCGAGGCGCCAGAGGGTGTCGCGATGGGTGCGTCGCGGTGAGAATTGGTGCATTTGTTTGACGGGGGAGAAGTCGCCCGCCCAGGCGAAAAGGACCGCGTTGCCATGCTCAAGTGCAGATGACAAATCCAGCCCCGGTGGCGCGACGTAATTGAACATGTAATTGTCCTGGCGGCTCATTTGCGACAGAAACGACGCTGCTACGGTGCTGTGCGGCAAGTCGCCGATGTGGCCGCTCCCGCTGGCGCCGAAGGCCCGCTGTCGCGCGACGGCAGCCTCCTGAAAGGCTTGGCCGTAACGACCGACGTATTCTCGCAGCAGGGTCCCCTGCCCTTTCGTGATAGCGGTGTTTTTGGTCTCACCGGGCGGAACATCACCCAAAGAGAAAATGCGGTCTTCGATGACGATAAGCAGATTGGACAATTTCTGGTCGGTGTGATTCAGCACGCTCACCTGCCAGCCATCGGCTTTGGGCTGAAGAGAGACGCTGAGCGGCACGGAAGCAGATTGCCACCAATCGCTCACGAAGAGCTGGCTGGTCCAGACTGGCACGAAAATCTCGGCTTTGAAGCTATCGCCGTTCTGCGACACCGTGAGGCGCTCGCTGGATTGGCCGCCATCCCAACTTCCCACGAACTCGCCGCGAAAAGTCGCAAGCTTTTGCGGCCCAGCCAGTGGGTACCGTTGATTGGAGGGCGAATAGACTGAGGCATAAGTCCTTCCGCGCAACTCCGCGCGCTCGCCATTCAGCAGCACATCCACCAGGTGCAACTCGTTCCATTCGGATTCGCCGGCGCGCAACTTGTAGCCGATGAAATAAATCACCAGCGAGAAGAGAACCACGTAACAGGGAAAGGTAATCCAGGTCAGCATGGGCCGTCCGATTCGCTTCAGCCAGTATTGATCCAAAGGGCCGATCACGACCAAATAGACGACCAAGAGGAGCAGGAGCCACTCGATCGGCAGTTTGTGCACCTGTCGTGTGTCGATCATCGCGCCGAAAATCCCGTCGCTACTGCGGCTGGCCGCCTGATTGAAATCGGACGAAACGTACCAGTCGCCCGGCACTTGGGCGAGCCGCGCCCAGAAGGTGGGCAAATTCTTCCACGAGCGGGCCGGTTCGCGTTCCGGGCTGAACAGCAGGACGGTCACCTGCCCCTGACCGCGAGGCGCTGTGACGATGAGGGGGACGTCGCCGGCGGCAACCAGGGCGCGTCCATCGCGCACTGAGCCCACGGCCACCTGCATTTCTGCCTCCTCGAAGCTGAAATCCGTCGGCAAATTGCTGAAAGGGCTGTCCGGGTTGGTCCCCGTCTGGGTAGAGTCGGAGCTGCTCGATTGTTCCGATGGGCGTGGGGGCAAGCCTCCACGGCGTTGGGGCCCGCCGCGGGGAAATTGCGAGTAACGGGCCCTGGACTCTTGGGGGTTGATGGGGAGATTGGTGGTCCAGTTCGCGCTGCTGAGCCATCCCTGAATTTCAGGATGTCTTTGAACGCGCTGGATGTCCTTGACCTCACAAGGAAGAAGGCTCTTGAGCCAAGGACTCGCTGTCACGTCATTGATCTGCTCGATTGCGACGATTAAATGGCCCCCGGCGTTGAGCCAGGCGAACAACGCTCGGACTTGAGCATCCCGCAAGTCGGCGGCTCGCTCGGAATTGAGATAGAGGGCGCGCAGGCCTTCCAGGACCAAGGCATTATCCGGAAAGATCGCCGGCTGCAGCCGCGCGGTGGTCGGTTGCAGTTCAGAACTTTGGGGGAGAATTGGTCGGATGACAGGAGCGCCGCTGGGCGAACGAGCCAGCGCCCCAATCAGCGGGGCTCGTGGCGAGATGCTCTTATTCGCGCGCAATCCTGTCTGCTCAGCGCGGACCTTACCGCGAGAATCCAGCAGGCGCACGTCCCAAGTGGTGTTGAAGCCACGTGTGGTTGAGAACACCGGGATGGTCAGTCGCTTGAGTGTCCCTGTGGGCAGTTCGACTTCGGCGCGCTGCGACTGGCCTTGATTGAAGCCTGCGCCTGCGAGCTCGATAACGCCGTTGAAGGAGGGCCCATCGTTTTTGATTTCGCATACAACCGGGAACCACGTCGCCTCCGGCACCACCAGGTCATACCCGAGAAAGACATCGAATTGCAATGCTGCACAGGCTGCATGGCAAAGGCCCAGCGTGAGAAAACCGAGCAAAGCCAGCTTGAGGAGGGATAAGGGCGGGTGTGCAGCGAAAGGCGTCAGACGTGCCGGTAGCGAGCGGAATCTGGCTCCCGCTCGCTTGCACCCGTGCCCGGATTTGGAAGGACCCACCATTTGTGGCTCACAAAAGCAATCAGGCTTACGTATAAGAAGACCCATTCTGGTTGGCAATGTTCAATTGGCGGCGCCAATTCAGTTTGACTTGAGGCGTGATACCCGTTAGAAAAGGAAGAACTGGCTGCCGCACCTCTCTCAAGCAAATGAAACGCGCCCTTTTAACAATTTTCGGGCTGTGGCTGTGCAGCGCGGCAGCGCAGGGGCAAACGTACTCGATTGATTGGCTGACGGTCGCGGGCGGGGGAGGCATGAGCACTGGGGGCGTTTATTCAGTCAGCGGCACGATTGGCCAGCCTGACGCGGGGCCGATGAGCGGAGGGAATTTCATTCTGGAGGGCGGGTTTTGGAGCATTATCGCTGCAGTTCAGACGCCAGGGTCTCCACTATTGCGTGTGGTGCACACCTCGACGAACACGGTGATTGTCGCCTGGCTAACGCCCACGCTGAACTATTCGCTGCAACAAAATGCGGCCGTGGGCACGACGAATTGGACCGGAGTGACCAATCAGGTGAATTTCGTCGGTCCGGAAAGCCAGGTGATGATCTCGCCACCCGTCGGCAACCAGTTTTACCGGCTCAAGAGCCCTTGAGCCGACAGCGCAGGTCGGGCTGAACGGTCAGCGACAAGCACTACTGTTGGTTTGCTTTCGCAGCTTCCACGAGCTCATAGATTTGGCCGTCGAAAATAATGGCGTAGAGTTCGCCATCCCGATCTTCGGCAAAGCTGGCGATGGCGTGGAGTGGATTGGGCTTAACCAACTGGCCGTGTACTGTGACCTGCCGGTTTTCGTAGCGTAACCCCCAAACGGTGCCCGCACCGAAATCCGCATAAACGTAAACGCCCCTCAGGGACGGCAGCCTGTGGCCGCGATAGACGTAACCGCCGGTAACACAGATGCCGGGGCTGTGATCGGGGAAATGACATTCGGCGGAAAGACCGGCGTTGTGCGGATACTCGATCACCGGGTCGAGAAGTTTGCCTTGCGCTTTTTGGCTTTTGAAGTCGTGGAAACCTTCGCGAACGCTCCAGCCGTAATTGCCGCCTTTTACGATCAGATCAATTTCCTCCCATTTGTCCTGGCCGACATCGCCGGCCCAGAGTTCGCCAGTCTCACGATCGAAGCTCATCCGCCAGACATTCCGCAGACCATAAGCCCATATCTCAGGGCGTAACCCCTCAGGTTTGGTATCGAACGGGTCGGGCTTGGGATTGCCCTGGCTGTCCTTGGCGACGAATGGGTTGTCCCGCGGGATTCCATAAGGGAGCTTGCCAGTCCGCGAATTGATGTCGAGGCGTAGGATTTTGCCGAGCAAATGATGACCGCTCTGGCCGACGTTGTGCGGATCAGCGGCAGCGCCGCCATCCCCGAGACTCAGATAAAGGAAGCCATCCGGCCCAAACAGAAGGGTGCCGCCGTTGTGGTTCCAATAGGGATGCGGGATTTCAAGGAGGATGCGCTCGGTTGAGAGATCCGCTCTGTCCGGGTCGTCTCTTGAGATTCGGACTTCGCTTAGGACGCAGCGCTTGGGAGCTTGCTGGGAGTAAAAGAGGTAGAGGAGTCCGTTGGTCTTAAACAGCGGATGAAAGGAGAACGCGAGGAGGCCCTCCTCGTTTTGGACATGAGGCTTGCGGCCGCTGATATCGAGGAAACTTTTCATGTCGGCCGCCTTGTGGCTGGGCGGCAGAAGGACCACCTTTCCATCCTGCTGGACAATGACGAATCGTTTGGAGCCGTCGGGCGCTTCTTCCATCCACAGCGGGCGCACAAACTTCAGCTCCGGGAAGGCGACCCTTAGCTCGAACGAAGGCAGCGGCTCGGAGGCGGGACAGCGAAAACCGAATGCCAGCACGCCGAGGGGCAGAAGAATTCGCAGCGCGCAAGGACACGCGGTATGAATGCGGTTCATGCGGGCGAGGTTAGTCAGGAAACCGCCGGCCTTTCAACTTGGAATCCTGCGACGGTAGCAAGGAAAGGGCTGGCGCGGAGTGAGCCATCGAGGGAGGTCTGTCAAGGTGGCCGGACGCACTCTGTTTCGCGGTTCATTCCTGATTTCGATTGCTCTGGCGAGCGCCGGCAACTACGGTGTGGCCTCTTTATCAGTCGGCAAGAGCGTACTGGAGAGGCAAGTTTTCGGCAGACTATGGCGAAGAAACCCCTGAGAACGGAAGAGGTGACGGAACTGACACAGGGCCTGAATAAGCTGGCTCGAAATCTCTGGTGGACATGGGACCAGGAGGCGCAGGATATTTTTCAGGAGCTCTCCCCGCGAGGGTGGCAGAATCTATATCACAATGCAGTGGCGATTCTGCACGAGGTGTCGGAATACGAGCTGCGCGTGCGCCTCCAAGACCACGGTTTTGCCCAACGTGTCCGCGAAGTGTTGCGGTCGTTCGAGGCCTACATGGGCGACCTTAACTCGTGGGGACATCGCAATGCAACCGGGCTCGGGCGAAATCCAGTAGCATATTTTTCCGCAGAGTTCGGGTTTCATGAGACCTTGCCGATCGCGGCCGGCGGTTTGGGTGTGCTGGCTGGCGACCACACCAAATCGGCGAGCGACCTGGGCATCGGCCTGGTGGGGATCAGCCTGTTTTATCGTGAAGGCTATTTTCAACAGGCGTTCGACGCAAACAACTGGCAGGCGGAGTACTACACTTTACTCAACCCGAAAAACCTGCCTGTCGAACCGGTGCTAAATGAAAAAGGAGAACCGGAGGTGTGTCATGTGGAAATAGCGATGAATCAGGTCGCATTTCACGCCTGGCGCGTTAATGTCGGCCGCGCTTCCGTTTATTTGTTGGATACCAATCGCCCGGAAAACGAGCAGCATTTTCGGGACTTGACCTTGCGCGTGTACGGCGGCGACAGCACGACTCGCATCATGCAGGAAATCCTGCTGGGGATTGGCGGCGTCCGATTGCTGCGCACATTGGGCATCCAACCATCCGTCTTTCACATGAACGAGGGGCACGCGGCATTTCTCACGTTGGAATTGCTGCGTGAGAAGCTGGCGACGGGCAAAAGTTTTCAGGAAGCTCTCAGCCAAACTCATTCGGAATGCATCTTTACGACTCATACACCGGTCGAAGCCGGCCACGATCGTTTCAGTTCGGATTTAATGGATTATGCCATGCACCGGTTCCGCAGCCTGATTTCGGTGCCTTTTTCCGAGATTTTAAAGCTAGGCCGCGTCAATCCGGAAAACCAGAGCGAACCTTTCTGCATGACTGTGCTCGCACTGAAGTTGTCCCGAGCCGCTAATGCCGTGAGCGAATTACACGGGCGGGTTAGCCGGCACATGTGGCACTCTCTATACCCGGACAGACCGGTCGAGCAAGTGCCCATCGGCCACATCACTAACGGCGTTCACTTGCTGGGCTGGATGAAAGGCCCGGTCCGCCATTTCTGGCGACGCAAACTGACTGAGAACTCCAGCTCTCCGGCCGCGCCGAAACTGCCCGCACCACTCTCAGACTGGGACACTCACATCAACTCGCCGGAGTTTTGGAAGAGATTAAGTGACCCGAGCTTTATCTCGGACGAGGAGCTTTGGGCGTTGCGCTACAACTTACGCCGCGAGCTCATCGAGTTTGCCCGCCGACGGTTGCTGATTCAGCGCCAGCGTCTGGCCCAGGGCGATTTCATCGCTTTCGACGCGCTGTTGAACCCTGACGCCTTGACGATCGGGTTCGCGCGGCGCTTTGCGACCTACAAGCGCGCTCCGCTAATTTTCCAACAATTCGACAACATCGTGCGCCTGACCCGCGACAAGGCGCGCCCAATCCAATTCATTTTTGCCGGCAAGGCGCACCCGCGAGACGACGATGGCAAGCGCTACATCCAACACATCATTCACCTCAGCAAGTATAGCGATCTGCAAGGGCACCTGGTGTTCATCGAGAATTATGATATGCACGTGGCGCGGCAAATGGTTTCCGGCTGCGATGTCTGGCTGAACACGCCGCGACGACCTCTGGAGGCCTCGGGCACCAGCGGAATGAAAGCCGGTTGCCACGGCTGCCTCAACCTCAGCATCCTCGATGGCTGGTGGCGCGAAGGATTCGATGGCGCCAATGGGTTCGCGATCGGCGAAGATGCACACGCTGATTCGGTGGAGGAACAGGATCGAAAGGACAGCGCGAACCTTTACAAGGTGCTGACCGAGCAGGTCCTGCCTTTGTTTTACCAACGCGACGCTCAAGGCATCCCGCGCCAATGGATCCAGCGAATCCGGCGGGCCATGATGACCCTCGTGCCGCAATTCACCACGATGCGCATGGTGCGCGAGTATGCGGAGAGGTATTATCTGGTGAATCGTGGTGGCTGACATCAAATCGCAGACGGCGGACGAATTACAGGCCCAATTTGAACTTTGGCGCCAGCCGGCGTATCGGGTCACACAACTCCTCGAATGGCTTTATCTCCATCGAGTGACCGATTGGGAAGCGATGACCAACTTGCCGCGAGCGCTCCGCGACCAGTTGCGGACGCAGTATTCGTTGCGTTCGCTCGGGCTGGTGAGAAAACAGGGTTCGGATGATACGACGCAAAAGTTTCTTTGGCGGTTGGCCGACCATTCGTTGATCGAGAGCGTACTTATCCCCGCCAGCCCGGCGCTTTATGGTGAGGTGAGCGATCGGCATACTCTCTGTGTTTCAACACAGGTCGGCTGCGCGTATGGCTGCGCCTTCTGCGCCAGCGGGCTGGAGGGATTCAAGCGAAATCTCGCCGTTGAGGAAATCGTGGACCAGGTCATCGCAGTCGAGAGAGAGGAGTCCAAAGTCCAAAGTCCAAAGTCCAAAGTCTTGCGGAGTGATGAGTGTCAAGGGTCGCGTAACTTGGAGTCGAAGCATCACAGATCACACAATACGCATCACGTCTCTTCCCCTCGGCCCTCGGCCCTCGACCCTCGCCGCATCTCCAATCTCGTAATTATGGGCATGGGGGAGCCGCTGGCCAACTACGAGAACCTCATAACGGCGTTGCGCATTCTGAACGCTCCCTGGGGCGGCGCCATTGGCGCGCGGAAAATCACGATTTCGACAAGCGGCCTCGCACCCCAAATCCGCAAGCTGGCCGACGAGCCGCTTCAGTTTCGGCTTGCGGTCTCCCTGCACGGCGCTACCGACGAGACACGGAATAAAATAATGCCGGTCAACCGCAGGTATCCCATTCGTGAATTGACGTCGGCCTGCGAGTATTACCTTCAAAATAAGGGGCGAATGATCACTTTTGAGTACATTCTGATCGAGAGAGTTAATTCCGGTCTCGACCAGGTGGAGCCATTGGCTGCGCTGGCGCGACGGCTGAAGGCCAAGGTGAACTTAATCCCTTACAACCAGGTCGAAGGATTACCCTGGCGCCGCCCAAGCGAGTCCACGCAGGTGGCGTTTCTGCGGGCGCTTGAGAAACAGAACATCGTTGCCACTTTGCGCCGCGAAAAGGGGCACGATATCGAGGCCGCCTGCGGTCAACTGCGCCTGAAGACGGAACGAGAATTGGCGCAGACAATCTGAAGAATTCCCCCTCGGTGCTGTCAGCCACTAGCGCCGCTCGAATCGGGAATTCGCCGCCCCCGAGCCGAACAAATGAGAACATTGAAGCCCCACGCGCAAGGGTCACAGGATACAAAATCAAAGCTTCGGCAATCAGGGGGCGGCCGGAGCCTGAGAAGGATGCAGTCCGAACTTTAGCAGCTTCTCCTTCATCGTGGGGCGAGCGACACCCACCCAACTGGCGGCCTTGGTCTGATCGCCATTGGCCATCTGGATCGCTTGGGTATATAGCTCGCGTTCTACGGCTTCGGTCAGCGCATTTTGGACATTCTCAATTTCGCCAGCCTTCGCTTTGGTGAGAAGTTCTGACACGTACGCCGCGAGAGTTTGGTCCCCCGCCGGCCGCGGCGGGGCTGTTTGCGCCATCGCGCTTTTGATAATCTCACGCGTGATTGGATAGCCCCGAGCCAGCAGAATCGCTTTACGCACCACGTTCCTGAGTTCGCGCACATTGCCGGGCCATGAATATTGCTCCAATTCTTCAAAGACTTCCTCTGCGCGGTTAGTCTCCTCATGCGACGTCTCCCGACCGGCCACAGCTTGGTCGATCAATTCCGGGCAGGGCAAACGCAACTCGGCCGCGTAGCGCTGGATGAAATAGTTCACCAACCCAATCGATTTGTCGGGGCCGTCGCCCTTCTTCTTGATTACGGTGTCGTGCATATCCTGCTTACGCTCGCGCAGGGGGGGCAGCGTAATGACGAACTGATTCAGCCGATAATACAGGTCCTCGCGAAACCGCTTTTCCTGAATGGCCAGCTCGAGATTGAGATGGGTCGCTGCGATGACCCGCACGTCCACCTGAATATTGTCCTTGCCGCCGAGCCGCTGGATCTGTTGATTTTGGAGTACGCGCAGCAGCTTGGCTTGCGTGCTCGGTGTCATGTCACCGATCTCGTCGAGGAGAATTGTGCCCTTATTGGCTTGTTCGAAACGCCCGATCCGCCTCATTTTGGCACCGGTGAAGGCCCCCGGCTCATGTCCGAAAAGTTCGCTCTCGAGCAAATTCTCCGGAATCGCCACACAGTTGACTTCGATGAAGGGCTGACCGGCTCGGTCGCTATGCTGACATACAGCCCGGGCCACCAGTTCCTTGCCAGTGCCGGTCTCGCCCCGGATCAGGACCGTCACAGGAGTGGCGGCAATTCGGCCAATCTGCTTGTAAACTTCCTGCATGGCGAGACTGCTTCCAATGATCGCATCCTTCTCTAACTTGGCTTTTTCCAGTTCAACCGGTTCTGACATCAGGCGGCTATTGGCCGCGGCTTTTCGAATGAGGCCCAAAAATTGGCCCATCTCCGGCGGTTTGACCACATAATCGTACGCTCCGAATTTCATTGCTTCGATAGCAGCCTCGGTGGTGTGCTGCCCGGTGATGAGAATCACAGGTAGGTGCGGTTTGGCAGTGCGCAGGTTCTTAACCACGTCCATTCCGTCCTCGCTGCCAGGCATTTTCCAATCGGTAATTACGACTTGAAAATCGCCCGTGGTAGCCGCTGCAATCCCCTCGGCGGCCCCGCTCACCACCACCACTTCGAAACGCTCCACTTCCAGCATGTGCTGGAGGGCAGCGGCGATGGTCCGCTCGTCTTCGATGAGCAGCACTCTGTCCATACCTTTGGGTGCTTCAGCTAGCGCGTAACACGAGACGGAAGACGGCACCCTTCCCGGGTTGCGACTCAAATTCCAGGAGGCCGTCATGGTTGGCGACGATTCTCGCGGCAATGGCCAGACCCAAGCCAGGCCGGCCTTGTTTCGTCGTGAAAAATGGGTCGAAGATCCTTCCGCGATTCTCCGGCGCAATTCCTGGGCCCGTGTCTTGCACCTCGATCACAGCGGCTTGGCAAAGGTCGCCGTTCAAGCTTCGAGTACTCCTCCTCGCGCGCAAGATGACAGTGCCGCTGTGGTCAAGGCTCTCCAACGCATTCTTCAGCAAGTTGATCAGTACCTGCCTGAGTTGCGGCGGATCAGCAAGGAACTGCACTTTCTGCTCGCAGTCGAGTCTAAATTCAATAGATTGCTGCTTAAAATGCTCGGCCATCAGATCGTGGACTTCCTGGAGAGCTTCGCACACATTCAAAACGACTAGTCTCGGCTCCGCTGGCCCCGCCAATTCGAGAAAGTTTTTGACTACCTGATCCAGCCGATTGATTTCATTGCCAATGTCCGTGGCGTCTTTGTGGCCTTCGCTACCGGGCTCGAGGTTCTTTTGCAGGGTCCAAAGTCGTGCACTAATGGTGGTGAGTGGGTTGCGTACTTCGCCCGCCAATATCACGGCTAGTTTCTGGAAGCTGGCGAGCTTGGTTTGCTCTTCAATGATGGTATCTCTTTGGACCAGTTTTAGGCGAAGCGGCGTAACAACAATTCCCCTGTAAACCGCGACCATCAAAAAGAACAGAAGCCCGCCCACCGCGACAAGCAACCAATAGCGCACGTGCCGTAGCGGTAGAGGAGGGGTTCCAGGAGCCGGTCTGGCCCGATTGGCAAACGACATCCGGTCCCGTGCATCCAAAAGCGCTTTAATTGCCTTTTCCTGACGCTCCGCCCGTTTGTTCGCTTCAGATTGAAGTTGCACATCGAGAAATGATTGAAGGGCCTCTGCGTCGCCGCGCGCCTGCTGAGCTAGCTCCGACAATTGTTGGGCCGCTTGCTCTGCCCTGGCGAAGTTTTGAGAAACCAAATCTCCTGTTAGAGGTGCTCCCTTATTGTTCAGAACATAAGTAGCGTTCGTCTCATAGTTTGCGTGATACGTGCGGTCAATTTCATTCAGCAGCGTTCTCAAGCCCATACGGATGGAGACTGGTCCATTGGTTGAAGCAAGTTGCTCCTTATTGACACTCTGCTGGAGATCAAGTGACTTGTCCTGGAAATGTTCAGCTTCAGCGCGTTCCTTCTCCTTCCTGATCCAATCACTTAACTCCTGCTGCTTGCGCTCAAAATGCTTCTTCGCCTCGGTTGCCGCTTCCTTCTGGGTTGCATGCATAAATCCAGTTAACGTCGTTCGCAAGTCATAAAGTGCCGTTTGGAGGTATTCCGCGACACTGCGATATTCTTCCTTGAGCGTGCGGGCATCGACCAACTCGAGCCCGACCTTGCCCTTGTCGGCATGCAGTTGGTTTAGTTCCAACTCAAACGCCCCCCGTAGTTCATTGAACACTTGTTGGCTCGTTTGGGAGTCCTGTTGCAGTCGATCTACGTCCAGCTCTATCTTGTAAATTTGGAACGCGGCCCATCCCACGAGTACAATAGCCAGGAAGATAAAGAGTTCAAACAATGGCAGACCAGGCTTTAGCTCAGTTTTCATGCCGGGTGTTGGTTCCGACTGGCCGGCAGTACGATCCGAAAAACCGTGCCTTGACCGGGGGCAGTGTCAAATTCGAGGCGGCCGTGGTGTTTGTCAACAATCTCCGATGCAATCGCCAGGCCCAAGCCAGTGCCGTCGGACTTGGTGCTGAAGAACGGATCGAAGATCCGTTTCTGAACCTCCGGCGGAATCCCCGGGCCGGTATCGGCCACTTCGATCACCGCGACATCCGTTACAGCGCCACGCAATTCCCGGCTGGTCTTGGAGGCACGCAGAGTAATCGTGCCTCTCCCGTTGAGGCACTCAGCGGCATTCTTGACCAGATTAATCAGCACCTGTTTAAGTTGGCCAGCGTCCACCACTAACTGCACATCCTCCTCGCACTCGCAGTTCAGGGCGATCGCTTCATCGCCGATCTGTGGACGCATCAACTGCTGTATTTCCCTAAGCGTGCCCTCCGCCGCCACGGCAACGAGCGTGGGTTCGGTGGGGCGCGCCAGCGCGAGGAAGTCCCTGACAATTTGGTCCAGCCGCTTGATTTCGCTGCGGATTACTGCCGCGTCTTTCAGCGACTCGCTGCCCGGCGGCAGCAGTTTTTGGAGCGTATAAACACGGGCGCCCATCGCCGTCAACGGTTGCTTGATTTCATGGGCCAGCTCCTGCGCCAGCCGGCGAAAGTGAGCCAGCTTGTCCACATTGGCTTGCTGTTGGACGTGTTGTTGTTTGTGCTGCTGGATAATGCGAAATGTCCGTGTCAACTGTCCGCGGTAAATACCCCACATCAGCACAAAGCTCAGAACAACCAGTGCCGGTAATAGAGCAATCCGCAAGTTGCGGAAACGCCCCCAGAACTCGTCAAGCGGCCGTTTGGGAGCTTCCAGAAACCATTGGGTCAGGTCACCCAGGCTGCGGGCTTCTTGCGCTAGCGTCAAGAGGTGCGACCGGGAGCGTTGGAGATCGCGTTTGTGCAGGGCAACTCGCTCCCGGAGAAGCGGCCCGCCGGCATTGTTGATCAAATACGCAGCAGCGCTTTGATAATTCGTGAACTGGGCTCCGATCCGAGCCAGCAGCGGCATCAATTGACTCGGGATCTGAGGGGGTTGGTTGGTCGATGTGGCCGAGGAAGAAGGCCCCGAAAATGGCATCTCTGCAGGCGATTCTGTCACCTGGCTCCACCGCCGCCGCGTTTTGTCGGTCCACTGCTGCCACTCGGCACTCTTAAGCTGGAAGTTTTGCAGCGTGGCACCGTCTTTGGTCTGCAAATATTGAGTTAGCGTAGCGTTGAGTTCGTTGATGTTTGCATCGACAAAATCGGCGATCTGCAAAAACTCTTTCCGCAGTTCTTGATATTGCTTCCGGTTTTCGTCCGCTTCCGGCTTGATCTCGTACAACCTGAGCGCCACCCAAGCAATCAGTATCAGGGCGACGACCAAGGTTAGCTCATACAACGGAAAAGGCTTCGGGATCCGTGCGGTCATGCAATCTCTGGGCACACATTATCGCTCCTGAACGATGCGCAGCTGCCACCAACGAACCGATACTGCAGGAAGCGCCTTCATAAGAATACGGTCTCCGATAGCTAACGACAAGCCTGCCCTTTTGAGGCGGCGTGTTCCGTGAACCTCCAACCAAATTGGGCGGGTCTTCAAAACCCAAATGACGAATGTCGAATGATGAAAGAATGACGAAGGACTAATGACGAAAAAGCAGTGGGATCACGCCGTTTCTTCAGGATTTCGTCATTGAGATTTCTTTCTTCATTTGAGAACAGGCCGATTGTGCGGCATCCTCTAGTCAGGAAAGGTGTGCGGACTTCGCCATCAGGTTCAAGCGCCGACGGCGGTTGCTGCCACAGGGGGCCTTGGTTACACCAAGGGTGTGCCGCGCGGGAGTTTGACCACGACCGTACCCGCAATCCGATCATGCCAGCCCTGCCTGTCCTTGTCCCAAATAATCCAGAGAAAGCCCAGGAATAGCACGACGACCGAGAAACCGGCTGCGAGGCCGCGCACTAGTGCTATGACAAATGTCAGTGGTTGGCCGTCCAGACGCGCCACCTTTAATCCGAGCACAATGCCGCCAATTGTCGTTCCTTTCCAGGCCCACATTCCTGAGAAGTAAGCCAATGCGACCAGAAAACCAAGCGGCGGCCCGCCAACGACGCTGCCCAGAATACTGACCAGGACTACATCCAAAAACGCCGCACCCATGCGCTCCCAAAAACTCGCTTTAGGAAATGCCCACGCATCGGGCAGACTCGACACCGCTGTCGCCGCTGCCGCTGGCTGAGGGACTACCGGGGGAATCGGTTCGGCCGCCGCCGCGGGAGACGCAGGAGTCGCCGCACTCGCAGCGCTCTCGGGCTGCGCAGGCGCGCTGGGTGCCGTCGGACCCGGGTTGGCTGAGAAACTGGCGCCACTGGCAGGCGGCGCAATAGGGGGAACTACTGCGGCGAGTGTCGGCGCAGCCATCGGTTTTTCCGGCATCTCCTTGCGGAACCCGCCGAACGCAGCCATTACTGCGCAGCCCAAACCCCATACGCTTATCACGCCAAACGTCAGCATTCCTATGACTGGCACGAGATAGAGCAAAGTGACAACGAACGCGCCGAGCAGGAATGCAGCCAGTCGGTGTTGAAAACCGCTGCTTCCAAATTGCCGGCCGAGCATGAGGCCCAGACACTGCAGGATGGCCACTTTTCCAACCAGCAATCCAAGGAACAGCGCTGCCAACACAAACGGCACCACTACAATGCCGAGAACCGTAATCGTCAAAATAAGAAGGACCACCGGCAGCAGCAGTTTGCTCAGGAGGCCCATCAGGAAGGAGGTGGCTGGACGACGCGTGAGTTCGTCAATACAAGCCTGCACCGGTCTGGGAAAGGCCGCGGCAATTAGCAAGTAAATCAGGAGAAACGTTGCCCAGACTCCCCATACCCAGCCGACTTGTGGCGCCAAGGGGCGCAGTTTGAAAAGCGAATGCACAATCCATTTCTTGAGCCAATCCACATGCGGCAGGCCAACGCCAGGCTCGACCTGCTGGATTGAACCTCCAATTTTTGCACCCTGCGCCACATCGGCCCTGCCACCGACGGCTACGACGTCGCCGCGGATATGAGCATCCGGACCGGCCTTGACGTCGCCCATGACCGCGACTGCCGCCTCGCCGACTTCACCTTCGATATCCAGGTTTCCGCCGATCGCGACAGCGGCGTCGCGGACCTTCCCGCGCACGATGGCCGAGGCGCCGATGACGACGACCGCCTCGGCAGTCTCACCCTCCTTCAGTTCCACGTCATGGCCGATCGAGACCAGCGCGTTGCGGTGGATTTTTCCTCGCCGCCAGGACCAGTCAGTGGTCTCGTTCGTCGAGATCGAGGCCGTCGAGTCAGCGACCGACTCGGTTGCTTCAGCCGGCTGGTCATTCGTCTGGACCGCCTTCGTAATGCCAGCATCTTGGGCCCGAATCGATCCTGGCACCAGCATAGCGAACGCGGATGCGAGCGCTACGAACGCCGTCAGCTTTTTCTTAGTAGTCATATAGTTCTGAGTTCCTTCTAACGCCGCGCCAAGCCAAGTCTGAGATAAACCGTGCCGAGTCCCACGCACAGCGCGTAACCAATCGTCAAAGCAGCGAAGCACGCAAGCAAGTAGCCCGTGCGGAGATGTGTCACCGTCACGAGCAGCGCGTTCACCAGCGCGATGGTGGCATGCCAAATCACTCCGAATCCAGCCAACCAGCCTCCTGCTTGTTGCGTGGCGACCGCAAAGCTTTCAACGTGCATCAGCTTCCACGCGCCAAAGCAAAGCCCGCCGAACAGCGCGAGCAGCGCCACGAGAGAGGCTGTCTGAAGCGCCAGGGGCCACATCTGCCAGGATTGCCGATACCAAGGGAGCCCTAGCCGTGATTCGATGGCCCTGATCACCCGCAATATTAGCGCGTGGGGCGCGGTCAGTTCCGGTAGACCTTTTAGCTCCCGGTCAACCTCGGCTTCCAATCGTTGTTCGTACTCAAATTTCATTCGATCCTATCGGTATAACCCATTGAGCCACAGAATTGTTTCAAGTTATTTCCTCAGCCAATTGCAACTGAAGCTTTTTGCGCAACGCTTCCCGGCCGCGAAAAATGTCCGTTTTCACTTTTCCCAGCGACACCCGAAGTTTTGTGGCAATTTCTTCATATTTCATCCCCTCGAGGTGATACAGAACCAGGGGGACTCGCTGAGCGGGAGGAAGCTTTTGGAGCGCTTGTTCAACGAGTTGGTGGCGGTCGGCCCGGGCGACATCCTCTTCCAGATTCTCCGGAGCCTCGAATTCGATTTCGTGTTCCTCCTCTTCGCCGCCGCCATGAAACATCTCCGAGAAAAAACTCCACCGCGCCCGGTAGCGGGAGAGATGGTTGAGGCTCATGTTCGTGGCCACAGTCTTAAGCCAGCCGCCAGCCGTGGGACTCGCGCGCAATTCGGAGAATCGCTCATAGGCTTTGAGAAATACTTCCTGCGAGATGTCCTCGGCCTCGCTCTGATTGGCGACGAGGCGCATGGCAGTGCTGAACACCATGTTCTGGTAGTTCCGCATGAACGCCTCGAACTGTTGTGCGTCTGTCATCGGCTCGCCGCCACGGCCCGGCGCGCATCTTATTCCTCAATCGCGGCTGAATGCAAAGCAGTTGCATCATAGGAGTGGCCGCTCCCGAGCATACAGCTTAATGGATGAGATGGCCGACCGACGCCTGGACCGCAGCCCAGTTCTGGACCATGTTAACCATGCACAACAAGCCGTAGCTGATGCCGATTCCCGCTGCGAGCGTTAGTCCAAGTAACATCGCCTTTTCGCCCAGCGATTCACCGCTCACAGGAATCCAGAAGTTGTTGGTCGCGGCCGGGGCCACCGTCGGTCGGCGCGTGACCATTTGCGGCGCAGGCAGCCATTCCGCGACTGCGCGCCTCGGCTGGAGAGCCACTTGCAAACCCCGCGAAGGGCTAAGCGTTCCAACCGAATTTGTATGTATCGCAATCGTATTCATATTGTCCGGGTTCATTACCCGGCGCCTTGGAGAATTGTTTCACAAAACTTGCCGGCGCTCCCGGACGCCACGGGCGGGAGGACACGCTGTTGTGCGCCCTGGACGGCCGGAGACCAGAGGATTGGTGAGGTGATTGCGCTCCTAAGGCTTCTCTAACTTCAGAACATTCTCGAATAAAATCGAGCCGAAGTTCAAGGGACCCAACTAATTCTTCAGCCTGGCCTTTGCATCCAACACTCGGCTGAGATAGTTACTGGCAATGTTGTCGGCCGGATTGATCCGGAGTGCGGCTCTAAAATGTGCTTCTGCCTGGTCAAGATTCCTCTGCTGTAGAGAGATGATCCCCAAACTGCCCTCGGCCTCATAATCATTCGGATTACATCGGATGACGTTCTCAAAGGCTTCCCGCGCCTCGACGAGCCGTTTTTGGCGCAGATAAATGGAACCCAATTCGAAATAGGCACGGTCGCATTTGGGGTCCGCCTTCACCGCCGCGTTAAAATGGTCCAAGGCCTTGGCGACCTCACCGAAATAAAGATTCGCCCGACCGGCCTTCGTGTGCGCATCAGCGTCATGCGGGTTCTCCTCGACTAGCGCTTCACTGCACTCAAGGATGAGGTTCGCCAGATGCCTATCGTAATCTCGCTGCAACATTCGGCGTTCCGTCGAAGTGCGCGGCAGGATCTGTAGCCAGAGTTCACCCATCTCATCCGTTGTTTGTGGCCCATGCCGGACGCGCCTGGGCGGTTGATTGGGGTTGCGGGTGTTATCGGCGGAATTGTCGTAAACCCAGCGCATCGTCAGGGTGGCTCCTTTGGGCAGGTCAACAGGTATGGCATAGCGAAATTCGCTCTGCCAATTGAAATCCCAATCTCTAATCAGGATCAGCTCCTGTTCGCTGCCATCGGGCAAGCGGGCATAACCTTCGATTCGCTTCCCCAGGTAGTGCGCATGCGGACCGATTCCCAAAAGAGTCACATCGGCAGGCAAAGTATAGCTGTCTTCGACGACGTAATCCTTCGTCCCGGCGGGAATGTCGATGCGCAGGACTTCGAGATTGATCCGCAGTGGAGAGTTTGTCGGGGGCTCCTCGGTGAAGTAAAGCGCCACCGAAGGTTGGACCAGTTCCGGCTTTCCGCTCGGATGGAGGTGCAGTTGCAGCGCCAGGTCGGTCCCCGGCTTCAAAGTCCACGCCATGCCCGGCAGCGACTGGCGCGGGATCGCGCCCGGTGACCAACCCAGGAAATAACCGTCCGGCATCTGGGCAGTCTCGGGGAGCAACATGCCGTCGAAGCCAGGCGGATTTTGCTTCGCGGCGCGGAGGCGACAGACCGGGGTCAAATCCACAGTGATCAACGCGTGGTGAACGACCTTGCGATTGCCGGGCTGAAACACGACTGCCTTGATGTATTTGAGCTCCGAGAGAGGGATCGGGACCACCAGGTTGTGGTAAACATCCTTGCCCTCCGCAGCCAAGACGTAGGGTTGCGGCACCTTTACCACGAGGTCGGGCGTGCCAAGTTGCCAGCCTTCATCCAATTTGGGCAGTGGCGGCAAATCTGCCGCCGCGCCCTCCGGAGCGCCTTGTGCCTCCCATTGACTGATTAGGTGGATTTGGTCGTCCGTCAGACTGCGATCGTTGGCGAATTTAACGGAGCCACGTTCCGGCAACCAGGGTGGCATGTACCGCTTTTGCACGACCTCGGCGATTTGCTTTGCTCGCTTCTTAACATATCCATAAGCGAGCAAGTTGAACGGCGCGGCCTGGCCTGGCCTATGGCAATATGAGCAACGTTGAAAGATGATCGGGGCGATATCCTTGTTGAACGTGACCAACTCCCTTTTGGACGCCCCGTTCGCTCCAGGCGATCTCATTGGTTGCGTTGGTGCACCCAAGCCGCGTCCAAGTACGCAGAAAACGCTGAAATACAAAATCGCAGTGCCGGCTTTCATCTACTTTATCAACCATCGAATTCAATTCGCTTGATCAAGCGGCGGAAAGCAGAATCGTCAGCTTCTTCGGACCGTGAGCGCCGAGCACCAGGACGCGCTCGATGTCGCCCGTGCGGCTCGGTCCTGTAATGAACGAGATGAAACTTGGATAATTGGAGCCGTATTTGGTTTGGAGGAGAGCGAAGGCATCAGGCAAATCGGCCAGCAATTGTCCGCGGCGCGCGAGTACGACGTGATGCGGCGCCAGCACCGACAGAGCACGCCCGCCGGCGCTGCGACTGGTCACCAGCACGCTGCCGGTCTGTGCTACCAGCGCGTCGCATTCCGTGATTCCGACCTCGCAACTCTCCAACTCAGCGACAGAGTAGTTCTGATCAGTGCGGCACACCGGAAGGGCGAGGGCCCGGCACGCCGGGTCTGTAAGCTCGCCAGCGTGAGAGCCGATCCGTCTCCAATTTTCGGCATTGCAAAGCCTGCTTAAGACGCCGGCCAGCTCATTTCGATCGTTTAAGAGCTGAACATCGGCCTTGAGCTCGATAGCATTCTTTCTAAAGAGCGCCAGCCGCTCCTCGAATGTACTGCCGACAGCCGGGAGCCACTGGCGCATGGCTGCAGGCGATGCGAGATGCGCGAGGTTTTGCGAGGGTTCATCATGCCGACCCGGCAGAGGGGCGCTCACTCGCAATGCCTCTCGAATTCGGCCAAGGAACTGTTCTTTGCTGCTCATTTGCCCCTTCCCGCTCTCCAATACTCTTTGAACGTCTGGGCGGCGATAGGTGGCAGGTCGCGCGTCCGCGTCCAGGCGAAGGCTGGGTCGAGGCGCGTTCCGCGGACGAGAGGGTAGAGCTTTTGCAACCGCCGTCCCATTCGCTTTGCCAGCAGATACAACCCTGGCTGGTTCATAACCGCGGCGAAGAGCTTGAAGGCGAGGCGCTCCCTCCACGACGCTTTTTGGGCAGAAGCATTTCTCCGGTTCTGCAAGAGGTGATGGTGCAGATCGATTTTCACCGGGCAGGTCTCGGTGCAGGAGCCGCACAGGGAGCTGGCGTAGGAGAGATGTTTCCAATCCTGCAGCCCGCGCAGGTGTGGCGTTATAACCGAGCCAATCGGACCGGAATAGGTGGTGCCGTACGTGTGTCCGCCGACGTTGCGGAAGATGGGGCAGACATTGAGGCAGGCCCCGCACCGAATGCAATGCAGTGCGTCGCGCTGCTCGGCATCGGCGAGCAACTCGGTGCGATGATTGTCGAGCAGGACGACGTGATACTCTTCCGGGCCATCGGATTCACCTGGCTGCCGGGGTCCGCCGTAGAGTGAGTTGTAGCAGGTCAGCGGCTGGCCCGTGCCCGCCGTGGCCAACATCGGCAAGAACAACGCGAGATCATCCAGTCGCGGCAGAACCTTTTCGATGCCGAGCAAAGTAATCATCACCTTCGGCAACGCGGCCGTGAGGCGCGCATTGCCTTCGTTTTCGGTAATCGAGATCATGCCGGTCTCGGCGATCGCGAAGTTCGCCCCGGTGAGTCCGACGTCGGCGGAGATGTACTTGTGGCGCAGGACGCGCCGGGCGATCATGGTAAGCTCCTCAGGACTCTGGGTCGGCGCGCTCCCGAGCTCGCACGCAAACAGCTCGCTGATCTCCCCGCGGGTCAGGTGCATCGCCGGGAAAACGATATGATAAGGCGCTTCGTGCCGAAGCTGCACGATGAATTCGCCTAGATCGGATTCGACGACTTCGAGCCCGGCTTTCTCCAGCGCCTCATTCAAATGAATCTCCTCAGAGGTCATCGCCTTCGATTTGATGACGCAGCGCGCATTCTTCTCGCGGATAATTCCCAGAATAATGTCACGCGCTTGGTGGCCGGTGCTCGCCCAATGAACTTTCGTGCCCCGAGCCTCCAGCTGTTCCACAAGTTCAGTTAGATACCGGTCGAGGTGATTGATTGCTTCCCATTTGGTCTCGGCTGCGGCCTGGCGAGCCGCCGGCCAATCCTGATAGGTGGATTTTGTTCGGTCGCGTACCGCTTCGTATTTGCGCAGGCCGAGTTGGATGATTTGCCGATGCCGCAGGTCGCGCGTGAGCTGCCGCGCGCGGGTTTTGAAATCGGCGGCAATCGCGTTCATGAATGAGCAAGAACTTCTGCCAGATGAATCGTTTTGAGTTTGCTGCCTTGCCGACTGAGCAGTCCTTGCAAGTGCATCAGGCAACTAGAGTCATTCGAGACGATATACTCGGCGCTCGCCTCGAACGCCGAGGTGCATTTCACTTCGCCCATTGCCGTGGAGATCATGGGAAACTTGGCGGCAAAGGTACCCCCAAAACCGCAGCAGATTTCAGCGTCCGCCATTTCGATGAGATCCAGCCCGCGAACCTTGGAAAGGAGCTGGCGCGGCGCTTTCTTGATTCCAAGCTCGCGCAACCCATGGCAACCATCGTGGAACGTGACTTTTGCAGAAAAGCTCGCGCCCAGATCGCTCACGCCCAATTTGTTCACGAGGAAATCCGAAAATTCGTAGCATTTGCCGGCCAGCACCTTGGCGGCCGCGGCGTGTTCTGTGCCGACGAAGAGTTCGCCATAAAACACCTTGAGCATCGCCCCGCAGGAGCCGGACGCGATCACGACTACCGCAGCGTCTTTCAGCCGGTCCAGGACCTTGACTGCGACGGAGCGCGCTTCCGGCCAGTAACCGGAATTGAACGCCGGCTGACCGCAACAGGCCAGGTCTGGCGGGCATTCGACCGTGTGCCCGAGACGCTCGAGGATACTTACCATGCTGATGCCCACCTGCGGGAACATCAGATCGACAAAGCAGGGGATGAACAAAGTCACTTTCAAGGCAGGCAGCATCTCAAGTTTCAGGCGGATCGACAAGATGGTGAGAAGGAAGAACTGCTAGAAACGCACAAGTGAAGGATTCAATTAGGCTGTTTACTTGCCCACATTGATGTTCATTTGTTAATTAGTGGTTCAACTGCATCGTTCCTGGTTGAGCTTTCGGACAGCTCGATCCGTCAGTCCCGGCGAGCCCGGCCACGCCTGCTCGGACGCACCAGGTCAAGGTGAGAAAATAATATGAAAATGAAGAAATATGCGAGTTTCGATGATTACCTGAAGGGCCAGAATCCCACGAATCAGGCGATCATTCGCGCTGTTCGTCGGTTTGTAAAACGTGCTGAACCTGGGCTAAGGGAATCCGTGAAGTGGGGAAACGGCTGCTGGGTCGGGCCCGGCGGACCTGTGGCGTACGTTCACTCCGCGACCGAATGCGTGCAATTCGGATTCTTCCACGGAGCCCCCTTGAAGGATCCAAAAGGCTTGCTCGAAGGCAACGGGCAGTACGTGCGGCATACCAAAATCCGTGATCCTTCCAGTATCGACAATCGAGCCTTAACGGCGCTCCTCAGACAAGCCGCGGGCCATGCATCGAAATGAAGGATACTGAGTGTCCAAGGGTTGAAAGCACGACAGTCTGTTGAAGCGGTTTGACCACCGTCGGTTCTTCCCGCAAACTGGCCCGATGGGCAATACGTTCGGGCACTTTTTCCGCATCACGACCTGGGGTGAATCCCACGGGGGCGGAGTTGGCGTGGTGGTGGATGGTTGCCCGCCGCGGCTGAGGCTGTCGGAAGCGGATATTCAGCCCGATCTGGAGCGCCGACGGCCTGGCCAATCCAAGATCGTTTCGGCACGGAAGGAGCCCGATCGAGTGCAGATATTGTCGGGCACATTCGAAGGAAAGACGCTCGGCACGCCCGTTTGCATGTGGGTGAGGAATGAGGACGCCCGGCCGGAGGCTTACACGGAGATGGCCACTAAATTTCGGCCCTCCCATGCCGATTACACTTACCTGGCGAAGTTCGGAATACGTAACTGGCAAGGCGGCGGCCGCTCGAGCGCACGGGAGACGATTGGCAGGGTGGCCGCCGGCGCGATTGCGAAGAAGATCCTGCGGGAGAGATATAAGGTGGAAGTGCTGGCCTATGTGAAACAAGTGCAGCGGATCGTGGGTGACGTGGACCCGGAAAAAGTGAGGGCAAAGCAAGTTGAATCGAACATCGTGAGGTGCCCGGATCAAAGGGCGGCCGAGAGAATGATTGAGTTAATCGAGCGGGTTCGGAAGGCGGGGGACACGGTGGGAGGAATCGTTGAAGGCGTGGCACGGGGAGTTCCGCCTGGCTGGGGAGAACCGGTGTTCGATCGGTTGGAAGCTGACCTTGCCAAAGCGATGCTGAGCCTGCCGGCATCGAAAGGATTCGACATCGGCTCGGGCTTTGGCGGGATTTTGCTGACGGGCACACAACACAACGATCCATTTCGCGCGAAATCGGGCAAGGTTTTTACACCGACCAACCGATCCGGAGGGATCCAAGGCGGAATCTCGAACGGACAAACGATTTATTTTCGGGTCGCTTTTAAACCCGTAGCGACCGTGATGCAGGAACAGGATACGGTGAATACGAAATTGAAGAACACGACGATCAAGGCTCGAGGCCGGCATGATCCGTGTGTCCTGCCGCGGGCGGTGCCGATGGTTGAAGCGATGACGGCGTTGGTGCTGGTGGATCACGCGCTGCGACACAAAGCGCAGTGCGAATGAGAGTGGAGATCAGCGGCCGGCGAACAATTGCGTGTACCAAGTGACGAGGGCCGGGCCGGCGAAAACCCAGAGAGTCGCCGCCAATGCAATGTAAGGCCCGTAGGGCAGCCGCGAGGAGAGAGCCCGCCTGCCAGCGAGCACCAGCGCCAGGCCGACGACGGCCCCGATGAAAGAGCTGACGACGAGCGAGAAAATCACAGCCGGCCAGCCGAGAAAAGCGCCGATGGCGCCCATGAACTTTACGTCGCCCAGGCCCATGGCTTCGCGCGGCAGAACGATCTCGCTGCTGATTGCTTCAAGGTACGGGACCTTTTCCGGATCGAATTTTTCTTCGCCGATGTGGAGTGCGCCCGTGGTTAATCGGACTCGAACATCCTTGTAGCAACGGTCCACTAACTCCACGGTCCGCGCCTGCAGTGCAATGGCGTCGGAGGCGCGATAGAAAAGCTCTTCGTAAGGAATCTCCCGATCGGGCAATTCCACCGAGGTTTCGCCAAAAACGATTCTTGTATCAACCGGTAACGCCAGCCTCTGACGTCCGAAAAAAAGCTTGCCGAGCCGTAAGATGGCGTAAACGACCCCGGCGCCGACGCCCATGCCCAAAAGGCCTTCTTTGATGCCCCCGGTCAGGGAAGTTTGATGGTGCAGAGAGGGCACAAGGAACGAACAGGCAAACCCAACCACCATCCCGCCAATGGTAATGATGTCGGGGATGATGAAATGCTCGAAGTCGATGAAAGTCGCGACAATCAGGCCGGACAAAAAAACAGAATAGATGAGGGCCAGGCCCACGGATTGGTGGCCGAACGCCAGCCAGCAACCCAGAAACGTCAGGCCTGTGAGCAGTTCGACCAAAAAGTAGCGGATGGAAATCGGCGCGCCGCAATTTCGGCACCTACCGCGCAGAAAGAGCCAGGTTACGAGAGGAACATTCAGATACCAGGGGATGGAATATTTGCAGTGCGGGCAATGAGACGGCGGCGAGATGATGCTTTGATCCAGCGGCAGCCGGTAAATGCAAACATTGAGAAAGCTGCCGACGATGCAACCCAGCACGAAGAACACCACCGACCAAAAGTGAAAGGGCACTTGTGCCCAGTTGTGCGGATCGAAAATCGGAGAAAGCATGCGAGGCTAAGAAAGGTAGAAGGAAGGCCAAAGCTCGAACGGGAAACCCTTTGCGAAACGATAGTTCACTTGGATTTCGAGATTCGGATTTCCTTCGTCATTCGTCATTCGGGTTTTCGAACGGGCTTCTCCAGCGCGCGGCGCATGACAGCAAGGGGTGCGTTTTTGCCGGTCCAGATTTCGAGGGATTTGGCCCCCTGGTAGAGCAACATGCCGAGCCCGTTGGCAGTGCGGCGGCCCGCAGCCTTGGCCAGTTTCAGCAGGCGGGTTCGTGAGGGGCGATAGATCATGTCGTAAACGGCTTGAGTGCGTGAAATCGAGAATTGCTTTTCATCAAACGGAAGCGCATCGGCAGGTTTGAGGCCGAGCGAGGTGGCATTTAAGATCAAGTTCACGGATCCGGTAGGATAGCCGACTGTTACTTTCACGGCGGGATAACGGCGACGGATTTCCTTTGCGACGCCTTCGGCTTTGCTTAGAGTACGATTTACCAGAAACAATTCCTTCACCTTCTCGGAAGCGAGTTTCAAGGCAGCGGTGCGCCCTGCCCCGCCCGCGCCGAGCAAAAGAATTTTCGCGCCGGCCAGCTTGAGGCGCAGATCCTCGCGCAGCGCCTGGGAAATCGCATCAGCATCGGTATTGAATCCGAGTGAACGCACTTTGCGAGGCGCTTCTGCAAATTCTCGCAGCGGGCGCCAGCGTCCCCGGCGATCCCGGCCCTCGAAGCGGACGGTGTTGACTGCGCCCCAGGTCCTGGCCGATGCATCGAGGGCATCCACCATCTTCAGCGCGAGCAATTTGTGCGGCACCGTGAGGTTAACGCCAATGAAACGCATTGCCTGAGCGCCATTCAGAGCAACGCGGAGTTCATCGGGAGGCACCTCGAAGGCCAAATACCGCCAGTTCAAGCCGAGGGCGGCCAGCCCGGCATTCTGCATCGCCGGCGAAGCCGAGTGCTGAATCGGTTGGCCATACACGGCGCAGAAGCGCGTGGTGGCAGTGATTGGGTCTTGAAACGGCTCCGGCACGCGCTGGTTATAGTCAGATTCGGCCAAAATTCAAGTTGAAGTGGCTGCAGCGGCGGGAGACAAAAACGGCGCGGACTTGCGTCCGCGCCGCCATTCCGTTCACCCTCGAGCCCCTCTACTACACGTCATAGTAGAGGAAAAACTCATATGGATGCGGCCGCAACCGCAAGGCATCGTGCTCCTTGCGCTTGGCGGCGATCCACATGTCCAGAAAATCCTGCGTGAACACGTCGCCCTTCAACAGAAAATCATAGTCCTTCTCCAGGGCTATAATCGCCTCTTCCAGGCTGCCGAGGATCTGTGGAACCTTTGCCATCTCCTCCGGCGGCAATTCATACAGGTTCTTGTCCATCGGCTCGCCCGGATCAATCTTGTTCTGGATGCCGTCAAGGCCCGCCATCATCATCGCCGCAAACGCCAGATACGGGTTGGCCGCCGGATCCGGCGGCCGATACTCGATGCGCTTGGACTTGGGATTCTCACTATAGGTCGGGATGCGGATGCACGCGCTGCGATTGCGCGAGCTGTAGGCCAGGTTCACCGGCGCTTCATAGCCGGGCACCAGGCGCTTGTAACTGTTGGTCGTGGGACTGCAAAACGCGCAGAGCGAGTGAGCGTGCTTGAGCAGGCCCCCGATATAATTCAGCGCGATTTTGCTGAGACCGGCATAACCGTTGCCTGCGAAGAGCGGTTTGCCCTTCTTCCACAAGCTCTGATGCGTGTGCATCCCGCTGCCATTATCTCCATACAACGGCTTAGGCATGAACGTCGCGGTCTTGCCGTGTTTGCGCGCCACGTTTTTGACCACATACCGATAGACCATCATCGCATCGGCGCTCCGGACCAGCGTGTCAAACCGATAATCAATTTCGGCCTGGCCGGCCGTAGCCACTTCGTGATGTTGCCGCTCAATCTTCACTCCCAACTGCTCCATCAGCAGCACCATCTCTGTCCGAATATCCTGCTGCGTGTCAGCCGGACCGACCGGGAAATACCCTTCCTTGTGCCGAATCTTATACCCAAGGTTGGGCATTTCGTCTTTGCCCGTGTTCCAGATGCCTTCCTGCCCATCCACACTGTAGAACGTGCCGTTGGGTTTGTGATCAAACTGCACGTTGTCGAAAATGAAAAACTCCGCCTCGGGGCCAAAGACCGCGCTGTCGGCGATGCCGGTGCTGGCGAGGTATTTCTCGGCGCGCTGGGCGATGCCGCGCGGGTCGCGGATGTAAGGCTCGCGGGTGCCGGTCTCGGCGATCGTGCAGGTCAACGAGAGCGTCGGCACCGCCATAAACGGATCAATGAAGGCCGTGTCCGGGTCGGGCATGGCCAGCATGTCGGAGGCTTCAATGCTCTTCCAGCCGCGGATGCTCGAGCCGTCGAAGCCCAGGCCATCTGTAAAAGAGTCCTCGCTCAGTTCGCTAATCGGCACGCTGAAGTGCTGCCAGGTGCCGAAGGTATCGACGAATTTGACGTCGGCCATTTTGGCGCCACTCTTCGCGGCCATTTCTAATACGCTCTTGGGTGTGCTCATGGGCGGTGTTCTTAGTATCGTCTTACGATCTGAAAGTCGGCTTCAGCTGGAGAGCACTGCGCGTGCCAGCTCGCGTCTGGGCATTCCTGTGGTGGAGCCTAAGCTCCAAGAATAGCCGTAAGACCGCGCTATTATGTTCCCTTGGATAGGTATCCGGCGCTTACCATGCTTGTTAGGACTAACGCGGCAGCGGTCAAAGGGGTGTCGCTTTTTTGCCAATCAGGATGATCTTCGCCCGCTCAACCGTGGATGACGAGCTGGATGTTATCGGGCAGGCCCTTGGCGACTTCGTTGACGACATTCCCTTTGAGCAGCATGGCCAGAGAGTGACGCTGCGGCGCGCCGACCATAAGGATATCGATGCCCAAGGTCGCGGTGATGTCCAGGATGGTCGCTGCGGGGTCTTCGCTGACGGCATAAACGGGAATTACGCGGACATTGGAATCGCGGCCGAGTTCGAGCATGCCGTACATGATCTGCGCGGCCCGGCGATCGTCCTGCCAGCGGATCCTTTGGTTCCCGGCCGGCGAGCCAGGCAGATTAACAGCGAGTTCCTTGACGTAAAGCACGTAAAGGTTGCCCTGGCGAAAGCGGGCTTCCTCGAGCGCGAAACGCAGGACGGGGGTGAAGCCTCGAGCCGCGACCATAATCGACTGGCCGCTCGAAAGGTTCGGGCGAAACTGATCCATAGTCCCGGGTTGGACAGCAGCGGCAACTTCCCGGCTGACCGTGATGGTCTCAAGCCCTGCCCTCTTTTGCGCGATGCCACGCAGGCCGAAGCCAACGATTAGAATGCAGACAATGAAATAGAGCGCGTTAGGTTTGGTTTTGGCCAGTGTCATTTCAACCGCAAATAGAACCAGGAATGTGAGCGCCATCAACCCGCGCTCGTGCCAAACCAGTTTCAGGTTCCGATTGAAGGCACAGGAGCCGAGGTTAACGGCGATCGCGCCAACCACACCGATGGCGTAGAGTTCCATTAAAGAGATCTGATTTGGCGAGAAAAGCACGACCAGGATCGGTAAGGCAGTGGCAATGACCAGGGGCATGATGGGCACACCGTGAAGATTAAGACGCGCGAAGGGCTTGGGCATTTCGCCGTCGCGCGCCAGGAGGTAGAGCAGGCCAATCAGCGCGCCAATGGCGGTATTCACAGCGCTCAGCAACAACAGCCCAACGATGATCCCTGCGACAATCCCAAGAACCTTTCCCACGGCAGGCCAATATACGATCGCACCGTATTGTTCGGCGAGGACAGTGAGCATGTCGTCCCATCTTTCGACCAGCAGAGGCTTGACGTCCGGCGAAAGGGAGAGCATCGCCCAGCCCAATAACGCCGTGCCGAGCACAACCTCCAACGCCACGAGGAGGATCGCCTTGCTCGCCGTGCGGCCCACTTTGGGATCCTGAAAATCTGAGCCGCGGTCCAACGACATGACACCGGTGAGATTTGCGATGGCCTCCACTCCGCTGAGGGCAAGGATGACGCTGACAAATGCAGTCCAGTTTTTGGCCAGGCTTCGGTGCGAAGGCTGCAGATGGCTCAGAGACAAATGGGGCAGACTCAGCCCGACAATGAGGAGCACAACCACCACCATCGGGATAGCCAGTGAAAATGCCAGGCTGCCGCTGTGCTTGGGGCCAAAATAGTTGATCGCGCCAATCAGAAGGATCATCCCCACCGTGGCCATCACCAGGTGCTCCTTCGGAACATGAAAATAAACGAGAGCCGACCAGCCGCTAAGCGAGGCGGTCACCGTCATGTCAGCAACCAGCAGCAACGAACCTAAAACCGCAAGGAACCGGCTCTGAAGCCGCGCAGACGAGTACACCCCTCCTCCATCGGGGAAATGCCGGCAGACGATGACGTAATTATAACCGACGAGGGCGGTTAACAGAGAGACAGCCACGATGATGGGCAGCGCGGCGTACTGCATCGCCAGAAAGGCCGCCCCAATAACGTAAGCTTTGCTCGTGCCCCAATCCCCATATAGGAGTCCCGCCGCCCGCAGCCAACCGACATTCCGCGGACGATGTTTTCCGACTTCCATGCTCCGGCGCTATTTCAAAAGAACCCGGACCGCAATGCAACTGTTCTTGAACTGCCTTGGGCGGATGCGCGCACGCATCCGCGAGCTTTGGCTGGCAGCAATCTCAGAGTCTGTGGGCGCGCCGCCGCCGAAACTGACGAAGGAGCATGGCCCCATAGCCGGCAGCCACGCCAGCCGAAACAACCCATTTAATCCACTCGGTGAAGAGCAGCGGGCACAGGATTTGAATCAGCACCAGCACGAGCAGAAGGTAAAACACCCGGACGCCTGATCCTGGCATGATCGTCCAGCCATTATTAAGCTTGCCTGCCTGCTGGCGGGCCTCATTTTGCCGCAGCGCGGCACCCTGGAGCATGCCGAACCCCACGCCGATGATGCCACCGGCGGCCACCGCTGCGGTAGGCGCGATGACGGCAGACAATTGATGCATGAGCGTCATTCTACTTTCAGGCCGGAAGCAAGCGCCGACGGAACCGATCCCAGGCCGACAAACTATTTGGCACGCGGCGTTTCTGAGTCCTTGTCCATGGTAACGCCGCCATAGCCTGGTAGGCCCATCTCTGGAACGTCCAGCCCTTCTAGCTCCACTTCCTCAGCGACGCGATGAGTGCCCAGGACGAGCTTGACGATCTTGAACACAATAATGGAGAGAACGCTCAACGTAATGAAACAGGTCAGCACTCCGATGAATTCTGCCACGAGCTGACTGAACCCGCCGCCATAAAAGAGTCCCAAGACTCCCATTTCGGTGGCGCCTTTGGGGGCTGCGCTGGGATCCATCATCTTGTAGGTACCGTCGGGCAGCATGAACCAGTGCGCGCCGTTCCAACCTTGGCCGTACTTGCCATCGCCAAACAGACCGAGCGAGAGGCAGCCCCAGGCGCCACAGGTGCCATGAACCGAGATGGCGCCGACCGGATCATCAATCTTTAGCCGATCGAAGAAGAAGACGGATTCAGCCACGAGGATCCCGGCGACCAAGCCCAGCGCGCACGCGCCAACGGAATTGACGAAGGCGCACGGACAGGTGATGGCGACCAGGCCCGCTAGCATCCCGTTGCAGGCCATGCTCGGATCGGGTTTCTTCGTGCGCACCCACCACATCCACATGACTGCGCCCAAACAGCCGGTTGCAGAGGCAAGCATCGTGTTGGTGGCAACGACCGCAATGCGCAGATCGGTCCCGGCCAGAGTCGAGCCGGGGTTGAAGCCGAACCAGCCGAAGGCGAGGATGAAGGTGCCCAGAACAGCCATCGGGATGCTGTGAGGCAGCATCGGGTTTGTGCTGCCGTCCTTGTTGAATTTGCCGAGACGCGGCCCCAGGAGCCAGGCAAAGATTAGCCCAATTACCCCGCCTTGCATATGCACCACCGAGGAGCCGGCAAAATCCACATGGCCATGACCTAAGCCGAAATTGACGCCGAGTTGAGAAAGCCAACCGCCTCCCCACACCCAATTGCCAAAGACCGGATACATCACGGAACCGATGAAGCAGCCGTAGAGGCAGAACGCGGAGAATTTCCAACGTTCGGCGCACGCGCCGGTTGGGATGGTCGCGGTCGTATCCATGAAGACCATTTGAAAGAGGAAAAGACAGAACACTCCCACGTCGTAAGTGTCCCACGACAGAAAGAATCCCTTTAGCCCAATGATGCCCCAGTCTTTGCCGAAAAGATGCCACGTCCATTCGTGGTTCAGGCTTGAACAGGCGCCCAGCGTCCCGGCCCCGGGTGTTCCTACACCGCCGAACATGAACGCGAACCCGCAAACCCAGAATCCCAGCATGCCCAGCGGGTAGATCAACATATTCATGGTCATCGTGTGCGCAGCATTTTTGGCGCGACACAATCCCGTTTCCACCAAGGCAAAGCCCGCCTGCATGAACATGACCAGAAAGCCCGTGACCAATGTCCAGACGAAATTGATGGAAATGCGGTTGTGTCCGACGGCGTCTGCCAATTTGACGGCCAGAGGCTCAGCCTTGGCCTGCGCGGAGTACTCGGCAAACGCCTTCTTGTCCTCCTCGTATTTCTTCTGTTTGGCTGCATCCTTGGCGTCTTCGGCGGAGAGCGCGGCCGGCTCGCTCACTTGAAAAGCCTGATACGTGTACGAGCCGGCCGAGCCGGCGGCGTCTCCGATGGTGCCGGTCGTCCCGCCGGCGGGATCGTTATTGGCGGCTGGGGCGGCCGCCGGTGCATTGGTGGCCGCCGGCGCGTTGGTATCTTGGGCGGAGAGGCACAAGCCGCCCAGCGCCAGGAGCAGTCCGAGGATGGTAAGTGTTTTGTTCATTTGCAATTTGATGGTTTTCAAGGTTGCGATCGCTCGTCCGTTCACAGCGCTTGGTCTCCTTTCTCTTCTGTTCGTATCCGAACAGCCTCCGCGATGTCGGACACGAAAACCTTCCCATCCCCGATCTTGCCGGTCTTTGCGGATTTGACGATCACGCCCACGGCCTGTTCCACCTGCGCATCGGGTAGAACAATTTCGAGTTTGATCTTAGGCAGGAAATCCACCGTGTACTCGCTGCCACGGTAGATTTCGGTATGACCTTTTTGCCGTCCGAAACCCTTAACCTCGCTTACGGTCATGCCGGTGATGCCTATCTCGCCAAGGGCGTCCTTGACCTCTTCAAGCTTGAAGGGCTTGATTATCGCTTCGATTTTCTTCATCTGCTTCGCAGTTCTGGTTCGTTAGACTGGAGCGGCCAACTTGGTTGGGTTTGGCACTCGCGGTCCAACTAGCAATGACAGTGCCAGCTTAAGAAGCACGGGGCTAACATTGCGGAGAACGCTTCTATTTACAGCCTAGCGGAGGGCTTTTTTGCAAACAGACTCGCAGCCATGGATCGACAGAACGTGCGTCGAAAATCAATCACACTGATTAAAATTCAACATGGTTCTTGGGTTCAGAGATGTCTAGTAATTCGAAAAGCAGCATAGGTGAGCACCTGCCTAGGCTGGCCCTAAAGCTGCGTACCGAGGCGTGTGCCGGACTCAATTCGCTCGGCTGAAACGTTAATAAAGTCTCCAGGCGAGGCCTGGTCCGATTGGCGGCCAGGCACGACAAGCTGACGATGCTTCTCAGTCTATGATGTTCGCTGAGGTTGTACCTAGCGTCTGGATGGTCGCCCCATTCGTCGTGCTGCTGGCGGCGGTAGCTTTGGCGCCGCTGTTTTTCGTAAACTGGTGGGGCCGTCACTTCGTCAAGGTTTCGCTTGGTCTAGGCGCGGTTACTCTCCTTTATTATACCCTGGTCCTGCACGCGGAGGAAAGGGCGCTGCACACGGCCGCCGAATATATTAGCTTCATATCTCTCATCGGTTCGCTATATGTGATTTCCGGCGGCATACACATCATCGTCCAGGGTGAAGCCACGCCCAAGGCCAATGTGCTCTTCCTTTTCATCGGGGCGCTGTCTGCCAACGTGCTGGGCACGACTGGCGCTTCGATGCTGCTGGTCCGTCCGTGGCTGAGAATGAATAAATACCGCCTGACGGCACACCACATCGTGTTCTTCATTTTCATTATATCAAACGTTGGAGGCAGCCTTACTCCCGTAGGAGATCCGCCGCTGTTCCTGGGTTTTCTCAAGGGCGTCCCTTTCTGGTGGGTAGCTCGGCAGTGCTGGCCGATATGGTGCCTAGCAGTTGGTATCCTGTTGGGGATGTTTTATGTCGTGGACGCCGCAAATTATCGACGCGCACCCCAGGAACTGCGGAAAATGGAGACGGCGAGTGAGAAATGGCGATTCCAGGGACTGATCAACCTCTTGTTTTTGGCTATCGTGCTATTTGCGACCCTCATCACCCATCCTCTATTCCTCCGGGAGGGATTGATGTTCGTCGCCGCGATAGCCTCTTATCTTTTCACTCAGAAAACTGTGCATTCCAGCAACGACTTCAACTTTCATCCTATTAAGGAGGTCGCCATTCTTTTCGCCGGCATTTTTGCGACGATGATGCCCGCCCTGGACTGGCTCAGTGCGAATGCGTCGCACTTTGGGCAGCCGGGGCCACCCTTGTTTTTTTGGGGAAGCGGGGCGCTATCCAGCTTCCTGGATAATGCACCTACCTATCTGACCTTCCTGAGCGCTGGGCTGAGCGTGTTCACTCCGGCTGACAAGGCCCTATCCATTGTGTCCTATTTGAACAACCATGGGGCAGACATGGGCGCGGCCGCAGCCGCCGCGCACGGCGGCCAGATTTGGCAGGCCCTGGCCGCGCTGCAGGCGTACTTTCCGGGTGTCCTCAAAGAAGGCCACGCCACGCCCGAGCAAGTCCAAATGGCCCTGGCGTTGGCAGATCCTCTCCAAGTCACATGTCTCAAGGCGGTTAGCATGGGTTCCGTCTTTTTCGGAGCCAATACCTACATCGGAAATGGACCGAACTTCATGGTCAAAGCAATCGCCGACCAACAAAAGGCGCATACACCAGCCTTTCTCAGCTACATTTTCAGATTCACCCTGCCTTACATGCTACCAATGTTGCTTATCGTGTGGTGGATCTTTTTCCGGACTTAGGGCTGAGGCCGCCTTCAATAGTAACAGATGCGCAAACTACTGCTGGTCCAAAGTGAGCTAGAAGCGCCACAATCTTCTCTCCAGATTCTTAGTTGGCCCGGAGTGCAGATCCGCCTGGCCTCCCAGGGCGAACAGGGCTTCGACTCGCTTGAGACCTGGAAGCCTGACGCCGTGGTCCTGGGACCAATCCAGGGCGCCCACGGGCTACCGACTTTGAGTCGGCTGCGAGAATCGGACCCGAGGCTGCCAGTTATCTTCATAGCTGCCCGCGATGCTATTGAGACGATGACGGATGCCGCTCATTTAGGCGCCTACGATTGCTTGCTGGAGCCCTTCGACCTACACCACCTCTACAACGTGGTATTGAGCGCTTTCGAAGCCTCTCAGACCATGAAGGAGACAGTCACCTTCCAATGCACGGACGATTCGCTGGGGCCTTCGTGCTGGATCGGGTCGAGCCCGGGAATGCGCCGGGTATTTGAATCGACGAGCCGCTTGTCGCTAAGCGACGCGCCTGTGCTCATCACCGGAGAACCTGGCACAGGCAAGAGATTGATTGCCCGCGCGCTCTACCAGACGAGCGCGCGCCGTGAGCAAACCTTGCTCACAGTAAATTGCGCTGCTATTCCCGAGATCTCCCTGGAAAACGAGCTCTTTGGGAGTCAAGACGCTGCTCTCGCACCATTCCTCAAGGACCGAACTGGAAGGTTCGAACAATGCAACCTGGGCACGGTCCTGCTTCATGAGGTCGGCGCGGTGCCGCCGTTGGTGCAGAACAAGCTGCTGCGTTTAATTCACAGCGGGGAATTTGAGCGCACGGGTGGCGGTGGGACGCGTCGCGTCAATGTTCGCGTGCTCGCCACCCTGAGCGATTGGCCCGACCCAGCGACTGCGCTTCAGCGGTTGGAGCCGGCGCTCCTGGCCCTGTTCACTCCTAATCACGTTCGTCTGCCGCCTTTAAGAGAGCATAAGGAGGACATCCGCCCGCTGGCCAGATGCTTTCTGAAACAACTGGCCAGCGAACCTTGGCAGAAGTCAAAATCGCTTTCTTCCAAAGCCATTGCTGCGCTGGAACGCTATCAATGGCCTGGAAATATCGGCGAACTGCGCGAAGTGGTGCGCGCCGCCTTCACAGTCGCCAGGGGCGATCCAATTCTTCCAGCCGACCTTCCGCCGCACTTAAGGTCGAACACTGTTCCCGGAGCCGAAAATGGCCTGTTCTTGGTCCATGTATCGCGGAAGCCGCCCACGACAAACTCCGAAGAACTCGCTGGCGTGGCGCGAAAACTGTTCGTTTGGGCTCGGGGCGGCTCGAATCTCAAGATCATTCCTGCTATCGAGCGTGAGTTAATGATCAATGCCCTCGTGGAAACCAAAGGGAACCAGGTTCGCGCGGCAAGACTTCTGGGGGTGACGCGAGCGACACTTCGAAAGCGGATCAACAAATTTGGAATAGAACAGGAACGCTCCTTCGGCTGAAATGGAAACGGCGCGGACTTGCATCCGCGCCGCCATTCCGTTCACCCTCGAGCCCCTCTACTACACGTCATAGTAGAGGAAAAACTCATACGGATGCGGCCGCAACCGCAACGCGTCGTGCTCCTTGCGCTTCGCCGAGGTCCACGTGTCCAGAAAATCCTGTGTAAACACGTCGCCCTTCAACAAAAAGTCGGAATCCTTTTCCAACGCTTCAATCGCCGCCTCCAGGCTCCCCAGAATCTGCGGAACTTTGGCCATCTCCTCCGGCGGCAATTCATATAGGTTCTTGTCCATCGGCTCGCCCGGATCAATCTTGTTCTGGATGCCGTCCAGCCCCGCCATCATCATCGCCGCGAAGGCCAGGTAAGGATTGGCGGCTGGGTCGGGCGGCCGATATTCGATACGCTTGGCTTTGGGACTCTCGCTGTAGGTCGGGATGCGAATGCACGCGCTGCGATTGCGCGAGCTGTAGGCCAGGTTGACCGGCGCCTCGTAGCCCGGTACCAGCCGTTTGTAACTATTGGTCGTGGGACTGCAAAACGCGCACAGCGCATGCGCGTGCTTGAGCAATCCGCCGATGTAATTGAGCGCCAGCTTGCTCAGCCCGGCATACTCGTTGCCGGCGAACAGAGGTTTGTTCTTTTTCCACAAACTTTGATGGGTGTGCATGCCGCTGCCATTGTCCCCAAAGAGCGGTTTGGGCATGAACGTGGCCGTCTTGCCGTGCTTGCGCGCCACGTTCTTGACCACATACCGATACACCATCATCGCATCGGCGCTGCGCACCAGCGTGTCAAACCGATAATCAATTTCGGCCTGCCCGGCCGTGGCCACCTCGTGATGCTGCCGCTCAATCTTCACCCCCAATTGCTCCATCAACAGCACCATCTCGGTCCGGATGTCCTGCTGCGTGTCGCCGGGCGCCACCGGAAAATAACCTTCCTTGTGCCGAATCTTGTAACCCAGGTTTGGCATCTCATCTCTGCCCGTGTTCCAGATGCCCTCCTGGCCGTCCACCGTGTAGAAAGTCCCGTTGGGCTTGTGATCAAACTGCACGCTGTCGAAAATGAAAAACTCCGCCTCGGGGCCAAAGACCGCGCTGTCGGCGATGCCGGTGCTGGCGAGGTATTTCTCGGCGCGCTGGGCGATGCCGCGCGGGTCGCGGATGTAAGGCTCGCGGGTGCCGGTCTCGGCGATCGTGCAGGTCAACGAGAGCGTCGGCACCGCCATAAACGGATCAATGAAGGCCGTGTCCGGGTCGGGCATGGCCAGCATGTCGGAGGCTTCAATGCTCTTCCAGCCGCGGATGCTCGAGCCGTCGAAGCCCAGGCCATCTGTAAAAGAGTCCTCGCTCAGTTCGCTAATCGGCACGCTGAAGTGCTGCCAGGTGCCGAAGGTATCGACGAATTTGACGTCGGCCATTTTGGCGCCACTCTTCGCGGCCATTTCTAATACGCTCTTGGGTGTGCTCATGGGTGCTCTTATTCTGTTTATAGTTTTAGTACAAGATATCGCGCCGGCCGCAACTGTCTTTCACGGGCTGGCGCGATATCGACGAAATCAAAGCTGGCCGGCAGTGTGATAACCCTCTTCGCCGTGTTCGTTCAAGTCTAGACCGGCGACTTCCACTTCCTCAGAAGGCCGCAGGCCAATGACCGCTTTCACAATGAAGGCGATAATAGCGGTGCCGACGGTGGCCAAAACCAAGGTCAACAAGATCGCTTTGATCTGTTCTAGGACCAAGGGCTGGAACCTGGAGTCGGTCACAAATTTCTGAGGCACTAGGAACGTCTTCAGATTGCCATTTGCGCCGGTGCGTGCCAACATACCGGTCATGAACGCCCCGAGCGTACCCCCTATTGCATGCACGCCGAAGGTGTCGAGCGCGTCGTCGTAACCGAACCAACTCTTTACTTTGTAGCAGAAGAACCACGGAATCAGGCCGGCTGCTACGCCAATGGCCATGGCTCCTTTTGGTGTGACAAAACCGCACGCCGGAGTGATGACCACCAGACCAGCCACTGCGCCCGAACAAAAACCAAGCACGCTCGGCTTGCCCCGTGTGATCCATTCCGCCATAGGCCAGACGAATGAGGCCACCGCAGTTGCGAGAGTCGTCGTTGTGAAGGCATTGGCGGCGATGACATCGGCCCCCACTGCGCTTCCAGCATTGAATCCGTACCAGCCAACCCACAACATGCCTGTGCCTACCATGCACAGCACCATGCTGTGCGGCGGCATCGGCTCCTTGCCGAATCCGACTCGCTTGCCCAGGATCAAGCAAAGTATCAGGGCTGACCAACCAGACGTCATGTGGACCACCGTGCCGCCGGCAAAATCAATCGCGTGAATGCCGGCGTGTTCGTTGAAGACGCCGTTCATGAATCCGTCAATTCCCCAGATCATGTGAGCCTGGGGAAAGTAAACCACGAACATCCAGAGCGTCATGAAAACGCAAATAGCGGCAAACTTCATGCGCTCAGCGATAGCCCCGATAATCAGAGCGGGCGTGATGATCGCGAACATCAATTGATACATCGCATAGACATTCTGCGAAACCCAGTAGGAGTAATCCCCGTTCGGAGTGGAATCCACCCCCTTAAGGAAGGCAAAGTCCAGATTCCCGTAGAACTTTCCGCCGCTGTGGAAGACCAAACTGTAGCCACAAATGTACCAGAGAATCGTCACCAACCCCGTGATGAACAGGCACTGCGCCAGGACGGAGAGCACGTTTTTGCGCCTGACCAGGCCGCCATAAAAGAGCGCCAGTCCGGGCAAGGTCATAAAGAGCACCAATGCCGCCGAGGTCATCTGCCAGGCATTCGCGCCCGGGCCAGGAACACCCACGGAAGGAGTCGTCAGTCCCGCAGGTATCTTGCCATCCTTGTCCTTGAGGGGGGCCGTCGGATCGCTGTTGGCCAGATAGGCTTCGAGGCCGGCGACGCGCTGCTCCAGGGTTGGCGTCGGAGCATTCGTTGGTGCCGCGTCGGCCGCTCGGGCGTTGATGGCCAAACCGGAAAAGAGGACAGCCAGCGAAGCAGAGAAGAGAATTAGCTTTTTCATTCGGGGATTTATTGTGACCGGGGTTTAAAGTTAAACAGCCTGTTCGCCCTTTTCTTCTGTTCGGATGCGAATGGCTTCCTCGACGTCGGAAACAAAAACCTTGCCGTCGCCGATTTTTCCGGTCTTGGCCGACTTGATGATGGCGGAAACAGCGGAATCCAACTGGGCGTTACTGACGACGATTTCGAGTTTGATTTTCGGCAGGAAATCCACGGTGTATTCGCTCCCGCGATATATTTCGGTGTGGCCCTTTTGCCGGCCGAATCCTTTGACCTCACTGACGGTCATGCCTTCGATTCCGACCTCGCCCAGGGCATCTTTGACTTCCTCTAACTTGAACGGTTTGATGATGGCTTCGATTTTTTTCATCGGCTTCGTTATGCAGTCTGTTACGGGCCCAAACGAAAAAGCTGCGGCCCGGTGCGTTTTCTGGACCTACTCAAAGACTCAGCGTTTGGCAAATGACGCTTAGCAGTCATGATGCCAATAGGTCTGGAGCGCGGGGATCGTCGCCAAAAGCCGTTGATGCTCAATGGCTCCGGGGACTAGCACGATGACTGCGCTTGGCGCCGGAATGAAGTGTTTTGCACAGTACGCATCTTTTTGACCAGCCGATGCAGAAGCTCGGATGTCGGGATTTTTAAGCCGCGAGCAACCGAGTTCACGCCGCAGGGACGTGCTTCTTAGCTCACGTGGGAGGAGATGGGGGCGAACCGCGCGGAGCGTATGGAGTGCGAGGAGCTTGCTCTCGCTTTTGAGCGCTCGCTGCTGTTGGAAAGCGCTGCAAGGGCGGTTGCACGCCAAGACGCTTCGCGATGAACTGGAATGCGCGGAAATCCGGCAGGTTTTGGAGTGCGGCAGTCCTGTGCCACTTTTGGATACGTTCAGGCCAATGCGCGCTGGACGGCGGAGAGAAGGGCGTTGGCTTCGTAGGGCTTCTCGAGAAAAGCCGCTGCGCCGAGTTGCTCGGCTCTTTCTCGAAAATCCGGCCGCCGGCTGGCGGTCAGGAAAATGATGCGCGTCGGCGAAGGCATCATGGTTTGAATCCGCTCGGCGACGGTGAAGCCGTCCCCGGCAGGCAGAGAGACATCCAACACGATCAGGTCAGGCGTATCGGTCACGGCGCAGCGTACGCCGGCGAGTCCGTCAGTGGCGACGGTGGCGTCCAACCCGGCGGCGCCGAGCCGGGCGGCCAGGGCTCCTGCCAGCCTTGGGTCATCCTCCACGATCAACACTTTTTTCCGTTGCGCCTTCCCGGACGACTGCGGAGCAGTGCTCTCAGTTGGAAAGGATGTGCTAGGGTCCGTGTTCCAGTTCTTCAGAGTTTGCTCTACAACCTCGATGAGTTCTTGAGTGTCGTATGGTTTTCGAAGCAAACCGGCGGCGCCCAGATCCAGTGCTTTGTCGCGGAGCTGGGGGTCTTTGCTGGCCGTGGCGACGATGATCGGGACTTCAGAAGTCTCGGTGAACTGATCGAACTGCTCGATGAGCGTGAAACCGCTGCCGGCGGGGAGTGAAATATCCAGGAGGATGAGATCCGGCCGGACGCGCAATGCCAGGCTGAGCCCCGTTATGGCATCGCCTGCCGTCCAGGCGGCGTAACCCTGAGATTTAAGGCGGATCGAGAGGGCCAGGGCGAGCCGCTGGTCGTCTTCGATAATCAGAATTTTCTTCATGCGTTGAGTTCAGCAAGAGCGGCTGGCCTTGTGGTCTCGGGGACACAAGCCGCGCCAACCAGGAGACCAATCGTTTCGAGGAGTTGTTTCGAGTTGAAGGGTTTTTCGAAAAATCCGGCGGGCTGGACCTCCTCGGCGATCGGCCAGAGCAACTCTCGGCTTCCGGCGGTGACAAAGATGATGGGCACGTTTGCCAAGCCGTAGTGTTTGAGACGTTGGGCGGTCAGGATGCCGATGCCTTGCGGCATATAGATGTCCATGACGATCAGGTCTGGACGGCGGAGGAGCGCGAGCTTGAGACCTTCGTGGCCATCATGAGCGGTGAGGACCTGGTAACCCGCGGCCTTGAGGCGAAGGGTCAGTGGGACCACTCCTTTTCTATCATCATCGATTATGAGGATTGTTTTCATAGTTTTGGTAATAGATGTCACGGCAACCGACAGCAAAGCAGGGCGTCTCGCCCTGGAACCCAACGCGCCGGGCGAGGCGCCCCCGACAGCGGCCCCGAAAGGCCGCTTTATCCGGGTCAACTTGCAGCGGCGGCCGCGCAGTGTTCCGGGCAGTCCTCGGTGTTGGCGGACAGGCCCTCGGCGACGGCGGCCAGCAATGCCGCCGGATCGTACGGCTTTTCAAAGAACGCGACTGCGCCGAGTTTCTTTGCGGCTTTTCGCAGTCCGGGAGCGCGGCTGGCGGTGATAAAGATCACCGGGATCTGGCCGAGCCCGAGACCGCGCATGCGCTGAGCTACGGAGAAACCGAGGCCGACAGGCATCCAGATATCCATCAGGACCAGGTCGGGCCTTTGTTCGACCGCCAGCTTGAGTCCGGCAAAGCCGTCCGCAGCGGTCATGGCGGTGTAGCCGGCAGCTTCCAGGCGAATCGCCAGGGCAGCCGCGATTTTGGCATCATCTTCGATGATGAGTATTTTTTTCATAGATGTGGCAGTTACAGATTAGTTCAATCGGGGCTGTTCCAGTCCGAAATCATTCTTTTTCCAGATCTCGGTGTCGCCCGAACGTTTGACGTTGCGGACAGTTTCGAGGATCTGGTTGGGAGCACACGGCTTGGCCAGCAGTGTGAAGGGTGAAAAAGCGAGAGCCTGTTTCATCAATTCGCCGTCGGCGAAAGCGGTGTGCACGATGATGGGGATTTGGCCCCAGTCCCGGCGGATTTCCTTGAGCGCCGTCGCCCCATTCAATTCGGGCATGGCGAGATCCAGCACGACGACATCCGGCGGGTGATGGCGCATTTGCTGGAGCGCTTCCTGGCCGTTGCGAGCGGTCCGAACATTGTAGCGTTCAGCAGTCAGCAGCTGAGATAGCATGTCGAGCATATCCGGATCATCGTCCACCAGGAGCAAATCGGTCTGGAGCGACTGCTGGGTTTTGGGCAGGACGAAAGAAAACGTGCTTCCTTTGCCGAGTTCGCTTTGGACCCAGATATTGCCGCCATGCAACTGTACTAGTTCGCGACAAAGGTAAAGTCCCAGCCCGATGCCATGTTCAGTGGCGGCGTCGCCGGCCTTGATCTGATGCAACCGATCGAAGATTAACTCCTGCTGATCTCTGGCAATTCCACAGCCTGTATCCGAGACGGAGACCTGGAGAAACTCAGGCCGACCTAACGGCTCGAGCGCCCGGATGAGAATCGTTCCCCCGGGCTGAGTGCAGCGCAGGGCATTGGTCAACAGGTTGTTCAAAACCTGAGTGATGCGATGTTCGTCAAGGAATGCCTCCGGCAAGTCGTCAGGCACTTCGAGGCGCAGATCGATTTGCTTGTCCGCAGCGGCCCGGCTCATGCTGGCGACCACCCGGTGCGCCAGGTCGCGCAAGGAAACGGATTTCAGGTCCAAGGCCAGTTTGCCGGTTTCCAGACGGGCTGCATCCAGCAGGTCATTTACGCATGCGCGCAGTTGGTCGCAACTGCCCCGGGCGATCTGAAGGTATTCCAACTGGAGTTGGTTGATCGGGCCGGCCAGACCGTCCATGAGAATATTGATGAACTCCATGGCCGAGGTCAGAGGCGTTTTCAGCTCATGTGAAAGCGTATGGTAGAAATTTTGGATTTCCTGGTTCCGGCGCATGAGGACCTTATTGGTGCGCTCGAGTTTGAAGAGCACGTCCCGGCGCGCCGCCTCAGCCTGTTTGCGCGCGCTGATGTTTACCATGATGCCCTGAACTTGATGTGATCCGTCCTTCTTGCGTCGGACGCTGACGATATCGCGCAACCAGATCACCGACCCATCGGCAGCCAGCATGCGATATTCAAAGCTCTGGTACTGTTCCTCGACACTGAGCTGCTGGCAGAGAGTTACCGCTTTTTCCTGATCCTCCGGATGGATGTGGTTTTGCCAAAAGGCGGGTTCTTCCAGCCAGCATCGGACCGGGTAACCGAGCACCCGTTCGGCTTGCTGGCTCACAAAAGTGAAGCGCAAGTCAGGAAGGTCCGCCTGCCACACGATGCCATCGACGGAGTTGACCAGGCCGCGGTATTGTTCCTCGCTCTGGCGCAACCGCAGTTCAGCCTGAGTGCGGCATGCATGTTCCAGGGCCTCGTTCAAGGCGCGCCGGATGGCCGGCACCAACCGGGCCAGGCCGTCCTTGAGGACATAATCGGTGGCCCCGGCTTTCAGGCTTTCGACGGCGACCTCGTCGCCGATGGCGCCGGATACAAAAAGGAAAGGCACTTCGGGGCACCGTTCTCGAGCCAGCGCCAGCGCTGCCATTCCTGAAAAGCCGGGAATGACATAATCGGACAAGATGACATCGAATCCTCCCGCACTCAGGGCGGCCGCGAACGCTGCCTCGTTTTCGACGCGGACGACTTCGCACTTCGGAAATTCCGATGCGAGATTGCGTACGATCATTCGGGCATCGTCTTCGGTATCTTCAAGCAGGAGCAGGCGTAAGGTCGAATTCACAGTTTTGCTTTCATTTCACTCAAACCCACGGTAACGAACGGTTTCTTTACGACCCATGGGGATGATTCTGAATTAAGGGAAGCAGGACGCGTTCCACATCAAAAACGAGGCAAAGCCCGGTCTCGAGTCCAGTCGAGGTCATGCCAACAGAGCCTGAAGCGCATGCACAATTGGCGATCAGCGGAGTCCTGCACAATGCAGGTCCAGAAGCTCGAAGTGGCCGAGAATGTGTGTCTTACAAGAGGACAGCGGGTGTCCGGCAGCGGACATGGACATCACGTCAAGGCTATTTGACCTCAGGCCTGAAGTGGTCTAGACTTGAGCCAAGAGGTCGGCGGAAGCCGGCCACCAAATCATTACATCATGCCCACCCAATTGCGGGTTTTGGTCGTAGAGGATTCCGAGGCTGACTCCTTCCTTATGCAGCGCGAGTTGCGGCGCGTCGGATTCGAGCCGATTTCCAAACGCGTGGATACGGCCGCCAAGATGAGCGCTGCCCTGGATAAGGGCTCCTGGGATATCATCTTAAGCGATTACTCGATGCCGCAATTCAGCGGGGTGGCGGCCTTGTCGCTCTTTCAGGCTAAGGGAACTGACATTCCGTTCATTGTAGTTTCAGGGGTCGTGGGTGAGGAGCGCGCTGTGGAAATGATGAAGGCCGGGGCGCACGATTATGTGCTGAAGCATAACCTGGCACGCCTGGCAGAAGCGGTGAAACGTGAGCTGCGGGCCGCCGAAGAACGGCGTCTGCGCCGGCGCAGTGAAGCCACCATGGCGCACCTGGCTTCGATCGTCGAGTGCTGCCAGGACGCGATTGTGAGCCAGGAGCTGGATGGCACCGTGGTCAGTTGGAATGCCGGAGCCGAAGCTTTGTACGGCTATACAGCCAGCGACATGACCGGCCATTCACTCGAAGATCTCATTCCGGCGGATCGGCCGGAAGAGCTGTCGGAGATTTTTCAGCGAGTCAAGCGTGGCGAGCGCGTGGACCGATTCGAAACGGTGCGTGTCCGGAAAGATGGACGGCTCGTGGAAGTGTCGCTCACGGTCTCTCCGCTCAAAGACGCCGAGGGCAAGATCCTGGGCGCTTCCACGCTCGCGTTGGACATTACGAAGCGCAGACAGGAAGAGGCGGAATCGCGCCGCCTGATCCAGGAATTGACCGAGGCCTTGGGACAGGTAAAAACCCTGAGCGGGTTACTGCCGATTTGCGCGTCGTGCAAGAAAATAAGGGACGACAAGGGCTACTGGCAACAGGTCGAGACCTATATCCGCAAACACTCGGAGGCCGATTTCACGCACGGCATTTGCCCGGAGTGTGTCCAACGCCTATATCCTCAATATAAGGATCAATTGCTGAAGGCCACCGCAGCCGCGAGCTGAGCGGGGCAAGTGTTTGTCGCTAGGACTTCAACGACCCGCGCTGGTTGGCGGGGATGGTGAAGAAGAAAGTCGCGCCTTTGCCCACCTGGGCCTGGGCCCAAATGCGTCCGCCGTGGCGTTGGATGATGCGATGGACGACGGACAGGCCGACTCCGGTGCCTTCGAATTGCTCCTGGCTATGCAGTCGTTGGAAGACGCCGAACAGTCTCTCTGCATAGCGCATGTCAAAACCGGCGCCGTTGTCGCGCACGAAATAAGCACCGCCGCCCTCCTCGGGCAGATAACCGACTTCGACAACAGGTTTCTCGACGCGGCGAGTGAACTTAAAGGCGTTGGCCAACAGGTTCGCAAAGACCTGCGTGAGCAACGAGGGGTCACCAACGCAGTTGGGCAAGCCGCCGACACGAATCTCGAAGGCCCGCTCTGGTTGCTGCCGGCCAAGTTCCTCCAACAGGCTGTTAACGATTGCCGAGACCTCGACAGGCCGCCGGGAAAGCGGTTGTCTGCTCAGGCGCGAAAAGCGAAGCAAATCATCAACGAGGTGCGTCATGCGTTGAGAGTTTGCGATCACACGGTTCAAGAGCTCTCGCGCTTCGGTTGGCAAAAGGGTCGAAAAGCCGTCACGCAAGTCGTTTGAAAAAGCGCCTACAGCGCGCAAGGGAGAACGCAGATCGTGGGAAACGGAATAAGAAAAGGCTTCCAGTTCCCGATTGGCTGCTTCGAGTTCGACAGTGCGTTCGCTCACACGCAGTTCGAGTTCCTCGTTAAGCTTTCTGACTTCGGCCTCAGCTCGCTTTCGCTCAACAACCTCGGCCTCCAAAGAGGCCGTTCTCTCCTGCACCTTTTCTTCCAATTGCTCGTTGAGCTTTTTCAGCTCGTCCCGCGCGGTAGCGAGTTGCTGGTTCTTTTGAACGGCCGCTTCATAGGTCGAGAGGAGTAAATTCAGGATCTGCGCTCGGTCGGAGGTGATCACGTGCTTTCGGCCAGCCAGGAAGACCTCCATGCTGGTCTGCACTTTCTCCCGATTCCCGAGGTGAGCGTTCGCCAAGAGGAACTCGATCCGAGCCACCAGGTTGGCCGGGTCATAAGGTTTGGTAAGAAAATTATCGGCACCGCACTCGAGGCCCTTGAAAACGTCCTGAGGATCGGAGAGTGCCGTGAGCAAAATCAGCGGCAAATCGGCAAGAGCGCCGTCGGCTCGAATTTGCCGGCAAAGCTCGTAACCGTTCATCTCGGGCATGAGGATATCGGCGATGACGATACTGGGTTTATGCCGACGCAGGGCTGCCAGGGCTTCCTTGCCATCGCGCGTGGCGACGACCTGGAAATCCTGTCTCTCCAGGATGTATTTGAGGTGCGCTGCCTGAGTGGGGCTGTCCTCGGCGATCAGGACCTCCACTCGAGAGCGAGATGGCTTGTCTGTTATCGTGGGCGGGTAAGCGCTCTCCATAGCCTCACGAGGAGGCGCCGACCGAACAGGCTGCGATCGGGCGCAGGTGGCAGATCATCGGGAGAATTTCAGCACAGTTAGCCATCTAGTCAAGCGGTCACCGTCATTTACCCACTGTGCCTCTGATAAGATCAGCCGTGAATGATGAGTTGGATGTTCTCGGGAAGTTTGGCCGCGACCTCGGTCACGACGTTTCCTTTGAGCAGGGTTGCCAAAGTCCGGCGATGGGGAGCACCCAGCATGAGGATATCAACGCCGAGAGTTGCGGCCAGATCGAGTATGGTGCCGGCCGGGTCTTCGCTGACCGCATAGACGGGCAGCACGCGCACGCCGGCGCCTTCTGCCAGGTCCAGCATGCCGTACATGATTCCCGAAGCCTGCCGGTCATCCTGCCAGCGAGGGCGCTCAGTGTTGGCGAGTGGGCCGGGCAGGCTGACTGCGAGTTCTTTGACGTAAAGAACGTACAGTGTCCCTTGCCTGAGCCGCGCCTCTTCCAGGGCGTAGCGCAGCACCGGAGTAAAGCCGCGGGCGGCCACAAGTATGGATTGGCCCGGGGCAAGATTGGGCCGCAATTCGGCGAGGCGTTCCGGTTTGATAACGACAGCCATCTCGCGCGTCAGCGTGACCGTTTCCAGACCGGCGCGTTTCATGGCAAACCATCGCAAACCAAACCCGCCCCCCAGCACACACGATGCAAAGAAGAGGGCGGCAGGCTTGGTTTTGGCGATGGTAATTTCCACGGCGAACAGGACCGCGAAGGTAACCACCATAATCGAGCGCTCGCGCCAGTTCAGGCCGAGCCGATTGTTAAAGCAGGCGGAGCCGATGTTCACCGTGATCGCTCCCACGACGCCGATCGCGTACATGTCGGCGAGGGAATCCAGGTCCTCGGAGATCACCACCAGAACTAGCGGCATCAGTACTGCGGCGATGAGCGGCAGCCAGGGAACACCGTGCGTGTTCAGACGCGCGAAGGCGCGCGGCATCTCCCGATCGCGGGCCAGCATATACATAAGGCCAATCATCGCCGCTGTGGCCGTGTTCACCGCGCTCAACAGCAATAAGCCGACAACGACTCCGACAAAAACGCCGAACACCTGTCCGAATTGCTGTCCGAACGCGAGCGCGCCGTAGTGCTCGCCGAGAAAACGCAGCATATCTTCGTAGCGATCCCGGATGGCGTCCGCCATCGATTGCGGCAGCGATAACATTGCCCAGCCCAAGAGCGCCGTCCCAAACACAACCTCGAACGCCACGGGCCAGATGGCCTTTTTCGCCGTGGAGGCTACGCTCGGCTGGTCGGGCGTGCTCCTGCGATCCAGTTTCATCACGCCTGTGAGATTGGCGATGGCTTCGACACCGCTTAGCGCGAGAATGACATCGGCGAAGGCGACCCAGTTCTTGCGAAAACTTGTGTGAGTCGGTTCGAGATGCAACAGCGTGAGGTGGGGCACGCTCAATGCGAAAACTGCCACCACCGCCAACACCATCGGTATCGCCAACGAAACGGCCACGCTGCCCGAATGTTTCGGTCCAAAATAGTTGATGGAGCCGATCAACAAAATGAAAGCGATCGTCAACAGCTTTAGGTGGTCGCGCGACACGCCGAAATAGCTCATAGCGTCCCAGCAGCTCATGGCGGCCGTGACGATGAAGTCCGCCATCAGCAACAATGCTCCCAGCACCGCGAGGACCCGGCTTTGTTCGCGCGCCGAGGAATAGACGCCACCACCGTCCGGGAAATGCTTGCAAATGATGATGTAGTTGTAGCCGACCAGGCCGGTCAGTGCGCAGACTGCGAGGATGATCGGCAAGGAAGCAAAGCCGGCCGCCAGGAAGGCCAACCCGATGACATAGGCTTTGCTCGTGCCCCAATCCCCATAGAGCAAGGCGGCCGCCCGTGCCCAGCCTACGTTTCGAGGGCGATGCATTCCCACTTCCATCGCGCGGAGAGTATTTGCCGCCCCGAAGAAAAGACAATCCGATAAAGAAGAGCCCTCGTGGACGGGCTAGCACCCGATTCCGATCCTGCAGTGTGGCCCTAAACCACTGGCAACGAACATGTTGCGGTCACAGCAGCCGCCGACATGAGGAGGCTTTTACCGAAAAATCCAAAATCCAAAATCGATCAGAACCTCGGGTCCTAGGCAATTAGAACAGCCACGCCCAGGGGATTAGTTAGCGCCCAGATTGAGTGGCCGCAGGGCGGCGAACTGGTATCGGCACGTTGCAGAGTTCGATCTTTCCCGCCTGAGCATGAAACCATTCCTCGCGCCGATTGCGCCGGGCTTCAATCAGGTCCTGGAAGAGGGGCGTGTCGGTGCGTAGGACATCGAGCGAACTGCGCTCAGTCGCGGGCACGTCCGCGGCGACGCGCATGGACTTAATCGGTACGCGTTGATCTGGCTTTTCATAGAAGCCAAGCGGTGCGGTGCCGCGCGGCAATGCCGAGAGCATTTCCATGCCTTGCACCACGCGCCCCAGCAGCGTGACGTTCCGATCCAAGTGGCGCGGCGCATGCCCGATCACGACATAGAGTTCGGTGCCGCCTCCGCTGTCAGCCGCCGCGTCGCGCCCGGCGCCAACCATGCCGTAACAGTGCACCAGCCACATTGTGCCGCTTCTTGGATCGCGCGCGACCGGGAAGCCACCCGAGAATCCGACTTCCGGAGCATAGACATCGCCGTCGGGCATTCGGGTGAAGGGCAGCTTGGCGTCGAGCGCGCGGTCGAACTCAGGCGGCAAGGTCGGTTTGGCCCTCAGAACTTTGCGTTTGAGTTCCGCTTTCTCAGCATTGGGATCACCCCATTGGGTAACGTAATTGTCCTGGCAGCGTAGGATGGCAAGTCCATCGAAGTAGTGTTCGCGGGCCAACGCTTTGACGTTGGCGACATGCTGAGGAGCGAAACCCGGGGCCAGCTCGATGACGACTCGTCCCTGGGTGAGCTCCAGATAAAGCGTGTTTTCCGCCTCCAGTGGCCGCCAATCGCTTAGCTTCGAACCCGCAAGGATCTCAGCCATCGTCAAGGCCCTTCCTGTCGATGTATCGGCTCCAAAGGTGGCGGCCAATGACAACAGAAGCAAAAGGAGCGAGCAACTTGTTCGAGAGGCCATGCGGAAAATCTGCCAGAACGGCGCTCGTTACGCCAGCCCGAACAGCCTCGTTGATGCGCTCGGATACGCCATCGATCGCTTAAGACTCTCGCCTCCCGGAGAATCCGATCTGTGCTTGGCAGCTTCCGGCCTCATCAACGCCGATATCTTATCTCGACAACGGTGGTCCCGGCGATGCCAGGTGAAATCGTGGCAACAGGATAACAAGCTTTGGCCGGATCATTAAGGGGCAATAAACCGTTACCCACAGAAAGAGCGGTCGTGTATCCCAGCGCGGACCATACCAGAAGTCGTCCCTGACGAATCGTGAGAGTCGCACCGCTTTGCCATTTGAGCTCGCTCCTGTTTCGAGTCGGATGACCTTGACACCAGAAGGACCAATCGGTCGGCTCGCTTCGGCTGAACAGAAGCCGGCCTCGTTTGCGATCCAATTCAACTTCCATGCGTGGCGTGGAGTTTGTGCCGCAACGAATCACAGCTCGGCGGCCGTCGTCATCGACCTGGAGGGGCACTCCTCTGAATGGACTGTTGGTGGTAGCGCCCGGCTGAATTAATACTGCCTGGCTGCCCGCGTGAACGACGAGTTCGCCCTCGTGGACACCCACAAGCAGATCTCCTGCGTTCCACGAGCAACGCGCATAAGCTTCGTTCACCGATGGGAAAAGCCACGATAGCTTTTCTTCGTCAGCCTTCGCAGGAATCGAGTCGTCGCACCACAGGTAGGCGTAGCCACCGAGTTCGAAGAGCAGTTCCTCACCGTGTGGGGTGACATAGCGGGTCCGTTGAAGGCTGCCGAGCGATTCATCCCACCGCGCGAGGTACTGATAGAGCGGACGGCGGGCTTCGCAGGCCAGCGCGAGCAGAATCGGGGCGTAGTAGTCAAGTTGACCGTAGGAAGGCTCAAACACGATATTTGCGTGATGCTCGTCCAGCCCGGGTCGTTTTCGGCATGCCACGCTGGCGAGCGCCAGCTCTCCGCTCATCTGCTGGGCGAAGCTCTGGAACAGGTCCTTTCCCGTTACCCGACGCAGCGCATCAATGAAAAATAGACGATAATGCATCGTCGAAGCCCAAAATGTGGCTCCTTCGGTCTGGGCGCCGTCCGGAGCGAGACCATCGGGCAGGAGATGCTCTTCAAATTTCCGGGTTGCGGCATCGAGCCATTCCCGTGCTTCTGGCACCTCACCCAGCAAAGTCAGCGCCACCACGCCAAACGATCCCCATTCGACGATCGCATGATGCGTATGGTAGCCCGGGCCGCTAATCGCCGGAGTGCTGAACCATTCGAGAAAATACCTGCGTCCGATGCGCACGAGCGTGTCACGAATCTCGGCTCGCTCAGCCTCGGTGAGCCGATCAAACATTGCGTCATAGCCGACCGCCACTCCTTTCAGCAGTCTCGACACCGCGTAGGCCTTGCCATTGTCGGGAGCACCCTCGGCCTCGTGCTGCCAGGCGCGGCAACTGGCAAGCACCCAGCGTCGGGCGGCATCGCCATAACGCCCCTCCCCACTCAAGGCGTCGGCAAAGGCCAGGTGCTCTGTGATCGCGAGATCAGCCATGATAGCGTAGAATCGATCATAGAGATTTTCGTAGCGCGGATCTGGCGAAACCGGCGCGATCCACGACTGGCGAGGCTCACGGGTCAGGCACCAGTCGGCCGATCGCATTAGATTCTGCCAGATCCTCCTCCGTTCACCATGGACCCTGCTGGCTCGGAGGGAATCAAGATCCTGGGCGGTGAAATAGAGCCGAGGGTGGCCGAGGTTCGTGACTTCGGTCCCTTCAAGCGGCAGCGCCCACAACCCGAAGACTACGAGTGAAAGTGCGAGCGCGGCTCGGAGGGTGGCTCTCAATTGTGGTGCCGGGATTTAAGGATCGGCTTGACGCGCCAGTCGGCCTCGGGTCCAAAGCGTAGATTATTGCCGCCCCAACCGGTCCACTGGTTTCCATAGAGGGCGCGAACACCGGTCGTGTAGAGGGTGGTGGTGGCGACAACGAGGATCGCCAGCAACGCGACAGCTTTCCGGGTAAGCAAGCCGAAATCGACGGCCTTGATCGCGGGCGTTTCGTCCTGCTGCAAGGTGAAACCAAGGATGAGAACCGTGCAAATAATGGCGTTGAACATCGTGGTCCCTTCGGTCGCGATGCGACCATCCGAGAACGCGACTACCGCTTTGGTGAAATTTGCAATCACGATCACCCAGAGGAACATGAGATAAAGGAGTTGTCCTTTGCCCAGCCACGTCGAAGGGATCAATGCCACCGGGCGCGAACGGTGGCGCACCAGAACAACAATTGTTGCGACAGTGAACGCGAGCCACATGAGCGTGAACCAGGTCCAGCCGGAGAGTGTGATGCTGCCAAACAGCGGCGCTTGCAGGAACTGGCCCACAGATTGGAAAACGCCCTGCGCGCCGTTGACCATGACTTTGCGTGGTGCCGTCCAGTCCTGGACATTTTTAACGATGTTAATGTACGAAAGAATGTTGAAGATAAAGACTACCGCGAAAATCTCGGTCCAGGGCCGGACGCGCTGCTCATCCCGCGAGGATGGGAGGCGCGAGGCGAGAATTCCCATGGTGACGACGATAGCGAGAGCGTAAAGGAAACCGGCGAATTGTTCGAGGGCGATGCTGTGCCAATTGGCGCTGCGCCAATGTTGCCAGAATTGGATAGCCGCCGAGTTGTCTGTCAATCGAGGATTGCCGGGGGAGTAGCAAAGCACTTTTACGAATTGCGCCGTGGTCAATGCAAGCCCTCCGAGCGCGCCCGAGAGAAGCGCTGCGAAGACGATCGGTTTTTGGCCGGACTTACGAAAATAGAGGAGCAAGCCGATGTAACAACCCAGAATATTGGACCAGCTGTCGCCGCGCGGTGGGGTGAGGCGGAATCCCCCGATGCTCTGAAACAGCGGCAGATTCGAAAGAAGCACAGGCCCGACGAGGAAAACAATCATGCTCCACACGGCCATGCGAATGAGCAACGCGGACCCGGAACGCCATGCGCCGTAGCGGTAGAAATAGACCGTAAGCCCAGCGACCGCTCCGAAGAGCCAGCCGAGGTGAGCTTTCATCTGGAAGAAGATCGCCGGCCAATTTGTAATCATGTCCTCGCGCGCGAACTTTTGTAAGCGGGTGGCCGGGTCGAGCAGTGTCAAGTCGCCTTGGGGATGGACAAGCGCGCTCACGAGCGCGTCTTGCCAGCCCACCGCCGCGAGCATTTGCTGAATGCCCCATCCGATCACCGCGCCTCCTGCGGCGCAAAGCGCCAACTGCCCCAACTTGCTGAAACGGCGGTCCCAAAGATCAAACGCACAGAGGGCCAGCAGAGCAAAGACCGCCTCGAGCCATTCGCTGTCGAACCAATAAAGCGGATCGCGCTGGCGGAATTCGGAGCGGTCGCCGCCAAAAGCCTCGAACAGCCGATCCTGCAGATGGAACGGCGTGTCCTGAATTAAGTATTGAATAGCCCAGAACCCGAACACCCAGAGCAGCGGGCGGAAAATGGCGGTGAGCTTTTCGCGGTCCTCAACTGCGGCGTAAGCGGTCGCGGCGCCGCCGAGGCCAGCCCAAAGAAACGCTTCGAAAAAGGTCGAGAGAAATCCGTACACCTGCGTGGCGAGCTGGCCGGTTTCCGTGTAGGACGGCGGAAGCATGTAAGAGATAGAACCGCCGAAGGCCCAGCCGAGGGCGCCGAAGAACGCGAAATAAGGTACGCGGCTCCGCCAATCTTCACGTCCGGACACGAGCGCGGCGGCGATCGCAGCCAACGCGCCCGCGATCATCGCGCCGGCTTCGTGACCGTAATTTCCACGAATGCCCCAACCGATGGACAGAGACAGCATGACCAGGAGAATCGACGAAGCGCGGAACGAAGGGGGCCTCATGACGGAATAAGCTGTCAAACGCTGACTATGGTTTCGCGCCCTGGAAGCAGTACAGCGCCTGTTCGGTGCGAAGATAAAGCCGGCCGTTACCGAGCGCAGGTGTGGCGTAGATTTTTTCATGGAAATCCCGCGACGAAAGTAACCGCCAATCCTGCTGTGCGCCCAGCACACTGACAGTGCCCGATTCGCTGGCGAAATAAACCTTACCGTCGCCCACGACGGGCGAAGCGAAATAATTACCAACGCCCGGGACCCGCTCTTCTTGCAGCAAGCGGCCGCTGGCGGCATCTAGCTTTGTCACAATCCCGCCTTCCTTGACCATCCATAGGATACCGTGGTCCAGCAGGGGCGTTGCCACGTAGGGAACACCACGGCCATGTTTCCAAACCAGCGATTTTTCTGTGAGATCACCGCGACCGTGAGGCTCGAGCGCTAACATCGCATTTTGCGCCCGGCGAAAGAACACGGCATGGCGCTCCCATTCCTGCTGGTTGAGCATGCCGTCCTGATCCAGGTCCATCCGGTTGAATCGCTCCAGCACCTCGCGATCATCAATTTCGGAGCGTGCGAGTTTGCCGTCGTGGTTGTGGTCCCACTTGGTCAGCGCAGCCGGCCAGGGATCTAGTTCGAGGCGCTTGCCGGGATCACCGCCCGGTGACCAGGACGCCATGTAAATCCTAGCCCCGGAGGTTGCCGCCGTGGGAATGACAATACGCGCCAGCCCGTGAACCCACCAGAGACGCTCGCCGTTGTGCGGGTCGTAGGCGGTTAATTGCAGAGCACCGGCGACAAGGATTTGCGGTTGGCCGTCCTGTGCCCAGACGGTGGGCGTCGAGTAACTCCGCACCGCGTCGGGCCGCGCGGTCTTCCAGACGACCCGCCCGGTCGCGCAGTCGAGCGCGATCAGGAAACTGTCGATGTCGTGGTCCTGGTTGAGGATAACTTTGCCCTGGCAGAGAATGGGTGAACTCCCGGCGCCATATTCATCGCGGAACGGACCCAGGCGTTGCTCCCAAAGTTTGCGCCCCTCGAGATCGTAGCAAAGCACACCAGCACTGCCGAAAAAAACGAACAACCTCTGCCCGTCGCAAGCCACGGTCGCGGTCGCCGGGCTGCCGATGGCGTGGGTTTGTTCCACGCGTTCGGGGACGAACTGCTCCCGCCAAAGCAAGCGACCGGAAGTTTCATCGAGTGCGATGGTCGCCAGTTGTTTTGACTCGGGCCGATAGGCGGTCAAAAAAATCCTGCCGCCGTGCAGGATGGGCGAAGAGTGTCCTGCCTCCAGGGGAATGCGCCAGACCAGCGCCTCAGGCGCGTCAAGATTCTCGGGCAAAACGCCAGTGGAATGCGCAACTCCCGCATCGGAACGGAAGTACTTGGCTTCAGAGGTGGGCGAATCGCTGGCCAGCAAATTCGTGGTTCCGAACGCGATTGCGAGAATGAAAACAGTAAGCGGGAGATTTGGCATAGCGGTTCGGACGCTTTGGTAGCAGAACGCCCGCCGGATCACAATCTCAGACCGCGCGAGAACGCACTCCACGCTTTATCGCTGCCGTCAATTCGACGCTTTACACCCAATTCCAGTTTTGTCTGCGAAGGTCAGTAGTCAAATCTGCTCCCCCTCACCCCAACCCTCTCCCCAAGGGAGAGGGAGAATCGACACCGGTCGGCCAGCGCATGCGGGCGGTTAGGAAATTCACGCGGTGTGAACGCGGACCCCCGCTCCCCAAGGGAGAGGGTTGGGGTGAGGGGGAATTGACCGTCCGAGGTCGCGCGGCGCACTTTCAGTCCCGCAGTAATTTGTGGATCGCGCGGAGCAGTTCGGCCTCGGCAGCGGGACCTACGTTCGAAGCAGGTGGGGTCGTCTCATAGCCGCCCTGGTCATAAGCGATCGCGGTGCCGATGTACCAGGGCGCGTAATCGCCATAGGCCGCCATCGCCACAAAAAGATCCGGACGCTCCGCCTTGGCGGCCAGTTGATACTCAACAAAGAGCTCTCCCGGCATGTGGAGTACCCGTGCCCGCCCCAGCCGTAAGCAACTCACGTCGATTCGATTTCCCGCCACGCATCGCCGCAACCAGGCCAGCTTCGATGGGCCGCCAATCGCAAAAAATCGGGCATCGCGGGCTTTTAACTGCGCTTGCAGCTTCACTTCATCAAGGTCTTTGGCCGGAGGCAGAGCAACTTCTTCGATGGACCAACTGGCCATTTTTGCGATCAGTGGCTCCCTCTTGGTCGCCTCCCATGCCCGACGCATGCCGTCAGCAAGCCGCTCTGCAAGCACACGGCGGTTTTCGGGCGAGCCGTCGTTATATTTCCCAGCGCCAATGTTGCCGCCCGCGCCAGTAAAGTGAATGTGGAGCGCCGTGGGCACTGCCAGTTGCCGCATGAAACGAGCGATGCCGGGAAAATCGGGATTTGGAATGCCCGTCCGATAATAGCTCTGAGGATGCGTCGCGTAATAGCTGAGCACGGCCAACGGCTTCTCACCGTTCCAAAAGCTAACCAGCGAAACTATGGGATCGATTGTTCCCTCGGGCTCTGCCCGAAGTTTCGGATCTTGACACGCCGTGTAGCGGACGGCGCGAACTTTGCCATCGGGCCCCAAGATACGACGATTCGAGGCGACTTGCTCAACCCGTGCCTCTCCTAAGCCGAGGTGGGTAATAGGCTGCGCACGCGGCAATGCCATTCGGACTGCCTGCTGCAGATTGCTGAGCGTCTGACGCTGAAAGCTGCTCTCGAACTGGCCTGGTTCCACTCCCGCCTCTTTGAGGATCTGTTCGGCCGAGAAATCACAATCCGGCGCGTCATGCTGGTGCAACACATGGACCGCCACTCGGGACGGCATGGTGCCCGCGGCCTGCGCAAGGCCGATTCGGAATGCGCCGTAACCTTCGTTGGCTATCCCGATCCAGTCCACGGCGCAGAGCAAAATCGGCTGCCCGGCTCCCAATAATACAACTCCTCGCGCTCTCAAACCGAGGTCCCATTTATTTGTGACCGGGTCATAGGCCATCCGACTGCCGATGGGCGGCGTGGCGTCAATGTCGAAAACCGCCAGCCTCAACTCTGAAGGCTGTGCGGCCTTCGGCTCCTGCGCTGCCTGCGCGCTAAACACGACGGAGCAAGCTACCGCGCATGCAATCAACCGCGAAAGGAGCCACGAGAACATGGGGTGACTATAGCCAACGGCACTATCCAAGGGAAGGACCTCTCGCATCTCCAGATCCGGAAGAGTATTCTTTGCTGCTTGCCATTTTCACCAGTTACTGCCAACAACGGATGGCCTACAAAACTATGCCCTCGTGGCGGGCGACCGATGTGCCTTCAATGAGGTGCCCTTCTCGGGAACAGGCGTCGTTTGGACATACCATGAGTGCGGCGACCGTCATTTTGGAGCGCGCGGCCCAGGGCGAACCGCAAGCAGCCCAGGAGTTGCTGCCGTTGGTGTACGCCGAGCTGCGCAAGCTGGCGGCGGCGCGCATGGCCATCGAGGGCGGGAACTCGACTTTGCAGCCGACCGCACTGGTTCATGAAGCCTGGCTGCGGTTGGTCGGCCCGGAGCAACAATTCTGGAAGGGCCGCGCTCACTTCTTTGCCGCCGCGGCTGAGGCGATGCGGCGCATTCTCATTGACCGTGCGCGCCGCAAAAAGGCCCTCAAACGCGGCGCTGGCGCCCAATTCCTGGACTTGGACCGTGTGGACGTGGCTGTCGAAGCCGACGAGGATTCGCTGCTGCAGGTCAATGATGCTTTGGAGAAACTTGCCTCTCTTGATCCCCAATGCGCACAACTGATCAAACTGCGCTTCTTCGTAGGCCTCAATTATGAAGAAGCGGCGGAGGCCCTGGGGATTTCCGAGCGATCCGCGAAACGGTCCTGGACTTTCGGCCGGGCATGGCTCTATCGGGAACTTTCGCGAAAGGACGAGAAAGGAACTGCGCCGGTTCGATGAGAATTGGTGGGTCAAGGCGGAGCGCCGGTCGGTAGTATTTTGGCACTTTCTTACAGTGTTCTGCGCATTACTAAATAGGAATTGGTCAGGCGGCTGAAAAGCGAGAGTTCAGCCGTCTTCGTTCCTGTTGCCGGCGGCGCGTCAAACATTCCAAGCCACGACGACTGGGGCGCATAAGTATATGGTCGGCTGCGAGCCATGAACGAACCGAACAATCCACTGCAGACGATCTTCGCGGAAGCCCTGGAGATCCCCGATGCCGCACAGCGGGACGCGTACCTTGCTCGTGCGTGCGGTGGAGATTTGGCGCTGCGCCGCGAGGTCGAAGAGCTCCTCAGAGCCGATGCCGTGGCCGGACGATTCCTGCCGGAAGAACCCGCCGCCAGCGGGGCGCGAGCTGTCGTTGCTGGAGTTGCCGGGGCGGGCGACCCGTCAGGCGCCACCCTGCCCCAGTTCCAACTTGCCGAGAAACCGGGAGACCGGATCGGACGCTACAAACTGCTCCAGCAAATCGGCGAAGGTGGCTGCGGAGTCGTGTACATGGCCGAGCAGGAGGAACCGGTCCGCCGGCGCGTGGCCCTGAAGGTGATCAAGCTCGGCATGGACACGAAACAGGTCATCGCCCGCTTCGAAGCCGAACGGCAGGCGCTGGCCATCATGGACCATCCGCACATCGCGAAGGTGCTGGATGGCGGGGCCACCGACACTGGCCGGCCCTACTTCGTCATGGAATTGGTCAAAGGCATTTCCATTACCCGATACTGCGACGAGAACAAACTCGACACCCGGCAACGTCTCGCTCTTTTCATCCAGGTCTGCCAGGCAGTCCAGCACGCGCATCAGAAGGGTATCATCCACCGGGATATCAAGCCCTCCAATATCATGGTTGCCGACCATGACGGCGTGCCCGTGCCCAAAGTAATCGATTTCGGCATCGCCAAAGCCACCGCGGGCCAAACCTTGACGGACAAGACGCTGTTCACCGCCTTCGAACAGTTTGTGGGCACCGTCGCCTACATGAGTCCGGAACAAGCCAAGCTCAGCGGCCTGGATATCGACACCCGCAGCGACATCTACAGCCTAGGCGTGCTGCTCTACGAGTTGCTCACGAGCAAACCCCCTTTCGATGCCAAACGACTGGTTGAAGCCGGTCTCGAAGAAGTCTGTCGGATTATCCGCGACGAAGAACCGCCGCGCCCCTCGACCAGGTTGAGCACGTTAAGCGCGGAGGAACGGACCACCGTAGCCCACCAGCGCCAATGCGAGCCGCCAAAGCTGGCCGGGCTGATTCGCGGTGATCTCGATTGGATCGTGATGAAGACGCTGGAGAAAGACCGGGCTCGGCGTTACGAGACAGCGAATGGATTGGCCAGCGACTTGCGGCGTCATCTAGCGAACGAGCCGGTGGTCGCTCGGCCTCCCAGCAGACTTTATGAGTTTCAGAAGACTGTGCGGCGACACAAGGTGGGCTTCGCGGCGACGACTGCGATAATCACCGTGCTTGCAGCCGGAGCGCTGGTGAGTACGTGGCAGGCACTGCGGGCGGAGCGTGCGCGGGCGAAGGCAGTGACTGAGCGCGGGCGGGCCGATGAACAGGGGGCGATCGCTCAGGCGGTAACCACCTTCTTGCAACAGGACTTGCTGGGACAGGCGGCCAGTCTGCGCCAAGTGGATCGAGGTTTCACACCCGACCGTGACCTCAAAGTCAGTGCGGCGCTGGATCGGGCCGCAGACCGGGTCGGTGAGCGCTTCAAAGATCAACCGAAAGTCGAGGCCGAGATTCGCGCCGTCATAGGCAGGGCCTATCACGACATCGGCCGCAGCGACAAGGCCATTCTACAACTTGAGCGGGCCCTGGCACTGCGCGTTGCTCAACTCGGCCCCAGCGACATCAAAACTCTCGCGGTGAGTTCCGACCTGGGCGAGGCCTACTCGTACGCCCAGCAGTGGGACAAGGCTCTGCCACTCCTCGAGCGAACGGCCGCCAAACAGCTCGAGCAGCTTGGCCCGGACGATTTAAGTACTCTCAGAACAATGGAGCGCCTAGTTCAAGTGTACACTGAGAGGGATAAATCGGCCGAGGCTATCACGTTGGGGGAGGAGACCCTGGCCAGGCTGACGGCGAAGTTTGGTCCCGACCATCCGGAGACGGTAAGGAGCAGAAGCTCGCTTGCCGATGCTTATCTTTCATTTCAGTCCGAACGCGCGGAGGACGCGCTCGCTCTGCTGGAAAAAACGCTCGCAACGACAAGGGACAAGCTTGGACCGGACAATCAGCAAACGCTCATCTGCGCCTTCGAGCTGGCGCGAGCGTATGTGAGAACTGGCCACCCAGAAGCCGCGCTGCCGGTCCTGCAGAAGATGCTCGTCAGTGTGAGATCCCTCGTTGGTCCTAACCACATCTATACGGTCGAAGTAATGAAGGTACTGGGAGAGGCGTATCGGTTGGCCGGCCGAGTTGACAAGGCCATATCCTTGGATGAGGAGACGGTTGCAACGGGGAGAGCCTTTCTGCGTGACAGCCGATACCTCGAGGACATAGATATCGAACTGGCCAGGGCTTATCAGGCGGCTGGACGAACTTATGAAGCCTTCGCCTCACTCGAGCAAATCCTTGTCAAGAGAAGGCAACGTCTGCCCAGCGACAGTCCTAGGCTACTGTGGGTCATTGACGTGGTCGGCGTCGCCGCTCGGGATGCCGGCCACTACGACAAAGCCCAAGAGCTATTCGAAGAGTCGGTGATCTGGACGAAGAAAATGTTCGGTGCGGATCAGCCGGAGCGGTGCGTTGATTCAGTGGCAAATCTCGCCGACCTTCTTCTCCGGCGGCGGAAATTCACCGAAGCTGAGCGACTTCTCACCGACTATCTGACCCCGGCGCTCAAGCGCAAGCCCCAAAATGCGGCGCTCCTGTCGCTGCGCGCTAATATGGCCGCGCGCCGAGGTGACTGGAAACAGGCCGCCGCCGACGCCGCCAGGGCCGTGGAGCTTCGCCCGAAAGGATGGTGGCATTACCACCGGCTGGCAGCGCTGCTGGTCCAGGCGGGGGACTCAGATGGCTACCGCGAAGTGTGCCGGCAGGAATTGAGCCATTTCCGAGACACGAAAAATGCCTACGCCGCAGCCTTCATGGCCAAAGATTGTCTTCTTTTTCCAGAACCTCTGGCAGATTTGGCGGCGATTAGCGGCTGGTCCGACATCGCCGTCACGGGCACGAGCGGCACAGATTTGCCATGGTTTCAATTCACCAAAGGATTGGCTGAATATCGTAGCGGGCATCTTGCTGCCGCGATGGAGTGGATGCAGAAGGTGCTGAGCGAACCTAACCGACGGGAGGAGCGTGATCTTGAGGCCAGCGCCGTCCTGGCGATGGCTCAGCACTGCTTGCACCAAACCGCGGCAGCCCAGGTCACACTGGCCAAAGCCTCAGAACTGGAAGACAAGCTGCCAAAAGCCGAGAGCGGTGATCTGGGCGCATGGTGGCCTGACTGGATCATTGGCCACACGCTCTTGCGCGAAGCACAGGCGCTCAGCCAGCGCCCGCAATGACCGCGACAATTGACCGAGATGCGAAAGGAATTCGAAATGCGTTTGGCTTTGTCTCGGGCACGCACGCCCTATCGGCGACCCAACCGACCCCGTAACCTCCAACCGTCACTCGGCGCTGTATAACGACACGGGCACAAACGCCGACTGACATCGGCGCTAATCCAGCTCTCCGGGTCGTGCGGCGACGCGGAGCAAATTTCTGGCACTTTTTCTTCCCTAAATGCGCATTGATGTGTGAAAGACATCAACTCTGAACTCTGAACTGATTCGAGGCCATAAAATGAAAATCGACGCCAACCTGCTCGCCACCGGCATTCTCCTGGCCATAACCGCCTCCGGACTGGGCCAACCCACCATCACGGCGATTCAACTGAGGAATCAACCGCAAACCTTCTATGACTCCTCTCACCTCTACGCGACTTACTCCGTGAGCCTTGGTGCCAAGGTGAAGTTAAGCGTCACCGCGAGCGGCACGCCGCCGCTCCATTACCAGTGGCAGTTCAACCAATCCGATCTCCCGGGCGAAACAAATTCCACACTGAATTTTCCAAGCGTGCAATTGACGAACGCAGGTGACTACACCGTGGTTGTCACAAACACCACCGGCGCCACCAACCGAACGATGACACTGGCAGTCGATCCGACTTTTATCAAGATTCTAACTGGCCCCATCGCCACTGACGCCGGATTTTCAGCGGGTGGCTCGTGGGGAGATTACAACAACGATGGGTTCCCCGATCTGTTTGTCTTTAATGGGGATTTTAGTGGATCCACTTACCTCCCGTTCCTGTACCGGAACAATGGCGACGGCACTTTTACGAAGGTCACTTCAGGTCCGCCGGTCAGCGTTCCGGTTGAGTCATACTCCGCTTGCTGGGGCGATTACGACAACAACGGCAACCTCGATCTGTATGTGGCGACGACGGGACGCAACGTGTTATATCACAACAACGGGGACGCCACCTTCACCCGGATCACTACGGGCAGCGCTGTCACGGATAACGCGAATACGTGGAGCGCCGCCTGGGCTGACTATGACAACGACGGTTTCCTCGATCTATTCGTAAGCACTTTCAACGTGTCTGGCGCCGCCCATGGTTTCCTCTACCGCAACAATGGCGACGGCACATTCAACTCCATCACCAACACGATACTGACTACGGATTCTGCCTCCTCTTTGGCCTGCATCTGGGGCGATTACGACAACGATGGCTACCCCCATCTTTTTGTCTGCGGCGGCACCGGGCACTCCGGCGGTGTTCCTCGAGTCAATCGCCTCTACCACAACAATGGTGACGGAACCTTCACGCGAGTCACCGCCGGCAGCATTGCCACGGACATTGGATATTCCGGCAATGCCGCCTGGGGAGATTATGACAACGATGGCTTTTTGGATCTCTACGTGGCAAATCTCGATATCGGCGGCATAGGCAATTTCCTCTATCACAACAATGGTGATGGGACCTTCACCCGGATCACCAACGACGTTGTCGCCACCAACGTCGGCAGCGCGTACGCCTGCGCCTGGGGCGATTACGACAACGACGGCTTCCTTGACTTGTTTGTTGCGAATCGTGACCTCACCCCTTTGGGGTACCCTTCGGCATTGGTAAACTTCCTTTACCACAACAATGGTGACGGGACTTTTAGCAGGGTCACGAATGGCAGCCCGGCCAATGAATTCAGTGATTCCTGGAATTGTTCCTGGGCCGACTATGACAACGATGGCTTCCTGGATCTGTTCGTCGCCCGCAACAACCAACAGGGTAATTTCCTTTATCGCAATAACGGCAACAGCAATACGTGGCTCATGGTCAAATTGGTCGGGACGCTGTCGAACCGCTCGGCCATCGGCGCCAAAGTGCGCGTGAAGGCCACGATCGGCGGGACCAGCCGGTGGCAATTGCGCCAAATTACTGGCGGCGGTGGGTTCGCTTGCCAAAACCAGCCCTGGGCGAATTTTGGCCTTGGGGACGCCACGAACATCGACCTGGTGCGCATCGAGTGGCCATCGGGAATTGTGCAGACGCTCACCAACGTCGCCCCGAAGCAGCTCGTGACGGTGGTGGAGCACCAACAAGGCTGCTCGACGCACACGCCGCAAATCACAGATGTGTCGCGTGGTACCTACGGGAGCATCGACCTCTCTGTTGTCGGTGATCCAGGTCTATTGTACTTGTTCGAAGCCTCGACCAATCTGGTGAACTGGACCTGGCTCGGCGTGCGCAGCAATTCCAATTGGACGGTTCAATTCTCCGACTTGAGGGCCACCAATTACCCGAGCCGTTTCTACCGGGTGTCGGTTCCCTAATGAAACAAAGGCCATTCAACCGAGCACTCGGAGTTTCCCGAAGGGTTGAGGAACGACAGACCCGGGCATTGGACACCGCTTTCACCCTGATCGAACTGTTGGTCGTCGTCGCCATCATTGCGATCCTGGCGGCGATGCTCTTGCCCACTTTGGCTTCCGCCAAAGAAAAGGGGAAACGCATCGCCTGCTTGAGCAACCTCAGGCAGATCGGCCTCGCGCTGGGGTTCTATACCGACGCCAATGAAAGTAAAATGCCGACGGCACTCAACTATGGCGCAAGGCCATATCAGCGGGCAATCGACGCGCCCGCGACGGTTCGCTTCACCGACATGTATGGCGGGGTGCCCAAGGATTTGGCTCTGGCCAGCCCTCGAGTCTGGTGGTGTCCGAGCGATCGGTTCAATTATTTGACCAACTTCCCGAACGGCGATATCGACACCAACAACAGCTTCAGCTCGTATCGCTACCGCTTCGTCATCTGGGACAATTCCGTCCGGTTTCCAGGGCTGAAAACGACTGCCTTTGTCAAGCCGGCTGGCCAAATCATTTGGCACGAAAACCAGGACATCCATTACAAGCGCCTGTCCAGCTCGTTCGTGACGACCCAGCCAACTCTCAATGCCATCTACGGGGACCTCCACGCCGCACATTGGAGAGTGTTGTTCCGTGCAAACCGGCCCGGACGAGTTTATGACCCCAACTGGTTCTCCTACGGTCCCAATGGGGCCTTGAACACTGACAACCCCAACGTCGGCGACGATGTCCATACGGGCTATGACTTTTAGATCCTTATTACTGCAAGAATTTCTCTTGTGCCCCGTTTAAGTACTATACGGATGATTCGCAAGTTTGACCTGTGAAACCATTTTCGCGCAATCGATCCTCCTCAAACCGGCTCTCGCCGTTTTTCTGGCACTTTTTTTCCCTCAAATGCGCACTTATAGGTGAAAGCACAAACGACGGAAACTCGACCGACCGGAAATGGCGGAACGATCAGACAACCATGCGGCTGGATCTGACCACGGATGTGCTCGGGCTGGATACGGTTATCACACGCTACGGCAACAGCCCACCCGGGGGCGCGGTGAAATTATGGACGATCAAAGGCGGAGTCCACAGCCCGACATTGTCGTCCCAATTCTCATCTCTTGTGATCGACTGGCTCCTCGCTCACCCGAAACCATGAAAAGCTTGGCGATCAACCGATGAGCCAGCAGGCGCGGGGAATACCGTCGCCCGCTCCCTTAGCGCTGCGTCTCGCGGCGCAAAATCTCGTCCAGCAACGTGGCGCTGACCACTTCATAGACCACGGGGCGACGTTCAGCGAACAACGCGAAAAGTCTATTCCTCTCAATGGCACACAAGACGCGAAAACGCCCCGCCCGAATCTTGTAAAATCTTTCGAGCGGTGGTTCCAGCGCGACTGGCTGGATTTGTCGCTGCTCTACTCTATCCAGCTCGCGCAGGATCGCTTGTCGAGATTGCGGGGCAAGCCTGTGGAGGAAAGCGCGGACCTCGTCAGACGTGTGAACCGTCATTGAGTTCCCGCTTGGTTTCCGCGAGGGACTTGAATCGCATCTTCCCGGTCTGGAATTTCTTGATGGCTTTCATTGCTTCTGGGTTAGCCAGAGTTTCGATGGTTTCGAGGAGGGCCTCAAACCGCTCCCGAGGCACAAAGAATCCAGCCACCGCATCATGCCGCATAACTGCCACAACGTCCTGCGACCTGAGGATTCTGGGCAGTTGCTTTTGTGCTTCTGTGACTGAAACAGTAGTTTTCATCCGCAATCTACTTAGTTCACTCCGGCCAGTTAGTCAACTGGAATACCACGCGCAGCGAAGCGGTGGCGATGCCGTTCACACCCCTGAATGCCGGAATTTGCATAAAGGAGCCACAGCGTCACCAACCACTAGGTACCTTCTCCTTGAAAAGTGGCCATTGACATTTGACATCCGACATGAAAATTCCGACGCTCGTGTCTATGCGAAGCAAGCAAACTGCCTGAACCTCAAATCCATGAAAACTCTCCAATTACTTTTGATGTCAATTTGCCTGGCTGTCTTCAGCAGATTGGCTCCTGCGGCGGAGCCGGAGCCAGGCCTCCAGGGTGAATACTTTGACCTGGGAAGCGTGGTGGAGGATTTCCCGAAACTGGAAGGCAAAAAGCCGGTGCTTACGCGTGTGGACAAAACGATCAACTTCCGCAGCACCGGGCCAACTTTCCCCGGCACGAAACTGGATAATCACTTTGCCATTCGATGGACGGGCAAGATCAAGATTCCCAAGGACGGTGTTTACACATTCTTCCTGGAATCCGACGATGGTTCCCGGTTGCTGATTGATGGCAAAACCGTCGTGGACAACGGCGGGCTGCACGACATGCAGGAACAGGAGTCAAACGTCGAGTTGAAAGCCGGCGAGCACGACCTCAGGATTGACTATTTCGAGAACGAAAATGACGGCGGCGCCGGGTGCGTGCTGTCGTGGAAGACGAAAGGCCAGACCAAGGAAGTTGTTCCCGGCGGCGCGCTGTTCCATTAGCGCGCGGACTGGATTACCACGGTAGGGCTCGCTGTCCCCAGCGCGCCGGAGCTCACGGCCGAACAGCCACAACGCGGAAACCGATGTGGTCGTAGCGTCGCTCCGGTTCGAATCGCAAGCGGCAGGCTGATCGGCAGGGCCAGCCGTCGTCCGCCCAGCAACCCCCTCGGCGCACTCGCGACGTGTCGCCCGTCCGATTCCGTGTGGCGGTGGACTTGTCCAAGTACAGGTCTGGATCAACGCCGCCGGGTAGTTTTGTGTGGTACCAGTCCCGGCACCACTCATATGTATTCCCATGCATGTCGTGCAATCCCCAGGCGTTTGGCGGATAGCTGCCGACCGGGGCGGCGCGGCCAAGCGATGGACCCGGTTCGGCCCCATTGTAGGGTTTTCCTGTGAAGTTCGCCTGTTTGCTGCTGAGCTTGTCGCCGAATGCGGTGGCGGTCGTCGTACCCGCGCGGCAGGCGTATTCCCATTGCGCTTCCGTCGGCAACCGGAACTCCCACTCCTTAGGGAGCGCGCCGGAATGATGGCCAAGCTCCGTGAGCTTCCGGCAGAATGCCTCGGCCTCGGCGAAGTTGACATTACCTACTGGATAATCCTCGCCCTCTGGCAATTCTTCCGTCAGTTCACCGGGCAGCTTTCCAAGGACGCATTTCCATTGAGCTTGCGTCGTCTCGTACTTCGCCATCCAAAAACCCTTGGTCAGCGTGACGTCAACCTGTGTCTCATCGGGACGCCGCTCGGGTTCAGTGCGAGGGCTGCCCATGAGAAAGTGGCCAGCAGGACACCAGCAAAGTTTAACTCCGGCCACTTCACGCTCGTCCCCAGGCTTTGAACCGAGGAATGACTTCGGCTGAGCGGAAGCCTGGTCGGTGATCGCCAACTCAGGGTCAGCAGCGGCGGCAAACAGGCAGCTTGTAAGTGCCGCCGCTGCGACCAGAATCGCTAGGTATCTGCCTGTCATGGCATCCGTCGGATCTGTCGGATTTGTCGGACCATCGTTAGAAAGCGTCGGAGGCTCCGTCAGCTCCCTGCCTGCAGTTGCGGTGGCGTAGCCGGCACGATCTTCACCGGCTTGTAGCCGCCACGGGCCTTGTCGTAGAGCCAGATGCTGCCGAAGACCACCAGCAGGATCGCGGGCAGAAGCGCGACCACTCGGAAAGAGTACTGTGAGGCATAAGTCAGCACTTCGTTGAGCCGGGTGCCAGTAAGCGCCTTAAATGCCTCTTGTCCGCCCGCCGCCCGGACTTTTGCCTGGTCGAAAATGTGGCCCATTTGCGGGAGCACAAAGTAAATGGACAGTGTTCCGCCTGTCCCCAGTAAGCCCATCAACAAAGCGCCGCCGCGAGGAAATCGCTCCGACGTGGCCCCCAGCATTGTGGGCCACATGTAACAGACGCCGATTCCCCAAACTGTCGCCGCCAACAGGCCGTTGATGGGTGAATTGGCGACACTAAGCAGCACCAGGCCGAGCGAGGCGAGCAGGCAGGAAATCCAGAGCAGGCCGACGGGCGAGAGTTTATGCGCCAAGGGTCCGGCAAAATGACGCATCACGAACATCAATCCGCTGACATAGACCAAAATCCAAATTCCTTTCATTCCAACGGTCCGCGTCAGGGCCATGTCCACCCACTGGCCGGGGGCGAGCTCCGACGCCGCCGTGAGGAACATGCACAGAAACCACAGTATGAAAAACGGCCGCAGGACTTCTTTGAGCATTTCGCCGGCCGAGACGCCGGCGGCCACGCGTTCGGTCGGAGGGAACTTGCTGCCTGCGGCCAACAGGCCGAAGGCTGCTGCGGGAAGCAGGACCAGGCCCATTTGTGCCTGCCAGTTGAAACCCAGTTTTCCCATTGCCAATCCCGCCAACCCGCCGATGATGATCCCGCCTGGCCACCAAGCATGAAGCACGTTCAAGCGATGTGTTTTGTCGTCGGGATAAAGCGTGGCAGCCAGCGGGTTAATAACGGTTTCCACCAACCCCTGCCCGATGCCAATGATGAGCATGCCCAACCAAACGATGCGAAAAAGAGATACTGAACTCTGGGCTCCGGCCAGGCTCTTTGAAAAAACAACAATCGCTGTCCCCACGAAGTAGCAGAGAGCCGACCCGCGTAAAAGTCGCCCCATGCCGATGTAGTCGAGGAGCGGGCTACCGATGGCAATGGTGAAGGCAAAGCCGAGGAAGGCCACGCCGAGCGCGGTGGCGACCATTTCAGCGGAGTGCAGGTTGTCAATCGGATCAAATAGCGCGGTCTGCAGCTCGCTGGCAATATTGCCTCTGATGCTGAAGCCGATACCAGTTGTGGTCAGAGCGATAACGCTCAGAAGAAACAACCGCTTCTTGTTGTAGCCGGCATGAGGGTCGGGTGGTTGGCTCATGCCTGATTGACTACTTGGCGGTAACCCACGGCACAACTCCAAACTTCAACCGAAGGTGATCCCCTGGGCCAGAGGCAGCTCCTTCGAATAATTGATGGTGACGGTTTGCCGCCGCATGTAATTCTTCCAGGCGTCGCTCCCGCTCTCGCGGCCGCCGCCGGTCTCCTTTTCACCGCCGAACGCGCCGCCGATCTCCGCTCCGCTTGTGCCGATGTTTACATTGGCGATGCCGCAGTCGCTGCCGCGACTGGACAGAAATAGCTCGGCCTCGCGCAGGTCGTTGGTGAAAATGGCAGAGCTGAGACCCTGCGGCACTTCATTATGCCACTCGATTGCCTGCTCCAAAGACTGATAGGTAATGACGTAAAGAATCGGAGCGAATGTTTCCTCATGGACAATTTTCAAGTCATGCCCGGCGGACACGATGCACGGACGCACGTAACAGCCCCCGGGATATTTCGGTCCGGCCAGCGGCTCACCTCCGTAAAGAACCCGGCCCCCTTGTCGGTGCACGCTTCGCAAGGCTGCCTGCATGTTTTGAACGGCTTGTCGATTGATCAGCGGGCCCATCAGCGTGCTCGACTCGAGCGGATTGCCGATGCGGACGCTTTGGTAAGCGGCCAACAGGCGACGGAGCAGTTCCTTGTTCACCGATTCGTGGACCAAAATGCGGCGCGTGGTTGTGCAACGCTGCCCGGCGGTGCCTACGGCCCCGAACAAGATTGCTGGCGTGGCCAGATCCAAATCTGCGCTGGGCGTCACGAGGATGGCATTGTTGCCGCCCAACTCGAGCAGCGTCCGGCCCAGGCGCCGCGTGACTACTTCCCCCACGTGGCGCCCCATCCGCGTCGAGCCCGTGGCGGAGATGAGGGCAATGCGGTCGTCGGTAATGAGGCGTTCGCCAATGGTTGCGCCGCCACCAATAACCAGGCTGAAAATCGCGGGATCGACCTGATTGGCGCGGCAGATCCGCTCGGCGATCTTGATGGTCGCGATAGCGGTCAGCGGGGTTTCGCTGGAAGGCTTCCAGACCGTGGCGTCGCCGCAAACGGCCGCCAGGGCGCAGTTCCACGACCAGACGGCGACCGGAAAATTAAAGGCGGTGATGATTCCGACAAGGCCCAAAGGATGCCATTGTTCCATCATCCGATGTTGCGGCCGTTCCGAGGCAATCGTCAGACCATAGAGCTGGCGCGAGAGGCCGACGGCGAAATCGCAAATATCGATCATCTCCTGCACTTCGCCTTCGCCCTCAGCCGTGATTTTGCCAGCTTCCAGGGTAACCAGCGCGCCGAGGTCGCGTTTAGCGTCGCGCAAGGCATTCCCGAGCTGGCGCACAAGCTCTCCCCGTTTCGGCGCCGGCACCTTGTGCCACTCCTGGAAGGCTGATTGGGCGCGCTCGACAGTCTGCTCATACTCCGCAGCCGTTGCCGTCCGGACTGTGCCTAGCACCTGGCCATCGATAGGCGAAATGCTGCGGAGTAATTCGCCTCGTCCCAACCATTCGCCACAATACGCGCCGGGATTTTCGCCGTCCAATCCGAGTTTCTTAAGGACAACTCGAACAGCAGGGGCAATCGCGGATTTTGTATTTGCGTGGTTCCGTGCCATTTGACGCTTTTGACCTTTATTCGTGAATTAGAGTCGTCTGCACTGCGCGTCGATGATTCGCAATGCCGCATCAATCACCTCATCTGTCACATCCAGCACAGGTCGCAGCCTGATCGTTCGTTCGCCGCCGCGCACGACCAATAATCCCAGATCGAAGGCGCCCTTCCAAAATGCGTCTCGCTGCGCCATATCGGGAAGATCGAAGGCCAGCATCAACCCGCGCCCACGCACGGCCGACATAACAGGATGCCGTCGCGCCAGCTCTTGAAGCCCAGCGAGGAAACGCTCGCCTTTGACGCGTGCGTTCTCGACGAGCCGCTCGGTTTCGATGATGCGCAGATAACAGGTGGAGCGAACAAAGTCCGTGAAGTTGCCCCCCCAGGTCGAGCTGATGCGGCCAGGCAAGCGGAAACAGTTGTCATTAACTTCATCCAGCCTCGGTCCGGCCATGACGCCGCAGACTTGCGCCTTCTTGCCGAACGCAATCAGGTCGGGCCGGACATCGAAATGCTCGCAGCACCAATTTCGTCCCGTGATGCCCATGCCGGTCTGCACTTCATCAAAAATTAATAATGCGTCGTTGTCGTCGCAGATTCGGCGAAGCGTGTGCAGGAACTCACCGCGGAAATGGTTGTCGCCGCCTTCGCCTTGGACCGGCTCGATAACGATTGCAGCGATCTGGTCGCGCTTTTGATCGAGCACATCGCGAATCTGTTTCTCGGCGAGTCGTTCTTTCTCGCCGACGGCCCGCAGGCACTCTGCCGGCGGCAGCGAAAAATCAATGCTCGGAGCCACGATCCGCGGCCAGGCGAATTTTGCAAATAGATCCGTCTTGCGCGGATCGGTATTTGTCAGGCTCAGGGTGTAACCGGTTCGCCCGTGAAAAGCCCGCTCGAAGTGAATGATTTCGGTCCCGCATTCGCCCCGTCCAGCCGCCAGGTTCTTTCGTACCTTCCAGTCCATGGCGGCCTTGAGCGCGTTCTCAACGGCTAGCGCGCCACCGTCAATGAAGAAATACCGTCCCAGCGGCGCTAACCCCATCACGCGAGCGAAAGTCCGCACGAACATCGCATACTGGACCGAAAAAACGTCCGCATTTGCCACCTTAAACATCGCAGCCGACAGCAATTCCTGTTGCACCTCAGGTCGCGCGAAATACGGATGATTGAATCCGACCGGCTGCGAAGCGTAAAAGCTGTAAAGATCGATCAATTCCCGGCCTGTGGCTGCATCCACGAATCGAGACCCGTGGCTTTTCTCCGGATCGAAAACCAGCTTGAAGCCATCCACAACCAGGTGCTTTTCAAGTTCGGCGACGACTTCGCGGGGCGCGACAGAGTCGCCGGCGCTGGCCCCGGGAACTTTGACTTTTGAGGCTTTGCGAACTTGCGTGATCACAAGCATAATGAGCTCAGGCAATTCTATTCTGCGAAGCAATTTAACCGCCCTGCGCGAGCGCTACAAGGGATTTGGGGCTTTCCAACTTCTGCCGGTCGTATAACGATCAGCGGCTGCTCGAATTGCTTTATGAAGCTGTCAGCCTGCATTGTTTGCGCCCTGGTCCTTTGCGCGGCCGCGCCTGGCGCTGACTTGCGGGTCGGCATCATCGGCTGCGACACTTCGCATGTCCCTGAGTTCACGAAAATCCTGAATGATCCACAGGCAAAGGAACATGTCGCAGGCGCCAAAGTCGTCGCCGCCTTCCCGGGCGGCAGCAAGGACATCGAATCGAGTTGGTCCCGGGTTGAAGAATACACCAAGACGCTACGGGAAAAATACGGCGTCCGGACTTACGACAGCATCGAAGCAATGTGCCGCGAGGTGGATGCCGTGCTGCTGGAAAGTTTGGACGGGCGCCCTCATCTGGAACAAGCCAGGCCGGTGCTCAAGGCGCGCAAGCCGCTGTTCATCGACAAACCAATGGCAGGTTCACTGCGCGACGTGATCCAGATCTTCCGCCTGGCCAGGGAGGCTCAAACGCCGGTGTTCAGCTCCTCTTCGCTGCGGTTCGGCAAAGCGACGCAGGCCGCCCACAACGGCGCTTTTGGCACGGTGACTTATGTTGAAACCTGTGGCCCATGCGAACGCGAGGCCCACCACCCTGATCTGTTCTGGTACGGAGTCCACGGTGTCGAGGCGCTCTACGCCGTTCTCGGCCGGGGATGCCAGACGGTCCAGCGCGCGCTGACGCCGGACGGCAGGATTCAGGTCTCGGGGGCCTGGAGCGGCGGCCGCACAGGTGTCTTCCGCGAAGAAAAGAGCTTTCACGGCCTGGCCAGGAGTGAGAAAGGCGAGTCTCCAGTTGGCTCGTTTGAAGGCTATTCGCCGCTCGTCATTGAGATCGTGAGGTTTTTCCAAACGGGAGTGGCGCCGGTGACGCCGGAGGAGACGATCGAGATTTTCGCGTTCATGGAGGCCGCCGATGAGAGCAAGCACCAAAGCGGCGCACCCGTGCAAATCAGGGAAGTGCTGAAGAAGAACGGCGGTTGATTCACAAAAAAAGATTGCGTTTGGCGACGAACCCGGTAGTTTTTTCGCAAATAGATAACTCGCCAATTCAAAACCGGTGAATCTTCAGTTGAACCCGTTTCATTGATGATTTGAAACCCGACGGTCGGGAACAGTAGAGAAAGGGGAGTTTGTCAGAAAATAGTCATCATGAGCACAAAACTGTTTGTAGGAAATCTTTCCTTCAACGCTACAGAAAACCAGCTCCAGGACATGTTTGCCGAGCACGGCACCGTCATGGAGGTGGATCTGATTATGGATCGCTTCAGCGGCCGGCCGCGCGGGTTCGCGTTCGTCACCATGGAAACCAAGGAGGGCGCTGACGCTGCGGTCAAGGCCCTAAATGGCAAAGACCTCGATGGTCGCGCTCTGACGGTCAACGAAGCGCGCCCACGTGAGGACCGCCCCCGGTCGGGCGGTGGCGGCGGTGGTGGTGGATATGGCGGAGGCCGCGGTGGTGGTCGCCGCGAGTACCGCGGGTAAACTGTTTTCGGCGGGCCTTTCTCAGGGCGTGGACGTTGAACCGATCCGTGCCCTGTTGCTTTTCTTTGGCTTTAACGCGAGAAAGTGTTCCAGCGGCGAGCGCCAAGGAGCACATCTCGATACCGCCATGCCCGGAGCCCTGAGATGCAAGAGCGGCACGGGACTGCAGCACTCCAAGACGTTTCGCGAAGGACTGGGACTGGCACGTGATCGATTAGCACGCGCAAAAAGGATAATTAGCGGAGCTTCAAAAAGTTCCGCAAAATCTGTTTCCCGCTCTCGGTGAGAATGCTTTCGGGATGAAACTGCACGCCCCAAATCGGAAGCTGCTTGTGTTTGACGCCCATGATTTCGCCCTCTTGTGTTTCAGCAGTAATCTCCAGGCAGTCCGGCAGCGTGTTGCGTTGAATAACAAGTGAATGGTAACGGGTCGCCGCGAACGGGTTGGGCATGCCTTCGAACAAATCCTTTCCGTTGTGTTTAATCAGGGAAGTTTTGCCGTGCATCATGCGATAGTTCACGACGACATCGCCGCCGAAGACGTGGCCGATGCACTGATGGCCAAGGCAAACTCCGAGCGTTGGGATCTGCGCGCTGAAAGTGCGGATGATTTCGTTGGATAACCCGGATTCCTTTGGAGAACAGGGGCCAGGGGAGATCAGGATTCGGTCGGGATTCAGCGCGCGGATTTGTTCGAGCGAAATCTGGTCATTGCGATGAACCGCCATTTCGACCTGCATTTCTCCCAGATATTGCACCAGGTTGTAGGTGAAGGAGTCGTAGTTGTCGATGACCAGGACCATGGCGACAATGTAGCCGAGCGCCCGAAGGCCGCAAACGGAATCCTCATGACGAATGACGAATGAATGACGGAATCCAAATCTCGAATACAACTGCCGGCCCGGAGTTTTTGAAATTCGTCATTCGGGTTTCTTTCGACATTCGTCATTCGGATTTCGGAATTGCTTTCGCTTTCCTCTTTCGTTTCGGTTTGAATAATTCCAACTGCGGTTCCTTAAAGAAGTCATAGTTCTTCAGGATGCGAATCATTTGGAGCAGGTCCGACTTTTGGTAATTGCGATTGATCTCGGTTTCCCTCACTAAATCTGCGAGCATTGTCTGGAAGGGAATAACCGCATCAACGCCTTTAGAGCGGAGCAGCGCGATGCTTTCCAGTCTGGCCTGAGCATCGTGCGGGAGGGCGGGAACAACCAGGATTTTCAGCGGCGTGCCTTCCGGGCCGAAAGCGCGTGCCGCTTGCTGGAACACCTTGGGTTCGACGAACCGAAAAATCTCCGGTGCGTTCGTCAAACGGGCCGTGCTGAAGGTTTCAGTATGCCAGCCTTTGACGACCACGACGGCACGCTCGAGCGCGGGTAAATCCTGCGAGGAGAGCACAAATGGCAACACCTCGCCCTTCCGTTGAGGATGCAGGTTGAGCACGAAGAAATCAATGTCGTCTTCCTCGGCGCGGCGAGTTTGGCCGATGTACTTGCGGTGCTGGCGCACCAGGAATTCGTGGAGCTCGAAATACTCACGGACGATAGTTTCGCTGACGGCGGACACTTGCTTAGTTGAGAGTTGAGGATTTGCTCTGAGGGCTTCTCATGGTGTGAGCACTTCATCGACCAAATTCATTGGAACCTTCTGGCCGAACACGACCTTCCCGATCCGGCGCGTCAGAACGAAATGGATCTCCCCTGCCCTGACCTTCTTGTCCAGCCGCATCGCCGCGAGGACCTTTTTTCTCTGCGCGCGGCCGAGGTTCGCTTCAGCAGGCAGACCCGCGCGCTGGAAAAGCTGTTGAATCCTTCTGAGGTGGCTTTCGGGCAGTCCCAGAACCTGGCGGGAAAGCCGGGCCGCAGCGACCTGGCCAATGGAAATCGCCTCACCATGCAAGTACCGGCCATAGTGCGAAACAACTTCAAGCGCGTGTCCGACGGTATGGCCAAAGTTTAGAATCGCCCGCAAACCGCTCTCGGTTTCGTCCTGGCCAACGACCTCGGCCTTGATTTCACAACAGCGCGCGACAACCGCCGCCAAGGTCCCCGGCTCGCGCCGCAAGAGCTTTGGCAATTGGCGCTCGAGGCGCTCGAAAAAGGCGGCGTCGTAGATGATGCCATATTTTATGACTTCAGCCAGGCCGGCGCAATACTCGCGAGCGGGCAAGGTGTCGAGCATCTCCAGGTCGCACAACACGAGGCGCGGTTGGCAAAACGCGCCCACGAGATTTTTCCCCGCCTTGAGGTTCACGCCCACTTTGCCGCCGACGGAGCTATCCACCTGCGCCAGCAACGTCGTCGGCGCTTGAATGAACGCTATGCCGCGCAAGTACGTCGCGGCGACAAATCCAGCCAGATCCCCCACCACGCCACCGCCGAGAGCGACGATGAATGACTGGCGTTCCAACCGATGCTGCGCAAGCCGGTCGAAGCAGGCCTGAACGGTCTTGAGGCTCTTGGCGGTCTCGCCCGCCGCAACGGTGATGAGCGTTGAAGCAAAACCGGCGCTCTCCAGCGACCGCCGTGCCGCCCGGGCGAAACGCGGTGCGACATTCGTGTCGGAGATGATAGCGGCGCGCCGGCCCAGTCCAAGCCCGGCACATTCGCGGCCCAAACGGGCGAGCAGGCCCGGGCCAATCTTGATCTGGTAGCTGCGCGAGTCGAGCGGTACGAGGACTGTGCGCACGCGGAAAGAATAGAGACTGCCGCACGGGAGTCAAAGGATTGAAATTGTCTTTATCTTCCAGCTCCGGAAATTACTCTCGCTGAGGATGAACTCCGTGGCCCTGATCACCGGCGCTTCTCGCGGCATTGGTCGAGGCATCGCGCTGGAATTGGCCGCGCTCGGGTGGGACATCGCGATCAATTATTCGATTAACCGCAACGCCGCGCTGAAGACAGCGGCCGATTGCATTTCGATCGCTCGGGAGCGGGGAAAGCAAATACGAACAGAGAGCTGCCAAGCGGATATCGGGTCCAGTTCCGACCGTCACAAGTTGCTAGACTTCACCAGGACACGGTTCGGCCGGCTGGACTTGCTGGTGAACAATGCCGGGGTCGCGCCCGAGGTCCGCGCAGATATTTTGGAGGCAAGCGAAGAGAGTTTCGATCGGCTGCTCAACATCAACGTCAAGGGCCCCTACTTCCTGACACAGCTCGCGGCTAAGTGGATGTTGGAACAACTAAAAGCCTGCTCTTTCTCCCTCGATTCAAAACCGAAGATAGTCACTATCTCTTCCATCAGCGCCTACACCGCTTCGGTGAACCGGGGCGATTACTGCATCGCCAAGGCCGCCCTTTCCATGGTTACGCCACTTTTCGCGGCGCGACTGGCCGAGCACGGGATCCTGGTTTATGAAATACGCCCCGGAATCATCGCCAGCGACATGACAAAGCCTGTCCACGAGAAATACGACCGGCTCATCCGCGACGATCTCACCCCGATCAAACGCTGGGGCCAGCCCGAGGACGTCGCGAAGGCGGTCGCCGCCATCGCCCAGGATTTACTTCCCTTCAGCACTGGCGAGGTGATCAATGTCGATGGCGGGTTCCATCTACGAAGGCTGTAGCAGGCATACTGCACGCTCTGTAGCCGCAGATTTCAGTCGACGTCAGTCGGCGGCTACGAGTATTAGGCAGTATCCTGGTCAGTACTTATTCCAGCAGAAGCGGCGTGGACGAGGTGCAGGTCATGATCGAAGGATGGATTTGAACATTGCCCCGCTGCAACTCGCCGCCGTCGTCAATATCCGGCGTGCGGACGCCAAAGACAGCGGTGCCATTGGCAACATCGGCTCCGTCACGCACATTCAGACCGTGGCACGCCGAGATCGCATTGCGGAAGTTCAACAGATGACTGTCCGATCCGGTTCCCTGGAATTGGGCCAGCTCGTCATCCGATAGCACCCAGATCCGTATTCGATATCGGTCCGCGGGCGGAACGGCGCCGCCGGCAAAGCTGCCTCCTGGCTCGCTGCGGTCCTCGAGATCGACGCGGAACAGGGCCGTGCGCGGCGCAGTGCCCCGCTCGCCATCGGTCCACACTCCGATGCCAGTAAAGGCGATTTTGTTGGCCGGAGCCTTTCTCGGTAACGGTCCGGACGCACTATCCGTCGGGTTGCAGACGGAATTCACCACTGTGCCAGGTCCATAAGTGCCGCCCGCTCCCAGATTGGTGTCCACACATGCGCTGGCGAGTGTATCAAAGTAACGGCCATGCAACTCTCCTTTCAAACCACCGTGGCCATGCCGCACATGAGTCCACCGGCCATGGATGCACGGATTGCCGGCCGCGTTTTTCGCGCTCACAAAGCAGTTCGCATCGCCGAGCGGCGCGCCGACCTGGCCGCCATGGGTGACATAGCGCACGTCGGACGGATAGATCAGCGGATCGTTTTGTCGGCCGCCGCCGGTGACACGCGCGGCATTCGGCAGAATGCAGGTGGAGCAACCCTGGCTCTCGGCTCGCACGACAATCAACGTTCCGCTAAGGTCGTGATTCACTACGTTTGTCATGGAGCCGTCCGCCAACTGGCCAACGGTGATGATGATCGTCGAGGGTGTGTTCGTGCAGGTGTAAGAGGCGTTGGTGCACAAGGCGACGGTCAGATTCGTGCCTGCCGGCAAAGTGAAGGGGCCGGCGTTGATCGCGCACGGATTGGGCCCTTCGTTTGTGATGGTGATGTCGAGCAGATCCACGCTGCCGAGGTTGCGGAGCGTGATGTAACTAACCACCTGGTGAGGCAGCGTGTTGTCGAAATAGAGGCAATTCGTTAGCGCGCCTCCATCGATCGAGTAAATCTGCTCCCCCGAAATTCCCGCCGGCAGGATTTCAGCCACAGCCGAATCTTGCGCCGTGACGGAGCGTCCGCTCAGCGCGCTGTTCCCTGTCGAAATGGCGGTGTTCGTCACCAGCGCGATCTGATCGGGTGGAGAAGCTCCACCTAACTCAGCCTTGAAAGTGTAGCTGGCAGTGCCGCCCGGCGGCAGGCTCCGGGGCGGATTCGGGAAGAAATTGGTTGTAAGATCGCCATACTTGTCGTCAACCACGGTGATGTTGGTGAGCGTCACCAGGCCGCAATTGGTGATGCTGATCCGATAGCAGAAGGCAGGGAACTGGGTGTCGCCCTGGATTCCGACCGCGAAATGGCTATAGGCATCACACAACTCTGCGCCCTGCGAGTTGGTGCCCAGAAACCCTGCAATTTCTTTGGTCAAGCAGAGCTTCGGACAATCAATACTGAACGTGCATGTGTTGGTGGCTGACGCAACCTGGCTCACGTTGCAGGCGTTAGCGCCCGTGGCCTGAAGCGTGTGGTTGATATTGCTTTGGTTTGCGCAATTGGTGTCTGGGTCAGTGTAGCTGCCACTGAAAGGAACACTGCCCCCGGGAGCCAAATAAGCCAGATTGGTGACCACGGCATTGGCCAGAAGGTCTCTTACCGAAACATTGGTCAGGCCGACCATGCCAGGATTGCTGACCGAACCGGTGAAACTCACCGTTTGACCATTCTCGATAACTGATGGTGAGCAACTCTGGCCAACGGCAATAGCCGGTAAGCTCGTGTCCTGGACCGTCACTGTCTGGCTGCATGTATTGGTGTTGCCGCACGGATCAGTCGCCTTCCACGTCCGCGTCACAGAAAAGCTGTTACCACACAGAGGATTTGTCACAGTATTCAGGATTTCGACGCGGTTAGTGCCACAAGCGTCTGCTGGAGAGGTCGGATCATCGAACGTCCAGGCGTTGCCCAAAATGACCGTCTTGGGAGACTGGCAAGTGATCTGGGGTGGCGTGGTGTCACTCGTCCAGGTGTAGGTCAGCGTGTTGGTGGCCTTGTTCTGGCAGGCGTCGGTGACGACGATCGTGAAAGTCCGGT
>CAYUPI010000017.1:0-110613 GCA_964446585.1 uncultured Verrucomicrobiota bacterium
ATTTGGCCGGCGCGCGTGCGGGGACAACCGGCCGCTCGTCAATGCCGCGCGCAAAATTCTTCAACTGCGGCGCCAGCCCGCCGGCCAGCAGTCCCAGCAGCTCGACCGGCGTCTGCGCGATCTGGCCGATGCGCGCCAGCCCGGCAGCATTGAACTGCCGGCCCATTTTGGGGCCGATCCCGGGCAGCCATTTGTTCGCCAGCGGCGACAGGAAGTCCGCCTCATGGCCCGGCGGCACAAATTGGAACGCGGCGGGCTTTTTGAGCTTGGACGCAACCTGGCTGACGAGCTTATTGGCGGCGATGCCTTCGCTGACCGAAAGCTTGAGCGCCTGGCGGATCGCGTGGCGAATCGTCTCGGCGATGCCGACCGCCGGCTTGCGCACGCCGCTCAGGTCGAAGTAACCCTCGTCAATCGAGCCGATCTCGACATCCGGCGTGAAATCGTAGGCGTAGGAAAACATCAAGCGCGAGAAGAGTTCGTATTTCTCGAAATCGCCGGGCAGCAGGATCAGTTTTGGGCACAAACGCCGGGCCGCGACCGTGGGCATGGGCGTGTAGATGCCGAACTTACGCGCCTCGTAGGAAGCCGAGGCGATAATGCCGCGTTTTTCGCCGCCGACGGCAATCGGTTTGCCGCGCAACCGCGCATCCGCCGCCTGCTCGACCGAGGCGAAGAAAGCATCGGCGTCGAGGTGGATGATGGAACGCCGTGAAGAGAGCTGCTGCATTTGTATTCGTAGCTTTCAATGCACAACTGTGGTATCGAAGATCCAAGCTTCAAGAACCAAGCTCCAGAGAAGCACCAAGCTTCAAATTCCAATTTAACGACTGGCGCGCCGCCTGGCGTGAAAGTCCAATCACGACTGATCTGTGCCGTGCGTGAAATGGGGCTTGGAATTTGGATCTTCCCTGGATCTTGGGGCTTGGATCTTGGTGCTTATGAGTTGCCATTAGTCATTTCCGTTTTCTGACCAACGCCACCATCACCCCTTGTATCTGCAGTTCCTCCCGCGGAATCAAATTCGGGTAACGAGGGTTTTCCGCGCGCAAATGCGGTTTGCCCTTTTGCATGACAAAAGTTTTGAGCGTGACCTGCCCGTCAATCAGGGCGGCCACGACGTCGCCGGAGCGCGGCTGCACGCCGTGCTCGATAATCGCGATATCGCCCTCGACGATGCTCTTGCCGAGCATGGAATCGCCGCGGACCTTGAGGCCGAAGGTGCGCGCGCTCGGCTTGATGCCCAGCGTCTCCACATCAATCAATACGCAGCCTTCCTCCTCCTGGGCGGCATCGGTGGGCAAACCGGCGGGAATGACGCCATAGATCGGCACCGGCACAACCGGCGGCCGCGGCCGGTTTCGGGGCGCGTTGGGATCACGGACCTGCAAAGACCGGGCCCGGCCCGGAAGATTTTTCAACACTCCCTTGGCGAGCAGGGCCTGTACGTGGGCCAGGGCGGCGTTGGGGCTGCGGAACCGGAAATGCCCGGCAATTTCCCGCAGCGTGGGCGCCAGGCCGGCCGAGTCCTGCCGGCTTTGGATAAATCGAAGAATTTGCTGCTGTCGGTCGGTTAATTCCTTCATACTGGACAAATGTCCAGTAATCCAGAAAGCTTGTCAAGAGAAATACTCGAGCACGAAAATTCCAAATCCCAAACTCCAAATCCCAAACAAATCCCAAATCTCAAATTCAGGCCAGCAACATCCGCATTGGAATCAAACGGCGTTTGAAGGGATCCAGCACCAGCCCGATGCCTCCCAATGTGGTCGTTCCCAGCAACGGTTCGTCATCCGTTTCTCCGAAAATCACGGGCGCAGCTCCTCCCACGCCGCGGAACTCGAAGTACGCATCACCCACCTCGCGGGTGATCGTCGTCCCATCGGCCAGGGCAAAATCCACCTCGCGATAGGGGCGAATGCCCAGCCTCTTTAGGGTCGAACTCGGAACCAAACTGTAAATCGCGCCGGAGTCGATCAGAAAGTTAACCTCGGCTTTACGCCGAGCGCGCTGGCGTTCCTTCACGACCAGTTTTTGATTTGTCAGACCCATAACGGAAGAAATTTAGTCGAGATCGGTGGCTCCGCCAAGATCCGTGTTTGAAGCTTGGTTCTTGACGTTTTTGGAGCTTTCTTGGGATTTAGGGTTTGGAATTTGGTCACTTGGTGTTCTTACTCACAGCACCTTATCCCACTGGGCGGGGTCCTTCAACATCACCTCGCGCAAGAGCCGGATCGGCGACGCGCCGTGCCGGAGCATTTCGTCGTGGAACTGTTTGAGTGAAAATTTCCTTCCTTCCTGCTTCCGATAATCCTCACGCAATTTGAGAATCTCCAGTTTGCCCAAAGTGTAATAGAGGTATTCGGGATCGAACGTGCCGCGCACTGCTTCCTGCCGCGCCGGCTTTTCCTCGTAATAGCAGTTGTCCTTGAAGAACTTCGTGGCCTCATCAACCGTCATGCCCTGGCAATGCATTTTGATCGAGACACACATTCGACAGACGCGCAGCAGAGCTTCGTCGGTTTGCGCCATGCGGTATTTGGCCGCCTTGACAACCTCATCGCGCGTGGGTGACTTGCTGCCGCCGGCGCCAAAGCCTTCATCCACCAGCATTTGCTCGGCGTAATGCGCCCAACCTTCGGTGAAGGCGTAGCTCGTGAAGATCTTTTCCAGTTTGTCGGCCGGTGAGGCGTTCAGGCACAGAAACTGAACGTAATGGCCCGGGTATGCCTCGTGCACGGAGACAATGTCGGTCGTGTAATAGTTAAAGGCCGTCAGCCACTCCTCTTTCTGCTGCGGCGGCCAGTCGAGTTCGACCGGGGTGACATAGTAGTAGGCCTCAGTCGCTTTCTTTTCAAACGGGCCAGGTGTGTCCATGGAAGCGAAGCTGGTGGCACGCAAATATTGCGGGGTCTCTCTCACCTCAGCCCGGACCTGAGAGGGCAACGTGATGATTTTGTGGTCGAGCAGGAACTGCCGGATCATTTCGAGGTTCTTTGCAGTGTCTGGAATAAGGTTCTTCTCGGTGGGATGGTCCTTTTGGATCGCCTTGAACACATCCACCGGCGTGTGATTAGGATCGATCATGCGAGCCGCCCGGGCAAAAACGTCCTGTTTGCTGTGCAGTTCCCGCAGGCCGATTTCGAGCAACTCCTCTGGCGAAAGCGTCACCATCTCGCCCAGGCGCAGCAGCTCGGCGTATTTGGCGCGACCCAGCGCGTAATCGTTGTTCGCCTTCGGGAGTTTTTCGTCCTTCAGATATTGCGCGTAGTCCCTGAGCACCTCGATGGCGATCTCGTTGGCGGCTTTGAATTCGGCAAACAGCGTTTGGTTCTGCATGTTGATGAGCGCGGCGACGAGGTCTTTGGTCAGGAAGTCGGCGGCGCCATTGGCCTGCTCGATGGCGGTTTCGATCCAGGGACGGGGCAGGGAAGCGGCGAGGTTCGCCCTGGCTGCCGCCGCTACGGTCGGCGCATCGTCAAGAATTGCGATGATCGACCGCACGCGCTCGTCCAGCGGCGCGAAGTCGCGCTTGATGTAGATGTTCACGTCGAGTGCGCCCGCATAGATCATCGGGTTCCGCGAATGGACCCGCACTTGTTCGAATCCGAAAATCTCACGTCCGATCACGCCGCGCAGGATGCGGTAGTCGTAAGCGGCCTGTGGGCTCAGGGTGTGGACGTCGAGCGCCGACAACTTTTGCTCGAAAGATTTGAGTCGGGTCAGCTCTGCGTCGAGGGAGGGCCGAGAGAAGTCGGTGACCTTGCTGTCATACTGATGGAATCCGAGAGCAGTGCCTGTCTGCGGACGCCAGGTCAGGTAACCGGTCAGATATTCCTCTGCCAGCCGGTTAAACGCGTGATCGCCAGCACCACCAGCCGAAGGGGCAGGCCGAGGAAGCTGGGCGCAACCGCTTACCAGAACACACAGGAGCAACAAGAGACGTTTTTGCATCCCGAATACTTACCGTCTCGAGCGCAGGTTGGAAAGACGGAACAGAAGTTTGCAGGAGACGACGTGAGGAGTCTCCGATCATTCTTTATGTGCACAGAGCTCGGTAGCTCCCTTGCGAACCTCTTGATAAGAGACTCCTAACGTCGTCTCCTACAACGTCCAATAGCGGAACTTACTAGCAGCCCTGCGGCAGCCGGGCAGGCACCCGAGAACAACCCATCCGAGAAAAATCGTTGACCTCAAGCTTGATTTCTCCTGCCATGATGCGACAAATGCAACTCGCTGCCTTGGCTGGCATCGCCCTCGCAGGCGGCTTCGTCGCAGTCGCCGGATGTTCTGCGCTTGGACCAGGTTCCGGAGCAGCGGAAACGAAAACTCAAGGAGTTGCCAGCGTAACCGACTTGGAGAATCAGCCCACAGATCCTTTCCGCCTCGCCAAAGCAGGCACAAAGGCAATCGTCTTTATCTTTGTGCGTACCGATTGCCCAATTTCGAATCGATACGCTCCTGAAATCGAGCGCCTGCACGAGAAGTACACCCCGTTCGGGGTCGCCCTCTGGCTGGTCTATCCAGAGACCGACGCCACGGCGCAAGACATCGTCAGGCATGTGAAGGAATACCGGCTGTCTTTGGCAGTGCTACGGGACACATCGCAATCCCTGGTCAGGAAAACCGGGGTACGCGTCACGCCCGAGGCAGCCGTTTTTTCGCCTGAGGGCAGGGAATTGTACCGGGGCCGAATTGATAATCGGATGGTGGATTTTGGAAAAGAACGACCGGCGCCCACCCAGCGCGATTTGGACGACGCCCTGACCTCGATTCTCAATCAAAAGCCGATCAAAAAAGCAGTCCAGCCTGCGGTAGGCTGCTACCTGCCCGAGCCGCGCTGAGTTGAAATCCTAAGGCCGAATTCCGAATCCCTAAAGAAGCCCGAATTCCGAAATCCCAAACGCGAAATCCGTGACAGGAATATCACGAAAATTTGTTGTTGCTGGCTACGGGCTCGACCTTTGGCCTTCGGACTTCGGGTCTCCAGTTTAGCAACGGGAAGAAGGTGTCCGCCAATTCATTGACAGTCCTGTCAGAGCCGGCTCGCGCGGGCGCAGGCTTGTCCAACTGCTTGCTGCCATCCAACTATTTCGGTACTATTAGTGCCATAGGGAAACGGCATGTATCGTTTGGATTTCCCTGGATTGTGAGGATTTGGGTGCCAGTTTAGCTCAGTGGTAGAGCAACGGTTTTGTAAACCGTCGGTCCTCGGTTCGAATCCGAGAACTGGCTCCAGTTCCTGTTGCTTGCGCAGGGGTCATTTCAGGTGCTTCTTCAACATCTCCGAGACCTGATGCAACGCGTCGCGCACGGCGGGCACGTGGCTGATCGCGTTGAGGAGACCGTAATCGTGAATCAGGTTTTCGTAGCGGACTACCGTGACATCCACACCGGCGACATCCAGCTTGCGAGCGTAAGCCACGCCCTCGTCGCGGAGAACATCGTTACCGGCGACCTGGATCAAGGCTGGCGGCAGTCCCTTCAGTTGCTCCAGGGTTGCCTGGAGTGGTGAAGCGTAAATTTCGCGATGCTGCGCGTCGTCAGGGGCGTAAGCATCCCAAAACCACATCATCATGGCTCGCGAAAGAAAATATCCCTCCGCGTATTCGTGGTAGGATTCAGTCTCAAAGTTTGCGTCTGTGACTGGCCAAAGCATGATTTGGCATTTGAGTTTCGGCCCACCTTTGGCTTTCGCCATGAGTGCTGCGACCGCAGTCATGTTCCCACCGACGCTGTTACCCACTATGGCGAGCCTCTTGCCGTCAACGCTAATCTCAGCGCCGTGTTCGGCGACCCACCGTGTGGCCGCGTAGATTTCATTAATCGCGGTGGGGTAATGTGCTTCAGGCGACGGCGTATAGTTCACGAAGACGGCGGTAAAGCCACTATCCGCCACGAGGTCGCGAACGAACCGCTCGTGCGTCGGGAAGTCGCCAAGAATCCAACCGCCGCCATGCACAAACATGAATGCCGGCAGGATGGCTTTGCTTCCCGCGGGGCGGACGATGGTGAGGCTCACTTTCAATCCGTCCTGCGCGATCGTCTTCGTCTCGATATCGCAGGCCGGCAGAGTAAGACGGACCGACGCTTGAGCATCCACCAGGACTTTCCGCGCCTGGGCGGGTGTTAATGTTTCGATGGGTTTCCCGCCGCCAGAGTTGAGCGCCTTGAGGAACTCGCGGACGCGGTGGTCAACTTTTGGGTTTTGAGCTGGATTGATATCGGTCGTTTGTCGGGCTGTGGTAACGTTCGTTTCTTCGGCCTCTAGAATCGTGTTCATTTGAACCTTTCTTTTTGAGTTTTTGTGATTCGGAAATTCCTGCGGATTTGATTCATTTGACGGGCTCCAGCACCGGGGCCCCTTTGTTCTTGAGGAAGACCACGACGAATTTCGCTGGTTTGGTTTGGCTGGCGTTTCGCCCGATGACGTGGACATCCTCGGGACCTTCATAGAAGGTTTGACCAGGTGTCAGAGTCACTTCTTTCCCGCCCTTCACCTGCATTACGATTGAGCCTTCGAGCACATAAATAAACCCATGTGCGTTGTGGCGGTGTATCGGGTCCGTACTGCCTGGAGGATATTCAATCATGCACATCAGGCCTTCCTTGCCAGGAAAGTCCGTCAGGTCTTTCGAAAAGAGCGGCGTCACCTTCGCTTCCTTGCCATTCGTCGAATCGTCGGCTGCAGCGTAACGCGAGGACAGAGCGAGGACCCCAATTCCGCAAAGGAGTAGAGCGGCTATTGTTGCCACTTTCGCCGAGCGATTAGAAGTGGGGGCCGACTGTGGAGGTATATTATGGCTAAGCCATTCCGAGAAACGAATTGTGCCAAGGCGAGGGCTAGTGCCTGGGACGAGGCTTTGATCATTCACGTCCAGGCCGTAGTAGCGAGCGCGGGCATCGGTAATCACTTTGCGCTGATCGCCGCTCGCGCCAAAGAACTGCCGGACTAATTCGTCCTGCCGAATCTGTTCCGGCCCGGCAATTTCGAGTGTGCCATTCATCGGCTTGTTGACGGCCACATCCGCAAGCGCGGCAGCAACATCATCCGCGGCGATCGGCTGCATGAGAGCGGATGGCAACCGAACCGTTGCACCTTCGGTAGCTTCCTTGGCAATGCCGCCGGTGAACTCGAAGAACTGGGTTGCACGGACAATGGTGTAGGGAATTTGAGCTGTCTTGATCAGTTTTTCCTGGGCCATCTTCGCGCGAAAATAACCGCTCGCGAGAAGACGGTCGGTGCCGACGACTGAAAGGGCCACGTGATGTTTCACGCCCGCGGCCGCTACCGCCGCAAGGAGGTTACGGCTTGAGGTCTCGAAGAAGTCGAGCACCGCCTTGTCCTCCCACGACGGCGCGTTTGCGACATCAACGACGACCTGAGCGCCGCTAAGCGATTTGGCCAGCCCCTCACCAGTAACGGTGTTCACGCCTGAGGAGGGGGAGGCTGCCACTACGTTATGTCCCTGCTGGCGAAGATTGTTCACCAGTTTTGTTCCGATTAATCCGGTGCCGCCGATTACCACTATTTTGATGTTTGTTTTCATATGCGTTTTCGTTGATGAGAACTACGGTTGTATGCTTTTGTGAACGTTTGGTTCCAGGTTCGCCTGGGCCAACGTGTGCGCCTCGGCCGGCGTTATTTTTCATTTCATACCAGTGGGGTCATGGCTTCATCCAGTTTGGCGAAAAGCGCGCAGGTCAAGGGTTCAGAGCGCCAGTCCAGGAATTCACCATGGCAAGAGGAGTCAAAGACTGAGCTGATCGCGACATTCGATTGGCTTTGAGTTAGCCGATTCTCGCCGGGACGTTCAGTTCAGCATCATACCGTCGTGTTGGTCGAGAAACACCGAGCTTTCGCGCTGTAAATACAAGGCCCTCGTTCCCACCATCTGACTTTGGAGAGCGCCCGCTCATCTTACCCTTCGAATGACAATCGTGCCCCTACTTTACGACCCAATACTCCTAAGAACCAAAAAATCTAGTGGGGCATCATGAGTCTCGCCTTGGAAAACTAGAATGCCAAGGAAAACTTATTAACAACGTGCGCTCAACTTATTCACAGAATTCCGCCTGGCAGTCCTGCGGTTGACCTCGTTGGCTCCGATGTCTTTTTGCCACTTGAGCTTGTTTGAAGTCAAGCCAAAGAACGAAAGCTATTTATGGAAGTCGGAGTTTTGCCCAGCCATTCCCCGGCACCTTGGGAGCAGATTAAGAAACGTCGGTTCGAAACTGATGCCCCGAAAGCGAAGTGGCGCACCCAGCCTACGGCTTGGAGCCTAACTTCACTCCAAGGTTCGCGTTAATGAAGGTCTGCATCTTGTCCACGCCGCTATGGGTGGAGTCCATGTAGCCGGCCGCCATGCCGGTGGCCACGGCCGCCGCGGTGGAAGTTCCAACTGCCACCCAGGATTGGCCATTGAAATAAAAGAGGCTTGTGCCTGGCGCTGCCGCGGTCACGAAGGATCCGCGGTTGGCGTAGGGAGCAAGTTGTCCTTGCGAGGTTGCGGTCACAGCGTTGACGCCTACGTCGGAATAGGCGGCCGGGTAAAAGGGAGTGGTCACGGGCTGATTGCCGGCCGCGGCGAAGAAAGCGATTTTCTTGGAGATCGCGTCCTTGATCAGCTCGCGGAGATAAGGGCTATCACCTTCACTGCCCAGGCTCAGATTGATGACGTTAGCGCCTCCATTGATCGCTTGCGCGATGCCGGCAGCGACATCGAATGTGCTCGTGCTGGCGTTGGGCCCATAAACGTCCACCGGCAGAATCTGGACCGAGGTGCTGCCCTTGGTCGCCATTTCCAGGCTGCGCAGGATAGTTTCGGCCATGGAAGTGCCATGGCTCGGCTCATTGGGATCGGTCTGCGGGTCGCCCGCGACCGAGATCGGTTTGAGCAGGAAACTGTCGAGGTCGTTGCCGAGCGGTTGCACGGCAGTATCGATCAGGCCAACAACCACGCGTCCATTCTCCGGTGGCGGCGTCAGTTGCAAGTGGGGTTGCGAGAGGGTCGGGGGAAAGGCCTCCCGCGCCAATTCCGGTCGATCGATGGAATAATTGTTGTCCACCGAAGCAACATCGGGATTGTCTGTGAGTTGCTTGCGGGCGGATTCGGTGGCATCGGAGTCGTCGAACTGAAGGCGATAGGTATTGCGGCCCGGAAGGCGCCCGAGAACCTTCGCGCCGAGCAGGCGCGCGAGGGCGTCGATGCTGGCGCCGGGCTTGAGCGTGACGATGAGTTCGTTCGGGATCACTCTTGCAACACCGGTTTCCGGTTTCGGTGCGCGCACAAGCTGCGTCGCGTTTTTCCGGGACGTGCGGAAAACGAACAGCTTGGAGGGAGTGTTAGTTTCTGGCACGAGTGCGAAATTCAAATCACCCAACAACAATCGCAGCGCTTCGCCAGGAGGAAGATTTTTGAATTTGGCTGAGACCATGTGGGTCGTGCTGGGTTCGAGATAGACCTGCCAGCCAGTGGCAGCGGTGATTCGTTGGAGAACCGTTGTCAGTTTGCCCGCTTGCACGTCAGCCGTGACGCGGTTCTCGTTGGTGCGCCAGTTGAATGTGTCAGCGGCGGAGACGAAGCACAAAAGCAGGATGGTTAGTCCTGTTAATCCTGTCAAAAATCTGCTGTTCATCGCGGCCATCGTCAGTCAGACAGTCCTGTCGGGGCTGGCATTCATTCTTTCGTTTTCGGGCCCCCGATTTCGCTCAATTCGATGTGCGAACACGATAAAAGCGACGCACGTCAGTGGTGTTCGTTTCGGGCCATTGCGCCGTTGAATCGGTGGCTACGACCGTCGCGCGGAGCTGAAACGCATTGGCCAGGTTGGTCGTGCTAAGGACGTCATAACTTCGCCCGGCCGTGGCGGGCCAGGACAGGGTGGTTGGTGGGGTCGTGACGGAAACCGTGAACGGAGCGTCTGGACCAACGACCCGGAACCAACGCGTTTCCGTGCGGTACAGCTTCCCGCTGCTCGCAGTCACCACTGCGTAAAACGGATGGAGACCCAGGTCCAGGTTCGTGCCGGCTACCGAGAACAAAGCATTGGACACGCCGGTGACAAACCCGAGCGAACCGCCAGTGCTGAACAATTCGATGCGGCTAATATTGTTCGTGTTGGCGAGGACCGAGAACTGGTTGGTCGCTTCCAGCGCCACATTGGTGCCACCGAAGAGGGGAGTGAACGTCGCGCTGAGGGCTCCATTCTGGATGACGACATTTTGGGCGAGCCGTTTCTGGGTTCGGACGTGGCTTCCTTCATAGATCACCGCGGTCAGCTCATGAAATCCGTTGGCTTGTGTTGTGGTATCAAATGCAAACGTCAGCGGCAAATTGGTGACCCCGGCTGTGACGTAGAGATGCGCGCGCGGCTCGAGATCGGGCAGATTGTCGTCCAGGTGCACCGTGCCCGTTGGAAAGTTGGTAAAGGAAGTGATTAGGCGGTTCGTAATCTGGGCCGCATCCCAGCCGAGGGTGTTGGCGACCAGGTTGAATTCAACGGCTTGAAACGGCGTGAGCAGATCAGTGACGAGATCCTCAGCGACAAGGCCGTCTGGCCCGGACAGATCCGGGCTGGCGTTGATCAGGCTGACCAACTGAGGAGCCAGATCCGTGAGATTTAGAGTTCCCGACGTATTCGTCACCCCAAAGATGAACGGTGTGCCATTGGTCTTGGTGATCGTCATTTGAAGGAAACTGCCGGGGACAGGATTCGTCGGCGCCGTGATTAGAAAGTTGCGCAGGCCGTAAGCAATGGTGTCCAGAAAGTTCGTGCTGCTGGCGGCGAGCCACGTGGTAGCGCCCGCCCCGGTAGAGTTGCTGACGGAGAGCGACACCTGCGGTCCTCGTTTGCTCCGGTCGGTGGATTGCAATTCGATACGATCGCCGTGGGCGAAAGCATTCACTTTGGTGACGTTCGCGACGGCATTCAGCGCGCTGGTCAACCCAGTCGTGACAGATTTAATAGTTGCGCTCGCAGGAACGACATAGTTGACAGGTTGCCCATTTATGATCGCGGTCAGCACATTACCGACCGAGGGCGGGACATTGGTCAAGCTTTGAAGCCACAGGCCATCGAGGAAGAGCTCCACCTGCTGCACAGGGCGGTTGGAATCCGCTCCAGTGGCCAGGAGCGACAGATTGGTCGTGCCGCTGAGCAGGGCGTTGGCGGGCAGGCTGTTCCAGGCCGCAACCGGTGGCTTGGCGAAGGGCGCGGCCAGGGGCTCGCCGACGAGGAGGCCTTGATATGGATTGGTCAGGCTCTGGTAATAACATTCCGCCAGGGCGAACCCGCGCGCCTGATAGAAGTAATTTTGTGGTGACGGAAATTTCTCGAGATAATTACAGGGTTCATCGACGGTGCCATAACCACCAGCCGCGCCAAAGCTGCAGTACTGCAATGGGTTCATATGCTCGGCAACCTCAAAAATTTGACCGCCATAAGAGGTCAGATCATCCGCCATAGAGCCGGGCATGAAGGTCGTGCCGGGCTCGATAGGTTCGATCTGTATGCCCTGCTGCAGGCCCAGACAATCGCCGAAAATCCAATTGTGATTGGAGTTCGTGCGCTGCATCGAGTAATTGCCCCGCAACCGCGTGTTGAAGATGGCATTATCGAACGTCCAGTAGCGCACATTGCGCGCCACGTCGGTGCTCTTGGCCAAATAGACGGTTTGAGTGGGGAAAGTGCCATCAGCCAGCACTCCGCTCTCGACGATCTGTTTGGCTAGCGCCAGATTGCTGTGTGTGATCATCGTCACCAGCCACGAATTGCTGGCGGCGTCGATGGGAGGTGTGAGGCGGAAGATGCTCTCGCTACCAGAATACAGATTCGTTGAACCCTTGGCCATGGAGCAGGGCGGGTTCGTATCCGCCTTGAAGCCATAGAACAGTGCCGACGTCGTACTGTTTCCTGCGTACAAATCCGAGATGATTCGGTAAGGGATGCCCATCGAAAGCACAACGAAATCGATTTGGTTTGTCAACTGCCGGCTGGAGAGCATCGCCACCAGCGGGTTGTAAAGGTAGGTGCTGAAATCGGACTCGGTCCATGCGTTAGTCCCGCCTGACCAATTGATGCGCAAGTAGTTTTGTGGCGGGACCTGCCGGCGTTCGGCGTAGTAGTTGCCCAACTGCACGGAATTGGAGCTATTTTGGTTGACGACTACCGCCACGTTGAGCCCGCTGCCGCCAGCCAGAAGCTGGCTAACGGGGAGGCAACACGAACCGAGGGTAAATAGCCGGCGCCAAAACGCCATCATCATCTCTGACTGTCGCTTAAATTGGGCCAACAGTAAAGATTCTCAAGGCTGCTTATAGCCTTTCTCTCGAAGATATTGCACCAATTCACCCGGGCGATCGCTTTGGATGCCATCAGCTCCGGCGTCGATGGCCGATTGCCAGCCGGCAGGACCGTCTGTCGCACCCATGCGGTCCACGTAGATTTCGGCGTGAGCCTCCTTGACTAGACGGATGATCTCCGGCGTGAAATCTCGCGCGGTAAACGCAATGACGTGCGGATGGAGTTCCTCGATAAGCTGCTTGACCGTCTCGACACTTTGCGACTCTGGCATGACTTTGAGCTTGGGGTTCAGTGCCTGAATCTCTTTGGACAACCTGAGGCCGGCGTAAATGACCACGTGTTCGGACATCCCATGCGCCTCGATATGAGTGACCAGGTCTTTGGCTGACGCTTGCTTGACGTCCACATAAATCCCAATTTTCCCGCGAGCCATGTCCAACGCTTCATCGAATGTTGGAATCTTAGTGCCGAGGAACTCGGGCCCGGACTTGCTGCCAGCATCCAGTTTGCGGACTTCGTCGAAGGTCAGCTTTGCAATTTCACCCTGGCCGGTCGTTCGGCGTGTTACACTGCCATCATGGCTCAGGACCAACTTGCCGTCGGCCGTCGTGCGGACATCCACCTCGATAAAATCAGCGCCCAGACGAATAGCCTCCTGGAAGGCTGGAATCGTGTTCTCGGGGTGGTGGAGATGCTCGCCGCGGTGAGCGATGGCGACGACATGGCGGGGTTGCGCCTGAGCCGCGAGCGCCAGCACAAACAGCAATCCCAGCATAGGAATCAGGCGCGGTACACTCCTGAATGAAGAATTGATCTTTGACAGGTGTGGTGCTGTGGAGATGGCTGTCATTGTCAGTCTCATGGCGGCGATCTTATGGGCGAGGGCTAAAGCGGCAAGTTTTGAATGCAAATGCGGGCGGATGGTTACGGGGCCAGTCACAAAGGCGGGGAAATTGTGCTGTGTGGAAGCTGAAGGAAACGGCGTTGGAGTTTTCTGATTTCTTGCGTCAACTCTTTGAACACAAACTCTTTACATCGATTCCTCCAGTCCCATGCGGATGACAACCCGACATCAGTATTGGCGAACCAATCCGGCCATCTCCCTGTGGCTGAGGCACTTATTGTCCATCCCGGGGCGGTTTGAGAAACTTTCTTACTATGCTATATTACTTTGCAACTTCGGCCAGCGGGTCCGCTTGGGAAGACAGTGGGGCATCCCCATGGGTTCATTCCACAAGGAACAATGAGATCGCGCGTTGGCTTAGGGGCTGCCACCCAAAGCTCATGAAGACGATGCGGATAATGACACGAACTAACGGTAACGGGCATCACAAGATGCGCCCGAAGCGCAAGGCGCGCTTCGACAACCCGGATGAAATACTCTTTCCGGAGCCGACGAACGAAGGCCTGATTCAGTGGCCGACGGAAAAGCAGATTTTGGGTGTCTCGAAACAATTGGCCCAAATTGGCCGCATGGGCGTTCGCTCAGAGGCCAGCGGTGATTATTTCCACAGCGGCGAATTGGCCTACCAAATGCAGGAGATTATTCGGGCCACAGCCGCGCTGTTCGAGCGAGGCCGGCGAATTCGGCACTGATTAGTACTCGTTGCAGCCCGTGCTTGCACGTTTAGCGTCGAGCGTTCGCCGCTACTTTCGCTGCGTTAGCGTCTCGACCGAGATTCGTTTAAGGTCACTGACACCGAGTTCAAGCAGGGCGGCATTGTTGTACAGTTCGAGATTGGGCTTTACCGTTGGCGCTTCGGCGGCCTGGCGCAGTCGTTCGAGATCCTGGAGAGAGAGGACATCAAGCGCGACGGGATCGCGGCTGAAGCGGAGCTGGTTGAGAATCGCGGAGTAATGGAGGAGGCCGCGTTCGCCACCCTCGTATTGGCAAATTAGCGCGTCCACGATGTTCAGGACGACGCGGTCGCCCAGCGCCGGTAGGTTGTAAATATCCGGCACGGCGGTCGAGAGGCGCTCGGGATCGAATTCAAAGCGGCTAGTGTTGTCCACGCTGCCCATGGCAAGGCTGTAAAGATTGCCAGAAACACCGGCTTCGTTGTGGTTGAGCAGGGGAGTAATGTTAATGATCTTCGTAATCTCGCGCGTGATGAGTTTCGAGAGGTATGACCTCCGCCCCTGCCCTGAAGTTTTCCTGGTAAAATCGAGATCACCCCAGACCAGATTGCCGATCAGCGGCAAATCATAAGGCCTGGATTTCTCATCCTGTCCCTCATCCCAACCCGCCTCGACGCTGCCCGCAATGCGGACCCCGTAGCGCTTGCATAAATCGGAAAACCCGGCATTGGTCAAATCGGCGAGTTGTTTGTCCCAGATGATAATTTGCCTGGGTGGCACGCTGGCGGCAACCAGCCCTTCAACGACCGCCCGAACCACAGCGGGCCGGGTACCGCTGTTGGCGCCAGGGGACGACACAACCTTGATGCCGACTGTGTCGCGCGCCGTCACGAGACTACGCCAGGCTTCGGAAACCGTCGATTTGCCCGTTAGATTGGTCAGGCCGCGGTTGACCATGGCACGGATTCGGTCCAGGCGCGGTCGGAAGGCCTCAGTGGCGGCGGAGTCCTGGACGATCACAACGCGGGCGCGCTGGCCATTGCTCTCCAGAGAGAATGGCTCGGCGGCGTGGGAAGCGCGGCGTCCGCACAACACCACAAACGCCAGCAAGGGAGTAACCAGGCGCACTCGTGACAGCTCGAACAACTTCATTGCAGCTTGGGTTGGACGTTGCGTTTCTTGACACGTCCAGACTCGAATGTTACCACGGCACTCGATGGTGACTATCAAAAATCGGCTGGCGCACGCCTCAAAGATGATGCGTAGCCGCCGACGTCACTCGGCGCATTCTATGGGAGGTGGAAAGCGGCGCCGACTGAGGTCGGCTGCTACAAATTATGAAACCTGCAGGGTAGGTTGTGCCGCGTCCACCTTCCTGCTCGCTGCCGCACTTCTTTCAGGTTGCACGCCCCCGGGCCCGGGCGCCGTACTCGAAGGCAAGCGGCTCATCGAGCAGGGAAAATATGCCAAGGCAGCGGAGAAGTTGCGAAAGGCCACGTCTCTGCTCGCGACAAACGGGCAGGCCTGGAATTACCTGGGCCTGGCGTGCCATTACACGGGCCAGGCGGAGCAAGCGGAGCGGTGCTACCAAAGGGCGCTCGCGCTGAATCACGATCTAACAGAGGTGCATTACAACCTGGCCTGCCTATGGATGGCTCAAAACAAGCCGGAAAAGACAGAAGCAGCGAAAACAGAACTGCTCGCGTACACGCTGCGGCGAGGAAACTCGGCGGAAGGCCTGCTGAAATTGGGCGTCGCACAATTGCGCTCTCGCGAACTGCTAGGCGCGGAGAAAAGTTTTAGCGACGCGCTCCGGCTCAGTGCTCAGAGCCCGGAGGCGTTGAATGGCTTGGGATTGGTCCGACTCCAGCGCGGGCGCGCGGATGAATCGGCAAAATATTTCCGTGCTGCTCTCAAGGCGCGGTCCAATTACCGGCCGGCAATGCTTAACCTGGCGATCGTTTCGCATCAATACTTGAACGACTACCCACTGGCTCTGCAGAAATACCGCGAGTACGCGGGACTCAAACCGCCGCCCGAGGGGGCGGAGGCTGTGGGAGCGCTCGCGCGTCAATTGGATCGCGAACTCAACACCCCAGCGCGTCCGGCACAGCTCAATCCGCTGCCCCAATCCAGCGGCGGCACTGGCGCCGGCGCAACCAAACTGGCACCGACGAATGCGGCCCGAATCGTCAGCGCGCCCAAGATCGAGGCCGTCACTAACGCGCCCAAACCGGCGGCTGCCTCTGCGGCTGCGCCAGCTACGGCAGTTGCCGCGCCCGACGTTCGAACTGTGAAACTGGCGACCGAGCCGCCTCTTCAGCCGGCGCAGGATCTCGCCAACTCTCCTGGCCGAACCCAGAGCACTTTGACCGAACCGGTGGTCAGCAATCCCGCCCAGCCGGAAGCTTCGACCCAGACGACCGCACCCAGGAAGGGCTTGTTGGATCGCATGAATCCTTTCAATTTGTTTCGGGGCGAAGAAAAGAAATCGACGCACCCGACACCGCTTCCACCTGCCAACGAAACTCCGGCGCCCCGGCCGTTGAATGCCGGAGCGTCGGCTAACGACAGCGGGCCGACCACCGCCTCAGCGGGCGGCGCTTCGGTTCGGTACCGCTATACCTCGCCGCCTGGGCCACGCGCGGGAACTCGAGCTGAGGCGGAACGGCTCTTCGGACTGGGAGTGCAGGCGCAGGCAGCCCATCGGCTGGACGAAGCGCTGCGCAACTACCGGCAAGCGACACAAGCGGACCCAAGCTACTTCGAGGCGCACTTTAATGCGGCTCTAGCTGCCGCAGAACAGGGTGACTTGCCCGCAGCGCTGGCCGCCTACGAAAATGCACTGGCAGCGCGACCGGAGTCTCTGGATGCGCGGTACAATTTTGCTCTGGCGCTCAAGCAGGCCGGTTACGTTCTCGATGCCGCCAATGAATTGGAAAAACTGCTCGTGACCTATCCCAATGAAGGCCGGGCAAATCTTGCGCTGGGAAATCTATACGCGCAGCAATTGCAGCAACCAGTCAAAGCCCGCCCATATTATTTGAAAGTGCTGGAGAGTGATCCACACAACCCGCAGGCGGGCGCAATCCGGTTTTGGCTGGCGGGAAATCCACCGTGAAAGACCCATGTATTTGGCATAAATCTCGCTGGCAAGACGGCTAATTGTTGATGCATAATAAATGTCCATTGACCGAAAAAAGCGCATGAGCCTTGATAAATTGCCAATCAATCTGTTCGACTTTGTGCTGGTCGCAGTGCTGGTAATTGGCGTGCTGCGAGGGCGCAAGAATGGAATGTCCGAGGAATTACTCAGCCTGCTCATGTGGCTGACGATTCTCTTTCTGGGCGCGATCGTCTATGAGCCGGCGGGGAGGCTTCTGGCTGATACCAGTCCTTTCAGCCTGCTTTCGTCCTACGTGATTGTCTATGTGGCCTCCGCTTTGTTGGTGCTGGGTGTGTTCGCGGGAATCAAGCGCGGTTTAGGAGGGAAACTGCTGGGCAGCGACATTTTCGGTAAAGCCGAGTATTACCTGGGCATGACTTCCGGGCTTGTGCGGGTCTGCTGCATGGTGCTGACGGCACTGGCGCTGCTCAACGCGCGCTATTTCAGCGCTGCTGAAGTGAAGGCCATGGAAGCTTTCCAGAACGACGTTTATGGCAGCAATTTCTTTCCCGGCTTGCACTCGCTTCAATCCTCCGTCTTCGAACGCTCGATGGCGGGCCCCTGGATCAAGGACCACCTCGGTTTCTTCCTGATCAAATCAACGGAACCGGACACCAAGCAATTTAAGCAGAAAGAATTTCAAATGCCGCAATGAAAAGCCCGAATATCGAATGACGAAATCCGAATGAAATCCGAAATCCGAATGACGAAAACATTCGCGATGTGGCTTCGGATTTCCAGCTTTCGGTATTCTTTCGGTTTTCGGAGTTCGGCATTCGGAATTTGAACCAATGCCCGGCCTGTTCTCCACCGCGACCTTGCAGCAAGTCCGCGCGGCCAATGACATTGTCGATGTCGTCGGCTCCTACATGCCGCTGAAGCGCGCCGGGGCCAATTTCGTCGCGCTCTGCCCTTTTCACAGAGAGAAGACCCCAAGCTTCAGCGTCAACCCGCACCTGCAGATCTTCAAGTGCTTCGGCTGCCACAAAGGGGGCGACGTCTTCACGTTCGTCCGCGAATACGAGAGCGTTGATTTTCCCGAGGCCGTGCGGCGGCTGGCTGAGCGGGCTCGCATTCCGCTGGAATACGAAAAGGGCCAGGCTGAACAGCAGTCACGGCATTTGAAGGAGAAGCTGCTGCAGATCCACGAGCAGATCACTCAGCGCTGGCAAAGCGCTCTCGCCAATGAAGCCTCAGGCCAAATCGCCCGCGACTATCTCGCGCGGCGCGGGGTGTCGGCCGAGGCGGTCAAATTGTTCCGGCTGGGGTACGCGCCCGAGGTCTGGGACGACACGGTCAACTGGGCGAAAAGCAAAGGCCACGAGCTAGGGTTGGTCGAGACAGCGGGGCTAATCCTTAAGAAGGACGGTGGCAACAGCTATTACGACCGGTTTCGCGGGCGGCTGATGTTTCCTATCTGTGATGAACAAGGGCGAGTCATTGGTTTCAGCGGCCGCATTCTGTCCGGGGACGACAAGACCGCCAAATACGTTAACTCGCCTGAGACGCCCATCTTCACCAAGAGCAAAGTGTTTTTCGGGCTGGATAAATCCAGACGGGCCTTACTCGAAGCCGAGCGGGCCATCGTCTGCGAAGGGCAGCTCGATTTAATCGCGTGCTACATGGCAGGCGTACAGAACGTGGTCGCCCCGCAGGGTACGGCGTTTACGGTCGATCACGCCCGGATTCTCAAACGCTATGTCGCCGAGGCGGTTCTCTGCTTCGACTCCGACGAAGCCGGCCAGAACGCCGCTGTGCGCGCACTCGACCATTTGCTGGCTTCGGGCCTGGCGGTGCGCGTCGCCGTAATGCCCGCACCGCATGACCCGGACAGCCTGATCAAGGCCTCCGGCGGCGACGCTTTCAGGAAACTGGTCGAAAAGGCAGAAGGCTTCTTTGATTACTATCTGAACCGCCTGTGCGCCGCAAACACCGTCACGACCGATAAGGGCCGGCTGGCAGTGTTGCGTGACATGGCTGAGGCCGTGCACAAAACTCAAAATGTCGTATTGATTGATAAGTACGCGCAGAAGACGGCCTTGCGTCTCGGCGTCGCACCAGACGCCGTGCGCGCTGAGTTTCGTAAGCTCACTCCCAGGCGCGGCGGCCCGACAGAGGAAACGCCTGTGCCAGAAGAGGGCGCGCAAGAGCAACCATTGAAGACGCAGGAATTTTGTTTGCTCAAACTCATGCTCGAGACGGAGGAACATGTTCCTTGGGTGGCGGCGCATCTCAATCTAGACTGGCTATTGGCTCCACAGGTCAAAGAGATTGCCTCGCGCCGGCTTCAACTCCACCAATCAGGCGAATGGCAAGGCCTCGGCCCGTTCCTCTCCTCCTTTGAGGACACCGCTTCTCAGGAAATCATCACCGAGATTCTGGCCCGGCCCCTGGTGACCAACACCGACGGCCTTCGAGTTCCCCGGGAGCGTTCCCTGCCCAAGCCTGCCGAACAGCTCCAGAGCGTGGTGATCGAGCTGCGCAACGATTTTGTGGACGAACAAATCTCCTCATTATTGTCTCTCATTGGGAATGTGACAGTCCCCGAGGAAGAGCGACTCGAAGCCGTACGCCGCCGCGAAACTTTGCGACGTCTGAAGCAACAACCGCTCAGTGCGATCGCCTAAGGGCGCCTCACTTAGCTCCCTGATCAATCCAAGCGCGAATCAGTCCAATTTGTTCCGGGCTCAGCGGCGGAATTTTGTCCTTATTGTCCGGCGGCGGCATGTACTGGTCTTCATCTCCCACATGCGCGACGTTATGGACCAGAAGGCTCTCCGCGCTCTTGCCCGGCAGGATTACCTTGCCGTCCTCACCGCCTTTCAGCGTATCCGCCAGGCTGTCCAATCGCAGCTTGCCCTTCTGCTTTTCCGAGCCGTGGCATTTGATGCAGGACTTTTCGAAAATCGGTTTGATGTCCTTGGCGTAAGTGACGTCCTTGGCCGTCGAAGCCGGAGGAATTTTGCTCACATCCACCTTAGAGTCCTTTTTCTCCTTTTCCTGTCCCTGGAGGGAGCCCAGAGAAGTTGAGAGCGCCAGGCCAATGCACGTCACCAATATTTTGTTCGTAAAATCAGATTTCATTGGGCCGTAACATCGTCAAAGCACGGCGGTGTGTCAAAACGAAAGTCCGAAAAAATCGTTACCCCGCAGGCTTCACCTCGACACCGAAGGTTCCGGTGAGCACACGGCCACTCGTGCGGACCTGGACCCAAAGACGGTAATTGCCGGGGCGTGGGAAGGCGTAGGGAAAGGTCACCTCATTTCCAGGAAGGGCAGGCAATGAGCCCCGACCGATGTTGTTGGTGATCCAGGCCGCAGGAGCGGGATTGCCGCCGCTTTCCCTCTGAACGAAAAGCTGCTGGGCAGCCATGGAAATCGTCCCGACAGGATGGAGATGGGTGAACACCGCGCCATCGGAGCGGCGCACGACGCAATGGCCAGCCATGCCCATGTAAGGTTCAATGCGCGCCGGTTCCCGGTCCGGTGTGAACGCAGCGAAGCGCAGCAGCGTCTCCCGATTCTCGACTAGTTCTCCGGCATTCTGGAAAACCATTTTCAATCCACCCATCAGCCGGCTTTCGCGTACATCGAAACCGCGCGCATCTGCCACGTTGGCGTCCAGGTGCCACGAGTCGTCGGCATCGAGCGCGACAGGCTGCGTGGCGTTGGTCGCGACAGCCAATGGCGACTGACAAAAGACATCATTCGTCGCGTTCAATGACAGCGCCATCTGCGGCGGGCGGCCCAAGGGTTCGGGCAACACGAGATTTGTGACGAGCGTTTGGCTCATCCCATTTTCATGCGTGACCTCCCCGTAGAGCTCGTACCGGCCGGCAGGCAACACCGGCAGCATGCCTTCGAACCGTCGCGCGTCCCGGCGCACAGGATGCAGGTGCGCAAACACCTTAAAGTCGGGCTGCCGCAGCAGGAACAAGTGCAGCAGCTTGCCGTGATCGGCGACGAGGGTGTCCCAGGATGTGGCGCCCGGGGTTTCCGCGACGGGCGCGAGCTGGAGCAGGTGAAGGTCGCCGCTCGCGCGCAGGCTGGCACGGACGGCGGTGGGCCGGTAGAGCGCGTTGGCGCGGAACTCCCGGTCCATCTTTCGCCAGCGCATTTGACCCGCCCAGATCGCGCAGGCAAAGACGAGCGCGGAAACGCCGGCGACAACACGCGACCGGACACGCTCGCGCTGCCCGGGAACCGAGCCTGGTTCCAGCACGCTTTCGCGAGCGGCAACCGCAACGAACCAAACAAGGCTCGCATACAGCAATCCGCCCAGCGCGATGAGCATCGTCGCAAGACGCGGCGACATGCTCGGCTGCCGAAGCGCAGCGGAATTGATCGGCACAATCGCGATGCCCGAGCCGAGGTTGCCCTCAATGTGAACACGCATGGCGTATGAACCGGCGTAAAAAAGCCAGAGAGCGCCATTGAACAGATTGGTCTCCCCAGCGACCAGGGTGGCGACGACCGGCGCTGGCGCGGCTTTGGCCCCCGCTTCCCAGAGCGCGGCCTGGAGTGTGACATTGGTGGCGCCGCTGACTCGCACGTCCATTTGCGCCAAGCCGGGCAACACGGCGGGCGGGCGGATGATGACCTGCACCGGATAAAGGCCAGCCTGTCCATTGAAGAAAACATTCGGGCTGCCGACATGAGCACGGGCCGACACGGACAGCAGGAACGCCAGGAGAGCGAGCAGGGTTTTCATCGTCGCAACCGCGCCAACCACGCGCCGAACCACAGCCCGAACCGCGCGGAGAACATGGCAAGCGCAGCGCCCACCAGAATGTTGCTCCAACTCATCATGTCGGCGGGCGAGGTCCAGAACATCACGCGCGCGCGCGGGCTGATTTTGAGGAAGAACGGCCAGTGCCTGCCGCCGCCGGCCAAGAACCAGTTATCCGCGTGCGGCGAAAGCAAATACTCCGCGAACAGCCATTGCGCGACGAAAAAGGGGATGAAAAACGCGAGGCCCAACGCACCCGCCAGGAGCCAACCGGCGCCGCGCCACGCCGGCCACCGAATTCTTTTTGCAATCCAGTCCATCCCCAGAGCAGGCAGGATGAGCAGCAAGGGAAATGGCGGCGGCATGAGGTGATCCAGCGGGTTGTAAATCGGGCCGGTCAGTGGCCGGGCGCTGAATCGCGGCAGCAGCCAGAGCATGCTAGCGACAATGCCCGAGTAAACCACGGCGGCCAAAGTCGCAGACCACCGCAGGCGACCCGCCCTGGCCAGCGCCGCCAGCACCAGCGGATAAGTGGCGGCGGCGACTTTGTAAAACGAGGCCGAGTGCTGCCAGTTCGGATAGCTGGAGGTGAGTGTGACGATAGCAATCATGACGATTAGGCAACCGCCAGCGGTCGGAAACAATGTCGCCGCCAGAATCCGGCGGTTTGCCGCTTGGTTTTGCTCGCATGCGGCCGCCACCCATACTCCGCCGAGCACGGCAAAAAAGGCTGTGGCTTTAAGAATCTGGGGCGGGTGCCAAATGCCGGCCTGCAGTCCGTAGCCAGATTGCCACCAGCGATCGAACAGGACTGCGGTGAGAAATGCCATTGCACCCCAGGCGACCAGCGAACCGCCGAGGGGTGACGCCACCGCTCCGAAGCGGCCGGCAGCGGGCGGAAAAACTGCGGCGTCTCGAGCGATCCGCATCAAGGCAACAGCCCCGGCGGCAGCCAGCGCCATCGCTGCATAGGTAAGCGTGTGAGGTGGCGACCAGAACAGGTCCACTCCGACGGTGGATTCCCAAGAAAAGTCCCACAACAAACTGACCGGTACGAGGGCGGCGGCAACGAACAGTAGCCAGGAGCCGGGCTTTGAAACGAGCGAATTGGCGGGAGCGGAGTACGAGCTCACAGCGTTGTTTACTCAAGATAGGTAACAGCCGCAAGTGGAGGCACTAGTTTTTCGAACCGAGGTCTTAATTGACAAAACCGCGGAGTTCGCTTAAAGAACAGAGGTCCACCTAAAAACGTCCGATAACCGCTGTCATTCTATGAGAACCGGGAATTCTCGACAATGCGCTGACTCTCGCTGGTCCTTGCCTCGAGCTTTAATTGCGACGCTTGTCGTAGCGTTCTTTGCGGCTACTCCAGCCCGGGCCGCGTTTCACCTCTGGGCCATTCGCGAGGTGTACACTGACGCCTGTGGATCAAATCAATTCATCGAGCTTTTCACCACGGCCCCCAGCCAGACATTAGTCGGTGGCCACCAGGTTCTGGTCGGCAATGGCACGACGACCAATACTTTTACTATTCCGGCAAATCTCGGGAGCGACTCTGCCAATAAGACTCTCCTGTTCGGTACTGCCAGTATCACCAACTTTGGCTCGCCAAAGCCTGACTACGTCATCCCTGAGAACTTCGTCTTTGCCGGCGGCGGCACGATTACGTTTTTCGGCGCCAATAGCGGGGCTTACTCGGCGCTGCCGACCGACGGAGTCAACTCTCGAACTTGGGGTGACGGAAATGCAGCCAACACCCCGCAGAACTTCGCCTCGCAAGTTGGCTCCATCACTCCTCCCGACTACCCGCCCAGCATTTCGATCGCCAATCCTCCCGCCAGCAGCCTGTTCGCCGCTCCGGCCACCGTGGCGGTGGACGTCGCCGCATCCGACTGCGACGGCACGGTCGCGAATGTCCGACTGCTCACCAACGGCGTTCCAGCCGCCACGAACAACGTTGCACCGTTTGGTTTCTCGTTGTCCGGCTTGACCGCCGGAAGCTATACCCTGCGGACTGTCGCCCAGGACAATGGCTCATTGAACGCCACCTCCGGGCCCGTCGTCATCCGCGTCGCCGACCGGCCAACCCTGGTGGTCTCGCCCGGCGTCTCCGGGCCTCTTCAATTTCAGTTCAGCTCCCAGGTTGGCATCGATTATGTCGTCGAACGCGCCACGCCCCTGACAGGTTTCTCCGGAGTGGCCACCAACCCAGGCACCGGTGGCACGCTCCAATTCGAAGAAACTGACGGCAGCGCCAGCCAGCGCACTTACCGCGTCCGGCTCCAATAGCCAGAAACTTACTCCAGGCAAATCGCGTCAAGCTTCTGCATGTGCAGCCGGACTTGACGAACTTTCATGGGCTGGTTATGTCCCGGATGTCCAAGGCCGCGCAAGGCCCCAGCGAACCGCGAGCTATCCTCAGCCATGAAAATTTCTTTGCCAGGCACGACGGCATTTCACTCGAACCGACTCCGGCCGTAGGGCAGGTGTGCGATTTCGCATCCGTCGTCCATCGGCTGCATCGCCAGAAAGACCGCTGGGTTGAAGTAAAACCTATGCCATAGTTTGGGATTCGGGATTTGGGTTTTGGGATTTGCTCTGCTTCGGTTACCGTTGTCCGATGCCGGTTGAGTATGTGTTGCAGCCGTTCCGCGCGCCGGTTCAGCTACAGATCGATTACGCGAAGGAACTGAACGAACAGCAGTCTGCCGCCGTGACGGCGCCGCCCGGGCCGTCGCTGGTCATTGCCGGCGCCGGTTCCGGCAAGACGCGCACGCTGACATACCGTGTGGCGTATCTGCTGGAGCAAGGGATTGCGCCGGAGCGCATCCTGCTGCTGACCTTCACCAACAAAGCGGCGCGCGAGATGATGCGGCGCGTGGCAGATTTGCTCGGTCAGGAGTTGCCCGACCTTTGGGGCGGGACGTTCCATGCAATGGGCAACCGGATCTTGCGGCAGCATGCGCAGCGGATGGGCTTCCAAAAGGACTTCACGATTCTGGACCGCGAGGATGCCAGCCGCTTGATCGGGGTCTGCGTCGCGGAATCGTCCATTGACACCAAGGCCACGCGTTTCCCCAAGTCCGAAGTCCTGGCCGAGATACTTTCGTTGGCGGTCAACACGCAGCAGCCGGTCCAGTCAGTTTTGAAGGAGCAGTACGAGCATTTCGCGCGGCTAGGGCCACAAATAGAACAAGTCTGGCATCGTTACACGGCACGCAAGCAGGCGGCCAATGCCGTGGATTTCGACGACCTGCTGACGCTCTGGCTCCGGCTGCTGGAGGAACACGAGGACGTGCGGGAACAGTATCAGCGCCGGTTCCAATTCATTCTTGTGGACGAGTATCAGGACACGAACAAGCTGCAGAGCGACTTGATCGATCGGCTGGCTGCGCGGCATCACAATCTTATGGTCGTCGGCGATGACGCCCAAAGCATCTATGCGTGGCGGGGCGCGAATTTTCAGAACATTCTCAAATTCCCGAAGCGCTATCCCGAAGCGAAGGTCTATAAAATCGAAACAAATTACCGGAGCACACCGGAGATTCTGCACGTGGCCAACGCGGCCATCAGCGCCAACGAACTGCAATTCGCCAAGGTGCTGGCCCCGGCACGATCACAAGGCGCCAAACCGGTGCTGGTAGTATGTCATGACGGCTTCGAACAGGCGTCGTTCGTGGCGCAGCGTGTGCTCGAATTACGGGAAGAGGGAACAGAGCTGAACCGGATGGCGGTCCTCTACCGTGCGCATTTTCACGCGATGGAGTTGCAACTGGAGTTGATCAAGCGCAACATCCCATTCAGCATCACCAGCGGGATTCGTTTTTTCGAGCAGGCGCACATCAAAGATGTCACGGCCTATTTGAGACTTGCGATGAACCCGCGGGACGAGTTGGCGTTCACGCGCATCGTGCAGTTGCTGCCCGGCATTGGCGGCAAGGGAGCGGACAAGCTGTGGAAAGCCTTTAGGGACTCTGGCCATTCCACGCTCGCGCTGGCCTTGCAGGCGTGTGTCGAACTCGTTCCGAAAAAGACTGAGGTTGCCTGGGCACAGTTGGTGGCCACGGCCTCCCAACTGGAGGGCGAAGACGTCCGCGGGAACGCCCCCAAAATGCTCCAGTTAGTGCTCGAAGCCGGCTACGAGGACTACGTCAAGGCCACTTACACCAACTATCGCATGCGCCTGGAGGAGCTGGAGCAGCTCACGATCTTTGCCGGCCAATTTCTAACTGTGGAAGATTTTCTGACTCAACTTGCCCTGCTGAGCAACGTCGAGGCTGAAGCCGGGCGGCCCACACGAATCGATGACGAACAGCTCCGGCTTTCGACCGTGCACCAGGCCAAGGGTCTGGAATTCGATGTTGTCTTCGTCATCATGTTGTGTGAGGGGATGTTCCCCTCCGCGCGCTCACTTGAAACCGGGGAAGGGGAGGAGGAGGAGCGCCGGTTGATGTACGTGGCCATCACGCGCGCACGGAACGAGCTTTATTTGAGCTATCCACTGTTACGCTCAGGCACCGGCAGTGGCGACATGATGCAGATGCCCTCGCGGTTCTTGAAAGAGATTCCCCAAACGCTCGTCGAATCCTGGAACCTAAGGCCGTTTGTCTAAAGCCAGGCCAGAATCCGTGTTAGAGGCATCACGGCCCGCCTCTGCTGGTTTAGCCGTCGTTAGCCGGTCGCCTGCGGTCGCTGGCCGACTCGCCCCGCCGATCACGAATCACTCGTTTTCCTCTGGAGCTTCTTCAAGTCCTCGGCCATAAACTGCGCCACTTCCTTGAAGCGGCTCACGTTTTCCGGGTTGATCTGCATGAGGGTCCGATGGGCTTCGAGGCAGGCGCGAGTGACTTCTTCGCGTGAAGGATTGGCCGGCGCGCGGAGACAAGGCTCGGCGCCTTCAGGCACCGCCAGCGGCCCCTGGCGCACAGCGAAGAGATGGAGCACTCCCAGATTCTCGAGCAAGTCGAGCACCCGCGCGTTCGGATTCCACAACTCGATCGTGGAGTCGCTCTGGCCGTTCGGAGACCCCCTCAGTTTGAGCCCGAAGCCGGCAAGGACACCCAGAAAGGTGCTGTCCATGAGCACACACTCGGCCAGATCGAGGACGAAATAGCGGTAGCCTTTTTGCAGCAGCTCATTCACCAGCAGCCGGAAATCAATGCTCGAGTTGAAATTGGCCCGGCCGATGATTTTAACGCAGGCGAATTTCTCGCCCACCAACACCAGCAATTTGGCGGATGGAGCGCTCACGGGAAAATTCGCAGGCCGGCAACAGAAAACCACTGATGGACACAGATGAACACCGATGAGAACCGAAAGGGCAGGCCAAAAAGCGGAATTTTCGAATTGTGTCCACCTGTCTTCATCTGTGGTCAGGAAGCTATTCGTTTTTGCCGACGATTTGCACCAGGGTTTGCTGCAGCACCAGAGCCTCGTCGAGCCCGCTGGAGACCAGCCGCTGGTTGCATTGCAGCAGCAGATCCATCGCGCGGACCAGTTCCGCCTGGCTATAACGGTTGACCTGCGGCAGAGCCTTGTAAAGCACATAAGGATTGATCGAACGCGGATTGAACCGCCGATCTTCAGGTAACTGGTCCGCCGGCACACGCTCCAATTGCGCCTTGAACCGGCCATAATCCATTTCCGGCTTAATCCATCTTTCGCGCACCATCTCTTTGAGCAGAATCATCGCGCGGACCTTGGAGATGAGGCCGTAGAGCAAGCCGATCTCCGACTTTTGCGGATCGAGCTGCACTTCCCACAGCTCATCGTCCAGACAGCGTAGCAGGCGCGGGAGGTCACGGTCCCCCAGAGCGTCGCCCAGCGCAAAAGCGCGAGCCGTCTTGTTGCGCGTGCAAACCGCGGCCACGTCCTCGAGTTGGATTTCCTCGCGGTTGGCGGAATAGAGGGACAGTTTCTCGATCTCGTTATCCAGTTGGCGCGCGTTCGGGCCGACCCGGGTGACCAACTCGGCGAGCGCATCGTCGGAGATTTCTTTCTGACGGGCGCGCAAGGCTTTGCGACCCCAGGTCTCGGCCTGGTCCGTCCAGTCCCGGTCATCCGCCGACCAACCAGCCAGAATTTCAACGGTGCCGAGTTTCTCGAGAGTTTTATAGAAGACCTTGCGTTTATCCACCTTGCCCGCACTCAAAAGGAGCCGGACGTTTTCCCAGCGAAAGGTTTTCAACTCCTGCGCCACCTCCACGAGGGTGTCCGCGACGGCCTGCGTGGTCGCCGCGCGTTCATCACCTAAAAAATTGCAGTCCTTCAGCCAAACGACCTTGGCACTGCCAAAGAAGGGAAGGGTCTGCAAGGCTTCGCGGAGGCGTGCCAGGACTCTTAGGGCCTCGCCGCTGTGCGTGACGCTGGCGTCGAGAATTTCGTGGTCCATGCCGCCCAATTCCTGGGTCCACTGCAGGTAGATTTGCTTCGCCCGCTGTTTGACGGCAAAATCGTCTTCGCCGCAAACGAGGACAACATCGGCGGACGCCCTGGACACAGCGCGCGGCATTTCTCTATTCGGGCTCGCCACTGGGCTCGCTGCCCGTTTCGCTTCCAGACTCCCCGCCGCCACTCTCGTTGATGCGGTCGAGCACTTCCGTCATGTCCTCCACTTGTTCGAACAGCGTGTTGGTGACGTAGATCGGACGTTTCTGGGCGGTGGCGAGGGCGAGGCAGTCACTGGGGCGGGCATCAATTTCCACAATCTTGCGGGCCAGTTCGTTCTGTTGCTGCAGAATCAGGCGTGCGAAGTAAGTCGAGTTTCGCAACTCGGTGATCACCACTCGCTCGACGGTGATACTGAAGCCCTTGAAGATGCTTTGAATGAGGTCGTGCGTTAGCGGCCGTTCTTTGGGCGTGTCGCGGAGAAACATACCGATGACGGCGCCCATGTTCGGCTCGACGTTGATGACGAATACCTTGTCGTCGTTGCCGACAAACAAGGCGCATCCACTGTTCGCGGGCAGGATTCCGCGGATCTGGACGGCAACGACGTCATTCTTCATGCGCACAGTGTACTTGGCAGATCCAGAAAAGACAAGTCTGACCCAGTACTCAATGGCGCGGGTCGGCGAGAGGAAAAAGGCAGAAGCTCAGGTACCAGCTTCCGCCATCGCGCGCGGCTGGCCGCATGAACAAGATCCGCCCTTGTCTCCTTGAGTGCCTTCCGCTTGGGAAGCGCTCGAGCCCGGTTCGTAGTTGAGATACGGTCCAAGCCAACGTTCGACCTTGCTCAGTTCCATCTGCTTGCGCCGGTGATAATCCATCACCTGGTCACGACCGATTTTGCCGATCGCAAAGTATCTCGACTCAGGATGCGCGAAATAAAGGCCGCTGACACTCGCGCTCGGCCACATCGCGCAACTCTCGGTCAGTTTGATGCCGGTGTTTTTCTCCACGTCGAGCAGCTTCCACAGAGTCCGCTTTTCGGTATGGTCGGGGCAGGCCGGATATCCGGCCGCGGGCCGAATTCCGCGATACTTTTCACGGATCAAGTCGTCGTGCGTGAGTTGCTCGAGCTTCCCGTAACCCCATTCCCGGCGCGCACGCTGATGCAGGTACTCCGCAAAGGCCTCCGCGAGCCGATCTGCCAGCGCCTTGGTCATTATAGAGTTGTAATCGTCGTGGTCCTGCTCGAACTTCCTGCACAATTCTTCGACTCCAAACCCCGCGCTGACGGCGAAGGCGCCGAGGTGGTCGGAGAGTTGAGAGTTGAGAGTTGAGAGTTGAGAGGCCGTAGGCGCGACAAAATCCGCGAGGCAAAAGTTTGGTTGCCCTCCAGGCTTGTCCATTTGCTGGCGCAGGAAGTGAAACGTGGTCAACACCTGGGTGCGCGAAGAGTCGGCATAAAGCTCGACGTCATCGCCGATGGCATTCGCCGGAAAGAAACCATAAACGGCGCGGGCTGAGAGCAGGTTGCGGGAAACCACTTCGTCGAGCCAGAGGCGCGCGTCCTCGAACAGCTTTTTGGCCTCGGGCTTTTCCAGAATCGCCGGGTAGCGGCCCCGCAGCTCCCAGGTGTGGAAGAAAGGCGACCAGTCGATGAACGATACCAGCTCGGAGAGCGTGACGCGCCCGACGGTCGTGCTGTCGCTGCGGACGAGTGATGCCGGATCGGATGCAAGCACGCGGATGCCCGTGAATTCCGGTGTCGGAATATCGCCATCCTTCCACTCGATGGGGGTCCGGTGCCGGCGGGCTTCTGCAAGAGGCAGGAGCGGTTTGGCAGTCTGCTCGCCGTGATGCGCGCGGACGGTCTCATAGTCCGCCCGGAGTCGAGCCACGAACGCGGGCTTAAGCTGCGGATTGATCAGACTGCCCGTCACCCCCACCGCCCGCGAGGCGTCGAGGACATGCACGACCGGCTGGGAATATCCGGGTGCGATTTTGACCGCCGTGTGCGCCTTGCTGGTGGTGGCGCCGCCAATGAGCAGGGGCAACGTGAAGCCCTGGCGCTCCATTTCGCGGGCCACGTGTGCCATCTCATCGAGCGACGGCGTGATCAGACCGCTGAGACCTATAAAGTCGGCCCGTTTCTCACGGGCGGTTTCGAGAATTTTCTCCGCCGGCACCATCACGCCGAGATCGATAACTTCGTAATTGTTGCAGCCGAGCACGACGCCCACGATATTCTTGCCAATGTCGTGCACGTCGCCTTTGACCGTGGCCATGACAATGCGACCTTGGGCCTGATAATTGCCCGAGGCCTGTTTTTCCGACTCCATGAAGGGCAGCAGATACGCGACCGCCTTCTTCATTACCCGGGCGCTCTTAACCACCTGTGGCAAAAACATTTTGCCGGAGCCGAACAAATCGCCGACGACATTCATACCGGCCATCAGCGGTCCTTCGATCACTTGCAATGGCCGGCCGTAATTTCGGTGGGCCTCTTCGGTATCCTGCTCGATGTAATCGACGATGCCCTTGACCAGGGCATGGCTCAGCCGCTCCTCGACCGTGCCGGAGCGCCACGCATCTTCTTCGGCCTCCGCACGGTCCCTGCTCTTTGTGGTCTCTGCGAACTTCACCAACCGTTCGGTGGCGTCCGGCCGCCGGTTCAACAACACATCCTCCACGGTCTCGAGCAGGCCCTTCGGAATCTCCTCATAAACGGCGAGCATGCCGGCGTTGACGATGCCCATATCAACACCGGCTTTGATGGCGTGATAGAGAAAGGCGGCGTGCATCGCTTCCCGCAAGACATTGTTGCCGCGAAAAGAGAACGAGATATTGCTGATGCCGCCGCTGACGCGGGCCAGGGGCAAATGTTCCTTGATCCAGCGAGTGGCGCGGATGAAGTCCACCGCGTAGTTGTTGTGCTCTTCGATGCCTGTGGCCACCGTCAGCACGTTCGGGTCGAAAATGATGTCCTGGGGCGGAAAGCCGACTTGTTCCGTGAGAATGCGATACGAGCGCGCGCAGACTTCGATCTTGCGCTCGAAGCTGTCCGCCTGGCCGCGCTCGTCAAAAGCCATGACCACGACCGCGGCGCCATAACGGCGAACGAGTTTCGCCTGGTGCTTGAATTTATCCTCGCCTTCTTTGAGGCTGATTGAGTTGACCACGCCCTTGCCCTGAATGCATTTCAAGCCGGCTTCGATGACCGCCCACTTGGAGCTGTCAACCATAATAGGCACGCGGGCGATGTCCGGCTCGGAAGCCAATAGGTTCTGGAAGCGGGTCATGGCCGACTCCGAATCGAGCATGGCTTCGTCCAGGTTCACATCGATCAGTTGGGCGCCGTTCTCGACCTGCTGCTTCGCCACCGCAAGGGCGGCTTCGTAATCACCCGCGAGAATGAATTTGGCAAACATCGGCGAGCCGGTGACATTCGTGCGCTCGCCGATGTTCACAAAATTCGTCTCCGGGCGGAGCGTCAGCGCCTCCAGTCCGCTCAATCGCGTGTACGGCTCAAGCTTCGGCGGCACTCGCGGTCGCAGGCCGCGGACCGCCTCGGCGATTGCTTTGATATGCGAAGGCGTCGTGCCGCAACAACCACCCACTAGGTTCAACCAACCATTTTGCGCCCAGTCCTGGAGCTGCGGAGCCAGAGTTTCGGGAGTCTCGGGAAAACCCGTTGGCAGCAGGGGATTGGGCAGGCCTGCATTTGGATGAGCGCTCACATAGACGGGCGCGATGCCGGCCAGTTCCTCAATCATCGGCCTCATCTCTTTAGGACCCAGGGAGCAATTCACCCCCACACTGAGCAGCGGAACGTGGGAGATGGAATTCCAGAAAGCTTCAACCGTTTGACCGGTCACGCCGCGATTATTACCAGGTTGAATGAACGTGACCGAGGCCATCAGCGGAACTCGCCTTCCGTGTCCCAGCCGCGCGGACGCATGGCAATCAAGTGATGCCCCGGCGATTCCAGGCAACGGGATCCCGCGTTCTTCGAAGAGGGTCAGGATCGCGAAGAAAGCCGCTTTGGCGTTGAGTGTGTCGAAAATGGTCTCCACCAGGAGCATATCGGCCCCGCCGTCCAAAAGACCGCGGGCCTGGTCGTAATACGCCGCGCGAATCTCATCGAAAGTCGCGCTGCGCGCGGCTGGATTGTTTACGTCGGTCGAAATTGAAGACGTCTTGTTGGTCGGACCCAGAGCGCCCGCCACAAAGCAAACGCGGCCAGGGTTCTCGGTCATGACCGCCGCCGCGGCTCGTTTTGCACAGGTCGCCGCCGCTAAATTGATATCGTACGCCACCGTCTCCATGCCGTAATCAGCTAGAGAGAGAGCTTGCGCGTTGAAAGTGTTCGTCTCGATAATATCGGCGCCGGCGTCGAGATACTGCCGGTGAATTGCTTCGATTAGATCGGGCTGCGTGAGGCAAAGCACATCATGAAGACCTCGAAGGTCCTTCTTCGATTCCTTGAACCGCTTACCGCGGTAAGCGGCTTCGTCCGGCCGGTGCTGCTGAAGCATCGTGCCCATCGCCCCATCGATGATTACGATGCGCTCGCGCAACAGGCACTCCAGCTCTGAAGTCTTGTCCGTTCCGTTGTCCACGATTGGTCAAAACTACCGGAAAGGCGAGATGGCTGCAACTAAAAAATCAACATATCTTGATATGTAGATATGTTATTTCAGTCCAACTGTCGGGCAGGGGGTTGTAAGCTCTTCGGGCCGGCGTGAGGTCCGGAAAAGGGGACAACACGTCCACTTTTTGGTCAGCAACGTCGTCGAGTGGCATGCCGGTTTGGAGTGCGCCCGCGCGTACAGAAAGAGATTGGCCTACGCGTCAAATTGGTGTTGAATGTGCTTGATAGAGTCCGACTTTTGCCGAAACGAACACCGTGTGACAACTGTGAAGCGCGCTGGAAGATGAAATTGCCCGCCTCCCATGTTTTGCTGGTTGAAGATGACCCGCGAATGCCGGAGGTGTTGGCCGCCCTGCTGCAGGACGACAACATCACCCTCAGTTGCGCTAGGGATGCGAATACCGCGCTGAGCCTTGCCCGCGAGAAGCATATCGATTTGATCCTGTTGGACCTGGGTTTACCCGGCGTCAGTGGGTTCGACCTGCTGCGCCAGTTTAAGGAGTCACCGGAAACAAAGTCCTTGCCGGTTATCGTCCTGACCGCCTGGAACAGCACCAACGATAAACTGCGCGGGTTCGAGTTGGGGGCAGTTGATTACCTCACCAAACCCTTTGAATCGGCGGAATTACGAGCGCGAGTCTGTTCGGCGCTGCGAACGAAACTGCTGCAGGACGAGCTGACGCAAGCCAATCGCGAGCTGTTCTCAGCGCGCGTCGCGGCGGAGGCTGCGGCCCGGGCCAAGGCGGAGTTCCTGGCCAATATGAGCCATGAAATCCGCACACCGATGAACGGGATCATTGCCATGGCGGGGCTGCTACTGGAAACGCCGCTCAATCACGAACAGCACGGCTATATCGAGACGATTTACGCGAGCAGCGAATCCTTGCTGACAATCATCAACGACATTCTGGATTTCTCCAAGATCGAGTCCGGCAAGCTTGAGTTCGAAAATGAGCCGATTGATCTGCGCCAATGCGTCGAGGACTCCCTGGATTTGCTGGCTGCCAAAGCGGCGGAGAAAAAGATCGAAATCGCCTATCAGATGGACGACGGCTTGCCGACACGCGTGCTGGGAGACGTCACGCGGCTTCGCCAGGTTCTGGTCAACCTGCTCAGCAACGGCATCAAATTCACCGCGGAGGGTGAAGTGGTGGTGCACGTGAAAATTTTGTCCGCGCCCGGCAGCAGCACCGAACGGCCCGACACCTGGCTGCTGCAGTTTTCAGTCCGCGACACTGGCATCGGCATTCCGGTGGACCAACTCGCGCGATTATTCCAGTCCTTTAGCCAGGCGGATGCGTCCACCGCGCGACGGTACGGCGGTACCGGTCTTGGACTGGCTATCAGCAAGCGGCTCGTGGAGTTGATGGGCGGCAAGATGTGGGTCGAGAGTATTCCGCAAAAGGGTTCAACATTTCATTTCACGCTTCCCTTGCTGGCCGTGGTCGAGCCGCCGCGAGCGGGATTGGAAGCGCCGCCGCAGTTGGCCGACCTGCGCGTGCTGATCGTGGACGACAACCCGACCAATTGCCGCATACTGACGCTGCAGGCCAGCAAATGGGGAATGATCCCACGCGGCGCGCAAAGCGCCGGACAGGCGCTCGAATGGCTGCGGGCGGGCGAGAGCTTCGATTTGGCGATCCTCGACATGCAAATGCCCGGCATGGATGGCTTGATGCTGGCCACTGAGATCCGCAAACTGTCGGGCGCTGGCAAGATGCCGTTGGTGCTGCTGACCTCGATAGGTGTGCGCTCGGATGACCCCGATTTCACTCGGGCGGAATTTGCCAGTTGTTTGAGCAAACCGATTAAGCCGGTGCAGCTTCAGGAAACTCTCGTCCGCGTGCTCTCCGGCGTGAAGCCCGCGCCGGTGACGGCGCCGGCCAGCACCAGACTCGATCCGAAGCTGGCCAGCCGCCTTCCCTTGCGTGTCCTGCTCTGTGATGACAATGTTATCAACCAAAAAGTTGCCTTGCGGTTGCTGCAGCAGATGGGTTATCGCGCCGATCAGGCGGTGAATGGCGTGCAGGCCCTTGCGGCCCTCGACCGGCAACCTTATGATCTGATTTTCATGGACGTCATGATGCCGGAAATGGACGGGCTGGAGGCGACGGCAGCTATTCGCCAACGCCAGAAGCAACCGGAGCAATTTCCAACTTACAAAACTCCTACTATTATCGTCGCCATGACCGCCAGCGCCATGCCCGGCGACCGCGAAAAATGCCTGGCGGCAGGCATGGACGATTACCTGGCCAAGCCGGTACGGCTGGAGGATATCCGAACCATCATCGAGCGCTGGGGCGCGATTGCTGCCGGTACCGCGCAGGCGTCCTCTGAAAAGGACCGCGCCCCGGAGGTAACAGCGGCCGGCGGCCAGCCTGGTGGCAAGGCGGAGGCGAGCTCTGAAGAGCAGGCACCGGTCGATCTGCAGCGGCTGCACGATTTCACCGATGGCAACCCCGATAGTTTTCGGGAGTTGGTGACGCTTTACCTCAGCCAAACCAGTCAGCAACTCGAACAACTGGAGGCCGCAGTTCTGGCTGGAGATGCCCCCGAAGTCCAACGAGTGGCGCACAGTTGCGCCGGCGCTAGCGCGACCTGCGGGATGAAGGGCCTCGTGCCCTTGTTGCGCGAGCTGGAGCACCAGGGCGCCGAAAGAAAACTTACCAACGCGACCCAGTTTTCTCAGCAGGCGGTACGTGAATTCGAGCGCATCCGCATTTTTCTGGAAGCGCAACTGGCCCGCACCACCGAGCTCGCCGCCAAGACCTAGCCATGAACAAAATTTTGATCGTCGAAGACGACCAGATCGTAGCAAATATCTACCGAAATAAGTTCTCCGTCGAAGGTTTCCAGGTCGAGGTTGCTCTCGACGGTCATGTGGGCCTGGAACTGGTCCACAGCTTCCGTCCCGACGCGGTAATCCTCGACCTGATGCTTTCAAGGCTCACCGGAATCGAGCTGTTGAAAAAAATCCGCTCGGAGCCGGGAATGGAGAAACTTCCCCTCATCGTATTCTCGAATACTTATCTTACCGGGATGGTGCAGGAGGCCTGGAAAGCCGGCGCGACGAAATGCCTGGCCAAAGCGAGTTGCACTCCGAAACAGGTCATCGACATCGTTCGCGGTGAACTCAGCAAGAATGGAGCGGCTGAGGCCGCCGCGCCGGCATCCACGGCGGCAGTTGCGGCAACTCCTGCGCCGGCTCTTGCGGCCAAAGGCACCATCCCGAAAGAGACGGACGCGGCGTATCAGGAGGGATTGCGGAAGACATTCGTTGAGAGCCTGTCGGCGACGTTATTGGCTCTGCGCGGAACACTCAAGGGAATGATCCGGGCCGAGAATGACAGCGTCCGCCTCAAACACGTCAACGAATTGTACCACCGTGTTCACGGCCTCACTGGCAGTGCCGGCACCGCCGGACTGCGCTTGATTGCGCAAATGGCCGATGCCCTCGAGGCCTTGTTGAAGGAGATTTACGAAAAACCGAAGAATATCAACGCCTCGACTTTGCGCACGGTCGCTTCGGCTATCGATTTTCTGGGCGTTCTGTTCGGGCGCGGCATTCAGCCGGCCCAACAGGAAATTCCACCGGCTAACATCCTGGTGGTGGACGACGACGCGATTTCACGCCGCGCGGTGACGTTTGCGCTGGAAAAAGCCAGGCTGAAGTCGGTCAACGTCGAAGATCCGTTGGTCGCCTACAAGATGCTTTCGGAAAACAAGTTTGATCTCATTTTCCTCGACGTGAATATGCCCGGCATGAACGGATTCGAGTTGTGCGCAAAACTCCGCACGCATCCCGCCCACAAAAAGACTCCCGTCATTTTCGTGACTAGCTTGAATGACTTCGAGTGCCGGGCCAGTTCCACCATGAGCGGCGGCAACGATTTTATTGCCAAGCCGTTCCTGTTCATTGAGCTGGCAGTCAAGGCGCTGGTGTATGTTCTGCGCGGGCACCTGGACGCAGCCAAATAGCTTGAACGTCGAAGTAGTTGGCGGTCTTCAAGTCGAGTGGGCAAGGACCTCCGGCAGGATATCCGAATCGTGGCAGCGAAGGTCCATCGCGCCGCTCCTGTTTTTGACATTCCATGGCTCTCTCAGTACCGTTGCCCCATACCTATGCAATCGCTGCATGCACCATGGCGCATCGAGTACATCCTGGCGCCCAAGACCGCGGACTCGGATAGCCTCTTTGCGCGGATCGCGCAATCCAGCGATGACGAGGCCAACTATGTCATCGCGCGGGCCCGGAGTTGTTTCGCGCTGCTCAACGCCTACCCTTACACGGGCGGACACTTGATGGTCGTGCCCTACAAACAGACTCCCGACCTGAACGGCTTGACCGATGAGGAGATAACGGATTTGTGGAAGCTGACGCAACGCTGTCAACTGGCGCTCTCGAAAGTCATGCGGCCCGATGGATTTAACATCGGCATCAACCTGGGCAAGATCGCCGGGGCCGGAATTCTCGGACACTTGCACATCCATTTGGTCCCGCGGTGGGAAGGCGACACGAACTTCATGCCGGTGCTGGCCCAGACGACGGTCGTGCCGCAGGCTCTGCGAGAGTTGGCCGGCCAATTGCGCACCGCCCTTGCTGAATGAAAGTGCGCGTGTTCAACGCGGAGCATCTCCCGTCACGTTTTGCGTTTCACGTACTTGGCGCGCCAAAGCGCAGCGGCGGCGGCTCACCTTTCACGTACTTGGCGCGCCAAAGCGCAGCGGCGGCGACTCGCGTTTCACTTTTCACTTTTCACCCATCACGCGCTTGGCGCACCGAAGCACAGCGGCGGCGGCTCACGCTTCCCAGTTAACTCCATGCCCACTGAAACCCTGCATTTCGAGAACGCCCGCCTCGCGCAGCAGCTCTTCAATAATGACCCGCGCAATCTGCAGGCGCTCGAACATCAACTGGACGTCCGGGCGACCTCCCGTGAAGGCTGGATCAAACTCGAGGGCGAGGCCGATGCGCTGAACCGCGCCAAGCACCTGTTCCTGTTGCTCGAAAGCTCCTTGCAAGCCGGCACGCCGGTGCGCAACCGCGAGTTTTCGCACGCCCTCAACATCGTCAAACACGAAGGCGTCTCGGCTCTCAAAGATATCCTGAGCGATCGCATCCAGACTTCGGAAAGAAAACCGAGCGTTACCGCCAAGACCGTCGGGCAGAAGAAATACTTGGATGCGATCCGGCGCCACGACGTGGTGCTGGGCGTCGGCCCGGCCGGCACCGGCAAGACGTATCTCGCGGTCGCCATGGCTCTGTCCGCGCTGCGCGAAGGCAGCGTTTCCCGAATTATCCTCACCCGCCCAGCGGTCGAGGCGGGCGAAGCGCTCGGGTTCCTCCCGGGAGACCTTTACGAGAAGATTATGCCGTATCTGCGCCCGTTGCATGATGCTTTGCAGGACATGCTGCCGGCCGAAGACATCCAGAAACACACCACGCGGGGGGTGATCGAGATCGCGCCGCTGGCCTATATGCGCGGCCGCACTCTCAACCATGCCTTCATTATACTCGATGAGGCGCAAAACTCGACGACCGAGCAGATGTTCATGTTCCTGACTCGTCTGGGTCTCAGTTCCAAGGCCGTTATCACCGGGGACGAAACTCAAATCGATCTGCCGCCGCACAAGCAATCCGGACTGCTCGAGGCCCACCGCATTCTTAAGCACACCGAGGGCATTGCCATTGTCGAATTCACGAAGCGCGACATCGTTCGGCATCCGCTCGTGCAGCGGATCATCGCTGCGTACGAAGAGCACCGCGGCCGGCTCCGAGCGCACCCTGAACAGGAAGCGAAGTGAGCGCTGCCACCGGCCGAAAGCGACGCCGAGTCCTCACCGTCCGCAGCCGCCCGAGCACCCGAGCCGTGAATTTGCGCGAGTTGCGCCGCCTCACCAGGGCTCTGTTACTTGACCAGTTGCAGATTGAAGCATTTGATCTCAGCATCTTCCTGGTCAGTGCCGTCGAGATGACACAGCTCAATGAAGCGTTTCTGCGCCACCGAGGCTCGACGGACGTCTTAGCTTTCGATTACCGGGATGCCGGCTGCCCCGGATATCTGTTCGGCGAAATCTTCGTGTGCGCGGAGGAAGCCTCCGCCCAGGCGCGCCGATTTCGAACGAGCTGGCCTGCCGAGGTGGTCCGATACGTCATCCACGGCCTGCTACATCTTTGTGGGTATGACGATCGGCGGCCCTCTTCTAGACAAAAAATGAAGCGAGTCGAGGACCGCCTCCTGCGCGGCCTTTCCCGTCAATTCAATCTCCGCGCGCTGGCGGCCAGGTCGTGGGCCGGTTCAGGCAGCGCTTTGCCTTGAGTCGGCTCGCATCTGCACCTACATTGCCATAGTGAACAAGACTTTCTTCGATCGCTGGCAGGCAAACTTCTGGGCCGGCCTCGCCATCGTGCTGCCAGGCGTCCTTTCGATCGCCGTTCTCATCTGGCTGTTCGGAACGGTGGCGAATATCACGGATACGTTGCTGATCTTCCTCCCGAGAAAGATCACGCACCACGACCTGGGACAGGGCGGGATGTATTGGTATTGGAGCCTGGTAGCACTGACTCTGGCGGTCTTCCTGGTGGGCGTCGTCGGGTTGCTCGCCCGGAACTACTTCGGAAAGCGCCTAATCGAGTGGGTGGATACAGCGCTGCTCCGCGTTCCGCTGCTGAACAAAATCTACGGCGCGACCAAACAGGTGAATGACGCCTTTTCCTCCAGCAACAAAGACGCGTTTCGCACCGTCGTCCTGGTTGAGTTTCCGCACCCGGGAATGCGCACCATCGGATTCCTGACCCGCGAGCAACATGATGAGATACAGGCCAGGAGCCCGGAGAAAGTCGTATGCGTTTTTGTTCCCACCACGCCTAACCCGACGGGCGGTTACCTGCTGGTCGTTCCGGAGGAGAAAGTGATTAAGCTCGATATGTCGGTGGCCGAGGGAATGAAGTACGTCATCAGCCTTGGCGCCATTGCCCCCGAATACACGCCGACGCCGCTTCGCAGTTTGAAATCGCCGCCTGCAAACCTGACACCGGTTGGCTCATGATTGAGGCCGCCACCGGCCTGGTTCTGCGGATGCGACTGCTGACTGAGACCAGCCTGATCGTCCACTGGCTCACGCCAGACTTCGGACGCATCGCCACCGTCGCCAAAGGAGCGCGTCGGCCCAAGTCTCCATTTCGCGGCAAGCTGGATTTGCTTTACTTAGCCAATTTTACGTTCAGCCGCAGCCGCCGGTCGGACCTGCATGTGCTGCGCGAAGCCAGTTTGCGCGAAACCCACAATTTCTTGCGCAACGACCTCGCATATCTGCAGCAAGCTTCCTATTGCGCTGCGCTCGTGGAGCAAGTCACGGAAATTGAGACGCCATTGCCCGCAGTTTTTGAACTGATTCGCGGACTTCTCGCAGCGCTCCCTCAGCAACCACCTGAACCACAAACCGTCCTCGCATTCGAGCTCAAACTACTGAAGGAACTGGGCCTGACACCCGACACGGTTAAGAGCCGACTCACTGCTGGCGCGAAGGAAATTGTGCGGGTGTTGACGGAGAGTGATTGGACAACGATTTCACGGCTGCGCCCCAGCGCGGCGCAAGTTAACGAACTGCGCCAATTTCTCCATGGTTTCCTAAACTTCCACCTCGACAAAATACCCCCGAGCCGAGCGGCGGCTCTGGGGCTCCACTAAGACGTGTCTGCAAAAATTGTAGAAGCCGACGTAAGGAGGCTCTAACTGAAAAATCCAGAATGGATCAAAGCCTCCTCACGTCGTCTCCTACAATTGAATCGATTTTTCAAACACGCTCTAAGCCGCCACTGCGGTCGCTTTCAACTCCGGCTCGACCCATTTGCCGTGTTCGCGGATCAGGTCCACCAGGCGATCGACCGCCTCCGCTTCCGGGATATTGAACTTAATCGGGGACTTGCCTACGTAGAGATTGATCTTGCCTGGCGCACCACCCACGTAACCGAAATCGGCATCGGCCATTTCACCCGGCCCGTTCACAATGCAGCCCATGATGGCGATCTTGACGCCTTTGAGGTGTTCGGTGCGCTGTTTGATGCGGGCCGTCACGGTTTGCAAGTTGAACAAAGTGCGGCCGCACGATGGGCAAGCGACGTAATCCGTCTTGAACGAGCGGCAGCCGGCGGCCTGGAGGATGTTGTAAGCCAGTCGCAAGGATTGGCCGGCGCCTGTCTCCCCGCGCACCAGGATAGCATCGCCGATGCCGTCGGCCAGCAGGGAGCCGATTACGACCGACGCGCGCAGCAAAGCAATCTTGGGCGGCAACGGCGTCGAATCGAACCTCAGACAATCCTTCAGCAAGATTGGGTTTGTGCGCCCCAGTTGCTTGAGCTTGAGGGTCAGCAGGCGAAAGGCCGCAATCGGCGGGACCGGCACGTCATCTTTAACCGTCACCAACTGCGTGTCGCAGTTGATCTCGAAGGCCTTCGTGGGATCAATTTCGAAAACATTCAAATCTTCATAGACGGCTTCCGGTTTCACATCCGCCTTCGGGCTGATCTTCGGCGCGAGTTTGTCCCAGGCGGCGCGCGTGACAACGACCCGCACCGTCTGCTCGCCGCCGCAGTCCACACCTTCCGCCAGTTCGATCTCTGGTGTCTCGCGTCGCGAGTAGGCGAACGGATCAAATGGCCAAGCCGCGCTGGAGGAGAAAGAAGGCTGAGCTTTCTGCGCGGCAACGGTCAGAAGCGGAATCTGCTCCAACACATCACGGCAGACCTCGATTTCTCGAGGCGAATCCTCAGTCAGCGAAACCCGGATCGTGTCGCCGAGGCCATCGCAGAGCAGCGAACCGATGCCGATGGCGCTCTTGATGCGGCCGTCCTCGCCCTCGCCGGCTTCCGTGACCCCGAGATGTATCGGATAATTCCAATCCGGTCCCTCCTGCTCCAGACGTGCGACCAGCAGCCGGTAGCACTCGATCATCACCTTCGGATTGCTCGCTTTCATCGAGAATTTGAAATTGTGGAAATCGTTCTTGCGGGCGATCCGGGCAAATTCCAACGCGCTTTCAACCATGCCCAGCGGTGTGTCGCCAAATCGGTTCATAATGCGGTCGCTCAGCGAGCCGTGATTGGTGCCGATCCTCATGGCCCGGCCAAGTTCCTTGCACAATTTCACGAGCGGCGTGAATTTTTCCTCAATCCGCTTCAGCTCGCCGGCATATTGCTCATCGGTGTACTCCTTGATCACGAATTTCTTGGAGTCAGCGTAGTTTCCAGGATTAATGCGGACCATCTCAACCCACTTGGCCGCCTCCATTGCCGCTTCCGGCTTGAAATGAATGTCGGCCACGAGCGGGACGAGGCAGCCGCGGGCGCGCAGCTCGGCGGCAATGTTCTGCAGGTTGGCGGCGTCCTTGACCGTTGGCGCGGTGATGCGAACGATCTGGCAGCCGACGGCTACCAACTCGAGCGTTTGCCGGACGCACTCGGCGGTGTCCATCGTGTCGCAGGTGAGCATGGACTGAACCACGACCGGATGATCGCCGCCGATGATGACCCCGCCGCGCGCCGGGTCACCTACGACGACTTCGCGCGTCTTGCGTCGTTCGCGGAAAAATGGAGATTCGCAGTAGCGCATGGCAGTTGAGCCATTCATGATTTCAGGCCACCGGCTCGACTTACGGCTGAGCCGGCGGTTTCGGGGCGAACTTCAGTTCGACTGGTTTTTCTTTGCTGCGCTTCCAGGGCAGGTCCTGGACGTCATAGAAAGCAATATAAACCATGAAGGCGATGAGGAGAACGGCGCACCCGGTTTGGATGGAGCTAATGATCCGCGTGCTAATCGGTTTGCGCCGGATGCCTTCGATAATCGCCAGCAGAATATGGCCGCCGTCCAGCACCGGAATCGGCAGCATGTTTAACAAAGCCAGGTTGACGTTCATCAGCACACTGAACCAAAGCGCCAGCCTCCAGCCCTGCTCGCTGTTGAACAGCCGATAATAAACGTCCATGATTTTCACCGCCCCGCCCAGGTGTTGGGGTTTGATGTCGGAATGACGGGCGAAGAGCGCGCCGAAGGTATCCATCATGGCATTGACGCTGGCATCGACTTGTTCGATGGCGCCAGGATGCGCCAGCGTCGTACGGCCGTTGGCATCCCACACGATCCCGACACGCGGTTTTTCGTCGGGTGGACTGAGAGGTTTTTCGGGGGACACGCTGACCTCAAAACACCTTCCACTGCGCTCCACATTCAGCGTCAACTTCGTGCTCGGGTTTCCGTCCACAAAGTCGGCCATGTCGCCGGGTTGATAGAGCTTGGTTCCGTTCACCGAGAGCACGCGATCGCCTGGGCGCAAGCCGGACGCGGCGGCCGGGCTGTTGGGCACCACTTTGGCAACGACTGAGGAAAGAGCAGGCCCGATTTTGATCTGGCGGAGGCTCTTACGCTGCCAGAACTTGGTTTCATCCTTCGTCGTCAACGGATAGAACATCAGCACCTTGCCGTCGCGCTCGACTTTCATCGGCAACGTCTCGCCTTCGCTTCGGACAATACGCCACGTTACGCTATCGCCCATCCCGCCAAACTTCGTCACCCGCTTTCCGTCCACTTCCAGCACGCGGTCGCCCGGCCGCAAACCGGCCTTATCGGCGGGACCATCTTTCTCGACATAACCGATAGTGGTGGTCGTTTCGGCTTCACTTACAGGGCGGCCGACGACCATCACGACCACCGCAAACCCCAGAGCCAGCAGGAAACTGAACAAGGGTCCGGCGAAAGCCACAATGCTCTTGTCCAATGCGGAGATCGGAGGAAGAGGTTGGGAGGAACTCTCGCTTTTGCCTTCGATGGCCTCCATTGTTGCCATTTGGGGCAGCGACACATATCCTCCGGCTGGGATGCTGCCCAGGGCGTACTCGACGCCGTTGATTTTCGTCTTCCAGATCGGTTTGCCAAACCAGATGGCGAATCGATCAATTTTCAGCCCCCGCCAGCGGGCCGCCAGGAAGTGCCCCAGTTCATGGACAAAAATCAACAGGTTGAACAGCACCAGCACTTCCAAAAAGATGAATATGATTTTCAAAATCGACATAATCTTGACCGATTACCCCAGCATCGGGATGCCCTGAATATAGCAGCCGCCGGGCCAGAGTAAAACACGAAGAACGCATGCCTTTGCCTTGTAGCCATCGGCCATCGGCATTTGCCCTTTGCCCGTTGCGATTTGGCCGATTTCAGGTCTCAGCTTTCGGGTTTTAGCCCTTGTCTTCCGACTTTAGACTTTAGACTTTGAACCTGCCCACCGCCGCCTCTCCCCTACGATGCATTCGCGTCTGCATGGCTACCGAGGCCGATACTTGCCGCACCTTGATAACTCGCATGCTTCAAGCGGTAAGCTGGGAAAGCAAAGGAGGGAGCGCAATGACGGTACCGACTAACCCGCTTCCTGCAGCCAACAGCCGCCGCTTGCTTCAGTTTCTTGACTCGGCGAACGTCTCTCTATGCCCTTCGTGAACTTCGTTCCCTCCTGTATATCCTCTTCGCCGCTGGACTCTTTTTCCCAGCCCGTTACTCCTGTTAAGCCTGTCCATTCTTTCGTTCCTCTCCGCTTTCGTGTGAATTAACGTCCATTAGTGGTTTTCAGTTTCTGACCAGCATGAACAAACACAATGCTGAGCCTGGTCTTCGTCAGACTTGACGGGGGAGTTGGGACTTTGGAGCTTGAGCCGATCCAGTCTCGGGTTATGAAGACCGCCGCCATCAGATCACTGCGTGAGAAGCTGACTGCCGACCAGCCTGTGTACGGGCTCTGGGTAACTTTAGAGTCAGCCAGCATCTCTGAGATGGCAGTCGCGCTGGGATTCGATTGGCTGGTGATCGATGCCGAGCACGGGCATCTGGATTGGAAGGAGATCCTCGAGCACATTCGCGTCACTGTGCGCAGCAACACCGTGGTGCTGGTACGCGTCGCGCAGTTGAACAGCGCGCTGATCAAACGCGCATTGGATCTCGGCGGCGACGGCGTGGTTGTGCCCTGGGTCGAGACGCCGGAGCAGCTCAAGGAGGCTGTGGCCTATGCCAGCTATCCGCCTGAGGGATTGCGCGGCATCGGCGCTGAGCGCGCCACAGGTTGGGGCCAATGCCTTTCGCAGCACACACAAGAGGCAAACGAGCATGTGCTGGTAGTGCCCATCATCGAATCGGTGGCCGCCGGCAAGAACATTGCTCAACTAGGCCAGGTCAGCGGCGCGGACATTTTTTTCTTCGGACCTGCCGATTACTCGGCGACTGCGGGCCACCGAGGACAGTGGGAGGGGCCGGGAGTGTCCGCCGAGCTCCAGGCAGTCAAGGACAAGCTCCGAGCCTGCGGCAAACACTGCGGCATTATCGCGTCGAACGCCGAGGATCTGCATGCGCGTCGCGAACAAGGGTTCCAGATGTTGGGAATCGGCCTCGATACCGGCTTGCTGCTGCGGAGCCTCCATAGCTCGCTGGCTGCGGTGGGGCGGGACCGCCCCATAGTCGCATCGTTCATCGCCGAAGACGGCCCGAGCGACGGAAAGGACGCTTCACAGCCAAGCCCACTGCACGAAGTCGGTTCGGAATGCGGAAAACATAGCCTCCTCGTTTCCGAAGCAGGAGAGGGAGACCACGCTAAGGTGAGGCGGGCCGAATCAGGAGCAGTCGAAGGCAAGCGCAAATTCATCGTTAAGCTTACAGGCGACTTTACCGACAGTACGGGCACGCCCAAGTACAAAGACATCGGCCTTTCTGTCTTAGCCCAGAATCCGCGGATCGAACAGCGTGCTTTCGCTGAGCATCGCGCTGAAATCGGTGCCGATCAAATCGGCGACGCCCAGGGAGTCATCGTCTTAACGCCCTCAGTCACAGCCCGCAGCGTGTCAAACGCCCGCGATCTTTTGGTGATCGCGCGCTTTGGGGTCGGTTACGACTCGGTGGATGTAGCGGCCTGTACCGCCGCCGACGTGCTCGTCACGATTACCGTCGGCGCGGTGGACCGGCCCGTAGCCGAGGCGACCCTCGGCTGGATGATTGCTCTGAGCCATAACCTGCGGCCCAAAGATGGCCTCGTCCGCACAGGCGAGTGGGAAAAACGTTCGCAGCACATGGGCAGGGAGTTGCGCGACCGCACGCTGGGTGTCATCGGCCTGGGCGGCATCGGGCGCAAAGCCATTGAATTGTTGCGTGGGTTCGGCATGAACCAGCCGCTGGCCTTTGACCCCTTCATTTCCCCGGAGATTGCTGCTCAATGCGGTGCCCGTCTGGTGAGTCTTGAAGAACTGCTGCGCCAGGCCGATTTCGTTTCCGTTCATTGTCCGCTGAACGAGAAGACGAGGGGACTGCTCGGCGCGCGCGAGCTGGCCTGGATGAAGCCTGGCGCGTACCTGCTGAACACGGCGCGGGGCGGAATTGTGGACGAGGACGCGCTTTATGGCGCCCTCAAAGAACGCCGCATCGCCGGCGCGGCCATCGATTGCTTCGCCAAGGAGCCAATCACAGCGCCTCACCGGTTTGGAGAATTGGATAATGTGTTGTTGGCGCCTCACTGCATCGCCTGGACGGAGGAAATGTTTCGGGACATCGGCCGCGCCGCGTGCGGGGTGATGGTGGACCTGTCACTGGGCAATCGGCCCCGTGGCGTGCTCAACCCGGAGGTGCTCGACCGGGCCGGGTTCAAGTCGAAGTGGAAGCGTTTCATATGAGGAGACTCGCGGGAAAGGTCGCTTGGATCACCGGTGCCACTTCGGGCATCGGCGAGGCGACGGCCCGCCTGTTCGCGCGCGAGGGCGCAAAGGTGGCGCTGGTCGGACAGCGATTAGCCCCGGGCCGGCGCCTTGCCGGCGAGTTGCATGAGGCTGGTGCCGAAATCTTGCCGCTGGCCTGCGATGTCAGCAGCGAACGCCAGGTGCGGGATTCAATTCGACGGACGGTGGCTCGCTTCGGGCGTTTGGAAATCCTCATCAACAATGCGGGCATGGTGCGCGTCAAGGCGCTACACGAGCACACTGAACGGGAGTGGGACCGCGTGATGGATGTGAACGTCAAATCGATGTTCTTTGCCGTGAAGCATGCCCTGCCGCACCTGCGCTCGGCCAGGCGCAGTTGGATCGTGAACGTGGGCTCGATCAGCAGTTTTGTCGGGCAGGCCTTGACGCCTGTTTATACGACTTCGAAGCACGCGATTGTCGGGCTGACGAAATCAATCGCGTTGGATTACGCCGGCGATGGTGTACGTTGCAACTGCGTCTGTCCAGGCATCACCGATACTCCAATGCTCCGAGAGCACTTGAACGCCCAACCCGACCCGGAGGCAGCGCTGGCGAGCCGGCTGCGGCGGGTGCCGATGGGAATACCGCTTACACCACAGGATGTTGCGAAGACGATTTTGTTTCTGAGTTGCGACGATTCGGCAGGCATTACCGGGACGACGGTGATCATTGATGCGGGCTATCTCGCTGCTGCTGAGTGGAAAACGAAAGGGAAGACGGCATTTAGGCGGGCGTAAAGAAAGATCCAAGCACCAACGTTCGAGTTCCAGAAAAGCTCCAAATCCCAAAGCTCCAAGTGCCCCCTTGCCAAGTTTTGGATCTTGGATGTTGGTGGTTGGGATTTATTTGGAATTTGGGTTTTGGATATTGGGATTTCTTACGGGCTTGCAGGTTGGCGCTTGGAGTTTTCTACGTCCGCCTTAAAACGCGCTGCACCCACTCCTGATGCTCCAAATACCACTTCACGGTTTCACGGAGGCCGTGTTGGAATTTATGCGCAGGCACCCATCCGAGCTCTCGTTTGATCTTGGCCGCATCGATCGCATACCGGCGGTCATGTCCGGGCCGATCCTTGACGAACGTAATCAGCTTGCGCGAATTGCCGCCAAGTTGCGGCGCGAGTTCGTCAACGTAGTCGCAAATCAACTCTACAATCCTAATATTGGCCCACTCATTGTGCCCGCCGATGTTGTAGGTCTCGCCCACACAACCACGCGTCAGCACGAGCCAGAGCGCTTCCGCATGATCGCGCACGTAGAGCCAGTCACGCACGTTCATTCCGTCGCCATAGACCGGCACCGGTTTGCGGGCCAGGACGCTCTGGATGACTACGGGAATCAGTTTTTCAGGGAACTGATACGGCCCGTAATTGTTCGAGCAATTGGTGATTACGATCGGAAGGCCGTAGGTATGATGGTAGGCGCGCACCAGCATATCGCTCGCGGCTTTGCTGGCGGAATAGGGCGAGTTCGGCGCGTACGGCGTGATCTCGGTGAAATGGCCTGTTGGTCCCAGGCTGCCAAAAACTTCGTCGGTCGAGACGTGGTGAAAACGAACGTTGGCGGATGAAGCCGGCCAGGCCGCGCGGCACGCTTCCAGCAGGTTGAAAGTACCCACGACATTCGTGTGAATGAAATCGGCCGGGCCGGTAATGGAACGATCCACGTGCGATTCGGCGGCGAGGTGCATCACGTGCGTGATTGCGTGGCGCCGGACGACGTCGATCACGGCCGGCTTTTCGCGCAGATCGACTTTCACGAACGCGTATTTGGGATGCTGAGAAATGCCCTCGAGATTGAGCAGGTGTCCCGCGTACGTCAGGCAATCAAGGTTCACCAACCGCTCGATCTCCGGCCGTTCAACGATGTGGTGGAGGAGGTTTGAGCCGATGAAACCGGCTCCTCCGGTAACCAGAAGATTCATGGTTGAGGGCGGAGGGTTGTGCGTGGTTCGGGCGGCCAGCTCTGCAGCGACTGTTCGAGGGCATCGGTCACCGGTCGCATTGCCACGCCGGTTGATAACAATTTTGTTGTGTCGAGCACGCAGTTCGACCTGGGGGTCTTTGCGGCGGAGCGATAGAACTCCTTGTCATCCTGCCAGAATTCGAACTCGCGCTCCGGCCGGAGAATACGCCGAATCATGTCCACCACCTGGCGGGTGGTGACAAAGCCAGGGTTTACGACGTTATAAATGCCGAAAGGCGTGTGTCGTTCCCACAGATCGAGGCACGCGCGTGCGAAATCGCCGCGGTGTGAGATCGAGTTGACGTTGTCGTACACCTTGGCGTAACGCTGGACTTTGGTCAGATAATTGCGGGGTTGGTCGAATTCATCGAAGGGGATACGCAAGCGCCAGATGTAAACCTGGCCAACGCCTGCGATAGCCTCTTCCGCCAGGGCCTTGGTGCCGCTGTAAAAGCTGCACGGCGGCTGGCGAAACGTAAAATTCGGCTCGTCGGTTTCACTGTAACCTTGGATTGAGGACGGGGCACTTTCCACGAGCGACTTCATCTCCGCCAGGCTGAGGTCTTTCTCGACGCGGCGAACGCCGCCAGCCAGGACTTTCGCTCCGGCATAAATGCACCCGGAAGATACGTGGCCCCAGGGTGTGCCGGTCACCAGGCATGCATGGGCGACTGCTTGTGGGAACAGCGTGTTGCCCGCCAGGGTCTCCGCTTTGGCGTTTTCGCAGGCATCGACGTTTGGTTTGCCGGTGTAGCCAGCGGCGTTGATGAGGAACTGAGGCCGGGCTTCCCGCAGATATTTCAGAAGGAGATCGTAGCGCGTGTAGTCGAGCTCTTTGCGCGAGAGCGTGGTTAAGGGCGTGTGACGCTCGCGCAAAGCCCGCGCGAACGCCTGTCCGATGTAACCGCTGGCGCCTAAGAGGACGATCATGAAAGGGAGGCCGGGCGGGCGGCTTGTCCGAGCCGCCTTGCTTCGGCAACGACGCTCTCGAGGTAAGCGCGGTATTCGCAACGGGGCAGCCTGCCTGTGAGCGACTCCAATTGCGCCAACGACAGGAATCCTTGTCGGAAAGAAGCTTCCTCCGGGCAGCCGATCTTTACCCCTTGCCGTCTTTCGATCGTTTGCACGTAAGCGGAAGCCTCGTGGAGGCTGGAGCTGGTGCCCGCATCAAGCCAGGCAAACCCGCGACCGAGAGGCTGAACACGCAACTGGCCGCGCCGCAGATACTCGACGTTCACGTCTGTGATCTCCAATTCGCCCCGGGCCGACGGGTTCAGATTCCGCGTAATCGCCACCACCTGGTTATCGTAAAGGTAAAGACCGGGCACAGCGTAATTGCTCTTGGGCTGCTTCGGTTTTTCTTCAATGGAGATGGCTTTTCCGGCGCCATCGAATTCTACCACACCATAGCGCTCAGGATCATTCACATGATAGCCGAAGATGGTCGCACCATTCGTGAAATAGGAGAATGCTTTATGAAAAGTGTCGGCCCCATAAAAGACGTTGTCGCCGAGGATCAGTGTAACCGCGTCTTTGCCGATGAATGATTCGGCGATGAGAAATGCCTGGGCGATTCCTTCAGGCTTGGGTTGTTCGCGGTACTCAATTCTCAATCCCCACACACTGCCGTCACCGAGCAGTTGCCGGAACCGAGGCAGGTCCTGCGATGTGGAAATCAGGCAAAACTCCCGAATCCCGCCTTCGATTAGGGTCGTCAGCGGATAATAAACCATTGGCTTGTCAAACACCGGCTGGAGTTGCTTGCTGGCGACCAGCGTAAGGGGAAATAAGCGTGAACCAGCACCGCCGGCCAGGATGATGCCTTTCATTCAGGGCGCAGGATAGGTTCTCGGTATGCCGGTTGCAACGAGCAAACAGCCAATCAGCCGCACAGGTTCTCAGCTATAACTCGGAAATCCACTTGACGAGCGCTTCATTGCTCAGGCTGGCAGATTCGATTCGCAGCCCTTTGGGTGAGCCGGCGGCTTTGTAGCCGGAACGGAGGTCATCCCGCCGCAGGGTCGGGCCCGCATTGTGCACGAACAGCGGATGCGGGGCGGCCAACAGGGCGGGGCCTTCAAATGTGCCGAAGGTGCGAAGGCCGGGACAAAACAGATTGGGTGAGAGCAACACCTGCTCGTCGGAGAAATCCATGGCACCGGCGTCGGCGATGACGTCATCGGCGGCCGGAGCCGCGAGCAGAGCCGAAAATCCGGCGGAGCCAGCACCTAGCAGGATGACCTGCGAATGCGTGCGCCGGCCCAGTTCGCAGGCGGTGACCAGATCCTGGACGCGTTGCTGTATCTTCGTGCGGTTGTAAGTCGTATAGAAATTGGCAAACGGATCGGCGTCTCCGCTTGCCGAGAAACGGGTCACTTCCATGACGGCAATTTTGTGCTGAAGGAGCTTGAGTACCAGGCCAGTTGGAGAGACTTCCTCATTGGTCGATGTTGAGGTGTCATCGGCTGGGGCAAGCACAACCAGTTTCTGAATGTGAGCCGCGGGCGCAATTTGGGGAGTCCAATAGCTCAGCAACAACCTTCCCTCAGGGCTGCTCCGCGCGACGCGAAGGGTGGCTCTGCTGAATTCTCCTAGTTCCCTTCGCCCGGTCTGCGCGATCTCAAGGTCAGGCGCCGGCCACTCGAGCTGCAGGGTGTGGCGCCAGGCGGGCCACATGAGTCGCTTGAACTTTTCCATTCCGGATCGGCTCCGCGGAATCAGGGCCTCCCATTTCGCCCGGTGCATTTTTTTGAGTGATTCCGTGAATTGCTCGCGGGTCATAGCATCGTCCGGGAGCTTTCCATCCGGAAAGACTCGCAAATCTGCATCTGGTTCTTTTTGGTAGGGAGCCTCCTTGAGGGAGTCGGGATCAGAGTTGTGCAACAGCCATTTGCCGAACCATCCATAGACGGCCTCGCGGCTGGTTTGATTGTAGTTATGTCCGAAGTCAAACCGGACATAATCGAATTTGTCGCGGGCATGGAACAAATCGTAGATATGGGCAATGGCCGGGCCTTCGACCGTAAGGGTTGCCTTGGTCCAATCGCCGGTAGCGGCCACCAGTATTTGCGCCCGGGGCGCCGCGGCCGCCGCCAGTTCCATGTTGGAATATTCCACCCGCAAGCCGGGCGCATTTTCACAACTGCAACCGCCCTGCATTGTATGCGAGACCATGACGATAGGCGCCTGCGCCGCCAGCCGATCCTCGATTGCGCCCAGCATGAATGTCTGGGTGCCTCCGCCGGATTCGCCGGTGCAGGCCAGGCGTTTCTTGTCCACGTCGGGCAAAGATTCCAAAAAATCGAGCGCCCGGATGCTGTTCCAGGTCTGGAGGCCCATCAGGCTGATACTCCAGAGCTGGTCGGCTCGAGCCGCGCCGAAGGAGCGATGGTTGTCGTAGGAAGGCTGGTCACGAGACGCCTTCGCAAAATGGGTATCATTATAGCCGACCATGTCATAGGTGAATGCAACCATGCCCTGGCGGGCGAAGCTGATGCAGCGCGCGGCAGCGCTGCCGTCTTTGTTATCGGCAAGGCGTCCTTCTTTCCAATGGCCATGCGGATTGAGAATGCCCGGGAATGGTCCATGGCCCCGGCCCAGGGGACGATAAAGATTCCCAGCAAGGTAAAAGCCCGGCATGGTCTGGATATAAACCTTTTCGACGCTGTAGCCCTCGCGCTCGATTTTGCCGAAGATTCTTGGCTTCAACGGCATTCTTTCCGGCATTGGCCAAAGGCCACAACTCACGAGAACATGTTCGCGAATATTCCTGGCGCGGTTCTGCCATTCATCGCGGGAAAAGATCACGGGAAAGTCGCGCGGCGTGTTGAGGGTCTTGATTACTGAGGAAGCTTCTGTCGTGGCATTGTCCGCGGCGGCGACCAGATCGAACCGGGTGGTCAATAGCACGAATAGCGGGAGGGCTAGTGTGAGAAGAGAGCGTTTCTTGAGAGGCACCATAGGCGGGAATTAAACAAGGGCAGCCGCCGGAACGCAACGGCTCAGTTCAGACGCGCCGACTTCCAGAGTTCGTCAGGCCGCGGCCGTCTGCTTTTGGCCGGCCGTGAGGTAATTCAGGTACTCGATCAGCCGGGATTTCATTTCCTTGCGCGGAACAATGGCATCAATCAATCCATGATCCAGCAGGAATTCCGCAGTCTGGAAACCGGGCGGTAGTTCAGCCTGAGTGGTGTCCTTAATAACTCGTGGGCCGGCAAAACCGATCATGGCACCTGGCTCGGCTACTATGAGGTCGCCGATGCCGGCGAAGCTCGCCATCACGCCGGCCATGGTCGGGTCGGTGAGCACGCTGATGTACGGCAGGCGCGCCCTGGCATGATAAGCCAGTGCGCCGCAGGTTTTGGCCATTTGCATCAGGCTGAACATACCTTCGTACATGCGCGCGCCACCACTGGTGGAGATGAGGATGATGGGCAGGCTTTTGCCGGTGGCGCTCTCGATCAAGCGGGTCAATTTTTCGCCGACGACCGACCCCATCGAGCCGCCGAGGAAACTAAAGTCCATCACGCCAAGTGCGAGCCGATGGTCGCCGAGCTTGCCAACGCCAGTGATGACCGCGTCCTTTAAGCCGGTCGATTGCTGGTATTTCTCGAGCTTGGAAATGTAGGAAGCGGCACCGGTAAAGTTAAGGACATCAACACTCGACATGTCGGCATCCATCTGTTCGAAAGTGCAGGTTTCGACTAGGGAATGGATGCGCTCGCGCGCGCCGATGGGGAAATGATACTGGCAGTGAGTGCAAACCTTGAGGTTTTCGTCGAGCTCTTTGTCGAAAACCATTGTGGTGCATTTCGGACATTTGGTCCACAACCCCTCCGGGATTTCCCGTTTCTTCGATTTGCCTCCGCCCAGTTTCGGTTTCCGGGCGAAGGTGGTGCTGCCAGACTGGGGCGGGGGCGTTACTGCCGGCTCAGCCGTCTCATATCCCGTCGATTTCTTCGTGAACGATGTGGTAGCCATACTCATTGGGGGGCCGTATCCTTAAGGTTCCAGAGGGTTCGGGCGGCTGACGGTTGCTACATTGACGCCAAGGTTCATCTTACCGATACGCCTAAGTTAATCATATACCACGGGCAACTGTCCAGACGCAAACTTCCCCGGCCCCAGCCGCCCGCAATACACCCGCGCAGGCGCTGGTCGTCGCGCCCGTGGTGAACACGTCGTCCACCAGCACAATGCGCTCGCCCTGTAATCGTTGGCCACGGCGCATTGCAAAAGCGCCCCGGACATTATCGATGCGTTCCTTGCGGCTGAGCTGCGTCTGGCTGCGCGTAGCCACGACGCGTCGGACGAGGCGTTTTTGATTGGGAATGCCGGTGGCAGCGCTCAGTCGCACCGCCAGGCGCTCGGCCTGGTTGAATTCCCGCTGGCGCTGCTTGGAAGGATGCAAAGGGACCGGCACAAGCCAGTCCCACTGTTCTCTGGCCAGTTGGGGGCCCGCCGCGCGATTGAGCAGGTCCGCCAGAAACGGCTCGAACCAGAGCGCGCGCTGATACTTGTAGCGATGAATGACATCCCGGATTTTGTCGCGCGCAGCGACCGCTGCACGCGCCGAAGAGAACTCAGGCTCAAATTCCTGGCAATTGCCGCAAGTAAACGCATTAGTGATCGCGCCCTCGAAAGGCCTGCCGCAGCGTTCGCAGAACGGAGGTTCGATCCATTTCGTTTCCGACCGGCAGGCCGCGCAGACGTAACCCTCCTTCGGGGTCGCCCGTGCCGAGCCGCAAGTCTGGCACGTCTCCGGATAAAAGAAGCTGAGACCGGCATTGAGCCAGCCAGCCAAAGACTCGACGAGGGCGTGCATGGTTTGTCAGTGCGGGGCCTCGGCCGGGGCAGCAAGCGGCGCGGTCCGTCGCCCAAGCGGCAAAAGCACGAAAATCAGAAGAGTGGACATCAGGACCACCAGAGAAAGCCAGCCGTCGATGAGTTTGCTACTGCCCCAAAGCCAGTTGTTTGCGCCAAGAGGTTCGCACGTCAGCGCGCCATAAGATTTGAGCCAGAAAATCCAGCCGCCGTGCAGGCCGATCGAGCAGTACAGGTTGCCGGTGCGCTCATAAGCCAGCGCCAGCAGTGCGCCGACCAGCGTCAGATTGAAGAAGCCGGGTACAAGCTCGTGCCAGTTTCCAAAGCCACGCAGCATTCGGGGCAATAGCTCCAGGCCAGAATACCATTGTACCGATCCGTCTAGGCGAGCGCCTTCCATGAAGTGCACCAGGGCATAAATCATACTACTGACCGTGAGCGCGAAGACCCAATTAAACGCTCTGCGCAAAACGCCAAAGACCGCTCCGCGATATAGAATCTCCTCCAATACCGAGACCACCACTGCGGTAAGGCCTGCGCCGGCGAGTTTCGGAATTGTGTGAGCCACGGACAAATTCGCGGAGAGTGCGCGCGCACCCGAGGCCAATGCCGCAGCCGCGACCAGCGCGAGCGAAAAAAAACCGAGCATGAATCCAACTCCCAGCTTTTTCCACTGCCTCCCAGGAGGGACGAGACCAACGGCGCGGGCCGACGACAAGTCCAGGCTTCGTAATAGCGGCCACAATCCAATGAGCGCCAGGCCCAGCAGTGAACGATTTACGAACCGATGAAAAGGACTATTGGCGAGATGCGGAAAGGTCTGGGCGAAGGATTGTGTCAGCCAGTACAGCCACGGTGCGAGTAACGCGCCACCCAGGAAAACCGCCAGTATGTAGATGCCCAGGGCCCTAACTGACCGCATGCGCGCATCGTAAGTGCCTACCGGCGCAAGCCAAGCGCGAAGTAGCGCGGGCTCATGGCTGCTTGGCGCTCGTCGCTTTGCGGAGAAGCCCTTTCGCGCGGCTCACCCAAACACGGTCGCGGCGGCGTTGAAAAGTCGGCGCGTGCAAGTCGTCGGCGAGGACTTCTCTTAGCTGGGCGCAGGCCAGTTCAGGCTGATGATTGGTGAGGTAGAGTTCGGCCAACTGCACTTTCGCGCGCGGATACGAATGGCTCTCGGTCACCTGTTTCCAGAGGCTGAGCGCCGATTCCTTTTCCCCCAAAGCCGTGAGGGTTTCGGCCAGAGCCATGAGCGAATAGCCATAATCGTGTTTGGGATTTTCTGCAATGACGCCCTCCAGCAGCGGACGGGCTTCGGCGGGCCGTTTCTGGCGCAACAGGCATTGGCCCAGATGGGCGCGAGTATCGATGTCCCCCGAGTCGCGTTCGAGAGCGGCGCGGTAGCAGCTTTCGGCCGATTGAAGCTTGCCCTGCTGGAAATAAATGTCGCCCAGCTTGGAATGATGATCCGCCTTATCCAGGTGATAGATCTGAGCCTGAAGCTCCTTAATGCGGCGACGGTCCCAGGCTCCGGGCAATTCGAATCCGCGAGTGGCCGAGGGCGAGGCGCGATAAACCGCGAAGTAGTAGAAGAGCGCGGAGATGCCGAAGCCGACAAAAATGAAGACCGCCCAGAGCCATTCGCGGCGCCGGACTGCGTCGATAAACATCCACAAATTGAACAACGAGACCAGCGGAATCAAGGGGTTCGTGAGCCAATACTCGAAGTTGAGCAGGTTGGAAACCAGCGACGCGAGCATGAACCGCACGATAGACCATCGGCCTTTGCCTGGCAACCGCGCGCTTGGCAAAATCGCGGCTTGTTTTCCCTGGCGTCGTCGCTTATGTATCGACGGGCTTCATTTGCATGAATCGGACCCTGGTGGTTGTGCCGACCTACAATGAGCGCGAGAACCTGCCTCCGCTCGCCCAGCGCATTTTGGCACTGCCGGTCGGCGCCGAGCTGCTGGTCGTGGATGACAATTCGCCCGACGGGACTGGAAAAATCGCCGATCAAATGGCCACCGAGTTTCCGGCGGTTCACGTTCTGCACCGGACGGAGAAGAGCGGCCTGGGGCGGGCCTACATCGCCGGTTTCAAGTGGGCGCTGGAGCGTGGCTACGATTTCGTTTTTGAGTTGGATGGCGACTTCTCTCATAACCCCGATGATATTCCGATGTTCCTTGAAGCAGCCAAGGATGCGGACCTGGTGCTCGGCTCGCGCTATCTCAACGGCATCCGCATTATCAATTGGCCGCTGAGCCGACTGATCCTGAGCAAGAGCGCGGCCAAGTACGTTCAGGTCGTGACCGGCATGCCTTTTACTGATCCGACGGGCGGATACAAATGTTTCCGGCGGCGGGCGCTCGAAGCGATCAACCTCGAGGCAGTGCGGTCGAACGGCTACAGTTTTCAAATCGAGATGACGCACAAGCTCTGGCGGCAGGGCATGAAGGTGGTCGAAGTGCCGATCATTTTTACCGATCGTTTTCAGGGCCATTCCAAAATGTCGGGACACATTGTGCGTGAAGCCCTCTTCATGGTCTTGAGGCTCTTTTTTCAAAACGGAATGCGGCGGCGAGGCCAGAAAGCGACGCGCGAAGGGTGAGGATGATCACCCTTCTGGTCGGCACTAATCGCCCACAGAGCAACACGCGCAAGGTGGCGCGGCATGTCGAAGAAATCTACACCGAGCTCAAATTGCCACTCCATGTGCTCGATCTGGCTCAACTGCCGCCGGAAATCTTCTCGCCGACTTCATATGGGAATAAGCCGAAATCATTCGAACCATTTGCGGAGGCGATCCTGCGGTCGGACGGTTTGCACGTGGTTTCGCCAGAATACAACGGCAGCGTGCCCGGGGTGCTGAAGTATTTCATAGATATGCTCAAATTTCCGGAAAGCTTCGAGAAACGGCCTGTCTGTTTTGTCGGGTTGTCCGCCGGAATTTGGGGCGCGCTGCGGCCGATCGAACAATTGCAGGCCATTTTCGGATATCGCAACGCGTACGTTTTTCCACAACGGGTGTTCCTTCCGAACATCAACGAGTTGCTCGACGAGAGTGGCCGGCTGCAAGACTCGGAGTTGCTCGAGCGGCTGCGGAATCAGGCGAAGGGATTCGTGGAGTTCGTCGAGCGGCTAAGGGGAAGCAAATTGGGTTGAGCTGCCGGAGATTGGTGCCACGCACTGCTGCGCGCATCAATCATCCGAATCCTTCTGGTGAGCAAATACAAAAGCGGCCCTCCTGGGAGCGGGCATCGCGCTGTCTGCGCCGCGGACTGAGCGCCAGACGACTTCGTTCAGCAACAGATCGTCCGCGGCATCTTCGCGTGAGAAGTCCATTTTCAGGTTCCCGCCCCAGGCGTGCAGCGCGTTGCGTTCCTCCAAATCCACATTGGACGGCAAAGCCTCGTAGGGCCGCAAGTCAGCAGTGGCGTGGAAGGAATTGAACATTGCGGTCGCGGCCGCATCGAATTGGGACATCGGTTGAAGTCCGAGGATCAGCTCGATGGTGTGCAGCATGCTGCTGGTCGAATACATGGTCGAATCCACGGCCCCATGCTTGGTGAACGGACTGATGACGAACGCAATCGTGCGGTGGGCATCGACGTGATCGGGTCCGTTTTGAGCGTCATCCTCGACCACGAAAATCGCTGTGTGCGGCCAAAACTTCGAGTGGCTGACCGCTTCAACGATGCGGCCCAGAGCAAGGTCATTGTCCGCGACATACGCCCTGGGAGTGCGGTAACTCGGCGTAGCGCCGTGCGTGTGGTCGTTTGGCAGGCGCAGAATTTGCAGCCGGGGCATGACGCCCTCGGCCTCGAACCGCTGCAACTCGGCGAGGAACCGGTTGGCGCGCTTCACGTCCGGATAATTCAGATCAAATCCATGGTACCATTCGTCGAAGTGTCCTTGCAGCGCCTTGACTCGTGTAATCAAAGGTTCAAGCTGAGAACCCTTCAGATCCACGAACTCTCCGTAACTTCGGTAGCTGACGCCGGCTTCGCGCGCGCGGTCCCATAAATATCCTCCCGCGGGAGAGGCGATGGAGAACTTGCCTTCCGCGGGGTAGGGGAACTTTGCCGGGTGATTGTGGCCGTAATTGAGGGGCCACATTTTTTCGACAAAATCAGTGGCATAGGCAGCCATGCTCCATTCGTGGCCGTCGGCGCTGACTTCGCTTTCGACATAGAAATTGTCCAGCAACACGAACTCCCGCGCCAACTTGTGGTGGTTCGGCGTCACGCGCTCTGGAAAAAGGCAAAGGTTCGGGTCGCCGTTGCCCTGCGGCAAGTCGCCGAGCACCTGATCATACGTGCGGTTTTCTTTGACGATATAAAGACAGTACTGGATTGGGCCGGGATCGCCCGGCCTTCCGGGAATCGGACTGTCGGCACTTCGCCCAGTTGAAACGCTGCCGTTCTGTTTGAGCGGACTGCACCGATAGGCTTGCCGGGTGTAGTCCACAAGTCGATGCTCGAGTTTTTCCCGAGGCGGAAGATCGATGATGCTCAGCGTTCCGCGAAAGAGCCGCGCAATGTACTGCGCCGCAGGGTTGGCGGATTCAAGAATGCCGGGCTGAGGTCCTTGCGGATTTGGTTTGGGCGTGTTGCCTTTGCCGTTAGCGACCAGCAAGCGTTTGCCGTCCGGCGTGACGCGCACGGAGGTCGGATACCAGCCGACCGGAATGAACCCGAGGGAACGACTCTTGCCGGGCGTGCTCACGTCGAAAACTGCGACGATATTGTTGTCAGCATTGGCGATGAAGAGAGTTCGATCATCCGGTGTCAACGCGAGGCTGTTTGGCGTCGAGCCCGGCGGCGCGTGCGGGTAAAGCGCAGCGTGGACGGTTTCGATGGCCTTGCCCGATTCGGTCTCAAACACAGTCACGGTATTCCGGGCGGCGTTCGCGACGAAGAGGAAATTGCCTGAGCGACTCAGCGCCATCTCACAAGGGTGCTCCTCCGCTGGCCACCGGGCGACGGTCTGCTCGGAACGCAGATCGATGACTGCCACAGCCGCTTGCGCCCACAGGCTCACATAAAGTCGTTGGCTCTTCTCATCGAGCCGGCAGGCGTAGGGGAAGGTGTCCTCCGGATTGTAATTGTAGAGTTGAGCTTCGGCGCGTTTCGTTGCGGCGGCGGTCTCGAAATCCGTGGACGGATCGACCGGGGCTGTTGATGGCGCAGCGGTGTTTGTGCCGATGACAAGATCGATGGCCTTTGGCTCCGGCCCGAGCTCCAAACGGGTGATGCGGTGGCCCCAGACATTGGCGGCGTATAATCGGCGCGCAGCGCTGTCCACGGTGAGGCCCGCAGGCACGCCGCGTTCTTTGATGTCTCGAAGCTTAAACTCGCGGTGCTCAGACAATTGGCCATCCCCGAATTGGAAGGCATGAATCACTTCATCGCCCGCGCCGCTGCTAAAAAGCGTTCGCCCATCGCGGGCGAATTCCAGCCCATAAAACGCCTGGTTCACGTCTGAGTGAGAAACCACCTCAGCGGCGGCGATATCGACCACAAGGATTTGGTGCCGACTGTAGCCGCTATGCAATATTGCCGCGAAACGGCCCGCCGGGTGGACCGCGACATTAATCGGAAAATCGCGCAACTCGACCTGTCTGCCCGCCGGACGCAGCGACCATTGATTGGGGAGCAGGACCGAGCCATCGGGTTGTGGACCCGGCAGCGACGTATGGGCGGCAATCTGCGCTGAGGTCAATGCGGGAATGTGGCCGGGTGCCTGGCGCCAAGAAGGAACGCAACCGGAGGGCGCAAGGAATATCGCTACGAAGAAAAGTTCTGCAGGGGTGCGCATAAATTTCACTGAGACTATCGGGAGAAGGGCCCGGTCTCAACCTCTTGTGCTCAGGCTGGTGCCAGAGGAGGGATTTGAACCCCCGACCAAAGGCTTATGAGTCCTCTGCTCTACCCCTGAGCTACTCTGGCAACCGTCTGCAACCCGAACCAACTTTCCCACCTGTCCCCCGCCCAACCCCGAAATCTTTCGGGGCTGCTCTACCCCTGAGCTACTCTGGCAGCGCGCCAGATTATTTCGCGGACAACGCTGCTGCTGTCAAATTGAATCGTCTGGTTGCGCGTGGCTGCGCTCGTGATATGATGCGCCGAGGTAAACATGCTGGACCTGTGGCTCATTCCGGCGCTGGCCGTCCTGGCGGTCGTGGTGGCAGTTTTTTATCTGGCCGTCCGGCTCCGCGGCGGGAGCGGCGTGCGCACCGAGGGCCGGACTGTACATCACGAGCCCACGGATGAAGATGACCTGCCGCCGCCTTAGGAGCGAGCAGTCACCGAGGCGAATCTTATCTAAACCGAGACACCTTGCGCCTTAGCCGCGAACTCCTCATACCAACTCTGCTCGGACCGTGCCGCGCCGGCCACTCGCGCGCGCTCCATTCCAGAAGGTCTCGTGGCCGGCGCTTGATCATCAAAGAGTGATGTTTCAAAGCGGGAGCAAGCTCCGCGCACTCCAGACGCCTCGCGAAGTTCGGTTGCAGTTGGGCAGATCGAGGACAGCGCGCCCCCCGTCTATTTTCGTGGAAATGGAAAAGTAGGATTGCGACTAAGGTGATGATTATAATTAGGAGTACGATTCCGGTTGAGATTTAGAGAGTTTACAGGCAGCCACCGATTGCCGATGTTCGAGGAGGATCGAACATGAACCCGCGACGCTGGCTGCATGAGCATTCGCTGAAACTGCTGGCCATTCGCGACACGCCCGAGGCCATCGCCGGTGGCGTGGCAATTGGCATTTTCTTCGGTTTCACGCCACTCTTCGGCCTGAAGACTCTGCTGGCCATCTTCTTCGCGTGGCTGACGCGCAGCAACATTCTGGCCGCAGTGCTGGCCTCGGCGTTGCACGATATCATACTGCCGTTGATGCCAGTCGTTTACCGATTCGAATACGACGTCGGCTATTTTCTCCTGAACCGGCCCCATCGTTTGCCGCCGCCAATGATCGCCGCCGGCTGGGAGAATCTGCACTGGCGAAGCTGGATGAGCATTTTGAAGGTCGGGAAGGATCTTTTGCTGGGCTCCATTGTTTGCGCCGCGCCGCCTGCTACGCTGGCCTATTTCGTGACCCGGAGGATCGTCGCGCGACATCATGCTCGTCACTGGCAGCCGCCTGGCGGATGAGTGAATTCCCGGTTGAAATCCACTTGGAGCAGACTAGTATTGGCCTGTGCCGGATTTCACAAACCGGGCCATGGTTCGGGGCGTAGCGTAGCTTGGTAGCGCGTCTGAATGGGGTTCAGAAGGTCGTGAGTTCAAATCTCACCGCCCCGACCATTATTCTTAAGGCATGTCAGAACATAAAGCGACCATTCGGTGGCAGAACACCGGTCCCGACTTCCTCAAGGGCAAGTATTCTCGCGAGCACACTTGGAGCTTCGACGGGGGGATCACGGTGAAGGCGTCTGCCGCGCCGGCGGTGGTGCCGGCGCCATATTCCAACCCGGCATGCGTGGATCCTGAGGAAGCGCTCGTTGCCTCGGTCTCGAGCTGTCACATGCTTACGTACATTTATCTGGCTTCTCGTCAGGGGTTCCAGGTGGAAAGCTATGTAGATGATGCGGTCGGCGTGGTGACGAAGAATGAACAAGGCAGGTTATGGGTGAGTTCGATCACCCTCAATCCGAAGATTGGCTACAGCGGAACCAAGCAGCCGGCCCCTGCCGATGAAGAGCGGCTTCACGAGATGGCCCATGAGCAATGTTTTATCGCGAACTCCGTCAAAACGAATGTGAGTGTTGGCGGTCGGGAGCACGCACCTGCCGCGGGATGATCGCAAGGCGGTCGGTGGGAAAGACGGTGAGGTCGCTGGAAAAGATGGAAGTATTTTCACCGACGCCGCCTGAACTTTCGCCCCGAATTTCAGCCACTTCGCCCCTGTTTTGTTTTCCTCGCCAGACAAACCGCTAAGCTGCACCCGCTAACAATAACCCGGGCTGCACACGATCACTTCCGCGGGGTTCTTCACCCCTACTCCTTGGCGTGTGTAGCCCGGAATCTTTTTTGGCAAGGGTTAGTGTCGCAACGCGAGCCACCAGGGCACGAGGACGAGCAGCGCGAAGAGCAATCCGCCAGCGAGGTTGGCGGCGGTTTGGCGGCTTAGCCCTGGAAACCGGGTCAATATCACGCCGAGCAGCAGACCCGACAAGAACCCGCCCAGATGCGCCAGCACGTCTGTGCCCGGGCCCAAGCCGAGGAGGACAAAAAGCATCATGCCGCCGCAGATTCCAGCAACAATGTACCGGTCCGCATGAGGAGTCTGTCGCCAATATGAAAGTGCTTGCACCGAGAGCAAACCGAGGGCGCCCATGACCATTCCCGATGCGCCGAGGCTTGGGCCGCGCGCCGGCAGTGACAACCAGACCAACCCATTTCCACCAGCTCCTGCCAGGTACGAAGCCAGCAAACCGGGGCCTGTCCCGAAGCGTCCCATAACCAGGCCGAGCAGGACCATGCCAAGGCCGGCGTTGGCTGCGAGATGAGCAACATCGCCGTGAAGCCAAATGCCAGTGAACAGCCGCCACCATTGCCCATGGCCTACCGCCACGGCATCCATGACTCCTGCATTTTGCAAGTTCAACCGTGCATCCAGTCCATAAAACAACGCGGTCACCGCCACCCAGGCAACGCTGCTCCAGTCGAAAATTACCCCGGGGCGAAACATTTCCCGCTGCCAAGGCCAGCCGCGGTTTTCAAACTGATATTGCCGTATAGAGTCCACGGCGCGTTCGTAATCCGCTCCTGGCACGAGCAGTCCCCAGCGACCAGCCTCGTCGGCGGGTTCAATCGTGGTCTCAATCCCCTGGCTGACCAAGACCAGGCTCCATTCCAACGCCTGCTTCCGCGACCGCGCGGGGATTCGCACAAATGGGAAGTCCATCTGGTCCGGGGAGGATTCAAGCTTCATTGACAAGGACTTTTCATGGAACGGATTCTGCTTTATTATACTGAGAGGGCCGCGAAGTGCCAGGTGTGCCGAGTGGCCCACCCGGTCCGAAGGATCGGGAATAAACGGTTGGAAAATGAATGAAGATAATTCAACCCAACTGCCGGATTCAGTTCGCGGCTGAGGACATCGAGTTTATCGTCTCGTTGCTTGGCAGCAAGCTCGGCACGGCCGAATGCCTTGTCAAGCTGCTGGCCGATGAGGACTCGCGGGACGTGATTCTGGACGATGAAGCGTTGTTCCACGCGCTGCTGGAGCGCGGCGGCTGCCTGAAGGTCACCAGCCGGTTTTATTTCTACATTCTCGTGCGCCACGCGTTTCGTCGCGCCGACATCCAGGACCGGCGGGTGGCGGATTATGTGGCGGAAGTGCTCTCCGAGTTTGCGCGCGCCGAGCGCGCGCGATGTGTCGTGCCGGGCCAACCGAATCCGCTGGATTACTTTTTCGAAATGTTGACCGCGCTTCAAAAGGCGGATGAGCGCACGAGCTTTTTCATTCGCGTACATATCGGAAATCATTCATTGTTCTTGTCGGGAGTCTTTCCGGAGCGGATTCGTTTCCGGGCGGAATCGCGCGGTTTTCCGGGGTTGAAGTATTACGAGGGGCTGGGGAGGACACAATACCGCATGGCGAGCGATCATCGCCTGGCCCAACGGTACGACGTGGCGAATGTTTTCAGCACATTAGCGGAGAGATTCGAGACCACGCGCCTGGCTCTGAACGACATCGCCGACCGGCTCTTTTCGATCGGAGACGCCAGCTCCTCGCTCGACGCGATCTTGCAGGCGGCCAAGTCGGGTGACGGTGAAGCGAAATAAGCGGGAGCAGGCTTACGTGGAACCTGCGGCGTGACTTAGCAGACCAGTCTTCTCCACCGCGAGGCGCGATTTCTCGGGGGATTCCTGAAGGATGACCTGCCAGCCCCGCGCGGTGCCCGCCGCGATGTTCTCGGGCCGATCATCCAGATAAAGAATTTTGGCCTGCTGCCGCCCCGACTGTTTTTCTACTACCTCGTATAGCTTGGCGTCCGGCTTCATCGCGCCGTGCTCGTAGGATAGGATATAGCCGTCGAAATTGCTAAAGAAGGGAAAGCGGTGGCGGATATGACCGGCGGCCAGCTCGTTGGTGTTCGAAAAGATATACGTCGGGATTCCGCGCTGCCTCAACTCGGCGTGGAGCGACACCATCGGCTCGATCGGCACAAAAATGTCGCTGAAGAAGCTACTAAACTCTTCCAGACTGCCGCGAAAATTTGTCGCCGCGCAGATTTCAGCGAAGAATTGCTCCTTGGTCAGGCGCCCGGTTTCGAACTTAAAAAGCAGCGGCGAGTGATCGATGAAATTTTTGACGGCAGCGGCGGTGACGTTTCCTCGTGCGGCGATGCGCCTTGCAGCGATACTATAATCGAAATCGACCAGGACCTTTCCCAAATCAAACACAACCACGACAGGACGAGGCATCATCGGTGGAAAGTATCTGTTATGGACTCACATTTCGCGGCGCCCTTCCAGCGCGCGACTTAAGGTCAGCTCGTCGGCAAACTCGAGTCCGGTGCCAGCTGGCAGACCGTGAGCGATGCGGGTGATTCGCAGGCCCTCTCTGGCCAGCCGTTTGCCGAGGTAAAAGCTCGTGGCGTCGCCTTCTACGTCCGTGCCGAGCGCGATCACCACCTCGCGAACCGGTTCTGCCACCAGGCGCTGCTCGAGAGCAGTGATGCGTAGGTGCTCCGGTTCAACTCCATTGAGCGGCGAGAGCTTGCCGCCGAGCACGTGGTATTTGCCGCGGAAAGTGCCGGACTTCTCGATGCTGATGATATCCACCGGCCGCTCGACCAGGCAAAGCAGGCCGGCCTCGCGGCGCGGGTCGGAACAGAACTGGCAGGGCGATTTTTCTGTCAGCGCGCCGCAGATTTCGCAAAATCGGACCCGCTCCCGGGCTTGAAGGAGCGCGTCAGCGAGTTGTTTGACGGCGCCCGATTCGGTCTGGACGAGGTGCAGTGCGATCCGCTCCGCTGAGCGCGGGCCGATGCCAGGCAGTTTAGTCAGCGCGGCAATCAGCGCGGTCATCGAGTCCGGGAGGAGAGGCATCGTGGAAGACGTTGGGGTATTGGAGTAGTGGGGTCGTGGAGCGTTGGAGCGTCAGAGCGTTGGAGCGTCGAGCGAGTAAGTGCAGGAGCGTCACGTCAGCCCCGGCAGGCTAAAGCCGGCAGTGGCTTTGCCCATTTCGGCTGTCGAGACTTCTTTGGCCTGGGTGAGGGCCTGGTTGACGGCGCTCAGGACCATGTCTTCCAGCAATTGCGCATCGGCGGGATTCAATGCTTGCGGGTCGAGCTTGATGGAAGCGAGCGCGCCGTCGCAGCGAGCGACGACTCTCACAGCGCCACCGCCGCTGGTGGCTTCCACGGTGCGGTTGGCGAGCGCAGCTTGAATCTGTTCCATTTGCTGCTGCATGCGCTGCGCCTGCTTCATGAGTTTTCCGATGCTGGACATAGCGAGAAAGTTGATGGTTGAGAGTTGAGAGTTGAGGGTTTGTGGCGGTCAGGCGCGGACTTCGACGATTTGCCCTTTGAAGATTTCGAGGGCTTTCTGGATCAGAGGGTCGTTCTTGAAGTCGTCTTTATCAAATGGCACGGCTGATTTTTCCCGAGAGTTGGCCGCGGTGGAAACATTCTGGGTCGCATTAGTGGCAGCAACAGCTCCAGGAGTCGAACCGCTAGACGGTGCTGGAGCGGCCGAGGCCGGAGTCGCCGACTTTCTTACAGGCGCCTCGGCCTTGATAAATTTGATCTGGGCGTTTGGATGTCCGAGTTCGAGCAGTTTCGTTTGCAGCAAGGCGTGGTTGCGCGCGTTATCCACCAGGCCGATGTGGTCTTCGAATTCCGGGTCGAAGCCGATCGTGAACACGTTGTTTTTCAGCGCGACGGGGTGGGCTTCGAGCAAGTAGGTGCGGGTGAACTGGCTCACACGGCCCACTGCTTCGATGAGCCGAGCCCACAATTCGACTAATTCAGCTTCGAGGGGGAGCGCCGGCGCGCTCGCGAGCGGGGTGCGAGGTTCGACCCGCGGTGACGCCGGGGTTAGCGGCGGAGGTTGAGGGGCGGCAACCGCAGCGGCTTGTGGGCGGAACGGACTCGGACCGGGGTTGGGGGCGGGCGCTGTGGCCGGCACGGGGATTGGAATTGAGACGATTTCCCCGCCGGGAGAATCCCGCAGGTTCTCGAGCTCTTTCAAAACAGAATCGAGGCTAACCGCGTTCCGCGCTTCGATGGCCCTGAGGAGAGTTACTTCGAGGAGAATTTTCTTCGAGGCTGCATCGCGCAGGCGAAACTCCGCGTCCCCGAGCACTTGCAGCATCCGGGTCAGGGCTTCCGCGCTGGCCATTTTCGATTGCTCGGCCAGGGCTCCGGCTTCGGCCTCGGAAATCTCCAGCATCGATTTGTCTCCACGCACGACCTGGAAAATCAGCAAATTGCGGAAGTGATTGAGCAAGTCGCCGAGCAGGCGGCCCAGGTCTTTGCCGTGGTTACAAAGTTCATTCAATTGCCGCAGCGCGGCCTCGACTTCTCCGGCGAGCACGGCACGTGCAAGTTCCAGCAATTGGCTCTGCGCGGTAAGACCGAACATGGAAAGAACGTCCGCTTCTTCGATGCGGTCGCCGCAGAAGCTGATGAGCTGATCGAGAGTGGATTCGGCATCGCGCAAGGCGCCGGCCGCGCCGCGAGCGATCGCGTAGAGCGCCGCCGAGTCAACGTTTACCTTTTCCTTTTTGGCCACCTCGGCAAGGTGCTTGACGATGAGGGCGGCTGGGATGCGCCGCAGGTCGAAGCGTTGGCAGCGCGAGAGGATGGTCAAGAGGACTTTTTCCGGTTCGGTCGTGGCGAACATGAACTTCACATGCTCGGGTGGTTCTTCCAGGGTCTTGAGCAGCGCATTGAACGCTGCCGTCGAGAGCATGTGAACTTCGTCAATGATATAGATTTTGAATTTGGCGCTGGCGGGGGCGTATTTGCACGTCTCGCGCAGTTCGCGGACCTGTTCGACGCCATTGTTGCTGGCGCCGTCAATCTCGAGCACATCCAGCGAGCGGCCCTCGGCGATTTCCTGGCAGCGCGGATCCTTGTCATCGAAATCAACTTTCGGCCCGCCAGTGCAGTTCAGGCATTTGGCAAAGATGCGGGCGATGGTGGTCTTGCCGGTGCCGCGCGGGCCGCAAAAGAGATAAGCGTGGGCGATCCGCTTCTGTTCAATGGCACGGGTCAGGGTCTGAGTGACATGCTCCTGGCCGACGACTTCGCTGAAGCGCTGCGGACGGTATTTGCGAGCTATGACTTGATAGGCCATTTTTCAAGTAAGCAATTCGGAGTGCGGAGTGCGGAATCATTCTGCACTCTGCACTCTACATTCCAAATTCAAAAGGCCAGGGTGACCACGGCAGATGCAGAGCAAACTACCGTTGCTGCCTTCCGGCCCTGGCGGGGTTCGTAAGTCCACATTCCATGGGCCCTGGCAGGGCTGAATCTGGCGCAAGTGAAGCGTCGGTTCAAGGAGAAATCACTCGTCTCAGTGATCGAACCAGCCGAGCTTCTGCTTTTTGGCCAAGTAGAGCAGGCCGAGAATGCGCATGTTCACGGCGAGGAGGTAAACCTCGGCAAAATTCCAAAATGCCCACGCGCCAATGTAACCGAACATCTTGGCCATGGAATGACTGGTCAAGCCTCTGGGAAACACGGAGTCAATCAGCGGTCCGCCCGAGGCCCGCAGACCCATCACGGCCGCCAGCACGATAACGGTGAGCAAGTATTCCAGTGGGGCCTTGAAAATGGCCGGCACGACAATCAAAGGATTGCTGGCCAGCGGAGTGTCCTTCATGGCGACCGCAAGCAGCGCCATCGGGAAATAGAGGCATCCCAGGACGAGGGCCGGAATCATGAACGTGCTGCCGACAGATGATTCCTCACTAAAAAAAGCCACGAGATACAGGGCGAACGCGGCGCCAAACGCGATCAGCGCGGCTCCTGCGAGCCGAAGAAAGCCCCCAAACAGGTCGTCGAATGGAGGGAAACCTGGCATCTCCTCGTCCCCGGCCGTTGTCGAGTGGATAATGTTCTGCATGAAGGCAAAGAGGTAGCCGAAAAAAGCCATCTTCGTGAAAACCGACAGCCACCCTTTGCTGATGAAATCCAAGGCAAAGATGACAATTGTCGAGACAATCAAAACGAAAATGCCAGATCCACGCGACGGATAAACAAATGCGCCAGGCAGCCGCCGATAGAAGCTCTGGGACTCGTCGGACCGCTGCACCTGCACGTGTAGCGGCAGACACTCGGCGCCGCAGCGGCGGCAGTATTTGTGCAAAGCACCCCCAACCGACCGCGACGTAACGCAGAGTTCGCAATAGGCCAACTGGCACTGGTTGCAAAAATACCGGCCAGTCGTTTTCGGATGAAACTTGCAGGTCTGCGGGCTGGTGACCGGGGTCGGTATCGCCATCGGCGGCATGGGCGGCGGCACAGCCGGTAGCGGCTGCGGCGCCGTCGCTCTCTCCACCACGCGCGCGGTCACGGGCAGAGGATTTGGGGCCTCGGCATGAAAGACCATCTCGACACCACCCAGGTGGATTGTTTGTCCGGGTTGCAACGCTGTCTCGGTCACCTTGGCCCGATTGACGAACGTGCCGTTCGTCGAGCCGAGGTCCTTGATGATGGCGTTGCCGTTTTCGAAAGTGATTTGGCAATGGGAAGCCGACACCGACGGATCGGGGATCTTGAAGTCATTGGCAAAGCCCCGTCCGATAGTATTAGCGCCGGGCTTGAGTTCAATTTCCCAAGCCGTGGGCGAGCCTGGATTAACGACCAACCGGGCCATAAGGCGTAACCTTTCCGAGCCTGAGGCGATCTTGCCGCGCGGAGCGGTTGATGTCGATGAAAAAACTCTTGGAACTTAGAGCCTCCTCCGGACGGGTCTTACTCGTGCACGCGGCCGGGCTTCAGCGTGGCAATGACGGTCCCATCCGGACGGAGATATTTTTCGGCGACGGCCTTGATTTGCGAAAGAGTCACAGCTTCGAAGAGGGCATCTTCGCGGTTGTAGTGAGCGTAGCCCAGGCCATGAAGTTCGTGGAGCGCGGTTGCCATTGCGAGATGGCCGAGGTCCTGGCGGGCGATCTTCTTTTGGCCAATGATTTTAGCCTTCGCGCGGTTGAGTTCCTCGGCAGTCAGACCTTCCGCGCGCAACAACTCGGCTTCGTGGAGCATTTCCTTTTCCACCAGATCCAGCTTGTCCGGAGCGGTGCCGACATAAAAAGCGAAGTAGCCGGGCGCCGGCCCGACGAAGTTCTGCGCGCCGACATAGTACGCCAGGCCCAGCTTTTCCCGAATGCGCAAAAACAGCCGTGAACCAAGGTCACTGCACGCCTCTTGCAGAAGATCCAGTGCATAGTGGTCCGGGTCGAAGAGCGTAGCGCCGGGGAAGCAGATCACGAGCACGGCCTGCTTCTTATCGTGGGGTTCGGTGGTGCGCCGGACGGAAGCGAGGGTCGAGGAGCGTCCGCCTTCACTTCGCTTCGGCGGGATCGCGGAAGGGGCGACGGGCCGCCAGGAGCCGAGTGCTTTTTCGACTGCCTCGCGAACCACGGACGTACCAACGTCGCCAAAGATGGCGAGGACGCAGTCTCCGGGAACCGTATGCTGTTGATGAAAGCCTCGCAGGTCTGCCGATTGCAGTCTTGGAACACTCTCCTCGCTGCCGAGAACATCGAGGCCATAACCGCTCTTTCCGAAAAGTGCCCGGCGGGCAGTCTTAAACGCGCTCGGGAGCAACTGGTCTTTCTGTGCGCGGATGGCGGCCAGTTGAATTCCCCGCTCGCGGTCGAGTTCGGTTGTGGGAAACGTCGGCACGAGCAACACGTCTGCCAGCAGACCCAGTGCCTCCGCGAAATCGCCGCGCATGACTTCGAGGTTAATGCCGAAGCTGTTATTTCCACCGTAGCTGTCGATGGCGCCGCCGACGGACTCGATTTGAGCGGCAATCTCCTCTGCCAAACGATTCCGGGTCCCCTTGAGCATCAGATTGGCTGTCAATTGTGTGATGCCGTTGTTTTCCGGGCTTTCGACCAGCACGCCCCCTTTGAACACAACGCGGAATTCGACGAACGGCAGGCGGTGATCTTCTTTGACCAGCAAGCGCAGTCCATTGGGGAAGTCGAATTTTTGAATCGCCCGGTCCACCTCGGCAACGGCTGCCAGCGTGGTCCTGGGCGCTGTCCCGACCGGCAGCAGAGCGTAGAGCGTCCGGTTCTCGGTCGTTAAGTATTCGCGCGCGACGCGATGCAAGTCTGCGGGCCGGACACGCTTGATGGCGGCGAGGTAGCGTTCGGAAAAATTCAAGTCATTGGCCGCAAGCCAGCTCCCGCCTAGGTCCTGCGCCTGGCCTTGCATAGTTTTGCGAGCGGCGAGGGTTCCGGCGATGAATTGCTTGACGGCCTTGCTCAGCTCTTCCGCCGGGATCGACTCGGCTTTTATGCGCTCGACTTCTTCGAGCATGGCTAGTCGGGCCGGGTCAAATCGGTCGGCAATTGCGGTCGCGCTCAGGCCGAGCAGACCAGGATTGCCGGGGCTGTACGTCCAGGCTTCGATTGAGGTGACGAGTCCTTTTTTCTCCCGAATCGCCCGGTAGAGCCGCGAGCTGCGGCCGTGACCGAGCAGTGCCGCCAGCACGTCCAGAGCGGGCACATCGGTGTGCCGCAGCTCGGGAATATGCCAGGCGAAATGAAAATGCGCGATTTCGATAGTCGCTTCTTCGATGATCTCGCGCGGTCCGGTCTGTTTCGGCTCCTCGGGCAGCACCACCGGCGGCAGTGGGCGGGCGCGGCTCTTTGCGTAGGCCGCCTGGATTTGAGCCACGACCTCCGGTTCCTTTACATCGCCGGCGACGACGTAAAACACGTTGTTCGCGGCGTATTTCTCCTCGTAGTAACCTCGAATGTCCTCCCGCTGGAGCCGGTGGAAAATGTCGGGGTAACCGATGACGGTGAAGCGATAGGGGCTCCGTGTGTAAGCGGTTTCGAACAGGCGGCGGCTGGCGCGCCGGCCTGGATCGTCCATGTTCATGTCCATCTCGCGGACGATGACTTGCATTTCGTTTTCGAGCTCGTCCGCAGGCAAGGCGGCGTTTTGCATGACATCGCAGAGGATATCGAGGGCGACCCTGGCGCCGGTGTTCGGCACGTCAATGTGATAAACTGTGCGGTCGAACGAAGTGAAAGCGTTCATCTGGCCGCCGGCCTCCTGAACCTCCTGATCGATGCGGCTGGCTGGTCGGGTGGAGGTTCCTTTGAAGAGCATGTGTTCCAGCACGTGGGAAAGCCCCGCGCCGAGCCATTTTCCTTCATGAATGCTGCCGGCCATGCACCAGGCTTGGGCCGAGACCACCGGCGCGCTGTGGTCTTCGCGCACGATTATGGTCAGCCCGTTGTCCAACGTAGTGAGCCTGACCCCTGGCGGCATCGGGGGAATCGGCTCCTCGTCGGGGCAGGCCGCTTGGGTTGGGTCTTCAGTTGGCCGGGAAGCCGCCCTGGCCAGAGTCTGATCAGCCCGTGAACCCTCCAGCGAAGCGGTGGAGGCGCCCATGAACGTTGGTTTGAGCCTCACCGGGACGAAGATTGGGCGGTACTTTCCGCCGGCTTGGGGGAAGGCAACTTGGAGGCGGGCAAAAACGGCTTGCGAAAAGCTTCAAAAAAATCGTAACCGCCTTCGAAATCCGCGCGGCTATCGTCTTCCGTTTTCGCCAGCCAGCCGATTTCTACCATGTTGAAGACGATCTCGCCGAAGTCGCGACAGTTGTGGACGCCCCATTCGTCCAGGAGCATCACCGTCATTGGTCCATATTTCTCCAGCGCGAACGCGCGGATGCCGTCGAGCAATTCCTGGCCGGTGACGTGCTTGCGGGCGCGGCGCTGGCGGCCAATACTCCTCTGCGTGTAGTTGAGCGCATCTTTCACAAAATGGTAGGCCTCGCGCTGAAAACGCGGGTCCTTGGCCCGAATCAAATCGAGCGCTTCTTCAAAACTCACTTCGTGCATATTAGCGTTTCTCTTGTTCGACGGCGGATGCAGGAGGATGAGCGGTTCGATAAGCTCGAACGGCCCAGCCCGTCAGAAGCAGTCCTAGAATGACACACAGAACCAACTGTTCCTTGCTGGTCAAGCGGTTCACGCATAGAACTATACTATCGGCGCAAGCCTGCGACAATGACATATTAGCCCGAACATTTCTCATACCCTCGTGAATAGTTACTCGGTTTGTAGCGGCGTCTCGTCAGAGCGCCTCCGCTCCTTGACCCGAGGAATGCGGCGCTCTGACGAGACGCGGCTACAGAGCGATGAGGTATCTCCGGTTAGGCGACGACTATATTGACCAGCTTACGGGGAACAATAATGACCTTCCGGATTGTTTTGCCGGCTATAAATGTCTTTACCTTTTCCGATGCCATCGCGGCTGACTCCAGGTCCGACTGGGTCGCCGTTGCCGTCACGCGAACGACATCGCGCAGCTTGCCATTTACCTGAACGGGGATCTCGAGAGTTTCCTCGGCGAGCAAAGCCGGATCAAATTTTGGCCAAGGCTGGTAAGCCAGGTCCAAAGTCCCAGCGCATTCCAAAGCAGCCGCTTTGGCCGTTGGCCGTTGGCCGTTGGACATTTTGCTCCAGAGCTCTTCCGCCAAATGCGGTGCGAACGGCTGCAGCAGGATCAAAAACTCGCGCATGATGGAAGACGGTTTGCGCTCCCAGTTCATCGCCTCATTGACGAAGACCATCAGGGCCGAAATGGCAGTGTTGAATTTGAGTTCATCCAGGTCCTCGGTGACTTTCTTGATGCAGGCGTGAAGAGCTTTGAGCTGGAGGTTCGTCGGCTCGATGTTCGTGATTGCCGGGCTGAGCTGAATCTTCTCGAGAAAAGCCGCGCTGCGTTCTGGGTCTGCGGTCGAATTCTGCTCGAAGTCGGTTTCGCTCTTCTCATCCACGAAACACCGCCAAACGCGTCCCAGGAATCGATAGACACCTTCAACCCCTTTGGTGCTCCATGGTTTCACCATTTCGAGCGGGCCCATGAACATCTCGTAGAGTCGGAGGGCATCCGCCCCGAACTCGTTCACCATGTCGTCAGGGTTTACGACATTTCCGCGCGCCTTCGACATCTTTTGGCCATCTTCGCCGAGGATCAGGCCCTGGTTAACCAGCTTGAAGAATGGCTCGGGAGTCGAGACGTGGCCAAGGTCGGAGAGCACCTTGTGCCAGAATCGGGCATAGAGCAGGTGCAGCACGGCGTGCTCGGTGCCGCCGACGTATAGATTTATACCGGGGGTTGGCTTGTCCGCGGAAGGCGTGGCAGACGCTGTTGCCGTGCCCATCCAGTAGCATTCGGCCTCAGAATTGCAGAAAGCACTTGAGTTTTTTGCGTCCAGGTAGCGCAGGTAATACCAGCAACTGCCGGCCCATTGGGGCATCGTATTTGTCTCGCGCTTAGAGCCGTCGGTTAGGTTCACCCAATCGGTCGCCCGAGCCAGCGGCGGTTGGCCATCGGGTGTGGGTTTGTAATCATCGAGCTGCGGCGGCGACACTGGCAACGCGGATTCTGGAAGGGCCTCGTGATATGCCTGGCCGTCCGAACCTTTTCTCCAAATGATCGGGAACGGCTCGCCCCAATAGCGTTGGCGGCTGAAGAGCCAGTCGCGGAGCTTGTAATTGATGGTCTTCTTACCCAGGTGTTTGCTCTCGAGCCAATGAGTGATTTGGCGCTTGGCCTCGGGCGTCGGCAGCCCGTTGAGTAAAATCTCTGCGTTGGCGGAATTGACGGAGACGCCATCGTCCACGAAGCCGCGCCAGTCCTTGCCCGCCGGCGGTTGGACGACTTGAATGACGGGCAGGTTGAATTTCGTGGCGAACTCCAGATCGCGAACATCGTGGCCGGGCACTGCCATGATGGCCCCGGTGCCGTAACTGATGAGCACGTAATCAGCGATCCAGATAGGTATCCTCTGCTGATTGACCGGATTGATGGCATAGGCGCCGGTGAATACGCCAGTCTTTTCCTTCGCGAGCTCGGTGCGTTCCAGGTCGCTCTTTTTCGACACAGCCTGCTGGTAGGCCCGGACGGCCGCACGGCACTCCACCGTGGTGATGGCATCCACCAACTTGTGTTCCGGCGCGAGGACCATATAGGTCGCGCCGAAAAGCGTGTCGGGCCGCGTGGTGAAAACGCGGATCCTGGTTCCCTGATTCGGCAACGGAAAATCCACTTCCGCGCCTTCGCTCCGCCCGATCCAATTGCGCTGCATTTCCTTAAGGGACTCGCTCCACTCGATCGTATCGAGATCAGTGAGGAGACGTTCGGCGAAGGCAGTTATGCGCAGCATCCACTGTCGCATAGGCTTGCGCACGACCGGAAAACCGCCCACCTCGCTCACGCCGTCCACGACTTCTTCGTTGGCCAGCACGGTGCCCAGTTGTTCACACCACCAGACCGGGGCTTCGCTGACGAACGCGAGCCGTTTGGAATCGCAGTAGCCGCGGCGTTTTGGTTCGAGGTCGGCTGCAGGCAATTGGAGCTCCGGTGGATAGGGCAGAGTGTGGATTGGCTCGGCTCGATTGGTAGTCGGGTTGAACCAGGAGTTGTAGAGCTGCAGAAATATCCATTGGGTCCACTTGAAATAGGCGGGATCGGTCGTGTCGATTTCGCGGCTCCAGTCGTAGCTGAAGCCGAGCGCCTTTATCTGGCGTTTGAATGTGGCGATATTCTCCTCAGTCGTCTGCCGCGGGTGCTGGCCGGTCTTTATGGCATACTGCTCGGCGGGGAGGCCAAAGGCATCCCAGCCCATCGGATGCAGGACGTGCCAGCCTCGTGCCCGATGATAGCGCGCTATAATATCCGTGGCGGTATAGCCCTCAGGATGGCCTACGTGCAACCCTGCGCCTGAAGGGTAGGGGAACATGTCCAGGATATAGAACTTGGGCACTTGCTCGGGTTTGAGCCGAGGGTGCCGGCGAGCGAAGGGATGGTCTGGAGGAACTGTCTCACCTGGGTTCCAGGCACGAAAAATCTGCCGATCCTCCCAATGTTTCTGCCACTTGGGCTCGATTAGATGGAAAGGATATTGCTGGCGTCCTGCCATAGGGGCCGGAATATCGCGAAATCCGGCGGGCCAGACAATGGCAGAGTTGGATTCGCCGGAGTCAATTCGTCCGGACCCGGTAGAAGTTCCTGCTCACCGTTATTGGATCGGAGACGACGATAGTGCTGTCACTTGCCTGAGCGGTGATGCTGGTCACGGTGTTCCAGGTGCCGCTGGCGGCGTTTGCACGGGATTCAACCACGTACGCCACGTTCGATTGGGCGAGGAATGAGAACTGAATCCGGTTGGCCACGATGGCAGGCTGGGAAATGAGCGGAGGGTTCGGCGGTGGGGGCGAGGAGGGAACCGTATAGGTAACCGTGAGCACAGGGGTATTCACCGTGTCCTCATGAGTGCCAAACTGCCGGCCAGTGTACGCAGTCCCCTCGCTTTCACTAACGAGCAGCCAGCCGAAACTCGGCGCACTGCCGTCCACAGCAGCCTGCACATCCGCCAGCAGGTCGGGTGTAGAAGCAAATACGTAGTTACCGAGGCTGGTGACGGGGACCGTGGAGCTGGCACTGCTTGCGGAATCACTCGTGCCAGTCGCTCCCGGCTGGTCCCAGGGAACTCCAGTCGAGGCTGAGTTCCAAGTCACTGACGTTTCGTTCCAGGGTTTCAACAGGCGCCGTAGATCGAAGGTGGAGTTCACCGCGGAACGGGGCACGGTGACGACGATCACTTGGAGGCTCGCAGAGGTAATCGTTGCTCCCGCGGGGATGCTTCCGGCAAGATCGAATGCGAGCAGCGCCCGCCGGACCTCGTTGCCGCCGGTGGTGCCGGTGTCTCCCGCAGCCATCGAGCCCTCAGTTCCGAAGTTAAGATCCGCGGAAAACTTATGAATAGAAGAATCCACGATGGGGTTCAGATTGGTGGTCAAGTCTGCCCGGGAGGATAGGGCGATGCTGCCGGCCAGAGCAAAACCGATCAAGATGACAGGTAGTTGGTTCATAGCCAGTTCGGGTCTAAGCTTTGAATTTCCGATTGCTAGATAATGCTAAGACGGCTGCGTGCGGATTTTGTTCCCGCATTTGCAGCTTTGACAGATTCGGGCGTTTGTAGTATCTGAATGGGAGAGCATCGACCCGCTACCCGTTCGAAAGTCGCAATTATGTGCGCCAGTTTTTCACGGTCATCAGCCGCCATCCGGAGCGACAGGATGCGCAGGGCGGGCTTCACGCTGATCGAGTTGCTGGTCGTGATTGCGATCATCGCAATCCTGGCGAGTTTGTTATTGCCGGTATTATCCAAAACGCGAGCTAAAGCGCAAGGTGTGTTCTGCCTCAGTAACACGCGGCAGCTCGATTTGGCCTGGCAGCTCTACGCCGACGACCATAACGGACGGCTGGCGTACAACCTGGGAGGTGATATCAAAATTCGCGGTGTCGCCCCCGCAAATTACCTGAACTGGGTAAACAATGTACTTAATTGGGAATTGAAGCCGGATAACACGAATCTGGCCACGATCAAGGAAGCCAGCCTTGGACCCTATGCCAGCAAAATAGTGAACATTTATCGCTGTCCGGCGGACAATGTGTTAAGCGATATCCAGCGTGCGGCCGGGTGGACAGCACGCATCCGGAGCTATTCGATGAACGCAATGATCGGAGATGTCGGCGACTTGTCTCAAACCGGCGTCAATCGTAATAACCCCGATTACGTTCAGTTTTTCAGCCTCTCGACCATTCCCGCGCCATCCGGCATCTTTGTTTTTCTCGATGAGCACCCGGACAGCATTAATGACGGCTATTTCATCAACCGGGCGTACTCATGGGAATGGACCGACCTGCCCGCTTCGTACCACAATGGCGCGGCCTGTTTCGCATTCGCCGACGGACATGGCGAAACACACCGCTGGCGTTTCGCCAGCACGAAAGCGCCACCTCGACCCGACGGAGCGCAGTTGCCGATGAAGCTGCCAAGAAGCGAGTGGGGCGATTTTAGCTGGGTCACTGATCACATGAGCATCGACCGCGACTAAGCTATTGGCGCTCAGTTGGTTAGATTCGCACCAGCTTTTGGTTAGAAGTAGCGGCGGAGGAACGACTCTCCACCCTGTCCAGCCAGAAGGTAAGTCTTATCACCAGCACTCCAGGTCGCGGTGGAGATCGCGTCGCCTTGCGTGAACAGAGGCGATGCGCTAGAGGGCGCGTTGGGCACGTCGCCTCGATTGATGACAAAGAGGAAAAGATCTGGCTCGTTCGGGGTGGGAGTGAGTCCGGAATTGAAGCAAATCATGGAAACTGGCTTGCCTCGCCATTGCAACAGCGCGCAGCCGGTGCTGGTGGTATTCTCCAGTCTTGGGGGCAGCACGTAGTCGCCGGGGGCCTGATGTTGGGCCAGGTATTGGCGAATTCTACCTGTATCCGAGGTTTCCAAATCCATCTTGGGGTACGCGCGCGAAACCGTCCGCACCATCCGGCTTTGGAAATTGGCAAAGGTCCGGTCCTCCGGCCGATGCAGCAGAGAAAACGAGACTCCAGCCAGCAAAAACATGATCACCACACTGAGCGCGATCAGCACCAGTTTTCGCGTCATCGGAAGGGCCGTGTGCGCTTTGCGCTCTGAGAGGATTTGTTCCTTCAGGCCGTCAGGCACGGGGAGCTGCCGGAAGCTGGCGCGCAATGTTTCTTGCGTGACGCGATGCTGGTGAAACCAGCGGCGCAGTTCCGGATCCTGTTCGGCCAGCGCCAGCGCGGCGGCCAGCTCGGGCTCGTCCTTGTCGGCGACGCGTGGCCGATAGAGCAGCAGAATCTGTTTGGCCTCGCGACTATTCACGGTCTTCCTTTGGCGCCGGTCCTGCGGATTCGCCGCCAGCCAGCGCCTTATGCAATTGGGCGATCCCGCGCGCGATCCGGGATTTCACCGTGCCCATCGGCACGCGCAAAATCTCCGCGATCTCTTTGTAGGCGTAATCCTCCAGGTAAAATAACGCGACGGGCGCCTGATACACACTGTCAATTTGCCTGAGCGCCTGCAGCACTTGCGCCGCGTCCAACTCGTTTATCCGCGTGGGAGAAATCGTGGGCAGTTCGCTGTCCACCTGGCTCAGTTCATAGTGGGGAAAACGCGACTGGCGCCGATGAGTTTCCAGGAACTCGCGGTGGAGGGTCGTGAACAGCCAGCTTTTCACTTTCGACGGATCTCTCAACTGATTGCCCTTCGTGGCCCAGATATAGAATGTCTGCTGTGTTAAATCGCACGCTTCAGACTCCGACCGAGTCAGGCTGAAGGCAAACTGATAGAGCGGCCGATAATATTGTTCGACCAGGCTTTCAAAGTCCAGGCGTTCCGCGCTCGCATGGGTATGACTCATCAGACGAGAGTTTGTTCCCGTTTGGTAGCAAAAACTTAGCTGCAATTTCAGATCTCCGAGCCAGTGAAGGCGAGATCAAAATCATTCCAGTGTCGGGAACAAGATCGCGACTCGAGCGTCTCAAGGTTGTGAGGGAAGGATTCCCTCCGCGAGCGATGAGACAGAATGGTCTTCAATTCCGATGCGGGCTTACCGGCAGGACAGCGATCCACCAGCCTGCCGAACGTGACTTAAGCCGTCGGCTTCGCCCGCCAAACAGATTTGCCGGCCGCCTGGATGGGCTGTCCCGCGATAGCGCCGCAGGCCCGGCCGCCAGGCGGCTCGGCATTCATTCGTGGGAGGACCATGCCTGGACGAAGCCACTGCTCCTGGTGCAAAGCAGTCATGTGACTCAGAAAGCTTCTTCTGGTTGGATGGCTCGTCGACGCCCCGCTGCAGAGGGACGTCGGTGGGGCTACGAATGTCACCCACGGCTCGTTCTTTTTTAGCAATAGCTTCCCGGCAATGCACGTTCCGACCGCGAAAACGATGAATCGGAATTGTGCGGCTAGCGGGAACAATTAGCCCGCCCATTCATCGTAACCTCGACGAGGGAAGTTCCCTCAGCCCGTCATCAAAACTGAAGCCGACCCAAAATCTTTGAAACGGACAGGTTTTGACAGCCCGTTTTTGGATCCAAACCGTTCACGAATCGCAGCTAAAGACTTATGAAACGACTTATGAAACACACAATTCCAACGCGAAAGGTTACATGGTTAGTGGCCGCGTCCGCTTGCCTGGCGTTTTTTGGCTGTTCATTACCCGCCGCCGCGGCGGAGACCAATGTAACGATATATAGCTCCTTCTACGGTGGATATTTTGATCCGCCGAACGTTGCCATCAATGTCAACGACTCGGTTAAGTGGACATGGGCCGGAAATAATCATTCCACCACCAGCGATACATTCATATGGGATTCCCTTCCTCAAAACATGCCCTACACCTTTACGTGGATGTTCCCCAACAGTGGCAACTTTCCATATAGCTGCTCAGTCCATTACTTTCAGGGCTCGGTAAATGTTGCATCGGCCGGCAACATTCCGCCCTCCGTGACCATTACCAATCCTGCGGACGGCACCGTATTCAGCGCACCCGCCGATGTGAGAATTACAGCCACGACTGCCGACGGCAGCGGCAATGTCACAAACGTCGAGTTTTTTCAGGGGACAACCTCGCTCACCAACCAAACCACCGGTCCCTATACAGTAGTGGCTAGCGCTCTTGCCGCTGGGAGCTATTCATTTTCTGCGGTGGCGACGGATAGCCTCGGGGACACCGGCACAAATAAAGTTTCGATCTCTGTGGTGACGCCCGTGGCCATCTTGTTGAGCAATCCACTGTGGCTTTCTGGGGGTCAGTTCCGGTTTGACTATACGGCGAATGCCGGGCTGCGCTATGTAGTTCAACGCTCCAGCAGCCTGAGCCTGAGCAGTTTTATACCTCTCAGCACCAACACCGCTGCGGGCAGCAGCGTTACTTTCACCGATAGCGCCGCCGGCCCGGGCTTGAACTTCTACCGAGTCGCGCGGTTGCCGAATCCATGAGTTCCATGCACCGGCCATCCCTGGCGCCCTTGCTCGCGAAGCGAAGACTCGAAACGACAGTACGCTGCTTTTGCGGACTGGCAATGCTGAGCTTGCTCACGGCCGCCTACTTTGGTCAGCCGAGCGCGCCTGCTCTTCGCACTGAAGCGCGCCAAGCGAGGGAAAACGGCTCTGAGGCCACCCGAGTCATTGAACAAGGCCCTGAGGCCGCCGAAAGGCTGCCCGAACGGTCCCATACTGACGGCGCCCGCATATTCTCGGCTAGAGGCATTTTGCGGAAGATCCGCGACGACGGCCGGACAGTCGAGATCCAACACGAGGCGATCACGAATTACATGCCGGCTATGACCATGCCGTTCAAAATCGCTTCGGCCGAAGTACTGGCGGGTTTGCGAGAAGGTGACGAAATCTCGTTTCGACTCCTCGTCAGCGACTATGAGAGTTGGATCGACAAAATCAGAAAGACGGGGCAAGAGCATCTGGCACCGGCCAGGGTCAGCGACAAGAACGTGCAGGCATCGCGACCGGACGCCAGTCGGCATCCGTTGCTGGATTACAAGTTCACCAATCAACTAGGGCAACCCGTCAGCCTGGCTCAGTTCCAGGGGCAGGCGCTGGCCATTACCTTCTTCTTTACGCGTTGCCCGATCCCCGATTTTTGTCCCCGACTTTCGAAGAATTTCGAGCAGGCTTCGCGCAAACTTGCCCACCTGCCGAACGCACCGACCAATTGGCATTTCATATCGGTGTCTTTCGATACCGAGTTTGATACGCCTGCCGTTTTGAAAACTTACGCCGAGCACTACCATTACGAACCGAACCACTGGAGTTTTCTCACCGGAGCGTCTGATAAGATAGCGGAACTAGCGCGTCTTTCAGATGTGACAACGACACGCGAAGGGAGCTTATTTAATCACAATTTTCGCACGCTCATTATCGACCCCGCCGGTCATTTGCAAATGGCCTTCCCCATCGGCGGCAACCTCGCGGACGCGATCGCGGAACAGATACTCAAAGCCGCCGCAGTAACAAGCCAATCGGTGTCACGCGACGCCAGCCAAGTGATGGCAGCCGCGGGCCACGACGCCGCGGTTGTTGAACGGGAGGATGCCCGGGATGGAGGGGTGGAGCGCCCTCGGCAAACGAGTGCCAAACCGTGAAGGAATCAGGGAATCGACAAGTTGCCGGGCGAATGTCCAAAGCGCATTAAGGGAAGATATCCAACTGATCGGTTCTTTCGCAGTTCCTGAGGAGCGAGCTGCAAAGCTGCGAGGTGCTTTCCCGCGGGGCCCTCTGCAATACTCGCGCAGAGGTGTTCGGCAAGGCGGGATTCGCTCCGTCACGCCGTGCTAGGCGCTCGGTTGCGTGCTGGGATTGACTGCGATAGAGTGGCCGCGGAATCAGAATTGAAAGCGGAACAAACAATCACCCTGGCGTTGGCTTTCTCCGTCGCTTTAGGGGTAGGCCTCTTGCTGAACGCCTGTACTTCCATCACTCGGACCGTCGTCGCACCGCCCGAGATTCCCGGAGCAACGTACGTCGGCAATAGGGCTTGTTATGATTGTCACACAAACATAACGCGCATTTTCCCTGCCAGCGCGCACGGCCGCCTGCATTTCGAAGGCGCGAAGTTGGCAGGCCAGGCCGGCTGCGAATCATGCCACGGACCCGGCAGCAAGCACCTCGAAGCGGGCGGCGGGCGCGGAAAGTTCATCGTCAATCCCGGGAAGGATCCGGCCGCCTGCTTCCGGTGCCACCTCCAGACCCATGCCGAATTCAACCTTCCCCAGCATCATCCGGTCCTCGAAGGCCGGATGAATTGCGTGCAATGCCATGATCCCCATGGCGCCGATATCTTTAAGCCCGCGCGCGGCTTGGCGATGGCTCGACTTAATCAGAACTGCGCCGAATGTCATCGCGAGCAGACGCGGCCGTTTGTGTTCGAGCATGAGGCCTTGCGCGAAGGTTGCACCGTGTGTCACAACCCACACGGTTCGGTAAACCGCAAGCTGCTGGTCGAAAGCGATCCAAATCTTTGTCTCAAATGCCATGCGCAAGCCCAGCATGGGCCGACGGGTCAGATTTTCATCGGGATCAAAGACCACACACCATATTTGAAGCAGGGTGCCTGCTGGAGCGCAGGCTGCCACAGTTCGGTGCATGGCTCGAACATGCACCCGAGGATGCTTTATTGAGACGTTGAACGGGAGCAGCAGTGATACGCGCCGGCAAGTGACGAATGAAGAATGACGAATGACGAGATAATTCCGAACGACGAATCTCGAATACGATCGGCGGATTCGAGCAGGGGCATTCGACTTCCGGATTTGGGCATTTTTTCGTCATTCGTCATTCGTCATTCGTCATTTTGTCTCCTGGCCGTAGCGGTTTCCGCTCGAGCGGCGGTTGATGAAAGCAAGCTGCCTCCACCTGCTGCTACTACTGTGGAATTTGAGCGCGATATCAAACCGATTCTGGAAACCGTCTGCTGGCGTTGTCACGGACCGGAGCGGCCTAAGAGTCATTTCCGGTTGGACAACCGGGAATCGGCTCTCAAGGGCGGGGACAACGGCATTGATATCATTCCTGGCAAGAGCGCGCAGAGCCCGCTTGTCCATTACATCGCGCGGCTCGTGCCCGATATGGAAATGCCGCCGCCGAGCAAAGGCGAGCCGCTCACGGCGCAACAGGTGGGGCTGTTCCGCGCGTGGATCGACCAAGGCTTTCAATGGGGCGCGACCAACCCGCCGGTCCAATTCACATTTTCCGCCGCGCCAACGCTTCGCTGGATCGGTGTGACCGGTGACAAAGCAAAATTCCGCGAGCTTGAAGGAATGCGGCAAGGTTTCGGGGGCGGTTTGGAGCATTTTTCGCTGCAAGAGCAAATTGGTCCTGATAAGAAGTTTTCGGCGGAAGGCAGAGCGTTAGTTCCCGACCAGGATTTTCAAGTCAAGCTTGCGCTGGAGAAGTCAGACGTGGGATTCGTGCGCGGAGGATTTGAGCAGTGGCGGCGGTATTACGATGATACTGGAGGCTATTATCGCCCGTTCGCGGTGCCGTCTTTCGATCTGAACCGAGACTTGCACCTAGACCTTGGGCGGGCGTGGATCGATATCGGCCTGACACTGCCCAACCTGCCACAGATCGTGCTCGGTTACGAATATCAGTATAAGGACGGCGCCAAGTCGTTGCTGGAATGGGGAACGGTGAGCGGAAAGAGCAATCCCAAAGCAGGTGATGGGAAGAACATTTATCCATCGGCGAAACACCTCGATGAGCGGGTCCATATCGCGAAACTGGATCTGACGTATGATTTTTGGGGATGGCACCTGGAGGACAACGCGCGTGTGGAGATTTACAGGCTGATGACACTTCGGCAGGATGCCCAGAATGTCGATCTGGGGCCGGGCCCGGATACGGTGATCCAAACGCGAGAAGGCGGCAGCCACATACAGGGCATGAACACGCTGCGACTGGAGCGGCAGGTGACAGACTGGTGGCTGCTTTCGGGCGGCTATTTGTATTCCCGATTTGATGGGGATGCTTCGTTTAGCCAGCAAACTCTGGATTCGGCTGGGGTGCCGACTACGGGCCGATTTTGGTCGAGCGACGTCATCGTCCTGAAACGCGAGGCCCACGCGTTCAGCGTCGGAAGCCTGCTGGGCCCTATCACCGGATTGAGCCTTTCGCTCGGGGTGCAAAGCGAATGGCAACGGCAGGAAGGGGCTGGAAAAATTAACCTCGATGAAGGCGATCCGTACACCCCGTATAGTTTCACGAACACGCCGGCCACGATTCAGTCGGATTTGGACAAAGCCAAGGTAATGGAAAATGCCGGCCTGCGATATACCGGGATACCGTTCACGGTGCTGTTCGCGGAAACTCGTTTCGAGCAGGAGAGTATCGGACAATTCGAGCATGAAGACGCCGGAAGCCCGTTCCTGCGCGACACCGACGCACGCAACAATCTGCGAGACGGCCGCGTGGGGTTTAATACTTCGCCATGGCGCTGGGTTACCTTTAGCGCGCACTACAAGAATCGACTCAGTGATACGGACTACGACAAACGCTTGGACTTAACCGTGGACGGGCAGGGAGCCCTAACCAATAATCCGGGCTATTCAGAGTTTATCCGCCATCGGAAGATTGATACGGATGAGGCAGAAGCAAAGTTAGTGCTGCGGCCGGCTAATTGGTTGCGAACAACCTTCACCTACCAATGGGTCAATACGGATTACTCCACCACTACGGATCCGGTTCCAGGGGGCGACCAGCGGGAGGGTCTCCTCGCGGGAAAATATGACGCCCACGTATTCGGCCTCGGCCTCACCGTGACTCCTTTCCAGCGCGTTTACTTTGCCGGTACGTTCACTTACAGCGATTCTCGCACTACCACGGCGCAAAACGGAAGTCCGTCGGTCGCGCCGTACAAAGGCAATGTTTATTCCATCATTGCCAGTGCGGACTACACCTTGAACGAGGCGACGAGGTTTCATTGTGCCTATTCCTTTTCCCGGGCAGACTATGGCCAAAACAATGAGGGCGACGGACTGCCCCTGGGACTGAGTTACACTCGGCACGGTGTGATGGCCGGGGTGTCCCGGCGGTTGACCAAGAATCTTAACACGAACTTGCGGTATGCCTTCTATCGTTATTTGGAACCCAGCGGCGGAGGCATCAACGACTACACCGCTCACGGCGTCTTCGCCACCTTGGTGATGAAGTGGCCTTGAACTCGACATGAATAATGAAATGAAACGCTCTTATGCGTTATTCTTTTGCTGATTTGTGGATTCGGCAGTTCGACCGGGGTGAGGATCAGCCGCGTCGGCACCACGGGGCGTCTTTTCGGGCAAAAATCGGAATCGCAGTGTTATCAATCGCAACCTTGTCGTTCGGTGACACATCGGCCGACACTATTACGCTCACTCCGATCGCCGATACTTCCCTGTTTGAGTACGTGCCCGACAACAATCTTGGCGGCTTGACTGACGTCGCCGCCGGAACGATCCGGCTCCTCAAGCGCAGCCGAGGATTGTTCAAATTTGATCTGACCCAAGTTCCCTCCAGCGCCACGATTACTTCAGCCGCATTCGACATTCAAGTGGTCAAAGTACCGCCGAGTCCCCTGGGCTCCATCTTTTCGCTGAATCGGGTGCTGCGGGATTGGGGAGAAGGCAACGGCGCAGGCACGATGCTCGGGTCGCCCGCGACCGCGGGCCAGGCCACCTGGAACAACCGCTTCCATCCTTCCACCCCGTGGACACCGCCGGGAGGCGGCGCGGATGTCGATTACGTCGGGGCATTCAGCGCTACGAATTTCATTAACGGATTCGGTCCCTATACGTTCAATTCCACTACCGGCCTCGTGGCCGACGTCCAGGCCTGGCTGAACGATCCGAGCACGAATTTCGGCTGGATGCTCATCAGCGAGCGAGAAGCTTCGCGCGAAACCGTGCGGCGCTTTGGAAGCCGCGAGGACCCGAGTCATGCTCCGGTGCTGGTAATCGGATTTGTCGTCGGGCCAAAGATCGTGACCCAACCGCAGAGCCAAACGGTCCAGGTGGACAGCACGGTGAGCTTCAGCGTCGCGGTCAGCGGCGCGCCGCCGTTCACTTATCAATGGCAGTACAACGACATTACAATCTCCGGTGCTACTACCAACCCCCTGATGCTGCCCAATGTCCAGACCAATGCTGCAGGACAATACAACGTGTTGGTCACAGACCAAAACGGCACCACGGCCAGCGACCACGCCGTACTGACCGTCATCCCCCCAGGCTCCCCGTTCGTGAGTATTATCGATCCGACGAATGAGGCTCGTTTCCCCGACGGCTCCCAAGTTCTCGTGACGGCCGAGGCGGGCGAGACCAACGGCAGTATCAGTCAGGTGGAATTTTTCCTGAACGCCACCAACTCCGTCGGTGTATCACTGACGAACCCCGCGACGAATCTCTACACGACGTTGCTCACGAATGTCGCCGCGGGCAGCTATGCGCTGACCGCCGTTGCCACAGATCCGCGCACCAACGCGGTCACTTCGTCGGTCGTTAGGATCTCCTTCGTCGCTCCTCCCATCGTAACGGTGTCGGTCTCGCCCTCGGGAACGAATTTCCTGCTCGGGACAATCCTCACGAACACGGCGCAGGTGAGCCCGAGTGTCACGAACGTTGAATTCTTCGAGGCCACAAACTTGCTGGGCACAGTGGGCGAGGCGCCGTTTTCGCTCGTGTGGACGCCGGCGGAAGCTCGTCTTTATTCGCTGACTGCTCAAGCGACAGACGACTTGGGTCAGGCAGGCACTTCCCCACCAGTGGTCATCCGGATTCATGGGCCAGATTCGGTTGCGCCGCGCATTGCGATCACAAATGCCCCGGCCAATTTTGCACGTCTCTACACGAACCGGGTTTGCCTCGCGGGCACAGCCAGCGATGCAAACCTTGACCATGTCGAGTATCAGATAACCAGTGGTCCTTTTCTCGACCCACCAGCGCCGGCTGCGTACGCGGAAGGCACTTCCAATTGGATGGCAATCGTGACGCTGCAGCCCGGCCAAAACCAGGTGCGGCTTCGCAGTATTGATTTTTCGACCAACTCGTCCCCAACGCTGTCGCGATTTTACACGTATGTCGTCCCGGCATCGCTGGTCATCCAGACGAATGGTGCAGGGACCGTGTCGCCCGATTTGACCCACAAGATGTTGGAGCTCGGACAACTTTACACCGTCACCGCGCGGCCCGCTCGAGGCTTCGTCTTTCAGAGCTGGGAAGGCGAAGGACTTGCGGTCACAAACAATGCAACCCTCAGTTTCGTGCTTACCAACGGGATGACACTCGTGGCGAACTTCGTTACGAACCCGTTCCCAGTGGTCGCCGGGGCCTACCAGGGAGTGTTTTTCGACACGAACAAAGCGGCACTGGGGCCATTTGACATGTTCACGGAAAGCGCAGGTTCTTTGAGCCTGCAGCTCAGGCCGAACGGCTCGTTCAGCGCGAAATTGGCGATGAAGGGGACAAGCTTTTCTTTCAGCGGACAGTTCGATCCAAGCGGGCGCGCGACTGTCCCGGTGCTTCGCCGCCCATACCTGCCGGCCGTGTGTTCCTTGCAGCTCGACCTGTCAGGAGGGACGGGCCTCCTCACGGGTCAAGTCACCAACGCACTTGGCACCGAGGTTCTCGTCTCTCCAGTGTTCGCTGGAAAGTCGTTTAACTCGAAAACCAACCCGGCGCCGCAAGCGGGTGGTCGCGGTTTCATTCTGATCACCAACGTCAATAATGCCTTGGTGGCGCCACTGGTCGCCGCGAATTCGTCCGACTTGAACACTAACAAAATTGGGAGTGGCTCAGCCTCGATCAGCATGGCCGGGGCAGTCAAGGTCCAGGGCCGATGGATCAACAATAATTCCTTCGCTTTGGCCTCAGCACTATTCCAGACCGATTTCAACGGCGGCAATCTGCCCTTTTATCTCTCGTACTTCGGCGGGACGGAGATTATTATCGGGTTGCCGCGTTTTGGAGCTGACACGAACGACATCAGCGGCACATTGTGGTGGGTCAAGTCGGGAACGAATGGATTTTCGCGGCAAATGGAAATGTTGCCGCCATCGCGTTAGTGAAGCTAGGCTTGCCGCCTTCGATCTTGATCCCGGTCCTGTCTCGACCTATGCCCCACCACGTGCAAGGATGAGCAACGTTCAATGATGCTCACCCTGGTACTGGCGTCACGAAACGCGCATAAAATCGCAGAAATACGCGCCATCCTCGGGCACGAGATCCGCTATCTGACGTTGAACGATTACCCAGATGCGCCAGAGGTCGCAGAGGACGCCGGCACGTTCGAGGGGAACGCGACGAAGAAAGCGGTTGAACTGGCGAGGTGGACCGCCGCTTGGCAAACTGACGCTCACGGTAAGTCCAGAATGTGTGTGTTGGCGGACGATTCCGGACTTGAGGTGGATGCGCTCGCAGGGGCGCCGGGAGTACATTCCGCGCGATTCGCCGCCCTTGATACGGATCAAAGGGGCAATTCTTCGGACGCGGATAACAACGCGAAACTGTTGCGCTTGCTGCGGGATGTGGCGTCGCCCCAGCGGACGGCGCGGTTTCGATGCGTTTTAGCGCTGACGCCCTTGCCCGAGCAATCCGTTCGAACTGCTTCCACGGTATGCTGCGTTGACGAAGCAGAGTTCGCGACGGAGTTGTTCGAAGGCGCATGCGAGGGTAGAATTGGTTTCGCGCCGAGAGGTCAGTCGGGTTTCGGATATGATCCCTTGTTTTTTCCGACCGGTTATGAGCAAACGTTCGCTGAATTGGGTGAGGAGGCAAAGAATAGGATGAGTCATCGAGCAAACGCTCTGGCCAAACTCAAGGTCCGACTGAGGACGCCGACACCATGACAGGATGGCAATACGATACCCGGGCTGAAGAGAGTTACCTTGAACCAGCTTAGCAGCGCAATGGCTGGGCGATGAAAGGCTATCCGCGCACGCCCAGTTCCTTCCGCAGCAGACCGTTGCTGGCGATCATTCGGAACTTATGATCGCCAGCGATCGGTTGCCACCAAAGCTCTCCGCCTGCCCGCTCCAATATTAGCCCTCCAGCGGCAACGTCCCACAGGCTAATGCTTCGCTCGAGATACGCGTCAAACCTGCCACAGGCGACGTAGCTCAAATCCAACGCACCTGCCCCCATGATCCGGATCTTGCGCACGCGGCGAACCAACCTGTTGAACAAAGGCAATGTAGCGGCCAGATGTTCCCGGCTCTTGGACAGACCGACGGCAATAATCGCGTCTGCAAGTTTCCGACGCGGGCTGACGTGGATGATTTTGCCATTTAGCCGCGCGGGTCCGCTCTCCGTCGCCGTCCAGAGTTCATCACAAAACGGGTCATAAACAACGCCTGCCAAGGTTTGGTAGCCGTCAGGGTATGGCGTTGACCGCGATCGGCTTCGGGAACTTATACTTTGCGCGACGCGCTTCGGCTCGCGCTCGCGCCGCTGAAGCGCGATGGAAACGCACGCATGGGGAACGCCGTAAGCGAAATTGACTGTGCCGTCAATAGGATCGACAACCCAGCGATATTCCGCGTTTAGATTGCCCGCCACGCCTTCTTCTCCGAGCAGACCGACAGCAGGGAAAGCCGAGCGCAAAATCCGTTCAATCAGTCTCTGACACTGAACATCGAGCTCCAACTTGATATCGTATTGGGTCCGAGCCCGAGCGCGTTTAGGCAAGGCGAGATGCCGGAGGAGCAACGCGCCGACTGATTTGGCTGCCTCCAATGCCACACCCTGCGCCTGATGCAAATTCATACCGCGGCAAAGTGAGCATGTTCCGATGCGCCGAGTCGAGCGCTTTTCGGTCGGATTCACTTCTTGCCAATGAGCAACTCAGAAACTAAGTTTCGCGGCCTCATGGAAAAAGTAGTCATCATTGGTTCGGGCTGCGCAGGGTGGACGGCGGCGCTCTACAGCGCGCGCGCCAATTTGAAACCACTCGTGCTCACGGGAAAGCAGCCCGGCGGTCTGCTGACGACGACAACCATCGTCGAGAATTACCCCGGCTTCCCCGAAGGAGTTGACGGCTACGAACTCATGATGCGCTTTCAAAAGCAGGCCGAGCGCTTTGGGGCGCGCGCACAGTTTGGTGAAGTTGAGGCGGCGGACCTTTCGCAAAACCCCTTCTCGCTGACTGTGGATGGCGAGACGCTACGAACTGAAACCATCATCATCGCCAGCGGGGCCAGTCATCGCCACTTGGGTTTGGAGAGCGAACACCTTTTGGAGAACAAGGGTGTGACTTACTGCGCTACATGCGATGGAGCGCTGCCGATCTTCCGCCAGCAACCGCTGGTCGTGGTCGGGGGTGGGGATTCAGCTTGCGAGGAAGCGCTGTACCTGACCCGTTTCGGTTCGATGGTTTACCTGGTCCACCGGCGCGACGCTCTGCGCGCTTCGAAGATCATGGCCGAGCGCACGCTGGCGCATCCCAAGATCAAACCTGTCTGGGATTCGGTCGTTACTGAGGTGCTGGATGTGAAGCAAAACAAAGTAACCGGGGTGCGATTGAAAGACGTTAAGACCGGGGCAGAAAACATGCTGAACTGTGCAGGGGTGTTCGTGGCGATCGGCCATCTCCCGAACACACAGATTTTCCGGGGAGCGATTAACATGGATGAAACCGGCTACATCATCCCCACGCGCGGCACCGCGACGAATATCCCCGGGGTGTTCGTGGCGGGAGATTGCGCCGATCGCGTGTATCGCCAGGCGGTCACCGCGGCTGGACTCGGCTGCGCCGCGGCCATCGACGCCGAACGCTATCTGGCGGCGAAGAACAAATAACGACACGGAGTGATGGAGCGATGGAATAACGGAGTGATGGAATGATTGGGCGCTGCCTGACACCTCTCCATTACTCCACCGTTCCATCACTCCAGTTTTTAGCTTATGAACGGGACAAACCAACCGAATAAAGAATTAGCCGAGCTCAAGACTTTCATCGCGGACCTCAAGGCCGATCGCGCGACCCAGAAGGAAAAGGAGCAGCGTGAATCGTGGACGAAATACACGGCCGTGTCGTTGGTCTTCGTCGCAGTGCTCGCGGCCGTGGCGACGCAATGGGCCGGCAAGTATTCCAGCCGCACCTTGGTAGAACTGAACAATGCGACCTTCTTCCAGGCCGAAGCCTCCGATCAATGGAGTTACTACCAGGCAAAATCGATCAAGCAGAACCTCTACGAGGCGCTTGGTGAGAGGTCCGCCAGTGACCCTGAGGCCGGTGGCACCAATACCGCGTCCGGGTCTGCCGCGTTCAACGCCAAAGTGTCGAAATATGGCAAGGAGAAGGACGACATCCGGAAAGGTGCCGAGGCGCTCGAAAAAAAGCGTGACGTGGCGCGCGAAGCCGCCTCCAACTCGAGCCAGCATGGCGGAGCCATGGGCACGGCCGTCTCGGTTTTCCAAATTGCCATTGCCCTAGGCTCGATCTCACTGGTCACCAAAAAGCGGCCGCTTTGGTACCTGGCCCTGGCGTTTGCCGCCCTGGCAAGCGCGCAAATGATTCTTGTCTGGACGAAATGATCGTAACTGGACTCGCGGTGGCACAAGTGCTCACCGCGGTGTGGCGCACGCTCACTTCCGCGCACCATGCTCGCCATTACCGCTTGATCCCGCCATGGCTCCAAGCCGGTGAATCGCATTCTCGATCGTGTCAGACCACGGATTTCCGCAATTGATGCGGATAAAGCGTTCGTATTTCTGCTTTGCGGAAAAGATTGGCCCCGGCGCGATGCTGATCCCCGAGGCCATGGCCTGATGATACAGGGCCAGCGCCTTGACGTGCGGCGGCAATTCGACCCATAGGCACATCCCGCCAGAGGGCCGCGTGAGCTTTGTCCCCGCCGGGAAGTGCCGGGTGATAGCTTCGCTCATTTGCTGCATCTGCGCCGCGTACTGGCGTCGAATTTTTCGCAAATGATGATCGTATCCGCCGTTCTGGAGAAATTCAGCGATCGCCATCTGGGGTAGGGAAGCCGTGGCGCTCGTATTGACAAACTTCAAGAACTCGACGCGCGCTTTGAACCGGCCCGGTGCCACCCAGCCGACGCGTGAGCCGGGCGACAGAGTCTTGGTGAATGAGTCGCACAACATCACCCACCCCTCCTTATCGAACGCCTTCGCCGCTTTTGGACGTGTCGCGCCGAACGTCAGGTTGCCATAAATGTCATCCTCGATGAGCGGGATTTGGCGGCTCGCGAGAATCTCAACCAGCTTCTTCTTTTTCTCGTCGGGCATGCAACTGCCCAGCGGATTGCTGTAATTCAGCATGAACACGCAGGCCTTGATCCGGCAACAGTTCAGCCGCTCCTCCAACTCGTTCAGACAAATCCCGTGGCGCGGGTATGTCGGGATCTCGCATACGCGCATTCCGAGGGATTCAATGATTTGTAAAATGTTGAAAAAGGTTGGGGACTCAATGGCGATGACGTCGCCCGGCCTGGCCACGGCCCGAAGGCAGAGATTGATCGCTTCGGTCGCGCCGACGGTGGTGATGATATCGTCCGGAGCCAGCGTGCAGCCGGCTTCCATCGCCCGGCGCGCCACCTGCACGCGCAAGGCGCGATTGCCCGGCGGCACTTCGTAGGCATGGGCAGCCAGTGGCATCCGCCGAGCTACTGACGCCATCGTCCGGCTCAACGCCTTGATCGGAAATAATTCCGGACTTGGCAATGTCGCCCCGAGCCGCACCAGCTTGGGATCACGCCCGGCTTTGACCACCTGGAGAATCAGATCGCTGACCTGAACATTGACGGGCCGCAGGGCGGGGCGCGATTTCTCAGGTTCCGGCGGCGGGGACCAGCGCCGTGCACGAACGTAATATCCTGACTGCGGCCGGGCTTCGATGACGCCCCGGTCTTCGAGCAAGCGGTAGGCCTGCATGACCGTGGCGACGCTCACGTTTTGCTGCTGGCTGCACTTGCGGACGGATGGCACGCGCTCACCCGCCCGCAGCGTACCGTGCTCAATCAACTCGGAAATGCGCAAGGCCAATTGTTTGTACAGCGTTTCCCCAAACTCGACTCTGGCCGCAGTGTGTGCGCCTAGATCCTGGATCATCATAACTCAAGAGAATATATCAAAAGATCCAGGGGAATAGTCACACCTGGAACGAAAGACGACCAGTACAGTTTTTCGGCCCGCGCAAACTGTGCCGATCAGATTTTTCAAGAACTGTATCTGGCGGGAAGCAGACGGCGAATTACTGTGCTCGCATGCAGATTAATGTTGGTGCCACGGTAGTGACCAGCCCTTTGGTGAAATTGCCGGCGCTCGCAAGCGACGATCAAAAGCCGGCCGGCCGGAAACGACTCGCTCTCAGCGCGCGCGCAGCTTTGGCCCGGAGCGAGTCGCTGGAAAATGCCGCCTGGGCGATCCTTGCATTTGTCGCGCTCGAGGCGGTTGTGGTGAGCTTTGTGTATTGAGGCGACACACTGAAGCGCAACGCTGCGCTTGGTTCTTGGAGCGTGTTTGGAGGGCCCGATCGAGTGTAAGAGCCGACGTAAGGGCGTGTTGCCCAAACGCGAAATCGCAGGAAAAGCGCGACTCTCGGTCCGACGGTTGTGCCGAAATTCGAGAGAAACAGGCAGTTCGGACGTTGCTGCGGCCGGGGACGGCCGCGCTCCGGCAGTTGGGCAACACGCCCGTAAGGAGGCTCTGATCGAAAAATCGAAAATCGAAAATCCCAAATTGATCAGAGCCTCCTTACGTCGGCTCCTACAATTTCAGGACGCGCTCTCAGGGGATCAGCTTATAGCCCACTCCATGCACCGTTACCAGGTGTCTGGATTCATTACCATCGTCGCCGAGTTTCTTCCGCAACTGCACGATGACCTGGTCCAAAGTGCGTGTCGTGCCGTAATAGTTGTAGCCCCAGACTTCATTCAGCAGGCGATCGCGCGACAGCACTTCGCCCGGATGAGAATGAAATAGCTGGAGCAGTTTCAGTTCCTTGGCGGTCAGCTCTTCCACAGTTTTGCCCCGCTTCAATTCAAATCTCTTGGGATCAATCGTGGCCGTGCCGATTTGAAACGGCGTTTGAGTTGCGGCGGCGCTAGCGCTGTCCCCATGGGTGCGGCGCAGGAGGGCATGAATACGTGCCAGCAGCTCGCGCACACCGAAAGGCTTGGTTACATAATCATCCGCGCCGAGATCCAGCCCGACAACTTTGTCGATTTCCTGGCCCTTGGCGGTGAGCATCAGAATCGGAGTGGTGATTTTTTTGGTTCGGACCTGTTTGCAAATATCGTAGCCACTCAAGCCTGGCAGCATGACGTCGAGCACCAGCAGGCCCGGACGATGCCGCGCCAGAGCATCCATCGCCTGATCGCCGCGATTGCAAACCGCCACGTCGAATCCATCGCTTGTCAGCACCTCTTTCAAGCCAAGGAGTATGTGCGGATCGTCTTCAACAACCAGAATCTTTGTCTTCATTGCAGGATTCCATCATTCGGGCTTCGGATTTTGGATCGAGTCCGCCAGGGCTGGCAGCCGCAGGAAAAAGCAACTCCCGCCCCCCTCCCTGGCTTTGTACGCCACCTCCCCGCCATGGACGCGGGCGATTTGCCGGGCCAGGGTCAAACCCAGACCCGAACCCTGAATTCCGCTGTTGAGCGAATCGTGCGCGCGAAAGAACTGCTCGAAGATTTTCTGCTCGCAACCGTGCGGCACCCCCATGCCTCGGTCCTGCACCCTGACTTCGACGTAAGGCAGCGGGCTGTCTTGTCGGCTCAGATGAACAGAGATTTCCTTGCGATGATCCGAATATTTTTCTGCATTGGAAAGCAGGTTCATGAGCACTTGGGCCAGCGCATCGCGATCGCCGTTGACCCAAATGGACGATTCCGGCAATTCGCACTCGAACCGAAAGCCGTTGGCTTCAAGCTGCGGGCTGTAGCTTTGAACCGTTTCGCGCGCGACCTGGGCGAGATCACATTTCTGGAACTGATACTTTTTTTCGCCGCGGTCGATCCGGGCGAAATCGAGCACATTATTGATCAGCCGTGAGAGCCGCGCCGTCTCCGCCGTAATGATGCCGAGGTAGGAGCGCTGGCGCTCGGCGTCCACCACACGGCCTTCAGACAGCAATTCCGAAAACATTCGGATCGAGGTGAGAGGTGTCTTCAGTTCGTGCGAGACATTGCTCACGAAGTCTGTTTTCTGCCGGGCGAGACGCAGTTGGCGGTTCAGATCGGCAACGATCAACCAACCGCCGACTCCAATAGCAATCACCAGGACGGTGATCAGGAGGCCGAGCGTGCACGTGATCGTCAGCGCCGACCGCCCCAATGCTGTGGGATCCAGCAAATAGACCGCGGCTTCCCAATGTGGGAGGACTTCTCCGATTTCCGTCGCTACAAATGGCCGCTTCCAATTGCTACGGAAGTCCGCGTGTGACTTGCTAACCGGTCTGGCTTTGTCATCGAGCACCGCTACGCATATTTCATTGCGGAAAGCCGGTTCGGAATTCTGCATCATCGGTTGCAGTTCTGCCGCCAGCCGAGACAGAGCCAACTGTGCGCCAAAGACAAGTTCTGGCTCGCGTGGCGGCCGGTACCAGAATAGGACGTTCAGCTTATCATCTACAAACCGCGCTAGCGTGCCCTCGTTGGCGTCACCAATCAGTTGGCGAAACTCTGTTTCCGAGGGAGCCAATTTTGAAATATTATCTTCAAAGGACTGTTTCTGCGGGGCTGAGGGCTTGCTTTGAATCTGCTCATCTTTGGAGTATCCCTGCTGCGGGACCACTGCGCGCGATTGAAGCTTGTTCAATGTCTGGCTCTTGATGAAGTCGATTGGTTTTGCACTGCCCGCCGATTCACCTTGGTCTTGTGTCGAATTGGTTGATTGCCCTTTCTTGAAGTCGGATGGCGAAAAGTTTTGGGTGGCACTTTTCGCATTCCAATAAACCTCGGCGCTTTCGCGGTTGGCCAGGAATCGGCTGTTGCAGGTCAGGAAGACCATTGCGTCGGGTGTGCCAACTGTTGAAGGACAAAGAATATTACCCGACAGCGTGACGACGAAGCCGACTTGTGCCAAGGCCCAGTCTTTTCGCAAGACTTCGTCGAAGGAGCTGGCGAGCTCCTGGGCCCGTTGCTCGCGCAAGAGGGCCATTGTCCGAGTGGTAAAGTTTCGCTGATAATCCGCCAGCTTTGCTTCAAGATCCTTGGCCAGAGCGTCGGCTACGCCCTGATAGAGTAACGATTGCTGCCGTTCCAGGAGGAACTGCTGGTCGCGCAAGGAACGCACTGCCAGCCAGGCCAGCACCAGGCTGGGCACGAACACGGCCAGCACGAATACCAGAGCGACTTTCTTCATAATTCCGGCCAAATCAGATTCTGGCCGCTCTTTTGCCTGCTGGCGAGCAGGTTTCCGCTAAGATTGGAGCGATGGAGAGTTGGAGTAATGGGATGATGGAATGCTGGAGTAATGGAGTGATGGAGTGGAGCGTTGTTCAATATGCCTTGGCTTGTTCAGCCGCTTTGGAGGCTGCTTCTCGGAAAAGGTCCCAGCCGGTTTGAACAACCTGTGGGGCGCTGTTCTTGAGCGCCAATTGCAGCGCGGGTTGGCCGAAACGACCGAGCTTTCTGAGTTGATCCACCGCCTTTTGACGCGCTTGGGCATCCCCCTCGGCCGCGTTGCGGATCGCCTCGGCGAGTTGCTGCTGCGCTTTGGGTGTAATGATCTCTGCCCGGCCTACCATCACGCGCACCAGCTCACGAGGCATCGGATCAAGGGTCAATGGCAATGTGAGATCCGTCCAGGCACGCGGCAGAAGATACAACACTCTCACGCCGTCCTCCTGGAACCATGAATCAGTCCACGTCTTCACCATGGCCGCGGCCTCCCGTGGGTACAAACCGGCACTAACGAGCGACTCGGTGATTCGTTGGCCCAGGCCGCGGGAAAGTTGTTCCATGGGCAAGGGCTGCGCTTTCAAATCGAGGGCGACGGTCCGTTGTTCTTCAGGCGCGAGGCGCTCGATGCGAGAGAATGTTCCCATGCCGTCGCGCAGCTCGAGAAAATACAGGTGCTCGAGTTCCTCCGGGCCGGTGTTGGCCAGCGTAGCTTGGTTTTCGGAGCTCATCGTGACGACCAGTGGCGTCGCGAACTTCCCAACGCCACGGTAGAAAATGAACTTCTCGAGTTCGGGTGAGGGACTTGTGGCCGAGAATGAACTGGCCCGCAAAAAATCCGAGTCTGTTTCACGCGCGGCGAAATAGTGACTGCCGGAGCGATCGTAAGGAAGCGAGTTCGCCAGGCCCAGGTTTTGTTTCCCAGGGAGAATATCGATGTGTGTCCAACGCACACGGCTTTCCGGCATACTGTGGCCAGGCAGCAACGAAGCAAAGGTGAAGGCGGGGCTGATGCCCACGCGATGAGCTAAGGCGTCTATCCTGGCGACAGGTGGTGGAACGGGCACGGTGGAAGGTCCGATCTGCGCGGCCTGGGGATACCATTCGGTGATAAAGCCGTGCGGGAACTGGACTGACACATCGACCGTTTGTTCGCTTGGCGAATAGAAGTAAATGACCGGCGTTTCCATTCGCTGCAAGGTAATCATCCCGGACTTCGGCCCGAGCCCTCCACTGGGTTTTCGGTTTAACCCAGCGTGCGTCCAATCATAGACGAATTTCGGGAGGCGCGAACTTTCCAAGGGCCGCCAAACCAGCAGCACCCCATCGCTGCCCTGGACGGACGTAAACGTGCCCCATTCGTGTGCGACATAATCCGTTGCCGGCTTGGCGGCGACCACCAAGCCTGCCACTGCTGCCACCGCGGCTGCACTGCCAATGAGCACTAACCTATTGACCAACGAATTGTTTTTCATGTTTTACCTCATTTGGAATTACGCACGGTCCACGATTCGCTCTGGAGCGATTTGCGTGTGCCGGCGTCGTACTGGTTTTGTTGGAGTTGATTTGAACGGAGCTTCAGATTGTTGATCTCCTGGCGGAGTTGCGGTTTCAGATCGGCCGGCGCGTTTTGGTACTGGTAATCCAGCGCGTGGGCCTGGCGATCGAGTCTTTCGGCCGCTTGCTGATAGCGCCCGGCGTCGGCATCGGCCAGTGCCTGGTCCTTGACCACCGCGGCGAGGAACAGCTCCTTTTGCGCCGTCACATCGGCGCGCAGAGAATTCAGGGCCAACTGGCGATCCTCGGTAAAGCGCACAGTGGCCACCCCACTCGAGCTCTGCTCAGCGCCGCCATTCAACTCGTCGATGTATCTGATATTGACGCGCGCGATCTCAGTCGCGCGGTGCTCGACACGGCAATGCAGGAAGAGGTATCGGTTTTGAGCGACAGCGAGCTGACTAAGTCGCACAGTGCCGGTTTGTCCGGCGAACTTCTCGGGTCGTCCGAGGAAACCAATCGGCCTCACTCCGTCCGGGCAAATGATCTCAATCCTGATGTCCCGCACGGCGACGTCGAGAAGCTCGCCCAGTTCTTTGGCAAAAATATCCGGCAGCTTCTCGGTGTCTTTGACGTAGTAATAATTCGCATCGCTGGCCTCAGCTAGGCCGGCCATCAAGTCTTCGTTGTAATCGTCGCCGACGCCGATGGTGGTCACCGAGATACCGCGCTCAGAAAGGTGGCCACCCAGCCGGCGCAAGTCTCGGGGCGAACTTGGGCCGACGTTGGCCAGGCCATCCGAGAGCAGGATCACGCGATTGATGCGCGGGGCGGAATAATGCCTTTGAACTTGTTCTGCGCCCAACTCAACGCCGGCATACAGTGCAGTGCTTCCGCCCGGCTGAACATGCTCTATGCGCGCTTTGAGCGCCTCTTTGTCTTCAACTGGCTGCGCCGGGAAGACGACTTGCGCCCGGTCGCTATAAACAACGAATGAGAAGATGTCTTCGGGCGCTAGCCGATCCACGACTTGCATCGCGGCCTGCCGGGCTTTTTCGATTTTCGCGCCGGTCATCGAGCCGGAGCGATCCAGCACCACTGCCAGGTTCAGCGGCGTGCGCCGGAATCGCTTTTTGTGTTCCAACGCCGAGAGGTCAATCTTAACGACGACTTCCTGAGGCGAACCCGCCAGCAAGTATCCTCGATCTGGCTGAAGTCCCAAATGCAGTGATTCTCCGGCGGCGCTCCGAGCCGCCAGTCCCGCCGCCAGGCAGAGGACAAAAATGAATGATTTCATGCTCGCAGCATGCCTCAATCGTCATCGTGAGTTGTCAGGCTGGCGCAAAACAAATGTAAGAACTTTGTAATTTGAATCCGCCCGCCGCCGTCTTGATTCCCGTATCCGTACGGAGGTGTCAGCCGAAGCAAAACACGCGAGAGGTAGTCTGGTGCGGGGTGATTTTTGTTGATTTTTTCGGACGCATGGTTCAGCATCGATGATGTAGCCAGGTTTTATGACGTATCGTAAGGTGTTGGGAGCTGTTGCGGCCCTCGGATTTGCCGTTGGCGCTGCCTTCGCCCAAAGTCCCATCGTTAACCCTTTCAGCCCTGCTCTCGAAACCAGGCCAGAAAGCCAGAGCCTCAGCGGCGCTTCCACACAGTCGTCGAGTTTCATCCTGAATTGGGGTCGGCCCTCGGAGACCGACACGCAAAGCTCCTCTTTGCTCGGCTCATTCAACAACGCCAATCCCAGCCCGCCATGGACTCTCTCTTTGTCGGAATTAAGCTCGGGCCCTGAGAACGCGCGGTTGCCGCAGGGCCTGGTAGTTTCAACGGCGCCCGAACCCTCAACGCTGGCGCTCTTGGGATTAGGCGGCTTGCTGCTGGTTCAATTCATTAGCCGAAGCTCAAAGAAATTTCGCGGGAATTGAGCTCTCGAGCGCTGCGCTCGGGCCTTAAGGTTTCCAGCTAAACTTTGCGCCTCACCGCGCCGTCCTTTCCGAGCTCTGCGACCAGCTCGTAGCGGTCACGTTGAAGGCAGAAGGCCACGTCATCACGCAGGTCCTCGTGGGCGAGCAGACGCCGGCCATTTCGTGACCGGGCGACTGCGGCGGCGAGATCGGCCGCCTCGAGCATGAACAGCCGGTGCGCGATTTGCGCCGAATCAGACACCGCTCCGGTGCTGTAGATTGGCCAAATCAAATCGCACAGCGCCCCGGCGCCCAGGACATCCTCGTAGGCGGCCTGCTCCAATGTGCCGCTGCAGACCAGCAACAACCGCGTGGGAGTTTCGCGCTTGAGCGCGTCGGCGGTCGCGCGAAGGTTCAAGAACGAACCAATTAGCACGATTCGCGCTTGGGCGCATGCCCGCAACGCCCGCGTGCCATTCGTCGTCGTCATTGCAATGAGCCGGCCGTGAACTTTTTCCCGTGTAAATTCCCGCGGCGAGTTGCCCAGGTCAAAGGAGACGCTCCCGGTCTGGTCGCTGTGAATGCGCACACTATTCCGTTCGCCCGCAAGCAGCAGGTCCGGTTGCCCTTGGCGCAGGACCACCGCTTCGGCGATCTCCTCGACCGGAATGATCGCACTGGCGCCGTTGGCCAACGCGTTCACGATCGAGCTGGTCGCGCGAAGGATGTCAAACACAACGCAGGTCGTGTCGCCTAAATCCCGCCGAGCCAAACCGTCGAATTCGGCGGGCGCGAAAAGCACCTCCAGCGACCGGTGCACTTGGGCGTCCGTGTTCTTAGCATCGATATTTGCACTCATTGCTCTGTTGAGTTTTCGCTTGGGATCTCCTCAACGGTCCGCGACTATGTATTGCTCCCATCCTCACATAATGGAACAAGTACTGTTGAGCATAGCCCGCGTTCGGGCCGAAATGAGTCGCGGCGAAGTGCTGGAGCTGCGGGAGATTGACCTTTCGCCGGGCAAAGTAAAGCTGCCGCAGACCTTTGGCGACCCAGACGTCCACAGGGAACGCGGATTGAAACCCGAAAGCGAACAGCAAGGTGCAATCGGCGATTTTTCGGCCGACTCCGGGCAACTGCATCAACTGATCTCGGGCGGCATCCACCGGGACCTTTCGCAACCGCGCCGGGTCGAATTGTCCGTCTGCGATCTGCCGCGCCACCGCCAGCAAGTGCGGCGCGCGAAATCCCATTTTGCACGCGCGTAGCTCCGCTTCCGAGGCCCTTGCCAGGCGAGAGGGCAGCGGAAAGGCGTACGCCGGGCCATACCCAGCGGGCATCGCCAACTGTTCGCCAAACCGTTCACACAGCGATCGGATGATCTGCTGGATTTGCACGATTTGCTTGTTCGAGGAGAGAATGAAAGAAGCGAGACATTCCCAGGGATCCTGGCGCAAGAGTCGCAAGCCATAACAGTACCTCGTTGCGGCGCGCATTGGTTCATCGTCAGGAAACGTGAGCAAGACCTGACTCAGATCCAGCTCGAGTTGCAAATAGTCAACCAGCCACGACCAGTCGGAGACCGGTTCGGCAGTTTCCGCGGTGATTGAAGCCACGTCGGAGCTGAGCCGGACCCAATGACGGCCGACGACTCCGAGCCAGCTCGCACGGTCTTCGTGCCAGCGGAAAGCCTGGCCAGAAGTTAACGTAGATCTCAAATCGTAGTGTTGAACGGGAAATGTCTTACAGTTCATCGGCTCCCCCTTCCGAGCGAATCATCGCAACCCGCGGCCGGCAAATGCTGCAGCCTCCGGAGCACAAGGCCATCGATCAGCACATCGCGAATTCCCATGGCCTGAACCGAATCGACCTCCTCTCGCAGTCGGGCAGGGGGTGACATTGGCTTTCGCCCGTCAGGATTCACCTCGGAGGCGGGCAACCTCTCGCGAGCCGCGCGCGGGTTGCAGCACTGGATTAAGCAGAGACGGCATGATTGCCCACCAAAGCGGAAACCATTTGCGGCCCGCCCCGCGCCATAAGGCATCCAGGGTCCAAACAGTCGCGGCGGCATATCCGGCCCCCAGAACGGCACCGGCCAGGACATCGCTCGGATAATGCACACCGTTGTAGATGCGCGAGAAACCAACCAGCACGGCCATCGGCAGCATGAACCAGAGGCTGCGTCGGTAGTAAACGAAGAAGATCATCGTGGCAGCGAACCAATTGGCGGCGTGTGATGAAGGCATGCTCCAGCTCCCGGCGGATGGGGCTTTGTATTTTGGCGAGGCAGCAGGCGGTGGTTGCCCCATATAACCGTCCTTTCTCCCTGGCCGAAGCACGTCGGGCAGGACCATGAACGGGCGTGGGCGGGCGACCGCCTGTTTGATAGTTCGGCAGACCCAGGTGTCACCGAGCGGCAGAATCAGCGCCAGAAACAGCACGCAAACCAGACCGCGGACGCGGCCTTTCCAGACCATGATGATCCCTGTCGCCACTACCAGCGGAAAAAAGAACACGTTGCCGCTGAGGAACGGCATGACCAAATCGAAAAGCGGATTGGCGAGTCTCTCGTTTAGAAACCGGAAAAGGTCGATGTCCAATGATTGCAGCCACTGCATGACCGGCAGTCTAACCCTGGCGTCCTGCCGTCAAAAGCTCAATACACCACCAGCGACCGAACGGGATAGCCTTTAAGTTTCCCACGCCCGTCCAGGAAACTCAGCTCGATCAGAAAAGAGATTTCCAGGATGCGAGCCCCTAGTTTTTGCACCAGGGCTGCCGCAGCCGCCGCAGTGCCGCCGGTGGCCAGCAGATCGTCGATCAGGAGAACGCGACTGCCCGGTTTGAGGGCGTCCACGTGAACAGCCACCGTGGCGGTGCCGTATTCCAGGTCGTACTCCTGCTCGTGAGTTTGGTAAGGAAGCTTTCCCTTCTTGCGGACAGGGATGAATCCAGCCCGGAGCTTGACGGCCGCCGCCGCGGCGAAAATAAACCCGCGCGCGTCGATCCCGACTACTGCGTCCACTTCTCCCGGCTTGAAGCCGTCGGCGAGCAGATCGATCGAACCGGAAAAAAGTCTCGGATCCGCCAGCACAGGCGTGATGTCTTTGAATTGGATTCCTGCTTTGGGAAAGTCAGGAATATTTCGGATAGCGCGTTCGAGCTCTGAAGGCGCCGGCGGCTGCTGGATCATCTGGATGTTAGGTCTTCGTCGACTCCATCTTTTCGATCATCTTCCGCAGCTTTTTCAAGGCGATATTTTGGATCTGCCGCACGCGCTCACGAGTCACGCCAAATTTCTCGCCGACTTCCTCCAGTGTTTTCTGCGGCCCGCCATCCAGGCCGAAACGGGCCCGCAGGATAGTGGCCTCGCGAGGATCGAGCGTTTTGACCATCTCCTGCAGCATCCGAGTTACGGTCTTTTCTTCCAGTTGCTCGTAGGGCGTGTCGGCGCTTTCGTCCTGGACGACCTCGGCGAAGTTGTTCGAGTCCTCGTCGCCGATGGGAGCGTCGAGCGAGGCGGGCCGGATAGCGGCCATGCGCATCTGCGCCACGCGCGCCGCCGAAATGTCCAGCTCCTCGCCCAGCTCTTCATCGGTCGGTTCGCGGCCGAGCTCTTCCTGCAAACGCATCGCCGTGCGGCGCATCTTGGAAATCTTGTCCACGAGGTGCACTGGCAGGCGGATGGTTTTAGACTGATTGGCTAGAGCGCGTTTGATGGACTGCTTGATCCACCAGGACCCGTACGTCGAAAGCTTGCCGCCTTTGGACGGGTCGAAACGTTCGACCGCCTTCATCAGCCCGATATTTCCTTCGCTGATCAAATCCAGCAGCGGCAATCCGATGCCCTCATAATCACGAGCGATCTTTACCACTAGCCGCAAGTTGGCTTTGATCATCTGCTCGCGGGCCTTCTTGTCACCCTTCTTGATGCGAGCGGCCAATTCAATTTCCTCCTGCGGCGTGAGGAGTTTGACCTGGCCGATTTCCCTTAGGTACAGCTTGATGGCGGTGTCGCCGTCATAACCCGAGCGTTCGCGCCCGCGCGGTTCGGCGGCGTGTTCCTCGGACTCGGCCCCGGCGGTCGCCGCGGCCTCTTCCATTTCCTCCGCCTTGAGCAGCTCCTCCTCTTTCGCCAGTTCCTCTGGCTTGGGCTCGCTTTCATCCGGGGCCAGCGGCAATTCCTTGCGGGCTGGCTCCGCTTTATTGAATCTCGGAGCTTTGGCCAATGGCGGGGCTTTGGGTACGGCGGAGCCGCGCGGCGGTGCCACGCGGTTCTTCTTGCGCGGACTCACTTTGCGGAGTCGGGTCTGAGTTGCCATAAAGCCGGCTAAAAACTCATGTCTCTGTTCGTTGGCAACCAAGCCGATGGAACCTTCAATCTTGTTCATAACCTACACCCAAGATCAAGAAATGTTTCGCCGATGGCCCGGGAGTCTTGTCCATTGGACGAAAATAATGACTCAGGGCTTCAAATTTGCCTTATTTAGCGCACCATGGATCTGGAGACTTCGAGAGTTTCCCACATCCACCAACCGTCTGTTAACTTTGAGACCGCAATTTTTGTTGTCCTGTTCAATCGAGCCAGTCTAATGCCAAGAGCTCTCGGCTTGACTTGCAGCACATTACGAGTTGCGCGCGCGCCTCGACAAGGCGGTTCGCGACAGCACGGCGCGTCCCATGCCGGTCGCAGGGGCCTTTTTGGCGCACCCGGCTAGCCCCGAAGTTCGTAACATCGCGCATTCCACCCGGGAACCGGAAATCCGAATTCCAAAGCGAAGTCGGATTTAGGAGTTCAGGCCTCTTCTCGCCGCGCTGGCGCGCCTTCGCAGCGAGTCGGGCTTCGGATTTTGGCATTGAGATTTCTGGTGCATGGACGCCTGGCCCCCGAAGAAACAAATTCAGATCTCCAGGACTTTTTCGAACCGGGTCAGGTTTCGCGGAGCTTTTTCCGTGACCACAGCGACATCTTCCAGGCGCACACCACCCAACCCGTGGTAGTAAAGCCCGGGTTCGACCGTTACTACCTGGCCCGGTTTGAGGTTGCCGGCTGAGTTTACCCCCATGCGAGGCGGTTCGTGGATCTCAAGGCCAAGGCCATGGCCGGTGCCATGAAAGAAGCCCTGCATCCGACCGTTGAGTTTGCCGGTCTTGTATCCCTCGTGAGCAAAAAGTTCCTGCACCGTCTTGTGGACGTCGGCGGTCGGCACGCCGGCACGCATTTTGTCAATTGCCGCCTGCTGGCCCTTGAACACTGTCGAGTAGAGTTTGCGGACTGCTTCGCTCGCTCGTCCACGCACCACCGTGCGGGTGATGTCGCCGAAGTAACCGGTCTTTTGCGAGCGCGGGAAGATGTCGATAATGATGGGCTCGTGTGCGCGCAAGGGGCCATGGCCCGTCTCGTGCGGATCGCAGGCCTGGTTGCCGCCGGCGACGATGGTGTGGCTGGCCTGCCCACCGGCCTGGACGATGGCGGTGTCGATCGCCGCCCGAAGCCGCTCGGAAGTCAGCGGCGCCTTCCGAAGTATTAATCTGCGGTCCCGGCCAATTTTCGCGGCCCTGAGTGTCCGCATGGCCGCAGCCATGCCCGCTTCCGCAATGGCGAGTGCGTCGCTGAGCTTTCTGATTTCGCCAGCAGATTTTTGTTCACGCTCGGGAAAGAATGCGCCATTCCTGGTTTGGACGCCGATCCGATTCCGTTGCAATTCCACCGCCAGCCCGTGCGGGAAATTGCTTGCGACGACCACGCTTCTGATGCCTTTTTCGCGCAACACGCGCGGCAAGACCTGTTCGACGCCCGGATACTTTACGCCTTCGCGGCGGAGCCTTTTTTGGCGAGAGCTCAGGGAAAGGACTTGGCAATGAGGGGCTTGTTTGCGCGCGCGATCGAATTCCAGGTCACTCAGCACGACATAGCTTCTACCGTGGAGCCGAAAATAAATGAACGGGTCAGGAACGAACATCCCGACGGCATAAAGCATATTAGCATCGTGGTCGCTGTCGGCCACGAGCAGCAATGTCTCGGAGTTTTTCATTCAGGCCTTTTCGGTGGTGGAACGAAGGTGTCCCAGGTCCGCCCGCTTTGGCGCTGGACGCGAGTAAAACCGGAGCCGGCGGGCGGATTGGGAATATTGATCAGGTGATTGCAGGAGGGACACTGAATTTGTCGCCCGGCAAACTGCACGCCGCATTGGAGGTGTTGCTTGCAGTGCGGGCACTCAAATTTGAACTCGCTGGGATCCATAACCGATTATCTAACCACCGATTGGTTCTCTTGTCACACTCCAAAGAGCCGGTCGCCAGCGTCGCCCAAACCGGGAACAATATAACCCCTATCATTCAGCCGCCGATCAATTGCGGCGGTAAAGATCGGTAGTTTGGGATAGTTCAGCCGCACGCGGCGGATGCCCTCGGGCGCGGCCACCAGGTTGACCAATCGAACGCGCAGCGCATCCAGCTCCGCCAGCAAGTCCAGGGCCGCCACCGCGCTGCCGCCGGTCGCCAGCATCGGATCGATGAGGATCACTTCGTACTGGCTCAAATCGGGCGGCAAACTTTTGTGGTAAAACACCGCCCGCAACGTGGTTTCCTCTCGCTTGAGCCCAATAAAACCGACGCGGGCGTGCGGCAAGAGCTGGAGAATCGAGTCCAGCATCCCCAAACCGGCGCGCAAAACCGGCACCAGCACGACTTCGCGGCGCAAATGAAACCCGGGCGCTGGGGCCAGCGGCGTCCTGACTGTGGCCGGCGCGACGGCAAACGACCGGGTTGCCTCATACAGCATCAGAGCGGCGATCTCGCTCAACACGCGGCGGAATTCCTGCGGTCCGGTCCGCTGGTCGCGCAACCGGGTCAGGTTATGCTGCACCAGCGGGTGCGTGATGACGGTCACGCCTTTCACCGTTTAGCGCGCGAATACGGGTGAGAGGAAATAAAGCTGGCCCGCCTGGAGTTTCGGGGCCTCAACTCCCCAATCAAACTTTACAACTTTGCTTTCGCTTTGGCCAAAGAGCCGGAACAGGTCGGAAATATCGTAGCGCTGTTGGAACTGCACCAAATTGGCGTTGCTGATGCCGGCGATCCTTTTGGCGCGGCTGACCGCATCGTCGAAATTACCTTTTTCATCTACAAAGCCCAGCTTGAACGCTTCCGTGCCCGAGAGCACCCGGCCATCGGCGTACTGTTCCCAATCCGCGTCCAGTTTGCGGCCCTGGTCGGTGGAAGGGTTCCTCTTGTTTTTTTCGTGGGCCTCGCCGCGGCCTTTCGCCACGATGCTCTTGAACTTGCCGTACGTCTCGTCGATGAGCGACTGGACCATCTCACGTTCCTCCGCCGGAATCTCTTCCGGATTGCGCTCGCCGCTCAGCATGTCCTTGAATTTGCCGCTCTTGTATATCTCCGGCCGCAAGCCGACTTTGTCCATCAGGCCGCGATAATTCCATGCGTGCAGGATCACGCCGATGCTGCCGGTGATCGTCAGGTCATTGGCCACTATCCACTGGCACGGCGCCGAGACGTAGTAGCCGCCCGACGCCGCCAGGTTACCCATCGAGGCAATCACCGGCTTGCGTGCTGTCTTTTGGAAATCGGCAATGGCGTGGTAAATGTCGTCCGAGGCCAGCACTTCGCCGCCCGGAGAATCGACTTTGAGAATAACCGCTTTGACTTTGCTGTCTTCCTCTGCCCGTTTGAGTTGCGCCTTGATCAGGTCCACCATGCTGTGGCCGCCAGGGTCAATCGCGCGGCTGGTGATAATCCCGTCAATTTCAACGATGGCGATTTTGTCGCTGGCATCGTTGTCCTCAGTGATGACCTCCTCGAGCCGCGGGCCGCCGGCGCGGACATGTTTGCCTTTGGTGTAGAGCAGGTTGCCCATCAGGCTGCTGAAATTTCCCAGCACGCTTAGGCCCAGCAGCACCAGCAAAACGATTGCGAAAATCATCCATCCTCGGCCGCGGCGCGACGGCGGCGTGGCTGCGGGCGGTACAATCACCGGTGGCGGCAGCATGGGAGGAGGAGGAGGAGGAGGAGGAAGAGAGGGTGACGACGAAGGTGGAGGCGGCGAGGGCGAGACAGGCGGTGGCGATGCGTTTTCTTCCATCATGAAACGCAAGCTAGCTCAGGCTCGGGCAACCGGCAATCAGAATCGGGCGCGGCCAGTCGGAATCCCCAGCTGGTGTAAATTACAAACTTGAATACAGAGTGAAATTCCTTACGATCCGAAACTGCTCCATGTTCGAAAAGCGCTTCTACGTCGAAGGGCTGGCACACGCCTCGTACTTAATCGGGGATTCTGGCCGGGCGGCGGTGATTGATCCCAAGCGAGATGTGGACGATTACTTGGCGACTGCTGAGCGGGAGAACCTCAAAATCGTCGCGATTTTTGAGACACATCCACACGCAGATTTTGTCTCGGGCCACGTCGAACTGGCGCAGCGGAGCGGGGCGAAGATTTACGTCTCGCACCGGGCTCCCGCGAGCTATGAGAGATCGCTCCTGCGCGATGGAGATGTGGTTCAAGTCGGGTCGCTCGAAGTGGCGGCTCTGGAGACGCCTGGCCATTCGCCCGACAGCATGAGTTTTGTCATTCGCACGGCGGGCAAACCGATCGCCGTGTACACGGGGGATACACTCTTTGTCGGGGACGTGGGCCGGCCCGATTTGAGGGATGCCGAAGAGAAGCCGACCCGGTTGGCGGCGGCGTTGTATGATTCGTTGTTCGGGAAACTGCTTGCGCTTCCCGATGACACCAAAGTGTATCCCGCTCATGGCGCCGGTTCGATGTGCGGCCGTAAGATCTCCTCTGTGCCGTTCACGACGATTGGCCAGGAGCGCTTGTTCAATTGGGCGCTTCAGCTCAAAGACCGCGAGACGTTCGTCCGCACGATGGTCGAGAACCTGCCGGATCGGCCGCCATACTTCGCGCATGACGTGCAAGTGAACCTCGCGGGTGCGCCGGCGCTTGGTTCGCTGCCAGCAGTTCGGGCGCTGACAGAAGCCGAACTGAAGGCGGAATCTGGCCGCGGGACCATAATGCTAGACACACGTAGCGCCCCCTTTTTCGGCGCGGGCCATTTTCCAGGCAGCCTCAACATCGGTCTGTCGAGCAACCTGTTCTCGACCTGGGTCGGCTTCCTGGTTCCGTTCGGCAAACCGGTGGCGTTGGTGGTCGGTTCCCCCGACAGCGCCCACAAGGCGCGATTGGAGCTGGCCAGGATTGGTTACGATGACGTCGTGGGCTTCTTGGAGGCAGACGCGCTGACCCAAACCCGGCAACTTTCTCAACTGGGTGTGGACGAACTGCATTTCTCGTTGAAACGCGGCGAAGGCCCGCGGCTGCTGGATGTGCGGACCCGCGGCGAATGGGAGGCTGAACACATCAGCGGCGCGGCGCACATTCCTCTGCCGGCACTGCCGCGGCGTCTTGGAGAGCTGCCACGAGAGAGCCCTCTGGCGATCATTTGTGGCAGCGGTTACCGCAGCTCCATTGCCGCGAGCCTGCTGCGGAGTGCCGGATTCAGCCGGGTGCAAAACGTCATGGGCGGCATGGGAGCGTACTTGGAGACACGCGTGACTGAGTTTCAGCCTTCGGATCTGGTATTCATCGGGGAGAATATCTGATCCGCGACACTAACGCTCCGCACGAAACAAAGCAACAGCCCAAGCCGCAACCAGGAACATTATTGAACACGGATTACACCGATTGCGCGGATGCTTTATATCCGTGTCATCCTGCCATCCGTGGTCAAAGACCTTCGCGACACACGAACAAATTCGGCTGTTGCAGTGCAAAGAATGCAACCGATCTGGAACCTCTGCGCTCTTCGAGCCTCTGCCGTTCCGCGGGTGGAAATGTCAAGCACTTGCCTTCGTCCGTTTTTTCGTCCTTGGATTTGGCTTGATCGCGACAAATCTCAGAGGCATAATTGCGGAGCACAGTCGTACAGCGCTGCGCGCAAGCTTTGGTGCGTACCGGCTGAGCAGGTTGCCAATAGCGGTCATCCCTTGTGGATGAATCGGAAAAACAAACGACAACAACCGAAAGGAACAGGCCTTATGGCAAAATTCATGTGCACCCACACCATTCCGCCTGGGAAATTCTCCCAGGACCAGCTCAATCAGTTCGCCCAGGCGGCACAACAGGATCCGACGGTCAAGGGCTATCGAAGCTTTGCGAACCTCGCTGAGGGCAAAGCCGTCTGCATCATGGAGGCGGCGACGAAGGACCAGATTGCGGCTTGGTTCACTAAAATGGGCATGCCGTACGACACCATCACGAAAGTCGAGCTCGAAGGCGACCGCGGCACCATTCGCGCCGCTTGAGCGCGTCCATGATTGTTCAGCGCCCTTGAACGTGGGGCGAGTTGCCTCACCGCTCAAGGTGCGGGGATGGCCTCGTACCCGACGTCTTCACACGAAACGTGGGTGGCGGGGCAGACCGTTAGTTGTGGAAAACGAAGACTGACTTAGTCGGGCTAGCGGGGACTTTATGCGAGGCTGACTAAGGACCCAAAAGGGCAGGCAGTCGAGTCTGGATCGTCTAACCAAAGAAAGAACTGTCCGATGTGGATCCCCAAATGGCAGCGTGATCAGCAAAAGGGCGTAGATTCGCCCATCCCGACCCAGGTCGTTTCAACCGAGGAGTTCATCCCTCGCCCGCAGAACGAAAAGCAGAGGCAATGGGAACACCTCATTGGCGAGCTGGCCGACGAGAAATCAAAGCGTCTCGGCATGACAAAGCGCGATTTTCTGCGTAGCTCCATGGGCATGGCTACGGCGTTCCTCGCCAGCAACATGGTCTATGGCCCGTACTGGAATGTGGACGCGGCGGAGACGCTGGAAGGCGCGGCCACGGCAGAGAAGTTTCCCAAGGGTGAGTATT
>CAYUPI010000018.1:0-105071 GCA_964446585.1 uncultured Verrucomicrobiota bacterium
AGCGTCGGCCTCCGGAGCCGAAGGTTGTGGGTTCGACCCCCGCCTCGCGTACCAGTCTTACACTTTATGAAGCCCATCCAAATCCCCGCCGACGGAGGCAAGAAGCTGAATGTCCTTGGCATCCCAATGATCATTCGCATTCACGGTCGCGACACCGGCGGCGTAGTCAGCGCGGTGGAGTCGCACGACGTGCCAGGCGGCGGACCGCCGCCACACATCCATCGTCGCGAGGACGAAACCTTTCAAATCCTCGAAGGTCAATACGCATGGACGGTAGGCGACGAAAAGTTCACTGCCCAAAAAGGCGCGACGATTTTCGCTCCGCGCGCGATACCGCACACTTACCGATACCTTGGCAAGACGCCGGGCCGACTCATGTGCGTCATCACTCCGTCGGGCTTCGAAGGGTTTTTCGAGGAAGTCGGCGCCATGAGTCCTCAGCAGCAACAGGACATCCCGCGAGTGCTCGAGTTGGGCAGGAAATACGGCCTCGAGTTCCTTCCGCCTCCAGGCGCGTAAAAGCCTGCTTCGAGGGGTGCGGCCGTCCCCGGCCGCAGCAATGTGCGCATGTGCTGGCTTCTGAGATAGCTCAAGACCGCCGGAGTGAACTAAAGTTGCTGTGCCCGGGGACGGGCACACCCCAACAAGTCTGCGCCACCACTTGCTCTTGGAGGTTTCTGCCTATGCTCCAAATGTTGGCGATTTCGGCGACCGTCTTGTTTGCTCACATTGACCTGCGGTAATTCGCGGCGTAGCCTTCGCGCATCCATGGTTGAGTGAGTGAACCAAATATGACAGCGAACGAGTTCCGCAAACTTGCACTGGCATATCCTGGAGCTGTCGAATCTGCGCACATGAACCACCCGGATTTTCGTAAAGGAGGCAAGATATTCGCAACGCTCGGACCGGGCGAGACTTGGGCCATGGTGAAGCTGACGCCGGAGCAGCAGCAGTCTTTCATCAAGAGAGCGCCAATGGTCTTTGAGCCTTGTAGCGGCGCCTGGGGAGAGCGCGGAGCGACCACGGTCCGGTTCGCGTTGGCAGATAAGGCTGTGGTGAAGGAGGCGCTCGATACTGCGTGGCGGAACGTCAGCGCCAAGGCGAAGCAGAAAAAGGCTTGACGCTACTCCGCGGCAGCAGAGTCGAGCGTGACATCCTTGCTGCCGCGGGTAGCATCGGGACATTATGAAAAGTTCGCTGGCATTGCTGGCTTGGCTGGTGCCGGCCGTGGTGGCCCTGGTGCAGGACACTGCGAAACAGGCTGAAATGCACCGTATGCACCAGGACTCCAAAGCATACATCGCCATGCTCGACGATCCGAAACGTGACACGCATCAGAAGCCGGACGAGGTTGTCAGAGCGCTCAAATTGAAAAAGGGAGAGGCGATCGCCGACATCGGAGCCGGCTCCGGCTATTTCACATTTCGCTTGGCTCGCCAGGTGGGAGATAGGGGGCGCGTCTATGCCGTGGATGTCAGCCCGGACCTGATCGTGCATCTGAATCGCCGCATTCGCGAGCTGAAGCCGAGGAATGTTGTGACCATTCTAAGCGCGCCTGACGATCCGCTACTGACCGATGTTTCCATCGATCGCTTTTTCATTTGCGACACGTGGCATCACATCGAACACCACGACCGCTATCTGACGTTGCTAAGGAAAATGCTCAAGCCTGGCGGGCAAGTTGTCATGATTGACTACAAGAAAGCCGAGACTCCGGTGGGACCGCCGCTGGCGATGCGGATTGATCGCGACGCGCTTTTGAAGGAGATGGAGTCGAACGGATTCCTGCTGGAGGCGGAGCACACATTTCTTCCCTACCAGTACTTTCTCATTTTCAAAGTGAAGTAACGCCTGAAACGTGTCAGAGACAAATTGGCATCAGGGAGAAAATGCGGATCCAGTTACGGCTGAAGAACTGCCCGGTAAAACTTGCTGCACGACATTGGGCTCGGATCAACCCAAAAATAAGGGCTGGAAGGCAGCGCCACAGATGCCGCAACCGTCCAAGTGACCATGTCTGACGAGTATTGGATTTGGTAAGTGCGTCCGACGATGCCGTTGATCCAGATACCGAAATAGGTGCCGCCCTGGAGCGTAGGGGTTTGCGACGAATCCGTCGCGCTGCCGGTCGAGCCGCTGATTTGCAGACCCCAACTGTCCAACGTGCTCAAATCGCCCGCGGCCGTGTCGGCGATGAATAAGATCCATTGCCCGTTCGGATCCAGGCCGTTGAAGGAACTGAGCAAAGCTGTCCCGGGATCCGTGTCGAGAACGCCAGCCGGACTATTGGTGCGCCCATCTGGCGCCCAAGCGTTTGTTAACGGCCCGGAGATCGGAGTGAAGTCATTGCCGTTCAAAGTCCGGCGGTAAACGTGGACGTCGCCACTGGGTGCTCCATCATCGAACGTTACGTCGAAGCCATTATCTCCGTAACCCACATTGCTCCCCGACCTGCGACCGACGCGGTTCAACAGGACGGCGAAACCCGGGCTGTGCGTAAGATAGCAATAGAGGTCACCATTCCAGGTCCCTGATACCCGGAGGGTGACTTTCAGGTCGGTTATCGAAGTGATCGGTGTAGAGATGCTCTGGACACTGGCAACGCCGGAAGGATCGCCATCTGGAATAAGCTGGCCAATCGGCCAATTGGTTACGATTTGGCTCCGGGCGCTCCAGCAGCATAGCGCGAGCATGGACAGCAGGAACTTGTACATAGTGGGTAGTCAGGTTCCCTCCAAAGGCGAACAATGCTCACTACCACGCGCCTAGGAGGACTTTGGGTTTTCACAGCGCTTTAAAGTCAAGCACAAATGTCCGTAGTTGTCTGTCCGCAGAAATACTGAGATTGGACTACCAGGTGCCTGGTGGCGCTGGTTCTCTTGGCTGTTCCTGATGAGGGAAATTCGAGATGTTGAGAAAAAATGCGGAATCGCCCGGCTATGCGGACCTGCTATGGCGGGTTACCCTAAGCGCTTCCTTGCGTGAGAGGCGCAGGACGCTCCAGAAACGAACTTAGGTTGACCTGAGTTCGTCGCGGTCGCGGTGGGTTGGGCGCAGGAGGAACATCAGGATAGAAGCGAGCACGGCCGGTACGGCGCAGTACGCAAAGCCGGTTGCCAACGGCACGCCGCTGTCCTTCAGTTTACCCAGTAGTGGGGTCAGGTAAGCGCCTGAGGAAATCCCGACGAAATTCATCAAGCCATAGGCCGTGGCACGGAAGCGCGCCGGTGCGAGCTGGCAGAGAATCGGCATGTTGTTGGCATCGTACATGCCGAAGCTCAGACCAAAAAGTATCGAGCCTGCAATAACCAGCGGAAAGGTCGGTGCCCGACCCACAGCTACGATGGTTGGCGCCAACATCGCCAATGCCAACGCGCTCACGTAAGTGCGCCCGCGCACCGCCCGGCGTGACCAGCGATCCGCCAGCCAGCCGCCAAGGATCACGCCACAAAACCCCGCGCCTGCGTGAGTGATCGTGGCCCACAGGCCTGAGGGCGCCTGGGCCATGGCGAAACGATCCTGTAACAATGTGGGCAGCCAATTTTTCATGGCCCATCCGGGCAGGCTCGGCAGAGAAAAGCAGAGTATAAGTATGATGAAGCCGCGCCAGTCCACACCCGCCAATTTGGCCACAGTTGGTTCAGAGACGACGTGCTGCGCCGCCACGTGCCGGCTGTCTCGCAGGAAAAAGATCAGCACGAAGGCATAGGCGACTCCGATCGTGCCGCAGCCGACGAACGCCACGCGCCAGGAAATCTCCTGGGCCACCCACCCGCCGACGCCGCCCATGGCTTGCCCCAGATAGACTCCGCTCAAGTGAATGCCCACGGCGAGGGAGCGCGTCGGCCCTGCATGATAATCGGCGATGAGGGCAAGGCCGGCCGGCATGTAGAGCGCCTCGCTGATGCCCATCAGTGCGCGCAAGGCGTAGAGCTGCTGAAAGGTCGCAGCCCGACCCATGAGGAGAGTGACCGTGGACCACACACCGAGACTGGCGACGATGAGCCACTTGCGATTGAGGCGGTCCCCGATAGCACCGCCCAGCGGACTGCAAAAGGCATAGACCCAGAGGAAAATGGCCATCAACCGGCCAAAGTTTTGGGCGCTTTGCAGCTCGACGATGTCCACCTTGATCGACAGACCCATCGTGGAGAGCATCTGTCGGTCGAGATAATTTAGCACGGCGACCGGCCAGAGCATCGCGACGACGGCCCAGGCATACGTTGCCGCGCGCCGAGGTTCTACTGCGGCCATTGACCCTCCACCATGGGGCTGGGCTTGAATTGGGATGGATCGAGAACTTCGTGTTTGATCCGCCGACGCTTCCAGGTATGGACGACGTGGACCAGGCCATCACCGGTTTGAATGACAGCGGGGTAGGAGAATTCCTTGCCCGGTTCATTTTCGAGGACGACCGCGGCTTCCCACTGTTTGCCGTCTGAAGACACGGCAATGTTGAGCGGGCTGCGGCCTCTGGTGGTGTGGTTGTAAACGAGCAACTGGCGTCCGTCCTTAAGCGTCTCCGCATCGATCCCGGAGTTGGGATTGGGCAGCATCGTCAGCGTCATCGGTCCCCAGGTCCGGCCCTCGTCCTGGGACCAGATCTGGAATATTTTCCCCTGTCGCGTCCGGCCTACTGCCTGAAGTTTGCCACCTGAATGGAAGAGAATGCTGGGTTGGATAGCGCCGATCTCCTTTGCATCATTCACCGGCCCGGTTGCGTTCCAGGTTTGGCCGAGGTCACTCGTCCGCTCGAAATGCACACGCCAGCCGTTATCTTCAGTGCTGCTGGGGCACAATAGATCGCCGCCAGGCAGTTGCACCGGTTTGTTTTTGATCGGACCGGCGATCCCCGCGGGCAAGCGCCTTGGTTTGGACCAGGTCCCGCCAGCGTCTGTCGAGCTCATCAACATGCCCCACCAGGAACTCGGGTTCGGGCCCGCTTTATAAAACAGCAGCAGCGGGCCGCTCCTGGGCTGAAACAAAACCGGGTTCCAGCATGGGTAACGGTTCGTGGGGGATTCGACGCCATCAGCGACTTCAACGGGCGCGCTCCATTTCCCCGCCGAGCGGCGCGAGAGCCAGATGCCCACGTCCGGATGCCGCTCCGCTGTTCCACCAAACCAGGCCGCCACAAGGCCGTCCGTGGTTTCCGCAATCGTTGAGGCGTGACATTCAGGGAACGGAGCCGTTTCGAAAATAAACTCAGACTTCATCAGGCCAGATGGCGAGTTGGACGCTGTTTGACCCAGTAACGAAGAGCCCCATGCTATGCCCAAGCATATTCCACCCAAGACGAAGGCAATGAAACACCGAGTACCGAGAGTGCGCCTCAAGATTGTAGGAGCCGACGTAGGGAGGCTCTGATCGAAACTTCCAACATCCAACTTCCAACATCCAAAATTGATCAGAGCCTCCTTACGTCGGCTCCTACGATTAATGGGATCTCCCGCGCACGCTGTAAGTCGTTTCATCCAAGGAAGAGTAGGCGGAAAAGCAGTTGGAGAAAGCGCAAAGATCGGTGGTGGCGCTTTTGCCTTGCCCCTAGCCGTCCGGCCCGCGATAGTACGGCGCGTTGAAGGCCCCTGCATGAAATTAAGATTCTTGCCTTGGCTTCTGTTCGTGGCGTCACTCGGCGTCGTCGTCCTGCTCTACTCAGCGAACCAAAAACAGGAAGTTGAACTGGCCCAACTGCGGCCCGCAAGCCAGGAACTCGAGCAGCTCAGGGCCAATATCCCCGACACCAATCAACTTCAAGCTCAGACCCAGGACCCGAACGATGAATTGACGCGCCTGCGCGCGGAAAATGCCGACGTGCTCAGGCTCCGCAACGAAGTCCGACAGTTGCGCGAGCAAAACCAGCAACTCACCCGCCAGGCGCAAACCGCACAAAACCAGGCCCAGAACGCTCAGGCCCAGGCCGAGCAATACCGAAGCAGTGCCGCGCAGGCCTCTGCTCAGGCCCAACAGGCTGAGAGCGCTGTCCGCAACCAGACGCAATCGCTGGCCTGCATCAACAACCTGCGCCAAATCGACGGCGCCAAACAGCAATGGGCGCTCCAAAATAACCGGCCTGCGGGCACGCCTGTGAGCCCGGCGAATATTTCGACTTTTATTCGGAACAATATTATGCCGACCTGCCCGGCCGGTGGCATTTATCTCATCAATGCCGTCGGGGTGCCGCCTACCTGCTCCGTGCCCGGCCACGTCATCCCTAAACAGCCGTGAGTTGGCGTCGCCGACTCCGAAACGCGGAAGAACCTTGTTACGGCTCAGTAGTTCAGACGCCGCAAGCCGCGCACACGGTCGAATGCACCATCACGGCTGATCATCGGCAGGCCGTAGTAGCGGCAAAAAACTGCGATCTAATTATCGTTTTCTGCAAGCCTCCTTCCGTGCTCGACCAGCTCTCCCTCGATGGACGCGGCGGCAAAGGCAATTTCAGGTGTCAAGCGTAATTGAAGGTAGCGAGAACTATGCAGGAGCGCCCGGCAATGGGAGCAAGGCCAGCCCACCGCAATCCTCACAGGTGCCTCGACGAGTTGTGAACTGAGACAGGCACCGCGGGCAATAGAAAAGGCATGTTGGATCAGCGGGCGCGGGAGGGCGCATCAGTTTGTCAGGATCAATACCGCTGACTCGGAGAAATTCCTCGAGCGCCTTTCCGAAAACCGACCGCCAATACTGTTCGGTTTCTTCGGCCAGAGGTTCCGACGCATGAAAGGGCTTCGCGGCCGGATACCGCGACTCGCGCAAAGTTTGTTGCGCCAGATTCTCGAACCGCGCGTTCGAGCAAAAGAGCCGGGCGAGCGCCAGGGGATGGAAAGCCTCCAGCAATGGCCGTGAGAGAACATCGCGCGCGCGAATGGTGGTTGCTGGTGAAAGGAGAATGATGAGGAAATGAGTGAAGCGTTCATCCTCGGCTGCGGGATAGAGTTTTTTGTGAGCGCGATGAAAGAGTACGGCACTCGTTGCAGTAAGACCCAGCAAGCCCACCAGAAGCACGAGCCAGGATGATCGAAGGCCTAACCACCAGATCGTCGCGGGCGCCAAAACAAACAGGTAAAAGAACAGGGCGTTGGCAACCCATAGAATCGTCTGCGTCTGCGCCTGAAATTCCTTCCAGCGAGCTTCGAGGCGGTCGCGGTCAAAGTTCTCTCGTAATGCCCGCCGGAGCGGCTTTTCCCGCTCGGCGTGCTTGGCTTGCTTTAGTTCCACCAGGAGTCGCGCAAGCTGCTGCGCCAAAATCGGTGAGGCGGCCTTCACGAGCAGCTCGCGGTTCACCAGTATTTTTTTCCTGCGAGCTTCAACGCTGTCGATCTGATCCCAAAGCAGGCAGCGACCGCTCTGCGGCTGCCCGTCGCCCGGTCGGACGCTGCCCGCGTCCTCGGCCAGGATGGCCTTGGGCGAGAGTGCAAACGGAAACGGTCCAGAACTAAGCACGGTGCCGAGCGGTGGAAAGGGATGCGCGAAGATAAAGCCGCCGCGCTGGTTGCCCAGCAGCGTCCCCGGATGCGCCAGCCGCCAGCCGCGGCCGAGCCAGGTGCGAAATGCAACCGATCCACGCGCAAGCCAGCAAGCGCATTCCCAGGCGTAGAGCAGCGCCAGCACCAGAAAGAGCAGTTGGACGTCACTCATGCAGAGAACTCCGAATTCCGGTCAGAAAGGTTCATGAGGAACGTAAGGCTCGTGGTTTTCTGTGGGCGAGCGATACACCGGCAGCGCGCAGGAACTGAGCGCTTTGCCTTATAGTCTGATCTCGGCTTAGTCGGAGTAATCTTCCGAGCCTAATGTGGCATTCCGGATTCGCCTTTGCGGCCAAAGAGCTTGGCGAAAAGTTTCTTGAACGAAGCTGCCACCGCGGCGATTGCGACGACAACCAGCTTCCAGGCCTTTTTGAAAAACAACACGAGCGGTCCCAACAATCCCAGTTTGGCCGCGCCGACCGCGGTGCCACCCAACACCAGCGCCGCCAGGCCATATTTGGCCACCTTGTCTCCCGGCCGGTATTCGGCGTAAGTCTGCCCGCTCGCAAAAGAGTAACCGGCGAGCAGCTTCCGGAAGATCGGCAAAGTGTTGGGCAATTTCTCCGGCTCGACGATCAACACGACTTCCATCACGCCTTTGCGGCCGAGCAGCCGGGTATTGTAGTTGAGCAACGGCCGTCCTTCGCTCGTGGCACGAATGGCCCACTCCAGATTGTGAGTCGTTTCATCGTATTTGGGAGGCACTTCCCAGCCAACAATTTCCAGCGGCGAATGGCCGGCGCGCTGGCGCTCTTTGTTCGCTTCCGCAGTGCCACGCTTGATTGATTCGAGAAGTTCGTCCGGTTTCAGCTTGTCCTTTTCATCGTCTTTCACGTAACCAATGTTCGAGAATTCGAAAATGACCGACCACTCGCGATTCGTGGGAGAGAGGAGCCCCAACTCGCGGCCGGAGGTGGGTTCGCCCAGGGCTTTCATGAGTGCCCGCGTGCCCTTGGCGTCGATAAAACTGTAGCCGGCGGGCACGTCAACCTGTGCCACACCCTCCAAAACCGCTTTGGCCGGACCCTGGAGCACATTGAGCTTGGGACCTGAGTCAGCGCCGGGCGACGGCAGGAGGGCCAGCCCGAAAGCGAGACTCACCAGCAACGGTTTCGAGAGAAGCATAGATCGATCGATTGTTTGTGGGCCCAGGCGCCCAGGCTATTGAACCAACAACTGCCTGGCTCTGTCTATCGGTTCGTAGCCTCAAGGTCAAGCCTGACATCGGGAACCAGGGTGGAAGTGACCACACCAATTCGGCAGATCAGTGGATTGCCGCGAACGCCAGACTCCGGTAACAGTCGCCGATGGCGACGCTGATCTGGACTCGCCTCCTCTTTTCGGATACGCCACGCGGCGACTCCTTCGTCGCCGCGTGGCTCCAAGACCGTGTTGCTTTGAAACCGTTTTACTTCTTCCCCACAACGGGACACCAATAGACCTCGCCCGTGGCCGTGAGCGTGATTTCGCCATTGTTGAAGGCGTCTTCGACTTCAGTGTCTGAGAAGAGTTGCCGTGGCGTGTGGCCCGAGGTGAAGGCGATCTGTATTTCCTCCCAGATAGGGTTGAAGCCGTCGCCGGGAATCGCATCAATTACCGAGATAAAAGGCTGGCCTCCGGGCAGACCGGGGTCCGATTGGTAGATGAAGTTGAGAGAGGTGTTGTGTTGGAGCAGGGCCTTTTCAGCAGTAGAAGAGAATTCCCCAAAATGTATGGTGAGCAGGTTGTGGTCGTAATAAGCGGGGATTGCGCTGGCGGAACCACTGGAAGTCGCTGCCCGCGCACCTGTCGCGAGCGCCAGTGCCAGCATAGTCCCAGCGATGAGTTTGGAGAGGTTGTTTTTCATAGCTTTGGTATCCTTTGAACGAGGTTGATGTTGTACGCGGCTTCACCATTTCGCCCGCAAAATGGCAAAACCACCGTTAGATTAGATGAACGAGGCCGAACTTTGTTCCCGGAAAAACGAGCCAGTTCCAGGCTCCTTTTCCATACAACGATTTGCGTAGAGTCGTGGCGCGATTACCCCAACCCAGACGTTCGATTTCCCGCTTTGACATTGACTGGGTTCGGCCCAATATTCAGCTTCGTTAAGCCCGAAGCCGTACGTAAACCCGAGATTTCAGAGGTCATGTGAAAAGTCTGGTCACGATTAAAGTCAACGGAGTCGAGCAGAAGCATGAGGTCGAGCCACGGACGTTGCTGGTCCATTTCTTGCGCGATCATTGCAAATTAACCGGCACGCATGTGGGCTGCGAAACCAGCATCTGCGGCGCGTGCACAGTCCTCATGGGCAGCCAGGCAGTAAAATCCTGTACTGTGCTGGCCGTACAGGCCGATGGGTCTGAGGTGACGACGATCGAAGGCCTGGCGCGCAACGGCCAATTGCATCCAGTGCAGGAGGGCTTCTGGCATTGTCACGGTCTGCAATGCGGCTATTGCACGCCCGGCATGATCCTGGCTGGGGTCCAATTGCTCGAACGCAATCCCCACCCGACCCGCGAGGAAATCGCGCATGGCCTGGAGGGCAATCTGTGCCGGTGCACCGGATATTCGCACATTATCGATGCGATCGAGTACGCGGCGGCGAAGCAACGAAAGGCTAAGTAGGTCCCTTTTTAACTTTTGAACCATGAGTGCCACCAAACCCTACATCGGCCAGTCACTCAAGCGGGTCGAAGACCCGCGTCTCATCAAAGGACTGGCGACATACGTGGACGATCTCGTGCTCCCAGGGATGCTCCATGCCGTCTTTCTGCGCAGCCCCTATGCTCACGCCAAAATAAAAAGCATCAACACAGGGACAGCCAAAACCGCGCCTGGAGTTGTGGGTGTGTTCACGGGCGCGGACCTCAATCAGCATTGCGGCGTGGTTCCGTGCGCCTCGGAAATGCCCGAGCTCAAATCGCCTCGACATGCGGTGTTAGCGGACGGGCGCGCTTACTTTGTCGGCCATCCAGTAGCAGTGGTTGTGGCGGCCGACCGGTCGGCGGCGCGGGATGCGCTCGATCTGATCGAGGTCGATTATGATCCCTTGCCCGCAGCCAGTGATGCAGCAAAGGCGCTGGACAAGGATTCGCCACTGGCACACCCGGAATTGGGTACCAACGCGGCCTATACGTGGAAGCTGGCGAACGGCGACATTGATGGAGCCTTCCAACAGGCTGATCGGATCATCCGCCAGCGCATGGTGCACCAGAGGCTCACGCCCATGGCGATCGAGCCGCGCGGCTGCGTCGCCTCGTTTCATCCCGGCGAGGAGTCGCTGACGCTTTGGACCTCGACGCAGATTCCGCACCTGGTCCGCACACTCTTGCCGGGCATGATCCGGTTGCCGGAAAACAAGTTGCGCATCATTGCGCCGGAAGTGGGCGGCGGCTTCGGTTCCAAGCTCAATCTCTACGCCGAAGAAGCAGTCTGTAGCCATTTGGCAATGCGATTGGGCGCGCCAATAAAATGGATCGAGACTCGCCGTGAGAATGCCGCCGCGACGATTCATGGCCGCGACCAGATCGGCGAGTACGAAGTGGCAGTGAAAAAGGACGGAACGCTCCTCGGAATCAAATCCCGAACCATCGCGGACCTGGGGTCGTATCTGCAACTACTCACCCCTGCGATCCCGACGCTGACGGGCTTGATGCTCGCCGGCTGCTACAAGTGCCGGGCCATTGCCATCGAAGTCATCGGCGTCTATACCAACAAGATGGCCACCGACGCTTATCGCGGCGCGGGCCGACCCGAGGCCACTTACGTCATCGAGCGCTTGATGGACTTGATCGCCGACGAGCTGGGCCTGGATCCGGTCAAGGTTCGCTTGAAAAATTTTCCCAAACCAACCGAATTTCCTTTCAACACTCCGACGGGCCTGACGTACGACAGCGGCAATTACCAGGCAGCACTTCGCAAGGCGCAGCGCGTCGGCGACTGGGACAAGTTGTTGCGGCAGCGCGACGCGGCGCGCAAGGCCGGCCGGCTGTTCGGTGTTGGACTCTCTACCTATGTCGAGATTTGCGCCCTGGGGCCGTCAAAAATGATGGCTGCGGGCGGTTGGGAATGGGGGTGTGTTCGGATCGAGATGTCGGGCAAAGTCACGGTCATCACAGGCACCACACCCCACGGCCAGGGCCAGGAAACCTCCTTCGCCCAAATCGCGGCTGACAAACTCGGCGTGCCGATCGAGGACATCGTCGTGATGCGCGGGGACACTGGCGTGGCGCATTTCGGCCGGGACACTTACGGCAGCCGGGCCACGGCCGTTGGCGGCACTGCCATCGTTATGTGCATTGACAAGCTCGTCGCCAAAGGAAAAATCCTGGCGGCCCATTTGCTCGGCGCGGCCGCCAAACGCGTCGAATTTCGCGCGGGCAAGTTCTTCATCAAGGGTCAGCCCAAAAAAGGCCTGAGCTGGAACCAACTCGCTCCGGCCTCTTATGTGGCCAAGAATATTCCACCCAATTTCGAGCCTGGCTTGGAAGCTTCGAGCTTCTTCGAGCCACCCAACTGCACTTATCCCTTCGGGACGCACATTGTTGCAGTTGAAATTGATCGTGAAACCGGCGAGGTGCGAATCGTGAAGTACGTGGCTGTGGACGATTGCGGTCCGCAAATCAACCCTTTGCTTGTAGAAGGGCAGGTCCAGGGCGGCATCGCCCAATCGCTCGGACAGGCGCTCTTCGAACGCACCGTCTATGACGAGAACGCCCAGTTGCTCACGGGCGAATTCATGGATTACGCCATGCCCCGCGCGAAAGATATTCCCGAATACATCCTGGACAGCACAGTAACTCCTTCCCCGAGCAACGCGCTCGGGATCAAAGGCGTCGGCGAGGCCGGCACTATTGGAGCGACACCCGCTATCGCCAATGCGGTAATCGATGCCCTTTCACCGCTGGGCATCCGGCACCTGGACCTCCCACTCACGCCGGAAACGATCTGGCGAGCAATCCGCGATCACAAGGAGATGCCCGCAACCGCCTCGCGGCCTTCTGGAAGCCGAGGTGCCGCGCTTATCGCAAAGGATGTCCGAAACAGACGAGTGCAAGTGCCCGTCGCTTGAGACTGGAAAGATCAACCGAGCCAAATGACTAAAGCATGATCCCCGCCGCCTTTGATTATCACCGGCCACGGACGCTGGACGAAGCCGTGACTTTGTTGACCCGAAACGAGGATGCCAAAGTGCTGGCCGGTGGCCACAGTCTGCTGCCGGCCATGAAACTGCGCCTGGCCCAGCCAAAAACCATAATTGATCTGGGCAGTGTCGCCGGCCTGAGCTACGTCCGCGAACAAGGCGCGGTCATTGCGATCGGCGCGATGACCACACATTTCACAATCGAATCTTCGGAGCTCTTGCGCCGGAAATGTCCGCTCCTGCCCGAAATCGCCGGACAAATCGGCGATGTGCAAGTCCGCAATCGCGGGACCATCGGCGGCGCTTTGGTCCACGCAGATCCGGCTGCCGATTGGCCAGCGGGGGTATTGGCGCTGGATGCTGAATTTGAGATTGCCGGTCCGTCGGGCCGGCGCACCGTGCGAGGGGAAGAATTTTTTGTGGAGATGATGCAGAGCGCCGTCCAGCCGAACGAGATTCTCTGTGAGATCCGTGTGCCGACCACGACCAAATCCGTGGCCTATGCGAAATTCGCGCAGAAAGCCAGCGGGTTTGCCATCGCGGGTGTGGCCGCTGTGATCAGGGCGCAGGACAGATCGGTAGCCATCGGTGTTAACGGTGTCGCGCCCAAGGCCTATCGGGCGGCCGCCGTGGAAAGAAGTCTGCGGGGTAAGGACCTGGACGACGGAGCCATTCGCAATGCTGCCGCCAAGGCGGCTGAGGACGTCGAACCTCTCAACGATATTCATGCCTCGGCCGCATTTCGCGCGCATTTGGCTCAGGTGAACTGCCGACGCGCGCTTGAACTTGCGCTGCGCCGCTCCTGATCGGTCGGGCTGTGGCTTGGGCGGATGAAGGGGCTCCGGGTTGGGGGTGCGCTCTCGACCGCGCAGCCTTACCGTCGCCGGCGATCGATCATCAATGAAATTCACAGCGACAATTACAATCCCCGCCACGCGCGAGAAAGTGTTCGCGCTGATTACAGATCCTGAAGTGCTGCAACGCTGCATCGCCGGCTGCGAGAAAATGGAGCGCACTGGCGAAGACAACTACGATGCGCACCTCCAGATCGGGATTGCCGGCCTGAAAGGAAAATACGTCGGCAAGGTGCAGCTCAAGGACAAGCGTCTGCCCGAGTCCTACACTCTCTCGGTCGAAGGCAAAGGCGGCCCAGGATTTGTCAAAGGCAACGCACGAATTCAACTGGCCGAAAGCGGGACGCAGACGGAAGTCCGGTGTGAAGCTGAGGCGCAAGTCGGCGGCATGATCGCCGCGGTCGGCTCACGCCTGGTCGAGGCCGTGGGCAAGAAAATGATGGATGATTTCTTCAAGAAGTTTGCCGACGAAGTCGCCAAGCAAGCTGCTTGAATGGAATAGGTTCGCGGGCGGCCGATTTATCCGGTATTCTGCCGTCGGCGGAATATGGCGGACATTCTGACTAATCCCAAAGCGCGGCGGGATTTCCACATCGTGGAAACGATGGAGGCTGGCATCGTGCTGCGAGGCACCGAAGTCAAAGCTCTCCGCGCCGGCCACGGCCAAATCAGCGACGCCTTTGCGCGCGTCGAGGATGGCCAGGTGTACCTTTACAACGCGCACATTGAGGAATATGCGCAAGGCAATCGCCAGAACCATCAACCCAAAGCCGTCCGGAAACTGCTGCTCCACAAATCGGAAATACGAAAGCTCTTCGAGTTGGCGGCGGTGAAGGGCCATTCCCTCGTTCCGCTTTCGTTTTATTGGAAGGACGGAAACGTGAAAGTCGCGTTGGGTGTCGGCAAAGGTAAAGCGCATTTCGATAAACGCGAGGACTTGAAAAAGCGGGAAGCCGACCGCGAACTGAAACGCGCCACGATGCGGCGGCTTCAGAGTGGCTGATGCGAGTGTCGTCGGTAGCTTCCTGAATCACGCGATTGAGTCCACAGGAATGTGGCCAATTCGGAGGTCGCTGAAGAAGCAAAGATGGCGTTGAAGCCTGACACCTTCTCACAGCTTGCGCTTTAGCAAATCCAAATTGGATCTCAGAATCGCTCCATTCAGGATCGGTTTAATCGTCCTTCAGGCTGATTTTAGTGCTTGAATTCGAGGCCCGATTTCTGCGTCACTTCTCTTCCATGCTCTCGCGAAGACCGCCAATCATCTCGAAGGCAGCGGCGGCGATGGGGCTGCTGCTGATTTCTCTTACAGGCTGCCAACACCCCAAGACGGCTCCGCCCGCAGCGCCCGCGCCAGCCGCGACGTCCCCGACCAACGCGACACCGAAGGTGACCTACAATGAAACCTACGACGCCGAAATCAAAGAGATCATGGAACTGGCCGCCAATGAGCGCTGGGAGGAGGCCCAGTCCAAAGCCGATGCTTTACTGGAGAAGGCGCCGCAGGAAACGATGGTGCGGCGGGTCCACGACTGGGTGATCGATTCGCGCCAGAAACGCCGCGACCAGGCGCTCGAGGACAGGATTCGGGAAATCGACGCCAAGGACTCGGTGTTCAACCCGACGGTGCCAGGGCTGCTGACAGAGCAGAAGGACCGCGGCCTGGTGGCGCGCAAAGACATTCGTGATACGGTGGATCACATTGAAAGCACTCCCTACATTCCGGATACATACGGCAAGACCATCCATGCCAAGGGACCTTTGTTCGATTTTGAAAGCACTAAAGGCCGCATGTCGAAAATCCTGGAGAAAGAGGTTTCGGTTCACGTGGACAACGTCCCGCTCGGGACGCTGTTGGTGAATCTGAGCCAAAACACCGGGGTCAACATTGTCGCGGATAAAACACTCGCGGCGCTCACCAATCTGCTGACGGTCAACATCGGCGGCCAGACGAACCTGAATAATGTCAAACTGGGCGAGTTCTTCCGTTACGTCGCGCGGAATTATGGTTTGCAGTTTCAAGTCGGTGACGAATTGGTCTGGGTCGTGGACGCCAAGAACACGAACAACATCATGCAGGAAACCCGCTTCTATCGCTTGCGCAAGGGATTCGTGCTGCCGGCGGAGTTCGGCCCTGAAGAGGTCACCAAGCAGACGGTCACAACTGCGCCAAATGTCAGCACCACAACCGAGAGCCAGAAATTCAAGCGTTTTGTGAACGATCTGGCGCCCAAGGAACCAGCGCTGGAGCGGGCCATTAAGGCGCTCTTCACGGGGTCCGGTTCCTACATCGATTACGAGCGGAACCTGGTGGTGGCGACGGGCACAGCGGAACAATTAGACGTCCTGGAGCGAGTCATCCGTGAATTCGACCGGCCGATTCAGCAGGTGTTGATTGAGGCACGGTTCGTGACGATTTCCAAGCCCGCTTTTCTGCAGTTGGGTGTGCTGTGGGAAACCGGCCGCAATCCGAACGCCACGACGCTCCCGACGGATTTCACTGGCATTGTCAACAATCAGAACTTTCCCCATACAGTCGCGGGAAACCCTGCAATGGGCCTGGGAATTTCCAAATCGTTCACTAATGTCCTGAACGCTGCCGAGCTGAGCGCGACAATTACAGCGCTGCAACAAAGCGGAGAGGCCCAGACCTTGAGCGAACCGCGGCTGACGGTGCTGAATAATCGCCCGGCCACGATCAGCGACGGCAAGGTCCAGTACTATTATGAAGAGTACCAGGTCAAACAGACCGTTCAGCAATATTACACCGCATCTTCCTTTGTGCCGCAGGGGAAGCCAACCAAAATTACCGCCGGCGCCGAATTAAACGTCCTGGCCAGCATCAGCGGCGATGGCAAGAGCATCCTGCTGGCCCTGAACCCGAAAGTGAACACCGATGTTCAGCTTGTCCGTTATGCCACCCTCACCGATTTCCAGGGCGGCACGAACAACCCGTTCAGCAGTTTCGACATTAACCTGCCACAGTACCGCACACAGGAGCTTTCCACCCGCGTGGTGGTCAACTCTGGCGACACCGTGGTCATGGGCGGCGTCCTGGAACGTCAACGCTCTACGCTCGTCGAATCTGTGCCGGTGCTGGGAGACATCCCGATTCTGGGCGCTTTTTTCCGGCGGCGAACTGAAGTGGACACGCCCCGCTACCTGTTGATTTTCGTCACTGCGACGATTCTCAAAGATTCCGGCGAGTTCCTGGTTTACGACAACGAACCTCGCGATAAAAAGCCCGGTTCCCCACCGAAATGAACCGGACCAGCCCGCAGTTCTCGTGATTCGTCCTCTCTCGACGTTCGGCCGCCTGCGCCCTCCGAAGCGACGCGTCGCGGCACTGGATCCCGGCAGCCGTTGCCTCAAGCTCCTGCTGGCGGAGAGCGAGTTCGGTCGCGTCCGGATTCAGAAGCAGGAAATGATCGATCTGAAAGCAGAGGGCCTCGTTTCCGCGGAGGAAATCAAGGCCCATCTGCTGGACACCCTGGACGGCTGGGGTTCGCCGCCGCTGGCGCTAGTTCTTCCACAACACCTCTCGATTTCTCAGCTCATCGACGTGCCGGTGGCGCCAGAGAGCGAAATCAAGAAACTGATCGAGGATGAACTGGTTCGGCTGAGCGGGGCCAGCGAAAGCAAGATTGTCTATGACTTCATCCGCACCGACGCCATAGTCAAAAACCGGCAACGATTCTGGGTGACGCTGGCCCAGGAAGGAGAGATCCGCGAGCGCATTGTCCGCCTCGGTCTTGATCAGGAAGATCTTTCCGAGGTCACGACCACCGCCAACGCACTGATCGCGGCCTACGGCGCGGCGGCTTCCAGCTCTCGACGCGCGATTCTGGTGCACATGGGCGCTCAGACAACCGTGGTAGTGGTTTTGCTGGGTGGGCAAGGGGCGTTCGCCACGAGTTTCCAGATGGGAGGCGATTTTCTGACCCGTGCGCTGGCGCGGGCGCGGAACTGTTCGGAGGAAGCCGCCGAAGCGCTTAAGCGCGGCACGAATTTGATGAACGGGCCTGCGGCTGACCCCAGGTTCGTCGAAGCTGTGGACGGTTGGGCCGCGGAACTGAAGCGGCAGTTAAAGGATTGGCTGGAGCGCCATCCCCTTCCTGAAGGTGACAAGGCCGGCGTCGAGTTCGTGGCCAGCGGGGGCGGGTTTGAACAGCCCGGCTTGATTGAACATCTAAAAACCCATGCCGGGCTGAATCTCCGGCCCTGGCCCAGTAACAGCGCGCCGGGAACAGTGCAGCCGGCGAAAGGATTCAAGGTGGCTTTCGGCGCGGCGCTGCAGGCGCTGGGCTGCAGTGCACAATCGGTTTCGTTGCTCCCGGAGGATTACCGTGTCGCCTGGCGCAAACGTCAGGGCCAGCAGCGGCTTGAGTTTGCCAGTTTGCTGCTTCTGGGAATCTGCTTGCTCCTGTTTGCGGTGGGCACATGGCATAACCTGTCGCTGATTGGCCGGAAAGAAGCTTTACTAACGAAGGTGCAGTCCGGCCAAGAAGCCGTCGAAGCCAACGATGCGCTGACGGCTGACCTGGTCGCCGAATACGAAACACTGCGGCCTTTTTTTGCCGCCCAGCAAGGCACGATTGACACACTCAAGACCTTGAGCCTGCTCCAGCAATCGCGCAGTAATCGGAGCTGCTGGTACGTATTGATCGCCGACCAGCAGAGCTACTTCAGCCAGCCTGCGTCCCTGAGCCCCACCAACCGCGCCGGCCGAACAAACGCGATCGGCGCTCCATTACCGCCGCTCACGCCGTTCAGCTCTTTCACCGCTTCCTGGATGACATTTACCAATCCCTACCCACCGCGTCCGGGCCTGATTGCCGAACTGTGCATTCCGGAGGAGGCCGAGGCCGCCCGCCGGTTGCTCGGCCAGATTGTAGCTGGGCTGCAACACCAGCGGCTCTTTGCCAAAGTCGATCTGCTCTCCGAAGACCTGCGCCGTGGCCTGGCGGACCCGAAAGTGGTCCTGCCAGATCGCCAGTTTGTGCTGGCGTTGGATTTCGCCGAAACCGATTTCCAGAAGGCGCCGGTGGGTAAGCGGGGCTTTGGCGGCTCACCGCCGCGCGGCGGTCGCCGGACGACGCGTCCCAGTTCGAGCGCCGCGGAAAACCCGGATAACCTTTCACCCAACGGCAGATGAAGGCACCGCGCGGGACGCATCCATCACTCCACAGCCTCGCTCTTTCTTAGCCATGCGTTTGCTGCTGGAATACAAGCGTCGGGGTATGCTCCCGCTGGCCGGGCTGGCGCTGGCTGCCTACTACCTGATCGTCATGGTCCCGCTCGCTCGACGCGCCAAGGGATTGGATGCTCCTCTGCAAAACGCCTGGCAAAAACTGGCCACGTCGCTCGAGCAATCCAACGTGATCGCGATTGATTTTCTGCACATCACCAATCAGCTCGCCGAAACGCGGCAAGCGATTGCTTTGCTGGAGAACGGCAAACAAAAAGCGGTTGCCCGGCTCGAGCTGAGCCCGACTGTGCGCTCGAACATGAGCGCCCCCTTTCAACTCGTAGCATATCAGGACGAGCGCAGCCAGCAGATGGATGATCTGGCTCGGCTGGCCAAACAAAACCAGGTCACCATCGAACCGGCGGTATTTGCCGGATTCCCCGAACACACCGCCGATATCAAGCAGCCGGCCTTGTTGTGGGGGGCACTCTCGCTCGTGCAGAGTCTGCTCAACACCGCGCTGCAATGCAAAGTGGGCGTGATTCATTCTCTCGACGTTCCGCTCTCGCTCACCAATGCCCCGCCCACCAGCCCGCCATTGCCTTTGGCCGAAATCCCGTTGCAGATCGAGCTGACTGGCTCGGCTGCCAGTTTAGTCACGCTGCTTCACTACTTGCCGCTGCGCGCGGATGAAATGCGGGCCGCGGGTATGCCGGAGGCCCGCCTGGACAAGGCTCCGTTGTTCATCGACGGTCTCATCATGAGGAAGCAATCTCCCGACAAACCCGATGAGGTCAGAGTTTCGCTGCGCGCCGTAGGATTTATTGTGAGAGAGTGACCCGGCCATGAAACGTATTCTGGTTCAGACTCTCAGAGGCCGACGGTTCGCTATCCTGGTTCACGCCGGGTTTTGGCTCCTGCTGTACTTGGCGGCAGTCGGTCTTGGCGGCAAGGCGCCGGTTTATCGGGATGCCATCGCCATTTCAGCCCCGGCGCAAAGCCCCGCGCCGGTGGCAAAACTGCCGACGCTCTTTTCACCGGGCGGATGGCCGAAGCCGGTCGCCGATACAAATCTGGTGAGCGCATTTTACACCCGCCACTTTATTCCGCCGCCCACTCCCCCGCCGCCGGCTCCAACGACCCGCAAGATCGAAGTCACCTATCTCGGGTTTTATCAAAGCGAGGGCGGTCCACAGCAAGTGATGGTTCGGTTGGCCGACGAGTTTCTGAACCAGCCCGTCGGGGCGCACATCTCCACCAACTGGCTGGTCGGACTGGCCACGATGCAAACTTTGATCCTGACCAATCTTGCGGGCCAAACGAACGTTTTGCCGTTGAACGTCAAGAAGGAGATCGAAGTGCCAATTCAATGAGCTTCGACACCGATACATTTCAAAAGGAACCGGGCGATCTGTTGTTTGGGCAAGGCAAGCTCTCCGAGCAACAGCTCGAGCAGGTGCGGCGGCGTCAGCGACGGCTCAACTTACCGCAGCATCGGGCGATCCTGGATTTGAACTTCGCGTCGGAAGAAGATACCTGGCGGGCACTGGCCACGGCCAACCGTTTACAATTTGTCGATCCGGTGGCGCTGGACCCAAAGCGCGAGACCCTGGAGCTGGTCCCCATCAAACTCATTTTTCATTATCACTTCCTCCCGCTCGGGCTGGAAGACGATGGCCTCATCCTCGCCTTCAGCGAGCCACCGAGCCAGATGGAACAGGGCAATTTGCGCCTGCTGCTCGGCAAACGGTTCAACATCGTTCTGGCCACTCCCAGCTCTATCCACGCCGTCATCAAAAAACATTTCGGCCTGGGCGCCGAGACCGTCCAAAAGCTGCGCCAGGAGCGTGGCGGGGCCGAGCTCAACCAGGAGATCGTGTTCGACGTGCAGGACAAGGAAACTGATTCTGCCCTCGAAGCCACTGTCTCGGCTTTTGTGGATCAGATTTTGCAGGAAGCCTTGCGTCTCCACGCGACCGACATCCACCTCGAACCTTATGCCAATGCCATCCGCCTGCGCTACCGCGTCGATGGCATCCTGGAAACGGTGCCGGTGCCGGCGGACATTCGCCAACTCCACTCAGCGGTTGTTTCCCGACTCAAAATCATGGCCGCTTTGAACATCGCCGAAAAACGGCTGCCGCACGACGGGCGCATCGCCATGAAAACGGGCGACGAGGAATACGATCTGCGGGTCTCCATTGTGCCGACAAAATATGGCGAGGCCGTCTGCCTGCGCATCCTCGGACGGCAAAGCCTATTCCTCGATCTGGGCCAGCTTGGCATGGAATCGAACCAGGAAGCGGTCTTCGCCCAGTTGACACAGTTGCCACAGGGCCTGGTGCTGCTCACTGGCCCGACAGGCAGCGGCAAGACCACCACCCTTTACACCGCGCTGGCTCAGGCAAATGATGAGGGACGCAAAATCATCACTTTCGAGGACCCCATCGAGTATCAACTCGATGGCACCGTCCAAATCCAGGTCCGCGAACAAATTGGCCTGACTTTCGCCCACGGCTTGCGCTCGGTTTTGCGCCATGACCCGGACGTAGTGCTAATCGGCGAGATTAGGGATTTTGAAACCGCGGAAATTGCCGTGCGCGCCGCCCAGACCGGCCATTTGGTGTTCTCGACCCTGCACACGAACGACAGCGTCAGCGCGGTGACGCGGTTGTTGGAGATGAAAATCGAGCCGTATCTGATTTCCTCGTCGCTGGTCTGCAGCGTATCACAGCGGTTGCTGCGCCGAATCTGCCGCCATTGCGCCCAGGAAGACAAAGCTATTCCCGAGCCCACGCGCGAAGAGATGGCAGATGCCTTGTCTCTACTGCCTGAGGACGTTCGCGCCTGGAAAGGACGCGGCTGCGTCGAATGCAATCAGAAGGGCCACCGGGGCCGTGTCGCTATTTACGAATTCTTCCTGCTTAATGAAAAGATCGCCGACCTCATCCAGCCGGGGCTGCGGACCGGCCAGCTCCGCACAGCCGCGCGCAAACTCGGGTGGCGCTCCCTGCGCGAGATGGCCTGGTTGAAGGTGCAGCAGGGACTGATCCCGATCTCGGAACAGGAGCGTTGGACGCGGCTTGTTGACCCGGCGATTCTGAAGCCAAAATCCTGACGGAACTACTCAGGTAACTGCGCTGCGGGGCCGGACCTCCCAATAGTGCCCGCCCCACTTCTGCCTGAAGCGCTCTCAACAACTTTACCTTTGACCCATGCGGGGCAAACTTTACCCTTGGCATGAATGAAACACGTGGGCAAAGCCAGAAAGGCGGCCTTCAAACTCATATTCCTTTCGCTGCTCGCGGTTCTCGCGGTTTGGGCCATCGGCGCCTTCACCGTGGCGGTGGCGGCGGCGATCGCAACGGTCGCTCTCGCCATCACGCCCTTTTTGGTAGCGCTCTGGATTGTTTTCGCGCTGTTCACTTTTTATTTCTTTCGCGACCCGGAGGCGCGCGTTCCGTCGGGAGCGGGCCTGATCCTTTCGCCGGCCCACGGCAAGGTGGACGTCGTGGATAGGACGACCGAGCCACAATTCATGGGCGGCGAGTGCCAGCGTGTTTCGATTTTCCTCTCGATCATTGACGTCCATGTGCAGAATGCGCCCGTGGGTGGCAAGGTGGCCTTCTTCAAATACACCGTCGGTCAGTTTCTGAGCGCGCTGAAAGCCGCCTCGGCCCAGTATAACGAAAACGTGCTGCTCGGCTTCGAGTCGGACGGACCACAAAGACAAAAAATCGGGGTACGGTTGATCGCGGGCGTTCTCGCACGGCGCATCGTGCCGTTCGTCCAGGCGGGTGACGCGGTGGCGCGGGGCGATCGGATCAGCCTGATCCAGTTTGGTTCGCGGACGGATGTGTATTTGCCCGCCAACGCCAGGATCAAAGTCAAGCTTGGCGATCACGTGGTTGGCGGTGAAACGGTGCTCGCAGAGTTTGAGCCGGCCAACTGAAACGCTCATGACGTCCACGCCCGCTTCCATCCCGCCGTCTAACGAGCAGCCCGAGACGAAGCTGAAGATCTACTTCCTGCCGAACCTGCTCACGGCGGGCAATCTCTTCTGCGGGTTTGTCGCGCTGACGAAGATCGTCGAGGCAGACGTGGAAAAAGGAAATTTCTATCAACAGATCACACTGGCCCTCGGGTTCATTCTCCTGGCCTGCATCTTCGACTTGTTTGATGGACGGGTGGCGCGGATGGGAGGAGTTGACAGCCCGTTCGGCCGCGAATTCGATTCGCTGGCTGATTTGATCTCATTCGGAGCGGCCCCTGCGTTCCTGGTGCATAGGGTGGTGCTAAAGGATTTCGGGGTGTTCGCGGACTGGGGCTGGTTCATTGCCTCCATTTACCTGATCTGCGGCGCCTTCCGTCTGGCGCGATTTAACTGCCTGGCGGCGAGCGGTGTCACCGGCGGCAAGGAGTTCCTCGGCTTCCCCATTCCCTCGGCGGCCGGGCTGGTTTCTTCGCTCACATTGCTGATCATTCGGCTCAACGAAAACGACCGGACCCTGGGCCGCTGGAACTGGCTGCTGGTCGTCGTGCTCCTGTTCCTCTCCGCCATGATGGTCAGCACCGTCAAATATCCCAGTTTCAAATCTCTCGGGCTGCGTTCGCAGAGCACGTTCACCAAAGCAATCATCGCCGCTCTCGTCCTGGGATTCATCCTCGTATTCCGCGAAAAGATCCTTTATTACGTGTTGCCGGCGTTCTTCACGCTCTACCTGATCTACGGCTTCATCCGGCCGAGGATCTCGGGCCGGATGCGGCGTGAGATCGAGGAGGAAGACGAGGAAGAAGCGGAGCGGGCCTCGCCGCCGTGACGCGCTCATGGTCGAACTGCCGCCCATCGTCGTCGCCGCTCTGACGGGCTTTCTCAGCGGCTTCCTGCTTTCGGTCCCAGTTGGCCCCATCAACCTCACCATCATGAACGAGGGGGCGCGCCGTGGCTTTTATTGGGCCATGATGATTGGGCTGGGGGCAACGGCCATGGAAGTGATCTACTGCTTCATTGCTTTCACCGGCTTTGCGTCTTTCTTCTCTCGCGGCTACGTGAAAGCAGCGATGGAACTGTTCAGCTTCGTGTTCATGTTGTTTCTCGGGATAAAGTTTCTGCTGACGAAATCGGTTGCACAGGCGCCCGTCCATTTTGGTGCCGCAGCGGACAGGATTGAGGAGCGGCTGGAACAGCGCATCCATCCGCGTTCGGCGTTCGCGATCGGGCTGGTGCGAGTGATGGGCAATGTCGGCGTGCTGGTTTTCTGGATCATCCTTGCGGCCAGCTTCATCTCGCGGGAATGGGTCACCCCCGATTGGCCGGGCAAGCTTGCCTGCGTGGCCGGCGTCGCTCTGGGAACGGGGGCGTGGTTTGTCGGCCTGAGCTGGGTGGTGTCACTCGGCCACGGAAAATTCAGCGAAAAAACTCTGCTGCGGATGGAGCATATTTCCGGGATCGGCCTGCTGGCGCTGGCCCTGATCCACGGCGTCATCATCATCTCGCAAATGGCGCGGCATAAGATCTGACGCGAAAAGCGAATTAGGACTGGCTCGTGAAGAATTTGCGCTGCCTGGCGCTGATGGGCATCCCGAGTTTTTCCATCACGAGCATGATGTCCTCCCAGACCCGGCGCTTCTCGATGGGGGCCTGGTTGCGCAGGAGGTAAGCGGGATGATACGTCGGCATTAGAGGCAGGCCGCGGTACGTTTTCCAAGTGCCGCGCAGGCGCGTGATGCCGACGGTCTTGCCGAGTAATCCTTCCACGGCGGTGGCGCCGAGTGCGACGATCACCTTGGGCCGGATCAAATCGATTTGCTCGTGCAAATAGGGAATGCAGGTTTCCATTTCCTCCTGCGTGGGTTTGCGGTTTCCGGCGCTCTGGCCGGGTGTGTCCGGACGGCACTTTAGAATGTTCGCGATATAGACCGATTCCCGTGTCAGGCCCATCGCCACGATAATTCGGGTCAGCAACTGGCCCGCCTTGCCGACGAATGGTTCACCCTGTTCATCTTCGTCAGCCCCCGGGGCTTCGCCGACAAACATCAGGTCGGCGTCAATGTTGCCCACACCGAAGACGACGTTTCTGCGCGAGGCCGCCAGGTGCGGACACTTAATGCAGGCCATCGCCCGCTCGCGCAGCTCGGCGAACGCGGCCCGTTTCGCTTCGGGCGTCAGCTCCAGGGAAGCCGGAGCCGCAACAGCTTCGTCCGGCAGAATGAGCAAGGAAGCCTGCTCGCGAACAGTCGCTTGCGGCTCGAGTTCGAGTGGGGGCGGCCTGGACGGGGCCGACGGCTTTTCGACAGGGCGCTGCGGAGCTTTAGCTGAGGGCGCCAGCGACTTGAAAGGCGGGCAACTCCGCTTGCGGCTCAACCCAGCCATCGTTTCCGGTGAGACGGAAACGAACCGCACCCCACGCGCCTTCAACTCTTCCAGATGCTGGATCGTCGCTTCGAGAAGTTGCTGATAAGCATCGGACATTTGCGCCATCGTACTCGCGAACCTGCCGACTGCACGAAAAAATTGTCGTTGTGCGCCAGCCGGGGCCTATTCACGAAGCGTAGCCGCCGACTCAAGGAGGCCCTCATCAATTTTAGATTTTGGATTTTTCAGTCAGCCTCTCCTGACGTCGGCGCCTACGACACGCACTGAATCAACTGCTGAAGGCGCCGAAGATGCGCTGCAGCCCGCGCCAGCGCGTTGGACTTTGCGGACTGGATAGGATCTCGCGGGTCTGCGCCCAATCCAGTTGCATTAGGAATCCGACGCTGTGCGCGCCGCGGCCGCTCGAGCGGATCGCGTCCACGCCGTAGGCATAGCCGACCATCACTTTGACTGACTTGGTTTTGTAGAGGATACCGGCGCCGACGCCCGTGTGCCATTGGCCGGGCTGTTCGAGGCCGGACAGGTAGTTCACCACGGCAGTCGTCAAGGTGCCATTGAAATTCCACCGCTCTTTGTCGTCGATCGGCACGATGTAATTGATGCCGAACAGGCCGAAATCTTTGGCGCTGATTTCCTGGTAAAAATAACCGGGTAACGAAAGCGGGAACTCGGAGACCAACGGGAGCAGCGCGCCCAGGCGATAAGCGCTGAAGCGGTCCGCATCGACGCTCGTGCCCGCCGTCAAGCTCGCGTAAAAACTATGCTTCCACTCGGGCAGAGTATAGGCCAGCAGCGCCTCGCCCCAGATAAGGTGAGACTGAGGCTCGAGCGTGCGGTCGTTATAACCGTAAACGCCGTGGGACGAGCGGAACTGGCCTTCGTACCAGACTGAGAGCTCCATGGCGAGCGAGGGAAAGAGCGTCGGTTCGCGGCCGCCCCAGCGCAGGCCGGTGCGGACTGTGAACAGGCCGTGATCCGGCGGGAGCCGGAAATTCGGGTCGGTGTCACCGTTGCTGCTATAAGTCGAGTAGTGGGCCGTGCCGCGCACGATCCCGTACAATGGAATAGTCCGGCCCGGATTGAAGAGGTGATACAGGCTGAGCGAGAGCTCACCCCCGAAGCCGTCGAAAGATTCCTTCCGGAGGTATTCACCTTGTCGAATCTCGGCGTAATCGTCGGCGAACCCGCCACCGGCGACACCGATGCCCAGATGCGTATTTTCGCCGAATGCCTGGCTGATGCCCAACTCGGAATCCAGGTACGTCGGGGCCACGGCCAGCCGCAGCGTCAGGTTGGTACGGAGAAACTCCGGCTTGTTTAGGTAATAAAACGCGTATCCAGACAGCGGGGAATGGCCTTGCAATGCCGCGTTGTAGCCGAGCTGGATCAACTCGCGCTTTTCGGGATCGATTTGGCCGTAGGCACAAAATGCGCTGGCGCAGCCGGCGAGCCAAAACGACCAGCGTTGAATGCGAATCACGGGCCTTTCCCTAACCCACTTTTCGCGGCGGAGCAAAGGGAAAACCCGAGTCCGGATTAAGAACTTGGTCGAGAAGCGTGATTTGCGCTATGGTGGGCCGATGAACAAAGCCAACAAACTGCTGCACACCCGCTACCGTGTCAACGATTTGGAGCGCACAGTCAGGTTCTACAAAGAAGTGCTCGGGCTGGAAGAAGTGCGGCGGCACAAATCAGCACGCGGGTCGGAGTTGGCGTTTCTCAAGGCGCCCGGCAGCGAGGAGCTCATCGAGCTTTGTTTCTTCCCCGCCAGCGGCCCGGTGCAGGTGCAGCCGGATCTGACGCACCTGGCGTTTGAGGTCGATAGCCTCGAGGAATTCGGCGCGCATCTCGCCAAACTGGGGATCAAATACTCCGATGGGCCCCATTTGAAGCCGGACGGCGGCGGAATTGCGTTCATTGACGCGCCTGAAGGATACGAGATCGAGCTCATTCAGATGGCGAAGGAAGGACCGGGCTATTGAGGGAAATCCGAAGGCCGCAGCCCGAAGGAATGCCGAAATCCGAAAGAAATCCGAATGTCGAAATCCGAACCGAGACATCGAAGGCGCGCGTGTCCCGTTTCGGACTTCGGGCTTCTTTCGTCATTCGTCATTTTTCCAGGTGATTCTTAGAGCGCGTCAGTTTGAATACACTTTCCCTCGGCCGGCGCTGGTGATGGGGATAGTGAATGTCACGCCGGACTCGTTTTCTGACGGCGGACAATTCCTCGATCCGCAGACGGCAGTAGCCCACGCGCTGGAGCTAATCGAGCAAGGCGCGGAGATTATTGATATCGGTGGGGAGTCGACGCGACCACGTTCGGCGCCGGTGGCAGAAGCGGAGGAGCTCCGCCGGGTAATGCCGGTGCTGGAGCAACTGGCCGGGCGCGTGCGGGTGCCAATCTCGATCGACACCACCAAGCCGGCTGTGGCGCGCGCGGCCTTGCAGGCCGGGGCCAGCATGGTCAATGACGTGGCCGCCAATCGGGCCGATGACGACATGTGGCGGATCGTGGCGGCGGCCCGCGCCGGCTACGTGTGCCTGCACATGCAAGGCACCCCCCAAACCATGCAGGCCAATCCCGCTTATGACAATGTGACTCGGGAGGTCACCGAGTTTTTTTTGGACCGCCTGCGGAGATTGAAAGGTTGCGGAATCGGACCAGAGCAAACTATATTGGATCCCGGGATCGGTTTTGGGAAAACGCTCGAGCATAATTTGGAATTGCTTGGGGCGCTGCGCGGTTTCACGGCGCTGGGACGTCCGGTGCTCGTAGGCGTATCGCGCAAGTCATTTATGGGCGAACTGCTCGGCGCCGGACCTGCCGAGAGGTTGCCAGCGGCGCTGGCCTGTGCCTGCCTGGCGGTCGAAGCGGGGGCGCAGCTTATCCGCGCCCACGACGTGGCCGCGACTCTTCAGGCGATTCGGATGGCTGAGGCGCTCCTGGCAAAACGGACAGAATAATGTGGCACCTGGTTCAACACCACTGGCGTGACGGGTTGGAAATCCTGATCCTGACGTTGGGGATCTATTCCGTGTTTCGATTTGTGCGCGGCACACGCGGTGCGCCGGTGGTCACCGGTTTCATGGTGGTGCTGCTGGCGGTCGTGCTCGTCAGTTTTCTGCTCAAACTCGAAGAGCTGAAATATCTGCTGGGAGTCTTTTCGGCGGCCTTTGTGGTGGCGGTGCTGGTGATATTTCAACCGGAACTGCGCCGGATGCTGGCGGAGCTGGGCACCCTGCCATTTTTCACCACCGCTCACGAGCAACGCGAAAACATCGAGGTCGTCATCCAAACCGTTGAGCGCCTGGCCGAGGTGCGCATCGGCGCGCTGATCGCCATCGAGCAATCCATCCAGCTTCAGGAGGCGGTCGAATCCGGCATCGTGGTGGATTGCCAGGCCACGCCCGAGATGCTGGAAACGATTTTCTTCCCGAATAACGCCATCCATGACGGCGGGGTCATTCTCAAAGGCGACCGCATCGCGTTCGCCGCCTGCATCTTTCCCCTGACACAGCGGCAGGACCTGAACAAGTCACTCGGCACGCGGCATCGGGCGGCGATCGGTTTGACCGAAGAGACTGACGCCGTTGTGGTCGCAGTGTCGGAAGAAACGGGAGCGATCTCGCACGCCTACAAGGGAACATTGGTGCGGAACGTGACATTGGAAGAGCTGCGAGCGTTTTTGACGTCGATGCTGGTCACTCCGGCCCGGTCACGGCAGTGGTTGTATTGGATCAGGTCCTGGACGGGAGGCGGCGAAAAAGCCGGCCCGGTGTCCGAAGCCAAGGACCAGGCGCCCGAAACGACTTCGAATACAACCAGCCTGGCCAAATGATCGGCTTTCTCCGCCAACTCTTCGTTCACGATTTCTGGCTCAAGCTCTTCTCGCTCATGCTGGCGCTGCTAATCTGGCTGACGGCCTCGATGGCGATTCAAAAGGGCGGCCCGCCGGTGACGCCGCTCGACCTGGCGCCCGAGGAGCGCACTTTTTCAAACCTGCCGGTCCTGGTGATCTCCTCCGCGCAGGACGTGCGGAATTTCAAGGTCCAGCCGGACAGAGTGGAGGTGACGGTGCGGGGCGACGCCAAGACGGTGCGCGCGCTGCGGGCAAACCAGATCCGGGCGCGCGTGGACCTAACGGACGTCGAAACCGCGGGTGAACTCAAGGAGCGGATTGAAGTGTCAGTGCCGTCGGGCATCTCGCATGTGCGGGTCGAGCCGTCGGAGGTGCAGGTCATCTTTCCGCCCAAACCATGACGTCGCCGAAAAGGATCTTTGGGACTGATGGAGTCCGGGGCACAGCCAATATCGAGCCGGTGACGGCCGAGACCGCGCTCAAGCTGGGGCGCGCCGCCGGCCATGTGTTCAAGAACCTGGCGAATCGGCCACGGGATTATGGACGGCACAAAATCGTCCTGGGCAAGGACACACGCCTGTCGGGTTACATGCTCGAGAACGCGCTTTCGTCGGGCATCCTCTCTCTGGGAGTGGACGTGCTTTTCATCGGACCGCTGCCGACACCCGGCGTGGCCTACGTCACGCGCAGCCTGCGCGCCGATGCCGGCATCGTCATCACCGCCTCCCACAACCCGTACGATGACAACGGAATCAAATTCTTTCGCGCGGACGGTTACAAGCTGGACGACAAAATCGAATATGAGATCGAACGGCTGGTGTTTACCGGCGAGATTGAGACGATCCGGCCGACGGCGGACGAGATCGGCAAGGCGGTGCGCATCGATGACGCGCTGGGCCGGTACATCGAGCAGGCGAAAGCCTCGTTCCCGCGTGGCCAGACCCTCGAGGGCCTGCGCATCGTCGTGGATTGCGCTAACGGCGCCGCCTACAAATCCACACCTTGCGTCCTGCGGGAACTGGGCGCCGAAGTCATCGTTTACGGCAATCAACCGGACGGAAAAAACATCAACAAAGACTGCGGTTCGATGCATCCTCGGCTGATGTGCCAGAAAGTCTGGGAACACCGGGCGGATTTGGGGCTGGCGCATGATGGCGACGGCGATCGGGTATTGTTGTGCGACGAGCGGGGTTCGCTGATCGATGGTGATGACATGATGGCCATCGCCGGTTTGGAGATGCTGGCGCAGGGAACGCTGGCGGAGAAAACGCTCGTCTGCACGCTGATGAGCAACGCTGGGCTGGAAGCGGCCATGATTGCAGCCGGCGGACGCCTCGTCCGCACCGCGGTCGGAGATCGCAATATCATTGATGAAATGCTGTGCCATGGCTTTAATTTTGGCGGGGAGCAAAGCGGTCATTTGGTCTTTTGCGATTACAGCACAACGGGCGACGGCCTGATCGCGGCGCTTCAGATCCTCCGGACGATGAAATCTCGGCAGCAGCCTCTGTCGAAGCTGGCCCAATGCTGGACGCGCTTCCCGCAAATCGTGACCAACATCATCGTGCGCGAGAAGCCGCCGTTGGAAGAGCTGGCGAACGTGCCCCAACTGCTCGCCGAAGCCGAAGCCGAGCTCAAAACGCAGAATGGGCGTGTCTTTCTCCGATACTCGGGCACCGAACCCAAGGCTCGCCTGCTGCTGGAGGGCCGCGATGCTCCCACGCTGGAGAAGTGGAACCGGAAGATCGCCGAGGCGATCCGGAAAGAGATCGGCAAGACCGAAACTGCCGGGCATTCCGCCGTTTCCAGCCGGTAATCAAAAAACTGCTGCGACCTACTTGAACAGCCGATAGAACTTCGGGCCGGGGCCGAGCATGTCGTAGACGACAAATTCGTTGCCTTCGATGGATACCGGCAGACCCAGATCGTACCACGGACCGGCCACCGATGTCGCGTACTGGAGCCTGTAGCCGAACGCGGTAGTCGGCCAGGAAATCCGGACCAGATTGCCCGGCACGATTCTGATCTTGAGCACGGGCTGCATCGTCGCCGGCGGTACTTGCAGCACCTGAACGAAGCCGCTGAACCCAGGTGGAAGCTCGAACGTGGGGCAGGTGGTCGTCGCAACGACTGTGCCAAGCAGGTTCCAGACGGGCGGGAAGAGCGTTGTCGAAAATCGGATCTGGTAGATTTCGCCCACGACTCCGTTCCATTGGACCAGCGTGCCATGGGGCGGGGCCAGAGGAGTGAGCGTCATGTTCAGCGGCAGCGCGCTCAGGAGCAGGCCGTTGGTCGGCGTCACGGCGCGGATGGTGTAAGTGACGTTGAAGTTCTCATTGTTGTAAACGCCGAGGAACCAGTTACCACGCAAATCGGGATTGTCGAAACTGGCGCGGACGACAATTTGCTCGGGCTTGACGCCCGCCTGGAAGCTGCCGTCGAAGTAGGGGGCCATGCCCGGAGGCACATCCTTTTGCAAGACGAGGTCGGCATCGCCGCCCAGGTTGTAAAGCTCGAACAGGAGCGCATCCACCGCGTTGGTGACGGTGAATTCGTAGAAGAAAAAGCGCGGCGGTCCGGGCGGGGCAATGTACGGATTGGCTTTCCCGGCAATATAGGGAACGCCATTGGTCAAAGGGATGAGCGTGGGGTAATTGGTGCTCCAGCAAGCCTGGATGGTGAAGGGCACGTCGGACACCGCCGAGTTAAAGACGCCGACATACCAGCGGTTGGTCTGGATGGGGAAAGGCGTGCTGTTGGTGACAACGAGGACAATCTCATCATTGGTGCACGGCTGAGCGCTGATGTAATCGTACTGGCCCAGATCGGGCAGCGGGAGATGCTCGCTGACGACAATCGTCAGATTGCTGTTGGCGCCGGTGAGCCAAAGCGTGGCTTCCAGCGGCGGGCTGCCGGGCGGCACGGCGTTGGTCGGCACGTCGAACTGGAAGTAGCGTGGAATGCCGGCGGTGCCGACGACGAAATTCGGCGTTGGCTGGCAGTTGGCCAGCGTGACGATGTCGAAGCAGACGGCGAGCGAGAAATCGACCGCCACGGGGTTGGGATTGGTGAGCGCGAGGAAATAGGGCTGGCCGATGAGCAGTGGCGGGAGCGAGTTGGTGGTCAGGATGTTCAAGCCGTTGCTGACGAGCGGTGCGATGAGAGCCAGGTCGGCCGCGCCCGGAAAATTGGTTTGATTGAACAAAATCGTGACCGGCGCGGGATTGGTGGTGAATCGCGCATTGGCGAAGCCGAGAATATTGGTGGCCATAGTGGCCCACTGCGGCACTTCGACGATAAAGTACTGAATGCCGCCGGGCGCCAGTGTGCTGACATACGGCACACAATGCGAAAGCGAAACGACCGGCGGTGGATTGCTGGGCTGCAGATGAAACGCGAGCTGCCAATCCACGAGCTGCGTCAGGTCGTTGGTTGCACCCGCCCGATTGTCCCAAATTTCCAGGCGCCACGCACCGAAGGCATCCTGGCCGTTGAGTTGAGAGAGCGGTTCCTCCGGTTGATAGTTCAACTCGGCGGGCAACTCGACCAGCGTGACGGCATCGATCTGGCTGCCGGGCAGGAGGCTCTGCAAGCGGAGCACCTCATTGGTGCGCAACGCGGTGAAGGTGAAACTGTGAGGAGTCCACGTCGAGTTATCACCATAGCCGACGCTCTGTTGTTCGCCATCGAGCTGGGCGCTGACCTTGGCGAGGCTGAGGGCAGGCGGCGCGGCGCGGTCGGCCTTGCCTAAGGTCCCTCTGGCGGCGATCGCAACGATTTCCGGCCCGGTCAGCGCGCGATCATAAGCGGTCAGCTCATCGATGTAACCGCGGAACGGTTCGGACGCTTCGCCGCGGCTGCGATTGCCGATGGCGACGCCCGGGCTGAAAGCGGGATCGAGGTCGCGGAACGGGCGTCGGGAGGTGAACCCGTCCACGCCTGGTTCGGGCTCCGGATGCAGCAACAGGTTGGTGACTTGCTGGCCATTGACGTACAAGCGAAGTTGGTTGGTGGGCCAGGGCGGGTTGTTGGTCCATTGAACATTGCTTTCGAACACCGCCGCGACATGCTGCCAGACTCTGCCAACCACCGTGTTTTCAGCTTCAACGGTCATGCCGCAATCACCGCTATTGGCCCCCTCGATATGAAAGAGCAGTGCAAAACCGTTCGGGGCGCTCTGTTCGACAGCGAAATAATACGGGTCCAGGCAGAAGCGCGAATCGCCGCGGAAAAAGATCTGTTCGATCACGCGTTCCTCGGATAGGGCCTGGAGTGACAGAATGTAGTCATTGGTCTGCGGGAGCGGCCGAATCCAGCCTTCAATACTAAAGCTATTAGTGAACCGGAGGTTGGGCGGGTCACCCAGTTCGATCTTGCTGGCGAGATCGGGCTGGCCGTTGGTGCCATGGCTGAGCATGCCGGGGAAAAACAGGCCGTTGAGGCCAACCTCGCGCACGAACGAATTGGTGGCGCCGTTGATGAACGCGCCGTGGTTGCCGCCCAGCAAATCTGCCGCTCGCTGGCTTAGCGGCTCCTGGTCGCCATTCCACCAACCAGCCGCGCAGGGTCCGCGGACGGAGTAGTTGAGCTGGTAGCGGTGGCCGGGGATTACCGGCAGCGCGCATTCGACGGCCCCTGAAGCCAGGGCGACAAAATTACTGCTCACCGCCTCGCCGCTCGCGTTCGTCACGACCGTGACGGGCGCATTGGCCACCGTCCAGTTGAGCTGTCCGATGGCTGGCGAATTGAGGCTGCCGGGAAGCACAGCGCCGACGCTGTATACGCCTTGTGTGGCATTCTCGAAGCCATTCGAAAACACGAGGAACGGCGGGAAATTCGTGGTCAGATAAGGCGCGGGCGCGAATTTGATCGGGACCGGCGCCAGGTTCGTATCATCGGTGAAGTGCAGTAGGCCGTCGAAGAAGTTCGTCACGACGGACGAGAGCACAAAGTCATCCAGAGCGGCGCCGGGGCATCCCACCGGACGAAGGACGATCGGCGCCAGATTCGTCGCCGGTCCATTGGTGCCGGCGAACAGGAGCGCGTTGGTGAAATCGATCGTGTTGATTTCCCATTGCGGCCCGGTGACGTTCCAATTCAGTCCGTTGACAAAATTCGTGATGAGGATGCCGGTAATTTCAACTGTGTTGGTCACCGGACAGATTAGAGCGTTGGTATCATACTTGCCTCGGTTCGTCGCGCCGGCAATCGCCGCGATCTCGCAATCGCACAGCGCGCGCTCATAGATGCTGAATTCGTCGAGGCCGCCCTGGAAGGCGACAGTACCGGCGGCGGTGGGCGCCGCGTGATAGCCGAAATAAAGATCGCCCGAGGTTCGAGGGACAAAGCTGCCGGCGGAGATGGCCTGGGCCACGACCTGAGTGCCATTGACATACAATCGCGCCGTGAGCGTCGCCGCATCGTAGCTGAGAGCGACGTGCTGCCACGCGGAGTTGGTGGGCGAGACGGCGTTCGTGACGATCAAGGCGGGTGTATCGATGGCGTGTGGCTGGGAGTTGGTGTCCCAGAAATTGGCGGAGAGTGAGCCCGGACCGCCAGTACCCGTGAAATTGCCCGAGAGCCAGAACTGGACGCCGACCGGCGGCACATTAGTGCTGTTCAGATCGTTCCATTCCACCAGCGGCGCGGCATTGGTAATATTTGCGGGATTGATCCATCCTTCGATCGTCAGGCCCGGCCGAGTCCCCAAATCCAGCTCGGGGCAGCGCGGCACCGTCACGCTCGTGGCCACGCCATCGCCCAGGAAGCTCCGGCCCACTTCACCCGGGACGAACAGCGGGCTGCCGCAGAGCGTGCCATCATGTCCGCCGAAGATATCCGTCCCATCGTCATCGAACGGCCACCAGCCGACCATGCCGATGATATAGGGTGAGTGGGTGACCTTGAAGCTGAGCCGGTAAGACGTCGAGTTGGTGGTTGGCAACGTGTTCGAGATCACGCCTTCGCCGAGCACGAGAATGTTATTGTCCCGCCAAAGCTCGTTCAAATCGCGGACCACGGCGACGGAGTTCGTCAGCACGCTCCAATGCGCGAGGTTGGCGCCGGGCCGATAGAGGCCGACCGGGGCCTGTTCGAAATCGTTGGTGTAAAAGGCCGCCAGGTTTGTCACGGCGAATACCGGCAGACCGAGGCTATTGGTCGAGACGCTGAACGTGCCCAGGCCCGTGGTCGAGAGCGCGCCCCGATCTTCAAACAACAGAATGCGCGTGCCATTCGGGCTGATCAGCGTGATGGCCAGATCGGAAACGCGCGGATGCTTAAGAAGCAAACCGACGTCGAGCGAGGAAATCTGGAAGTGGCTCGCGACGAAATTGGTCACGGTCGTCACCGCGTCGTCCAGGATCGTCACCGCGTTGGTTAGGGTGAACTGCCGAATCACCGGCACGGCGACGCCAATGTCGATCTCCGCCACGATGTGAACCGTGACCGGGCCGGCCCCCAGGTTGCAGACCCGCACGACGTATTCGCCACCGCTGAGCGGCGGAACGTCGTTGAGGTCGATCGTGATTGAGCTTCCCGCCGAGTTCACAAAGTTGCTCTTGCACTGGGTCGAAATGCCGTTGAGCGGGCACACTTCGAACGTAAGCGGTCCGGTGCCCGAGAGCAGGCTGATGGTCACGGTCAGGTTCGTCGCGTCAGGAGGCACGATCACGAAATCCTCGCGGCAAGCGCCGGACTCGATCGTCGCGGTGAGTCCGTTGGTCAAGTCCTGCTGTTTCTCGAGGAAGACGAAGAATGCCAGGTTGGTACCGAGGTGATTATGTTGGCGATCGACCATGGTGAACCGCCACTGCCGGCCGGCGCGCTGGCCGGCAAAATCGTGCAGGCTGCCCGGACCATCAGTGTGTTGCGCCCCTGGCACATTGCGTTCACTGCTGTCATCATAGATGAATGTGGCGTTGGTCACACCCTGGTCGAGGGTATTGTTGTTGAGCACGGCAAAAGTCTGGCCGCCCTCGTGAGTCAGCGAACCGAACAGGTCACCCATCAATTCGTGACTCAGCCGGTTGGTCACGATAACACGGTGGAGCAGCGTCGAGGGGTTGGGCGCAAAGGCGACAATGATTGTCGAGCCCGGCCGGGTCGTCGTGGCGTCGGGAATGACAGCGGGCGCCGGGATTCCGCGCACCGTCGCGTTGCCATTCGAATCCGTGCTGCTGAACGGCAGGGCGCTGATGATCGCAGCAAGCGAGTATTCGGCCGAGCGCTGATCTTCGGCTTTGACGCCGATGTAATAAGTGGTGTTCGGGATCGCGTTGCTCAGGAGCACGGTCTCGGTGCCACCGCGGCCGAGGGACTTGAAAGCGTTGCTGATCGCCAGCGGGGCCAGGTTCGTCAGATTGGAATCGAGCGAGACATAAAGATCAATGTCGGCTTCGACACGCGAGGAGTTCGTGCCCTCTTCGCCCTCGCGGGCGCCCATGACCGGGAGCGCAAGGTTGGGCGGGACGAACGTCGCAAAGGCGGCGTTGGTGAACCGGGCGGTGTTGGTGTTTGCGAACGTGTAGAAATGCCACTGATTGGTCATCCCCAGGGTGATGAGGGCGTTGGCGTCGGTCGGATCGGCAATGTTATTTGTGCCGAGCAACGGCGTGTTGGCGCCGACGTACTGGTGAATCAAAATGGCGCCGAAATTGTCAGGATTGTCCGGGCCGAATGTATTCGTGATGACGGTGACGAACAGCGCAGTCGTGGAAAGGTCTGTTTCCGTCGTCAGAGAAAGCGCGTTCGTCAGGTCTCCATCGCCGCTGGAAATGACTAGCGCAAAATCCTGCGCGACATTGTCCGGATGGGCCGTGACGGCGTTGACATTCACGCGCCGGCCTACCACAGTGACGGCATACCGGCCGCCAAGCGGCGGCGCCAGGAAGACGTTCTCGACATTGTTGATAACGTCCAGAGTCGGCGGTCCGTTTGTGTCCCACGGAAGGGTGAAATCATTGCCGGGCAGGAAGTCGTTGCCGAAAAAGATCTCGCCGCTGTCGAGGTTGGTGACGATGAGATCGAGATCGTTGACGAGTTTGGTGCTGGCGATCGGGTTGCCGGGCGGATCGGTCCAGACCAGGGTGACGCGCAAGGGTTGGCCTTGCGCGTCAGGCGCGACCTGGAGATTGCGCGTATGGCTTTGGCCGGTGGCCAGGGCCCGGGCCGGAGACTGATCGAAAAGAAACATTGAGTTGGTCGCGGCGGCGGGCGTCGCTAGACCGCCGGGCACACTGTTGGACAAATTGAGCAGGCCCCAGCCCTGGAAGGTGACCGCATTGGTGACAGCGAAATCGTACAAACTACCGACCGACCGCGCGCCGTTGATCAGCATCGCTTTGAGCAATGCGGGGCTGTCGGTGAAATGCCCGGCGCCATCGACGTGGCCGAGCCGGTTTTGCAGCATGTCCTGAATCAGGGCCAGCGCCCCCGAGGCATCGGCTGCCGCCATGCTCGTGCCGGATTCGTAGCGATAAAGGTGGGTAGCAGTGTTGGTCTCGATCGCTGTGTTCGTGTAAGTGATGCCCTGGCCACCATTGATGTTGCTCAAGACCTGAAAGAAGACATTGTCGTTGGCGTTGCTGAAGGTGACGTCAGACTGGAGGTCGAAGTGGAGCGTTTGCGTGCTGCTGTTGCCAACGGCGAAGAACCACGATTGGTCGCGCGGGGAGAGCGCCGGCAAACCGATGGTCAATTGGTTGGTGCCGACAAAGTCGAACGACGTCGGAGTCGGGAAACCGGACTTGCTGACGTAAATCGGCACACCCGGGAAAGGACTTGGCGCGCTTGGGAAAACCGTGAACTTGAGAATTGTGGCATTGGTAGGAATGAAAATCGTCGAGCCGAGCAGATCACCGGGAGAGAGAACCACGTCGCGAAATATCGCAATATTATGCCGGGAGTAATAAGCTGCCTCGTTCCATTGCAGAGAGCGCGTCGAAATGACGAAGGCACCGGGCGCCACCACGTCGGGCTTGAACCGGCCGAAATCGCCTTCGATACCCACGCCGACGTTACCCCGGCTGGAAAAGCCCGATACCTGATCCGGCGCGTCGGTCATCAACACCCAGGGTGTGTTGGTCTGGCAGAACGTCATGTTGGTGCCGTTGGTGTTGACGGTGATGCAATTGACCACGACTTCGTTCGTGATATTGCGTGGTTGCTCGCTTGAGCCAACGGTGATGACGTTTTTTGCGGTCGCGGGTGATTGGATGGTGTCACCGTCGCCCCCGGTGCCGTCGTCATTGCCGCCGCCGATGTTGCCCGCGGAAAACACGAACAGCAATGGCTGGGAACCGGTGGACCGGGGCAGCGCGTCGCGGACGGCGGCATCGAAACTGGCGGCCGCGATGTCGTAGCTCTGGGCATCAGCACCGCCGTAATTCCAGCTATTGTTTGAGATGAAGGCGTTGGTGCGAACGGCCGCCTCCTGAAGCGCGGTGTCCGACAGGAATGGCCCGGATGCCGGGTCAAACGCGACCGAAAACAGTTTCGCTCCGGGCGCTTTGCCGCGGAACTGCCCGCTGACAGCAGGCAGGCTCGATCCCAACGCGTTGTTGACGTTGGTGGACATCAGGCCGCTGCCGGCGATTATCCCGGCAATGTGCGTGCCATGGCCGTTCACATCCACGCGGCTAAGGGCAGACTTCGGGACAATACGGCCGACCAAATCCGGATGGGTGTCGTCGATCCCGGTGTCATTGACGTTGACGAGGACGTTGGAACCGGTCAGCCCCAGGTAATTGTTGGTTGTGGTCGAATCACTGGTGACTCCAACGACCGGGCGGCTCAGATCGTTGGCCGGGACCCGGACGCGCACGTATTCGACGGCCTGGACGCCTGACAAACCGGCCAGGGCCGGCAGGATCTCGGCCGAGGCCGGGATCTGCACGCTCACGACGGAACCAAAAGGCGAACGGTCTTCGTGGATGACCTGGGCCTGAAGCAAAGTCAGTTGGGCCTTCGTTCTTTCGCGCGCGCCAGGAAAGAGCAGAAGATTGAGCGCGGTGATTTCGGGCAGCGGTCTCTGTTCTACTGCCAGGCTCAGCAGCGATGGCTCGAGTTTGTAGTAGGGTTCGAAAGGCAGCACCGCCTGTATCCGCGCATCGGCGTCAAGCTTTTGCGCGGCAGAGGTCGAGCCGAGCACGAGAGCAGCATTGTTTGGAATGTACGATACGAAGGTCGCTCCGACTTCATTGAGCGCGGCGCGGAAGGCGTTATCGAGCGGCCCGCGCGATTGGACGATATAGCTGCCAGGGTCGCCCTGCGCGCGCAAGTGCCCGGGAATCTGTAATGGAGCGGATCGAGCGGTATCGATCAGCGCGTTTTGCAGAAGGATGGCTTTCTCACTGCGTATCAACTCGCCGAGGGGTTTTGTGGTGTTGCTGAGGCGATGGGCGAAACGGGAGGCGCGGTCGGAATTGGTCGAGGGCCCAGGCGCCGGCGCGTTTAGATTGCCAGGCTGGGTCAGCAGCCGGATGGGAGCGATTTGCGCGTGGGGGGAGGGGTTCGGCTTGGGCGAGTGCGGTTGGTTGGTGGACGGCGTGGCTGGCGGCGCTGCTTTTTTTGCCGCCCATTCATCACCCAGCCGCCAGAAATAGGCGGCGGCGATGAAAAAAAACACACTCAGCAGAAACCACGTGAAAGGTCGCCAGCGCATAACAAAATTAGTCGCTCACCATGCCACCATCGGAATAATATTGAAAGCGGGAAGGTGTAGAGACAGAAGGAGAAGTTCTGAATCTATGAGGTTTGTCTGCCCGCAAGCGCTCTTCCCCCTCACCCCGCCCCTCTCCCCAAGGGAGAGGGGCGGGGTGAGGGGGAACTGAACGTACGAAAGGGACGATGCGTTGAAAGCACCTGCTCAGAGCGCACATTCCCGGTCCGCGTTCCGAGAGCGAGCTCATCGTTAATCAGGTGGGAGATAGTTGAACTTCTCCACCACTATGTGCGGATTGGGCGGGCGATCGTTGAGACCATCCACGCGCAAAAGCGTGCGCGTGGCCGTTTCGGCCGTGACCTGATAATTGGTGCACATTCCGAAAAACGGACCGCTCGTGACGATCGACCGATTGGCCGGCTTCAGCGCCTGGCCGTAGGAATAGATCAGAAAGTGCGGGGACGAATCGAGGCTGAGCAGGCTGAGCACCTCCTGCGGCAGCCGTTCGACGACTGCATCATTGGCGCTCCACACATTGGTATTAATCAGACTCGCGAAGGGTGATTTTACCGTCAGCTCGGGCACGGCCAGAATATCACCCAGTTTCCGGAAATAGCCGCCGAAGTTAGTCGCCCGGACATCATTGATGGCGTTGACGATGTGCAGCAGCGGCGAGGCATTGCCGTTGAGTCCCACCGGCTGGATGATGGCCGGAGCGAAGTTTGTTCCGGGCCTGCCCGAGCTGGCATTGGTGTCCGCCTGCAGCGCGATGACGCCGCTGAGCACGGCCGACCAGGCAGCCAGATTTGTTTGGTTGATCCCCAGCCGCCCACGCGCAGCATTGTCGTTGAAGGCCGTCGTGAACAGGTCAAGGATGGCCCAGTCATTGATCGGGTGAGTCAGCAAAGCGTCGTTGGTAGTTAAAGGCCGACCCGAGCCTGGGACGGCGACGGGAAGGTTGATGACATTGGTATTAAGCTGGCCGAAATTGGTCACCAACTGGTTATTGCCGGTCCATTTGATCCAATTGGTGGCCTCGATGAACGGCTTCAGGTAAACTGTTTGCCAGGGAGTTCCTCTATGAACCCGGCCCAGCCAACCGATATTGGGGAATTTGTTGGTCGGAAAATCCCAATCATCAGAACGCGTGACCAACGGGTCTTTCACCGACATCAGCGACCGAGTGTGCGAGGAACTGTTCCCGGCCTGGATGAGGCCCCAAGGTTCATAGCGATTGTTCACGCGCCCAATGTTCGAAATTTTCTGCTGAGAAATGACGTTGTTGAGCTGGACGCGATTCGTGGTCTGCAAATCCACGAGATCGCCGATGTTATAATGCACCAGGGGATCGTTGGCCTGCCAGGAGGTGGTGATGTAGAGCGTGCGCGAGGCTGGGAGCGCGGCAAAGTTGTTCGTCTGGTAAACAGTGTGGTTGTATTTGGGCGGCCACCCATAAAAATTGCTGCGGAAGAAATCGATATACTGCCTAAACTGATCTTCGCTGTCCGCGAAGTTCTGCCAGCGTGCGTCGAACGTGCCTAGCGACACGTCGATTTGAAGACGTGACCCTGCGGTGGGACCTAACGGTGAGGCACGGTTGGTGCACCAAAGCAGGCCGTCTATCTGACTGGGACTCGACGGGTTATAGGCGCTGCAATCGGCATCCCTCATGAGTTCGTAGGTAATGTCAATGGGATCGTCAACGGAGGACAGGTTCGCGTAATCCACAATCCTGTTTGCCGCGGTATCCACCAACAGAAACCGCAGGCGCGTCGTCAGGCGCAGCCACCAGTGCGGCAGGATAAACGGTGTGCTGGTGGACTCAAACTGGCGCGCAGGCGGCGCCTCGAATAACCCGTCCCGGAACGAGTAAGTAGAGGGCGCCACCGACAGGAAGCCCTTCACGTGGGGGTTCCCGGGTGCCAGCGGCATTTGGAAGGACATCGCCGGGCTGGACTCCCGGTAACCCTTCCAAGTGTTTTGGGCCACGGGGATGTTGGTGTTGAACTGAACGGAGGCGCCGAAAGGAGGGTTATTGATTACCTTGCCGAGCTCGTTTGTAACAACCGCGTGCATCTCAGTGTAAGCGTACATCCGAAGATCCCGCGGGTAGGCATTGCTGTAGGAATTCCACGCCTCGAGGCCAAACACGTTTGAGACGGTTATCACGTACATCTGGTTAGTCGCTATCGCTCGGACCTGGTTGGCCTGCAATCCGGTTTTCGCCAGGATCTGCATCTTGCGAGTGACGTTGACGGCAGTTTCCATCGAAAACTCATTGAAATTGGGAAACCCTTTCTTGGCGCCAATGACGAGAGGGATGCCATAGACCATCACCAGATCGGAGGGCTTGAGGGCCTGTCGATCGGCTGCAACGTTCAAATCGCGCATACCCGGTGCGATCAGTGGAATCGCCGAGTCGTTTACTTCGCGGAAGCCAATGATGAAGACGTGATTATTCTTCGCGTCGTTGTAAAAGAGCGGCCGGAAGACAGACGGAAACCCATTAGTAGCCGGTGGGCTCGCGCCGTTGGTGCGAACGGTGGTGGCATCATAGATATTGGCGGCGAGCTGGAGCAGCCGGTGCACGCTGGGCGTATAAAAATTCGTCGGCCAAATTTGGATGCTGAGATTGGTCGAAACGCCGTCGGTGACCAAGATATTCGTCGGGCTGTAGGGGAGGGTCTTGGATTTGGTTCCTACGGAATAGCCGGAATTGGCCAGCAACCGGACGGCCACGTTCGTGAAGAACTGTTCTGGGTTCCAACTCCCAAAATTGGTTGCGAGATTCGGCACGACGTTACCGTAATTGTCCACGTTCGTGTAATTTATGTTGATCTTGCCGGTCTCAGGGGCGGAATCAGTGCCGAGCTGGGCCTGCAGCCGTGAAAAGGTGTAGCGATCGTAGGAATTGGTCCGGGCGCAGGCTGCAGCCAAGCGCTCGGCGAAGCTAAAGGTGGAGGGCGGGACGCCCTGCCAGTTCGCCGTGGTTTTGGCGCGATCAAAGAAATCCTGAGAGCTAAAAAAATGGCTCGGATTGTCCGAGCCCGACCAGCCAAAGTTTACGCGAGGAGTTCCGCTGGGGGGGTTGTCGTAGTCGAAAGGCACCTGCCAAGATGTGCCGACCATCGGTGGGCCATGAGTGTATCCGTCCACAAAGTCCCGGCTGAAGGCATTGACGCCATTTGGTCCGAAAAGCTGCGCCACGCTGAGGATTGGGAACGTCGCCCAGCGGAGGCGATCGCCTGGATTGGTGTATCGGTAGGCTAGCAGCGAGAGAGCGTCTTCGAACGCCACGCCGCTGTTCGCAGTCAAGTAATTACCCGGCAAACCGTAGTAGGTGTAAGGTGAAGCGGCGGGTTGCCAAAAATTCGTATTCAGGTCCACCAGGAAAGCGGCCAAATTGATTTCCCAGGTCCCGACCCCCATGTTGCGGAAGAAACTGTCGTTGAGCTGGGCCATACCCGCGTTGAGCCCCTTTGCGTAATTGTAGATGTAGTTCACATCGAGCGTTTTGCTGAGCGGAATAACGCTGTAAGCAACTCGGGAAATGAACCGGTTGGTCGAAGAATGCGGCAGCCCGGGCCGCTCCAGGACGCCAACCCACTGCGGGTCGCCGACAGCATAGTTGCTTATGCCCTGAACAGCTCCGTTGAAGTCTATGACCGGCAGCAGGCCGCTCGGCTCGAACTGGCCGTTGCGATTTTCGTCGCGGTAATAGCGAAACTCGTTCGAGCGGCCAACACGATTCGTCACCCAGACGGGCGCGCGCGGATCATAGAGCAGGTTCGCAAGGTTCTGGAGCGAATCGTTCAGGTTGAGCGGCGAACCGTTGGCGTAATTGTAGCTGACGTTGGTCGGACTGCTAATGCCGGAGCGAAAGCCAGCGGAACTAATGTAATTAGTCGAAACGAAGAAGTCGAAGCTGTAGGGGTTGGTTTGAACCATCATCGGGGCCAGCAGGGCCATTTTTGCGCGCTCGGTGCCGTTGTCGGCCGCGAGGCCGGCCGTCGTTTGGTCGAAGCTGGTGGTGACCGTGCCCTTCTGGGAGCGGGTGACGACCAACAGCGTAATCGCCAGGAACGTAATGACGGAAAGCAGGATGAGGGTGACGACGAGGGCGATGGCGCGTTCGGAGCGGCGGGTGGTGTGTGAGGAGTGCAGCGCGCTCCGTGATGCGTGATGCGTGATGCGTGATGCGTGATCTGAAGTTCCAAGCTTCAACCTCCAAGCTCCAGAAAAGCTCCAAGCTCCAAATCCCAAACCGAGCTCCGAACCTTTGTGGAGCTTGGCGCTTGATGTTTCTCTGGAGCTTGGAGGTTGGACGTTGGAGCTTCCAGCCCGACACGCTCGATTGCTTGGAGACCTGGAGAAAATCGGTTTCATTGATAAGCAGAAAAATCGACGGTGCGGATCGGGATCCGCTGGCGGAAAAGATGGACCTGGGCGACGTGGTTCGAGAGATAATTGCGCTGGGCGGCGAGGTTATTAGGGCCGATTGCCTTGAACCGGTCCAGAATGCGCGGCTCGAGGATGCCCAGCTCAAGCTCCACGTAGGCGGGCAGCGCATTGCTCACGAAATAATAATCCACCATGTCGGGCACACCCACGAGAGGAGTGTTGGCCAGCGTGTTCCGCACAAACGGAGCCTGAGGATTGCCGTAGGCATCGCGGCGGAAGACCGCGGTGTAGGCATTTGAGGAAAATGACGCCCAGGTAATCGGGTATCCATTCGTGCCGAAAGCGCGCAGGCGGAAATGCACGACGCCGTCGGAAACACGGTTCATGCTCGCGAGCGGCGCTCGGAGGAACTCGCCGCTGAGATTGGTGGCGGTGTAATTGTTGTGGTTGGTCGAGAAGCGATAAAGAGTGCCGACGCCGGCGTTAGTGTAGTCGGGCAGGACCAAGTAGCCGATCCCGGTCCAATTCTGGTTGTTTTGGGTGAGGTAAAAGACCCGTTGCACGACATTGGTCCGCTGGTCCTGGGTTCCTGGCGGGCCCACGTTGGTCGTTCCCGGCAGGCCCTGGAGCAACGGCATGGCGAAGGAACGCGAGAGTTCGGCGAAAAAGTTGGTCGTGAACCTGCGATCCGAGGCGGCCATCTGCCCCAGCTCGCGCGTCATCATGTCGGTCGCGATCCGGCCGGATTCGAGGACGTCGGTCTGGTTCATGCTGGCGCGAAAAGCGCGCTGGGTCTGGCTGAACATCGTAAGCAGCCCGAGCACGATGAAGGACATCAGTGCGACCGCGACCAGGAGTTCGATGAGCGAAAAAGCGTTTTTTTTCACTGCGCTTTGACGTAATTCCGAGGTTCGAAGAAGTAGAGCAGGTGCGGCGGGTCTGAGGGAAAACCAAACAGGTTGGTTTCGAGCAGGTGGCCGCTGGTGCTGGTGCGGAATACCAGGCGGCCACTGCCGACGTTGCCGTTGGGCAGTTGCGGATAGCGGAAAATGAGCCGCAAGTCGTACAGGTTGGTCCGCATAACCCGGACAATATTGCCGTAGTTGAGGGTGTTGGTGTATTGAACGCTGTTGGTGGGAAAGCGACTCGGGTCAATCCAGCTCAGGTCATAATAGTTGGTTCCATAGGGGGCGCCATAAGGGGCGAGCTCCGTAATCAACCGGTAACTGAAGGCCAGGGCCTGAACGTCCGGGTTGTTCTGGGGAAATTTTTCGCTGGCATCACCGCTCATCGACCGCACAGAGGCCACGATGTAATTGCTGCGAAAGAAGAGGCTGTTGGTGGAGCCAAACGGGACGAACCGGGGGGTGCTCAAGAGGCCGACGATTCCAAGCCCATTGGTCATCGGCCGGTAGTCGGGCTGACTGGAGCCATCGAACCAGGAGCCGGTGTAGGTGTAGATGTTGGTGTGGAACGACGGCTTCTTGAAGCCAGTATAGATGGCCCAACTGTTGGTGATAGCGACGACGTAGTTGGTCAGGTCATCCAGGCCGCGCTCGCCATGGCGGATGGCGTCCAGGAAGACGCTGGCGTCCTGGCCGATCACCGTTTCCTCGCGGTTCTCGCGCTGGACGTTCATGCCGAGCGGCAGCACGCCGACAATCGCCGCCAGGGCAAACCCGATGACCGCCAGGCAAATGGCGATTTCGATCATCGTGAAGGCGGACCGCGAGTGAGGTGGCTTGTCGATGTGCAAGGCGGGTTTGGGAGCGGTCTGTGATTCCGATGCGAACTTCCCCCTCACCCCAACCCTCTCCCCAGGGGAGAGGGTGAATTGTCGCCCGCGCTGGTGGACAGACTGAGCGCTCGGGGTATCAGAGCGCGGCGCTGGTTTCTCCCTCTCCCTAAGGGTGAGGGGGAACAACGCGTGCGACGTAAAACGCAAAACCTCGGGCGCGGTCCTCATTCCGGATTCCGCGCTCCGCACTCCGCACTCCGCACTCCTGAACGTTTTCATTGGACTTGCGGGTGTTCCAGATGGGCGCGGCCGGTCAGCCCGTTGATGCTGACCACGTTGAAAGCGTTGGTGGTATTGCCGACCGGCGCTTCCTGAAGCGACATCTTACCGGTGCCCTTGCCGGTTTTCGGGTCGCGCTGAAAAAGTATCGGGCCCTTGGTCAAGGGGATCATCTCATTCTGCCCGCCGATAATCTGGCCGAGATAGTCGAAAGCAATATATGGAACTGTGATATAAGGGGTGCCAGGAGCCGGTGGCGTGTCTTCCGCGGGAAACGGAATGTTGTTCGTGGTGCTGAAGCCATAGACCTGAAGCGCCAGAAATCGAGTGCCATCGAGATTGTTGGTATAAAGGTTCAGCATTGGCGCTGGGGAGCTGGCGGGCAGGCGGGGGCCGAATTTCTCGGGCGAAATGTACACGCCTTCCGGCAGGGTTTTCCACGGGCCCAGATAACGCGCCGTCGGCCGGCCCGGCTGATCGCCCAGACTGCGCGTGGAAACGAAGTTGTAGGCAATCATCTGCTTGTCGAACAGGTTCGTCGCCTTGGCCAGGTTGACGGCATCCAGTGAGGGGAACGCCGGATCGTTCCAGAAATTGGTCGGCACGAAGACCATATAAACGGTCGTGCGCTGGCTGATGGCCAGTTGGCGGGCGCGGCTGACGTCATCCAGCAACTGGCGCGTCGCCCCGGCCACCACATTGGGTTGGAAATTCTTGGCTACCGGAACGGCTAGGCCGGCCAAAATGCCGATGATCGAAATGACGACGAGAAGTTCGAGGAGTGTAAAGGCGGAGGCGGAAGGAGAGGGGCGAGGGGCGAGGGGCGAGGGGCGAGCGTGCTCCGTGTTTCGTGTTCCGTGATGCGTGAAACGTGAAACGTAAAACGTAAAACGTAAAAGGTAAAACGTGAAACGCGGGACCTGGCGCGTCGCGCCCGATGGCCCGATTTTGAGTGAGTTCATAACTACTGCTTCCAGCTCAGGACGTTGTCCTTGTTCGCTCCCTGGTTGGCGGGTGAAAGTGGATTGATGCTTTTGTCAGGCCCGGCCGACCAAACCATGACTTTGCCGTTATACTCGTAGTTGTCGCCGGCGCCATTGGGATCCTTCGAATTGAACAACCCGAAATAGCCGGATTGTTTGCCCACTTGCTGTTGCGAGACTTTGGCCAGGCGATAGAAAGCGTCCCTGCACTTCTCGTCGTTGTTGATGTCCACGGTGATGATGTAAGGATTTCCCCAGGGATCGCGGTAAGCGCCATCGATGCCGACGCCCGGTGAATTGGTGTCGCCGGACATATGCGCATTAAGAAACGCAGTCCGTTGCGGGTTCTTAACGTGGCCTTTGTTCACAGTGGCCAGCCCGCTCCCATACGTCTCCAAATCGAGCAGGACCGCCATAATCTCGGCATTGTTCGTTTGGTACTGGCCGGGGGCGCTCGTGCGCGGAGTCAAAACCTGCTGCAAACCGCCGGAGAAAGGCGGCAGACCGAACGTCCCGTAGGTGAAGTCCTCACCGGGTTGCGCGGCGGAGGCGGCATTCATCGCACCGCTGGTTACCGGAAACCGGCTGTAGGCCGACTCGTATTCGTGAATCGCCCGTTCGATGGCGCCCTCCTGGACACCCGCATTCTTGGTCAGGACCCTGACCTTGACTTTGCTGAGCACGGGCAGGAGCATCGCCGCCAGGATGGCAATGATGCTGATGACTACCAGGAGTTCGATCAGCGTGAAGGCGCCGCGCAGCGCGTGCGATTTGCGGCGAGGTTTTTCCTTAAGATTCGAGGGGAAGATCGACAGAACAGTAACCTTGGAGCCGGCAGTGAGGCGATCAAGCCAGTTCGAGCCGCACTGCGCCCGACTCATTGACTGACCCCAACGGCTTGGCGGCGGTGCAACCGACCGGTACGCCCGCCGGGAATGTAATCCTGGCAGGCGGGACGATTGTCCCTCGACTGACAACAAACCGCCTCGGGAGATGGCTTCGGGAGCATGGAACTTGTTTCCACGGCGCGTGACGGGTTGAAGTCGCACCATAATTTGGGGGGCCCAGGCGCAATCGAGCCAATCGATCGGCACCGATGTTTCTGTTGATGGTGGTTTTTGAGTAGCAGCCATAAGCCGGAAGCGCGGAGCGCGGTTAATATGGGTTATGCGAATTGATTCGTACCGGTTGCTTGCTCCAGTTGGAGATCAAGAAGATTTTCGAGCCAATGTTGACCTCGATCCAAAGATCGAACGAGTTCGGATTGTTTGTCGGCGACGAAGAATTGTATCGCCACGGATTCAGCGTGGGCGGGTTGGCGCCCGGGATGGGATCGAAATTGAAGGGCGCGGGACCTTGCTGCCAGGGAACGCCAATCAGAAGGTTTAAGTCGGTGCCTTTGAATTTGACCTTGCCGACTTGTGTGGACTTCAGCCCGGTGAAATAGTTACGAGCTGCCGAGCCTTCGTCGCCCCCTCCGCCGCCGGCCGAAGAGTTGACGAAGCCCTTCACGTTAGGCCCGAAAGCGCCGCTTTGCAGCATTGCCTGGGAAATCTGCGCGCTGCCATCCTTGGTCGTATAGAGGCCGTTGCTCAAGGTAGTCCCCAGCAACTCATAGAACAATTGGTTGACGGCAACATTGTCCGGATTATCCGGCGGATAATGGCCTAGCTTATCCTTGTAGCGTTCGATGGCGGTTTCAATTTGCACCAGTTCTGTCTTCGCTCGGTTCTTCGTACGTGTTGCGTGCACGGCGGCGGTGACGGGGAAGATCAGGCTCGCCAGAATGGCGATGACGGAAATGACCACCAGGAGCTCAATGAGAGTGAAAGCGAAGGGCGAGGGACGATGGACGAGGGGCGAGAGGCGAAGGGAGCGCGCTGCGCTCGTTCGCTGTTCCCGACTTTCGAAATAGTTATGATTGTTCATAGCCTATATTCACCGCTCCCGGACTTCCTGCTCCATCCGTTCGCTGAGCCACTGTTTCATCATGCTTTGGTAATTTAGAAAGCGAGAACGGGCCAGGCGCTTGATCCGCGCCAACATGCGCGGGTCGATTCGCAGCGTGATGGTCACCGACTCGGCACTTTCGCTGGCGCCCGCCACCGCGCCTTCCATCAGCCGCACATCAGGCTTGTTCTCAGCCCAAAAGCCGGCCTCGGCCTCTTCGCTGTCGAAGATCGGCACGTCTTCCCAATTTGCCAAAGCGCGCATCGTGTTTTGGTTACTTAGCAAGTGTCTGATCCAATTTACGCTGGTAGAAGAACCGCTCTTCGGGCTCGAAAGGGCGGGCGTAAATGACCCGAATCTGCTTCCCGTTTGTGCGATACACGGTGAAGATGCCAATCCCACCCGCCGACATCCCCAGGTTAAAGAACCTCGTCTGCGCCGAAAAGCGGGGTGAATCCGGCAACAACCGAACCGCGAAGGCGTCTTCGAACGATTCTTCGATTTCCTGCAGCGTCAAAGAGCTATCGAGATTGAAGGGCGGGTTGTTCCAATCAAACTCCATAAAGTAGGCTGGAATGTAATTTCAACGCCCATGCAATGTCTTTACTTTGTATTTACACGGACCTTGATGGGGTGTCAATGGCTTTTTTGAACTTTTTTTGCGAAAACTTGGATTCTAGGTCGTTTTGCAATGAAAGTCGTCCTTTGCGGGCAAGGCTGAAAAGCCGTTGAGCTTGCAACCCCCCAAATATCAAATCCCAAGTTTCCCCCCAACCCGAGCATACTCGGACCGGCTTGGAGCTTGGGATTTGCGCTTTGTTTGGGATTTGGCGTCTGGGATTTGGCGTTTTTCCACCTTTGTCACCTGGAGCCTGCGATCAATCCTCGCCCTTCTTGCCGCCTTCTGAGCCGCCGACTCGGTTCATGAGGTCAATGAGTGGCAGAAACATAGCAATGACGATGCTGCCAACAACGACGGCGAGAAAGACGATCATAATAGGTTCGAGCAAAGAGGTCATGGCGGCGACCGCGTTATCCACCTCCTCGTCATAGTTGTCGGCGATCTTAAGAAGCATTTCGGGCAGCGCACCGGTTTGTTCGCCGACGTCCACCATGCTGATGACCATGGGCGGGAAGACGCCGGAGGCCTCGAGCGGCGCGGTGATCGTTTCGCCTTCCTTAACGCTTTCATGAACGGCGCCGACGGCGTTGCCGACGATGACGTTGCCGGCGGTTTCTTTGACGATGGTGAGCGCTTGCAGAATCGGGACGCCGCTGCTGACGAGGGTGCCGAGCGTCCGGGTGAACCGCGAGATGGCGACTTTGCTGACGACCGGCCCAACCACGGGCATCTTGAGTTTGAACTTGTCCCAAACGCGGCGGCCGAATTTGGTGCGCTTGAACAGCATGAACAGCACGACGAAGACGGCCAGGCAGCCCATAGTCACCAGGATATGGTCTTTGATCGCGCGGCTAATGCCGAGGACCAGGCGGGTGAAAGCGGGCAACTGCGCGCCCTCGGCCATGCCGATGAAGACCTGCTCAAAGGAAGGCACTACCCGGACCATCAGGATGATCAAAATGCCCGTCGCGACGATCAGCACGGCGACAGGATAAAACATGGCGGCGATGACCTTGCCTTTGATTTTCTGCGCCTTTTCCATGAATTCGGACAAACGCGTCAGTACGACTTCGAGCACGCCGCCCAGTTCGCCCGCTTTGACCATGTTTACGAAGAGGCGATTGAAGACTTTCGGATGCTGCGCCAGCGCCTCGGAGAAGGTGCTGCCGCCTTCGATGGACAGCGCCAGGTCGCTGATGATGGATCTGAGCGTGGGATTCTTCTCCTGTTTCTCCAACACCCGCAAGCCGCGCAACAGGGGCAAACCGGCATCGACGAGCGTGGCCAACTGGCGGGTGAAGGTGGTGAGGGTCTTGGATTTAACTTTGCCGCTCAGGCCAGGGATCTTGATCTGAATGTTCATCCCCCCGCCCTTCTTGCCGGCTTTCCCTGGCTTGGCCTTGCGCTCGGGCTTTTCCTTTACCTTCTCGACCTCGACGATGCGCGTGGGGAACAGTCCCATCTCCTTGACGCGACCGATGGCCTCGTTCTGGCTGCCAACTTCGAGGGTGCCTTTGGTCTCCTTGCCATGCGCATCCATGGCCACGTAGCTGAATTTTGGCATATCAGGTATATTTAACGACTTCTTCGATCGAGGTATCGCCGTCAAAAATGCTGCGCAGCCCGTCTTCGCGGAGGGTCACCATGCCCAACTCAATGGCTTTCTGGCGCATCACGACCGTGGGCGCACGCTCGTTGATCAGCGCGCGGATCGCGTCGTTGATGACCAACAGTTCAAAGATGCCTTTGCGTCCTTTGTAGCCGGTGTCGTTGCAGGAGGAGCAGCCGCGCCCGTAGTAAAAGACCTTTTCTCCAAGGTCATGGGGCGAAAGGTTCAGCAGCGCCAACTGGGTTTCGGTGGGCTCGAACGGCGTGCGGCAGTTCTTGCAAATGGTCCGAACCAGGCGCTGGCCAATGACTGCCACCAGTGTCGAGGAAATCAGGAAGGGCTCGACGCCCATATCGATCATGCGGGTGACGGCGCCCGGGGCGTCATTGGTGTGGAGCGTGCTGAGCACCAGGTGGCCCGTCAGCGAGGCCTGGATGGAGATCTGGGCCGTTTCCAGGTCGCGCATTTCACCCACCATGATAATGTCCGGGTCCTGGCGCAGGAAGGAGCGCAGGGCTTTGCTGAATGTCAGCCCCACGCTTTCGTTGATCGCCACTTGCATAATGCCTTCAATGTCGTATTCGACCGGGTCTTCGGCGGTCAGTAGCTTGGAGTCGATCATGTTGACACGGCGCAAGCAGGAATAAAGGGTGGTGGTTTTGCCGCAACCGGTCGGGCCGGTAACAATGACGATGCCATTGGGCCGCTGGATGGCCTCGAGGGTGTAATCGTACAGGTACTTGGGGAATCCGAGCGATTCGATCTCGAGATTGACCGCGGTGCGGTCCAGCACGCGCAACACGACCGACTCGCCGAACTGTGTGGGCAGGGTGGAGACGCGCAAATCGATCACGCGATTACCCATGGGAAAAGTAATGCGGCCGTCTTGCGGCAGTCGGCGTTCGGAAATATTCAGGTTGGACATCACTTTGAGGCGCGAGATGACCGGCAGCGCCAGGTGCTTCGGCGGCGGGGACATTTCGTAAAGCGCACCATCAACGCGGTAGCGGATGCGGAACTCGGTCTCGAACGGCTCAAAATGGATGTCACTGGCGCGATCCTGAACGGCTTGAAAGACCACCAGGTTGACGAAGCGGACAATCGGCGCGTCGTTGGCCAGGCCTTCGAGCAAGGCGGCATCATCGGTGGCCTCCGCGGCGCTGGCTTCCCGGGCAATCTCTCTGTCCGCGCCCAATTCCTTGAGGATGTCCGAAACGCTTTCGCTGTCCTCGGGATAAAACTTATCGATCGCTTTCCGGATGGCCGCCGGATCGGCGACGACGAGTTGGATGTCTTTCTTGACGATGAAGCCCAGTTCGTCAATGCGGGCGGGATTCAGCGGGTCAACCAGGGCGATCTGCAGGGTCCCGTTCTCCAGGTTCAGCGGCAGGCATTCGTACATCCGGACGGTATTGGCCGGGATGGTTTGCAGCAACTGCTGCGAGAGGTCCAGCTCGCGAAACGAGACGACTTTGGTGCCCAGGTGGTCCGCCATCACCTGCAGGACGGTGTCCAGGTCCATCACGCCGAAGTCCTGGAGAATCTGGACGACCGGCTTGCCGCTGCGCTTGAACTCCGCGGCCACCTCCTCGTACTGCAAATCGTCGATCAGGTTCCGTTCCTTGATCAGCGACAGCAACGGACTATGGACTTCTTCCGGCATACTGCGTCAGGTCTTGGCCGGCACCAACTGCGTGGTGTCGGCGCCTACCGCCTGGGCCAGCTCCAATTCCTGCAATTTGGCCTGGATGGAGACCGGGTCCTGAGCCTTGGTCACAACCTCTTCCCGGGCGATCATCCCAGCAAGGTATTTGTCCAAGAGGAAACTGTCCAGCGTTACCATGCCATACTTGGCGCCGGTCTGGATGTCGGACTGGATGCGGAACGTCTTGTTGTCGCGAATGAGCGCGGCGATCGAAGGCGTGTTTATCATGATCTCGAAGATGGCGACGCGTCCTGGCTTATCAATGCGCGGGATCAAGAGTTGGGAAATCACCGCCTGCATCACGGTCGAAAGCTGGATGCGGATCTGCTCCTGCTGGTTGGTCGGAAATGCATTGACGACGCGGTCGATGGTCTTGGCCGCACCGGTCGTGTGCAGCGTCCCGAAGACCAGGTGGCCCGTTTCCGCCGCGGTGATGGCAGCGTCGATCGTCTCGAGGTCGCGCATTTCGCCCACCAGAATGATGTCCGGGTCCTGGCGCAGCACGCGGCGCAAGGCCTCGGCGAAATTCGGAACGTCCACGCCGATTTCCCGCTGGGTCACCAGCGCCTTCTTGTGCCGGTGATAATACTCGATCGGATCTTCCACGGTGACGATATGCGCTTCGTCGCGTTCTTCGTTGATGATGTTGATCATCGAGGCGAGCGTCGTGGTCTTGCCTGAGCCGGTCGGGCCGGTGACCAGCACCAGCCCGCGCGGTTTGTAGAGCAACTCCTTCACCGATGGCGGCAGTCCGATCTGCTCCATTGTCAGCATCTTGCTGGGGATTTGACGCAGCACCACGCCGAAGTTGCCCTTCTCCTTGAAGACGCTGACGCGAAACCGCGCCATCTCGCCGAATGCGAAGCCGAAGTCGGCCCCGCCCCGCTCGCGCACGTGCTGGATATGCTCCTCCGAGGTGATGCTGCGCATCAATTCTTCGGTGTCTTCCGGGGCGAGAATGGGGCCTTCGACGCGGTGCAAAATGCCGTGCACGCGAATCGTCGGGGGTGTGCCGACACGAATATGAAGGTCGGACGCTCCTTCGGAGACCACCAACTGCAACAAATCGGACATCGAGTAGGACATGCTAAGTACCTTTTCAGAATGGACAGACGTGAGGCGTGCTCCTCACGCCGAGCCCGAGAATAATGCGCTCGCAGCTAGCCCAGCGCCAGCCGCAAGTTTTCCGCTGCCGGATCCTGAGTTTCTCGGGCCATGAATCATTCGGAGCTCGTCGCAGGATGTCTAAGCCACATCGCCAATCGTCGCGCGGATCACTTCCTCGGGGGTCGTCAAGCCGGCCTGCGCTTTGCGGACCCCATCCTCCCGCAGCGTGCGCATCCCCATCTCCCGGGCGCGCGTGCGCAGGACCGACGACGGGACTTTTTCGTAGATCAACTTGCGCGCTTCATCGTCGATCACGAAGATTTCGAAAATGCCGAACCGGCCGCGAAAACCGGTGTTGGAGCAATTGGCGCAGCCGGTGCCCCGAAGATAAGTCGCCCCCTGGGTGCTGGCTGCATCCATGTTCAACGTGCGCAGCTCGGCGTCCGTGGGCGTATAGGCCGCCCCGCACTGCTTGCACACCTTGCGCACCAGACGCTGCGCCATCAATCCGCGCGTCGAGGAAGCGACCAGGAACGGCTTTACGCCGATGTCAATAAGCCGCGTCACGGCGCTCGGAGCGTCATTGGTATGCAGCGTCGAGAAGACGAGGTGGCCCGTCAACGAAGCGTTGATCGCGATATTGGCGGTCTCCAGATCGCGAATTTCCCCAATCATAATCACGTTGGGGGCCTGGCGGAGAATCGAACGCAGCGCGGTCGAGAATGTCAGACCGACCAATTCATTCACCTGCACCTGGTTGATGCCCGCGAGCAAATATTCCACTGGATCTTCTACCGTGATTATTTTGCGGTCGGGCCGGTTGATGAAGTGCAAGCAGGAGTAAAGCGTCGTGGTCTTGCCCGAACCGGTCGGACCCGTCACCAGCAAAATCCCGTCAGGCAGGCCAATCATTCGTTCGAAGGTCTGCTGGTCATCGGTGAAAAAGCCCAATTCCGGCAAGCCCAGGCGCAGCCCTTCCTTGTCGAGAATACGCATGACGATGCTCTCGCCGTGGTTGGTGGGCAAACAGGAGACACGCAGGTCGATTAGCTTGCCACCCACGGAGGTTTGGATGCGCCCGTCCTGCGGAATCCGGTGCTCCGAGATGGACATGTTGGATTGGATCTTGAGCCGGCTGATGATCGCCGGCTGCAATCGCTTGGGCGGCGCTTTCATCTCGTGGAGCATGCCGTCAATGCGGTAGCGCACGCGGAATCGCTTGGGCAACGGCTCCAGGTGAATGTCCGATGCGCGCATCTTGAAAGCTTCGACAATCAGCGAATTGACCAGTTTGATCAGCGGGGCGTCGGCTTCCACCACCGCGCCGTCATCGGCCGCGCCTCCCCCAACTTCGACATGTTCTTCGGTGAGTTCTTTGATGGTCTGGGCCAGTTGCGGATCTGCTGCGCGCCCGCCCTTTTCGCCGTAATAGCGGCCGAGCGCCGTTTCGATGTCCGCTTCGGAAGCAACCTGCAGATTGATGTCCATCCGCAGCAGGTGGGTGAGGCTGTCGATCGTGTCGAGGTCGGAGGGATCGGCGAGCGCAACCGTCAGCGTGCCATCGTGCTTAAAAACGGGCACAACCCGATACTTTCGCGCGATATGGCGGGGGATGGTGGCGATGACGTCATCGGTAATCTTCTGCTCGTTGAGGTTGACGACTTCCGCGCCGAAGTGCGCCGCCTTGGCCTGGGTAACGTCGGCGGGCCGCACCATCTTGTTGGCGAGCATCAGATCCACCAGGCCCACGCCGGAGGATTGGGCTTCCGGCCGCAGGGTCGCGACCTGGTCGGTGCTTACGAACCCAAGGTCAACCAGAATATCTACCAGATAATCGTCTTTTTCGGCCACGGTCTCAATCGGCACTGCGCGCGTTCATCGGCCAGAGCTATGAAACAGAGTACTGTTCTCGCCGCCAATGTCAACGCGCGGAAAGATCCCGCGTGCGGGGCGCGTGTTGACAGTATCGCCACTTTCCGAACGGAAACGGGTCTTGTTGGTAAGAGCCTATCATTTCCTTGTGCGGGTAGGGTGGCTCTACTTGCTCCCGTCGGTGATTTACGTGCTTGGCCGACCGGCATATCCTGAGGTCATGACCCAAACAGAAAAAGCGCTTAAGTTCCAGGCACTCCACGAACGCGAGGGGGCGTTTCTGATCCCAAACCCCTGGGATGCTGGTTCGGCGCGGATTCTCGTCGGCCTCGGCTTCGAGGCCCTGGCCACGTCGAGCGGCGCGGCGGCGGGGATTCTCGGCCGGCGCGATCACGGGCTCAGTCGTGAAGAATCGCTCGCGAATGCTCGTGCAATCGTCTCTGCCACGGACCTTCCTGTGTCAGCGGATCTGGAGAATGGATTTGGGGATACTCCCGGCGTTGTGGCCGAAACGATTCGCCTGGCGGCAGCGGCTGGACTGGTTGGTTGTTCCATCGAGGACTCGTCCCGCGACCACAACCGGCCGCTATACGAACTAGACCTGGCGGTTGAACGTATCGCTGCCGCAGTTCAAGCGGCGAGGTCCTTGCCCTTCCCGTTCACATTGACCGCCAGGGCGCAGAATTTTATCCATGCCAAGCCGGATTTGGACAATGCGATCAAGCGTCTGCAGGCTTACGAAAAAGCCGGCGCCGACGCGTTGTTCGCGCCGGGCTTGCCGGACCTTGCCGCCGTGCGCACCGTTTGCTCGGCCGTGTCTAAGCCGGTGAACTTTATGGTCGGTCTCCGCGACAAGTCATTCACTGTGGCTGAACTGGTCGAGGCCGGCGTTAAGCGCATCAGTTTTGCCACTTCGCTTTATCGCACCGCCATGACCGGCCTGGTGGAAGCAGCGACCGAGGCGAAAAAGTCCGGAACTTTCGGCTACCTCGATAAAACCATGGTCACAGCCGAGTTGAACAAATTCCTTCCGGAGTGAGCCCCAAATTTCATCCCATGTAGTCGCTTTCGGCCGCGCGTTTATTCAAGAAGTGTGCAGCAAGAGCCTCATCGGTTGCACAGTCTCGCCCGAGACGACATAACGCGCAAAGGCTCGTGTGATTACAGTGTGGGATTTCTGTGGGTTGCTTGCCGTGCTCCCGCAAGATTAGAACGAACAGAAAGTTACCTGATTGAAACGACTTTCAATTTCTCGGCCTTCGCCAGTTGTGCCTGACGTTCGTCCGTCGTGAGGAACAATTCACTCTCGAGCGCGAGCGCGGCTGCTACGTGGAGCAGGTCGATGGCGCGCGCTACGAGCCGCTCCGTATGGGCCGAGGAGATCTCGATGGCGCGGGCGATGGCAATTTCCAGGTCCATGGTAACATCCAGTAGAGTGCGGCGGATAGTGAGGTGTTCGAGGCGAGCGAGGGCAGCGTCTCGCTCGCGAGCGGCGTGCCGGCGCTCGGCAGCGGAACTGGAATGGCGCTGGTGAAATGCCCGTTGGAGAATGCCGTTGCGAACTTCCAGCGAATGCAATGGCGAAAAGAATAACGGCGGCTTCCCGGCCCGACGGTATTCCGCAATTGTTGCTTGCGAGCCAGGTTCCGTCGTGAGCAATCGAAGAATGAAACTGCTGTCGGCGTACGCCCTCACCGCCGCGATTCCTCAAGCAATCGTACGGCGCTGATTCGCGATGGGCGTCCCTGCAGCACCTCATCGAGGATTTCATCGGTAACGCGAAGGCGCTCTGCTTCGTCATCAGCGCCATTGGCGGGGCGCAAAATCCAAAGTGGTTGGCCGTTGTCAGTCACCTGCACGGGTTTTCCTGTCCGGGTCATGCGCTTCACTTTACGCGGCTCGCGGATAAGCGTACGAAGCGAAATCGTCTTCATGTGTCAGACATTACCGTCAGACAGAAGTCAAGTCAAGCCTCTCGACCAATCCGGAAAGCCTTCCCAACCACCATGCCGACGACCGTTCCAATGATTGCTCCGGCCACAAAATCCGAGAACCAATGGATGGTCATGGATACGCCCAGGCCTACGTAGAGGGCGTAGGCGATGGCCACATAGCCGACCCATCTTTGCTTGGGAAAGAGCAGGAAGATCGTGACGGCCATGGCGAAGGCGACGGTGGTATGCGCGGACGGCCAGCCCCAAAAGACCCCGCCGCGCAAGAAGCCAAATCGGAAAACGTGGCTCAAATCCTCGCCAACCCTGCTCGCAGGATGGACACGGCCGGTGACCGATTTGTAGACGGCCGCGACGACCGCGCCAATTAGCTCGGCCTGACCGATAGCCCAGCCGATCATTCGGGTCCGGGCACTTCCTGCCAAGCCGCCGACGGCGACAACCAGGAGCGGCAGCAGGATGGGCAACAGTCCGCCCACGACGACAGCCGGAAACACACAGGAACCAAGCTTCGGATTGCGCGTCGCGACGAAATAGCGCCAATCGAGCCCGGACACGACGAGGGCGAAAGTGAGGACGATCGCGATTATGTGCCAAATAATCCTTCGACCTGCGAAGCAGTCGAGGAGGTTGCGAGCCAGCGTCGAAAGGAACAGTTTCACCAGGAATCGTGCATTTATCAGGTTCCACGCTGTGCGGCAAGGTTGCTGCCAATGAGCTCTCGAAAAATATTTGTTGACAAACATACGGAGTTTCTGTAATTTCTGTTCAGACAGAAATAAAAGAATATGACATCACTGAGCCCGGTCCAACAAAAGTTCGTCCTCCACTGGGGCGAGATGGGCACGCGCTGGGGCATCAACCGCACCGTCGCGCAGATTCATGCGCTGCTGTTCATTTCGCCCAAGCCGCTGAACGCCGAAGACATCGTGCAGTCGCTCGGCGTGGCGCGTTCGAACGTCAGCAACAGCCTCAAGGAACTTCAGGGTTGGGGAATTGTGAAGCGCGTGCACGTCATGGGCGATTCGCGAGACCATTTCGAGAGCATGAAGGACGTCTGGGAAATGTTCCGGGTGGTTCTGGACGAACGAAAAAAGCGCGAAATCGATCCCACGGCGCGCCTGCTGCGAGAATGCATCACCGAAGCCGACAAAGATGGGGATACCGACAAGTACACCCGGCAGAAACTGCGTGAACTGGCCGTCTTTTTCGACACAACGACCGCCTGGTATAGCCAGATCCGTCAATGGCCCACCGGCGCGCTGGCCAAATTCGTCAAGGGCGGCGACAAAATCCGAAAGCTGTTGGGCCTCGGCAGTTGACAGCCGTTTTTTTGGCGACGTATTTCTATGAATACAGAAATTACAGAAAATATCGCCGAAGGGTCGGCGGGTTGGATTTTCTACGACGCTGAGTGCCGGGCTTGCGTCCTGGGCCGCCGGCGCTGGGGCCGGACCTTTGAGCGTCGCGGCTTCGTCTGGCTGCCGCTACAAACCCCAGGCATTGCAGAGCGACTCGGGGTGACACCCGAATTGCTGATGGCGAAGATGTGGGTCTTGCCGGCGGGCGCTCCACCGCTCAATGGAGTGGACGCCTGGGTCGAACTGGTGCGACACGTCTGGTGGCTGAAGCCGCTCGCCTGGACGATTGACTTGCCCGGCCTCAAGCGCCTTGTCCGGGCCGTTTATCGCTTGGTTGCGCGCAATCGTTATTGCATCGCCGGTCGGTGCTGCGTGACAGCGCCCCAGGTCCCAAAACCACACCGTCATTCAGCTTTTTTCGAATTACCATGAACGCATTAAGCGCCATCCGAATTCGTCACCCTCGACTGCAGATGCCCGCGGTCCGCGGCGTCATCGAGCGACGGATACTGGTCAACTTTCGCTGCCCACCGGAGATTCTGAACGCCATCCTCCCTTCCCCGTTTCATGCGAAAATCATCCGAGGCTCGGGCATAGCTGGTATCTGCTTGATCAGACTAACCCAGGTCCGGCCCGCATTCGTGCCAGTGCACCTGGGATTTCGCTCTGAAAACGCGGCGCATCGGATTGCAGTAGTGTGGGACGACGCAGGGCGAGAGCGCGAAGGCGTTTTCATTCCACGCCGCGACACCGATTCATGGCTGAACCAAGTCGCCGGTGGAACAGTATTTCCCGGGGCGCATCATGCAGCTTCGTTTACGGTTTGGGAAACCGGCGGAAACTACAAATTGGAAATGCGCAGCGCGGACGGCACCACATTCCTGCGGATTCGAGCGCGTGCAGCAGACAAGCTGCCGTCAAATTCTATCTTCCGCAGTCTGGCCGAAGCTTCGGCATTTCTCCGTAATGGCGCGCTCGGCTGGTCGGTGCGCGCGACGGACGAAGCGTTCGACGGACTGGAGCTCGACTGCAACGGGTGGCGGATTGAGCCGCTGGCTGTGGATCGGCTGGAATCGAGTTATTTCGAAAACACGAGTTTGTTCCCGGCTGGAACGGTGGAATTTGATAGTGCGTTCCTGATGCGCAACGTGTCGCACGAATGGCACGCGCGCGGAATTCTCTCAAACAACAACACGGAGGCGGCGTGAAGGAACACATCATCCTGGCCGGTGGCAGTGGCTTTCTTGGAAGCGTTCTTGCGAACTACCTTGCCGGGAAAGGAAGGGAAATCGTCATCCTTACTCGAAACCCAAAGAGATGCGCGGGCTTGATTCGCGAGGTGCGCTGGGACGGCGCGACGGTCGGCGATTGGAGCAGAGAACTCGAAGGCGCGCGGGCGCTCATCAACCTCGCGGGAGTTTCGGTGAATTGTCGATATCACGCGCGAAACCGCCGGCTCATGCTCGATTCGCGACTGAACTCCACAAGCGTTCTCGGGGAGGCAATCGCGAGTTGCACCAACCCTCCACTGGTCTGGCTCAACTCCAGCACAGCGACGATATACAAGCACACCTTTGGTCCGGCCTGGGATGAATCGGGCGAAATCGGCGGCTGCGCCGAAGCGAAGGATATTTTCTCGGTCCACATCGCAACCGAATGGGAGCGCGTGTTCAACCAGGCGAATACACCCCGCACGCGCAAAGTAGCGCTGCGCTCGGCAATGGTGCTGGGCCACGGAAAGAACAGCGTGCTCCCAAATCTGCTACGAATGGGCCGACTTGGTCTGGGCGGACGCATGGCCGGTGGACGCCAATTCGTCTCGTGGATTCACCAGGAGGATTTCTGCCGCGCGGTGGAGTGGTTGATCGAACATGAGAACCTTAGCGGGCCGGTGAATCTCGCCGCGCCGAACCCGGTGACGAATGAAGAATTCATGGGAGCGATTCGCAAGTTTTGTCACGCTCCGTTCGGGCTGCCCGCGCCGTCCTGGCTGTTAGAGATCGGTGCGCTCTTTCTGCGAACCGAAACCGAACTGGTTATCAAGAGTCGCCGCGTTGTCCCGGGCAAACTGCTGGCCAGCGGCTTCACTTTCCGGCATCCGGAGCTTCCACCCGCGTTGAAACAACTCGTCGCCTGACCCCATTTCCACCATGCCGCTCATCGAGCTGTCAACTCTGATTCGTGCCCCTAGAAAGCGGGTCTTTGACCTCGCTCGCAGCATTGACGCGCATCAAGACTCGACCGCAGAAACCGAAGAACGCGCGGTAGCGGGCGTCACGCGCGGGCTGATTGGCATGGGCGGTGAAGTGACCTGGGAGGCCCGGCACTTCGGAGTTTGGCAGAAACTGACAGTTCGAATTACGGTATTCGATCGCCCCAAACACTTTCAGGATGCGATGATTTCCGGCGCATTCAAGAGCATGGTTCACGACCACGAGTTCGCCGAGCATTCAACCGGAACATTGATGCGCGACCGCTTCGAGTTCCAGTCACCGCTGGGCATCCTGGGCAGGATGGTGGATTGGTTTTTTCTTGAATCCTATTTGCGCAGACTCCTTGTTCGTCGCAATGAGGTTTTGAAGCAGTTGGCTGAATCTTCGAAATGGAGACGTTACCTTGCGCGTGCCTAATCAGGCCATTCGGACCGGCGGGGCGTCACTCAGCGAACGCGCAAAGGCCCGCATGCAAAGCGGCTGGGGCGAACCGCTCTTTGTTGCGGATTGGGACAATGTGCGGATGATTCATTTCGCGGTGGACGCGAAACGGCTTCAGCACAACGTCCCATTCGAGCTGGACACGAGCGATGGAATGGCGTTCGTCTCGATGGTGGCATTCACAATGCGCGAAATGCGACCGGCTTTCGCTAATCGCTTGCTTTCGTGGGTGCTTTGGCCGTTGTCTACGCACCACTTTTTCAATGTGCGAACCTACGTGCGCGCGGGCGGGGATGCTGGAATTCATTTTCTCGCCGAGTGGGTGCCAAATCGGCTCGCCATGGCGCTTGGCCCCCGGACCTTTTCGCTGCCTTATCGGCAGGGCAGAATCACTTATCAGAACGATTGGAGAGCGGGCAAGCTTCATGGGCGGGTTGATGACGCAAAATCGGGCGCGGCGTTTGCGTATCGGGGCGAGCTCGAGGCCGGCGCTCCTTTCTCCCAGTGCGCGCCTGGTTCGCTCGATGCATGGCTGATGGAGCGATACAGTGCGTTCAATGCCGCATGCGGCAGGAAACGATTCTTCCACGTGTGGCATGAGCCGTGGTTGCAGTGCAAAGCGCAGGTGACGATGCCCGACACTTCGTTGCTGGAGGCCGACTGGGACTGGTTTCGCAATGCCGAGTTTGCCGGAGCAAACTATTCGCCCGGCGTGCGGGACGTCTGGCTCGGCTGGCCGCATCCAATCAAATCATCATGCCGGTCATCAAATTGACAACGGTCATCGGCGCCCCTCGCGAGCGAGTTTTCGACCTCGCGCGCAGCATCGACGCGCATCAGGCCTCAACCGGAGACACGAAAGAGCGCGCTGTGGCCGGAGTCACGAGTGGACTGATTGGCATGGGCGACCAGGTGACCTGGGAGGCGCGACATTTCGGGGTCCGCCAGGGACTGACGGTTCGAGTCACCGCCTTCGACCGTCCCAAGCACGTTCAGGACATCATGGTTTCGGGTGCGTTCAAAAGCATGGTCCACGACCACCAGTTCGCGGAACATCCGGCGGGAACTCTCATGCGGGACCGCTTCGAATTCGAATCGCCGCTGGGCCTGCTGGGCCGGATTGCAAATTGGCTTTTCCTGACCTCCTACATGCGCCGGTTCCTTGTTCGTCGCAACGAGGTATTGAAAGGCTTAGCCGAATCCGCTGGAGGGAATCCATACCTTCCTCCGTGAGCGGTTACTCGCTGTACGAAATCGCAAACGGCTAATAACTGGAAGCGGGAGCAGCAGTGGCTATGGCATTGTTCACTTGGCTTGATGGCGTTCTGGTACTCGCCTGCCGAAATTATCCCGTAGAAGCGTTTGGCGCGACCTGATCGGATTCGGCCCAGGTGTTGGTGAATGTGACCTCTTCCCCCTTCCGGTTGGAAGCGAGGTGGAGTAATATCGGACGCGCGGCATTCCATGATGAATGAGGAAATTCGGATTCTGATCGAGAGCTTACGCCGGGGTCAATATGAGGATCCCACGGCGAAGATCGAGCTTCTAAGTGCTGCTCTACAAGAGCATGGCGCTGAGGTCGCTGTACTCCAGTCGCTCCTGCGTGCCCCACAGATTCCACTTAGGCTTGCTGCCATCGAAGCTTGTCGCGGTAGTACCCAGCCGGAATTGCAGGCAGACTTGCTGAAACTGGCGCACGATCAGGAATCAAGAGTAAGAAAGAAGCTCGCGGAAATTCTTGAAGCACCCTGTGGCGAAACGGCGTCTCAGACCTTGCGCATACTAGCGCAGGACAACGAAGAAGAAGTGCGCCAGGCGGCCGTAAAGAGCAGTGCCGGCCGACCCGAGCTTTTGGACCTGCAAAAAGGTTTATTGGAAACCGACCCGGATTGGAATGTCCGGCTGGCGGCTGCTTCTGCCCTCGGCCAGCAGACCAACGCTGCAATTGTAAGATCGCTCTTCAAAGCCCTCGTAAACGACTCTGACTACGACGTAACTCGCCGCTGTGCGGAGCTTATTGAGAAGCGCCTTGTAGCCGATCGTGCAGCAACTGAAAAACACCTACCCAACGAGATCGCGTTGCTGACCAAAGCGGCGCCGCAGCTAAAAAGCCTCGGCGGGCAACGCTTTCCCCTATTGTTGGCGTGGATTACCGAGCGCACAACCGTCGCGATTGACCCGCAGGTGCTCTCAGCTTTCGGGACGGACATGACGGCTTTGGCAGAGAACGGCGTGCTGCCTCGAGCCCATTGTGTTTCGGATGCTTGTGAAGTCGTCCTCAAGTTGCTTCGCCGCGAGCCGTGGAGGTCTATCGCACTGCTCGGCCCGGCGGGCACCGGCAAGAGTGCGCTGATGAATCAATTGGTTTATGAGCTGGCTAAGCCGGAAAATGGCGCCTGGCGAGTACTGCGCATTTCTCCAACAGATTTCATGGCCGGTACCAAATACCTGGGCGAATGGGAAACCAAAGTTCGTGATTTGGTAGAAGCGATCAAACGGCCTCGCCGTGTCGTGCTATACGTGCCAAACTTGTGTGATTTATCCGCAGCGGGCAAGTGGTCGAAGTCCGACATGAACGTAGCGAGCGCGTTGGCTCCATACCTCGAAGAGGGCAATGTGCTGCTGGTGGGAGAGAGTGCGCCCGAAGAGTTCGAACGAGGCATCGGCGCAACGCCTTCTTTGCAACGCCTGTTTGATCGGGTTCAAATGCTCGAAACCGATGAACAACAAACCCGAAACATTCTTGCTGCGGTGCGCGATGAGGAGAAGCTATCCATTCCAGATGAAGTGCTGGCGCAAGTCGAGGAGATCAGTGGCCAATTCCTCGGTCACATCTGCCGTCCGGGCAATGCGGTGGCCCTGCTCCGGGCGGTTATTCAGCATGCCAAAGAAGGCAACCGGTCAGTCGGCTTGCGAGACGTGCTTGATTCTTTATCAAAGTCCTCGGGTATTCCCGCTGACCTGCTCGACGACTCGATCCCGTTGAAGCAGGATGAACTCAAGGCCTTTTTCGAAAAAAGGATCATTGGCCAGCCGGAGGCCATCGAGGCTGTAGCAGATCTGGTCACGCTGATCAAAGCAGGGCTGACTGATCCCCAGAAGCCATTTGCAGTTCTGCTCTTTATTGGACCAACCGGAGTTGGCAAGACCGAACTTGCGCGAGCTCTCGCGGAATTTATTTTCGGTGAAGTCAACCGTCTCAAACGGTTCGACATGAGCGAATTCGCCAGCCCGGAGAGTTATTCTCGGTTGATTGGGGGCAAGGGGGAAACAGGACTTCTCACTGACGCGGTGCGTCAGCATCCCTTCTCCGTTGTCCTTCTGGATGAAATCGAAAAGTCTCACGAGAACATCTTCGATTTGTGCCTGCAGTTGTTTGATGCCGGCCGCCTGACTGATGGGCGAGGACGCACCGTGGATTTCCGCCGCACAGTGGTCATCCTGACTTCGAATATTGGAGCAAGCGCCCCAACAACTCTCTTTGGGTTCGGAGCCGGCGGAAATCTTTCGTCACCCCCAGCTGATGCTAACAAGGAGAAGACCATGCGGGAACTGTCCCGGTTCTTCCGCCCCGAATTCCTCAACCGGCTGGATCGGGTCGTTTACTTTCAGCCGTTATCAATGGAGGTGGCTGAGCACATCGCCCGCCGCGAGGTGGACCTAGTTCTCCAGCGCTCAGGAATTCGTCACCGTGGAATCACTATCGACCTGGATCCTGCTGTCATCTCTTTGCTAGTTCGCGAGGGTTACTCATCCCACTTCGGGGCGCGCCCGCTCAAGCGTACGATCGAAAAACTGCTGCTGATGCCATTGGCTCGGTCGATTTCCGGTGGAGGTCGCCGTCGAGGTGGAATTTTTCATCTCACTGCAAAGGATGGAAAAATCTCCGTCTTGGCCACGCATACGCGCGAGCCGTCGAGTCCACGCATATTGCCAGAGCCAAAAACCACGACACTCCTGCGCGATGATGCTGCGGCTCTACTAAAAGACTGCACTGAATTGGAGCAATCGGTTCGGCCACTTGCGGACCGCAAGTCCGAGCTACTGCAGAATACGCAGCAATCCGGCTTCTTCAAGGATGTCTCGCTGCGCGAGGCGACGTTCGATGAGATTCATCGTCTGGACCAATTTCTCTCGTTGCGGAACGGATTGGCCAAGGCGATCAAAGCGTTTCATGAGCGTATGGAATCGAGACGGTGGACGAAAATCGACGAGCCCGCTCTGCGGGAGCGACTTGACCAATTGCGCACGGAGTTGCAGCAACTGACATTTGTTGCGAGCTGCAAACATGCGCTAGACCTTGGGGATGCACTGATCACTCTTTCACTAGTCGAACGTAGCGGGACAAGCCGCGAGGGGGTTGAAAAGCTGACAACGATGTACCAATCCCTGGCAGGCCGCAGGAGAATGATCTCCGAGGTTTTGGGAGAGATCTATGACCAAAAACATGATAGGGTTTACTTGCTTGTCGCGGGTCTTGGGGCCTACGCACTTTTCAAGCAGGAGACGGGCCTTCACCGAATGGACCACCGGTTCATTGAGCGAACTTCACGAGCCGGTCACGAAGCGAAGCGACTGGATCGGGAAATTGTGAGAGTGGAAGCGCTGCCGGTTGGCTCTGAACCGGACAAAGGCTTCAGCAAAAGCATAAAAACAAAACTTTCGCCGCTCAAACTTCCACGTAAACGCATACTCGCCAGGACCGAATGGCACGTGTCTTTGTTTCACGAGCCGACCCTCCGTTCACTCGAGGTCTGGATGAGCGGACCGCGGGAACAGGCCGAACAACGGGCGCTTTTAATCCTTCACACTCAAATCAATGCGGAGGGCTTAGCCGATCGGAGCAACACAATTGTCCGGCACTATGACCTCGGCATTTCTGCTCGCGTCAAGGATGCGCGTTCTGGACGAAGCACGACCAGAGTCGATAAAATATTGAAGGGGCACCTGGAGATTTTGGCCGCCACCTAGCGGCTGTTGTTTCACTAAGCAGTCTCCAGCCACCCCTCGCGCTAAACTTTGCGCATGGATAAACTAATGTTCGTTTCGCAGTGCGCCTGAACCAACCGTGTCGGTTGGACCGGTAAAGCCCGGACCGCCGGCCGCGACATAGCCGTGGCTGGCACCATTCAGATCCGCGCTGACCCAGAACGCGTAGAGCGAGCCGTTCCTTAGATGGAACCGGAATCTTAACGCCTTGCCGGCCAATCCGGACAGGTCACTTGCACCTTTCCACGTCACTGCTTGCAGGGTCTTGTCCGCGCTCAGAGGCACGCAACTCTCGCGGGAGAACGGTCTGACTACACTGCCGTCGCTGTCGAGCACCTCCACCCGCAATTCACCGGCCTTCGAGTCTGCGTTAACGAACAGATACTTGCCTCCGAATCTTACCGGCCTTGTGGTAAGCGTCGCTTCCTCCGAGCCGGCATCCATCGAAGCGAACCCGTCACGACGCAGGATAGCCAGACCCGTGCTGGCGCCAGCGTCATGCAAGCTGCACTCGGGAATGCCTTTGCCCGCCCGGCCGCTAACATAGAAATAGAGCTTGTCGCCGACGACCAGGCAGCCGCCACCGGCACTTTGCACGTTGCCCCAATTCCAGTCGCCCCTCTTCTCCGAGACGGGGCAGAACGGACGCCGCTCCGGGCGGTCCCAGTGAAACCCGTCGCGGCTAAAACCTACGCAGACCGAATTCTGCTTCGGCCGGCCGAGTTGGTCCAGTTCGACGGCCTTGGGAGTCTGCTTCGCGCCTCGGTAATCGCCCCGCCAAACGCTGAACAGACCGACCATGATGCTCTCGTAGGCCACGCAATCCAGATTGTAAAGCTGCGGTCGTGTGAGCAAATCGTCACGCTGCCAATCCGCGCTGTCGGACGCGACCCAGACTGCCGGTTCCCGTTTCTCCGGGACCTGCGGAGTGAAGGTGAAGAAGCTGGACGTCTCCCAGTAACGGCGGCTCCGGCCGCGCCTGGAACTGCTCCGAATGCTGAACACCCAGCGTTGCCGGAACGGGTTATAGAAAAAGGTGCTGCGGTCGCCGGTCCTGGCGCCAACACCCGCCTTGGACCAATGAATCCCATCGGCCGACCGGAACAAAGAGAACATTCCGTCCGCATACAGAGCCATTTTGAATCGCTGCTCCGGGTCGGTCGTGCCGTGATCCAGCCACACGGTGCTGGAATCACGCTCGCCCTTCAAGACGATGTTGCTGTCAGGAATCACATCCAGTTTCGGTTTCTCCCAATGCAAGCCGTCTTTCGACGTCGCGTAGCAAGTCAAGCCGGCGCCGTAACCGCCGTAATACCACATCTTGAACAATTGGTCTTTCGGATCGAACCAGACGCCATCGCTGAACGTCATCGCGGCTGGCCCGCGTCCCGAGGACTCCCAGGGTTGGTCCGGTTTCAGGATAGGGTTGCCCGCGTAGTAGTCGGCCAGGTGAAACGTCCGCTTCAGCGTCGTACGCTCGATGAGGAAGTCATCCACGAACAACTGCCGCCCCACATCAATCGGTATCACCGCCGGCGGGGTCGTCAGATACGGTGGCGTGACCGGATCGTCCGTGAAATCCGCCGCGCGCGGCGGCCACGGCTCAGGCAGGACGATGCCGTTGTAAAGCGTCTCCGCGGCAGGCAGGACTTGGGTGAATATGAACAAAGCGGCCAGTGCGGCGCGCAGTCGGCCATCGTCGGAGTGTTCAGTTGAAACAAGTGAGGTTCTTGCGGAGAATACCTCGGTCACAGCCGTTACGTGTACCTGAGCAGTGAACCAAACTCAAGTACCGTGGGCCGAAAAGACGGGCCGGAAGCGAATTCTAGCTCCACTTCTTGCTCCTCTTCGTGATGGACCGTGGCCGGCCGCCGGCTTAACGTCGCAGCAGAATGTTTTCCCAGGGCTTTCAGCGGCTGTACTGCGATGCGACGGCGTTTGAACCATTCAGCACCTTTTATCCGATCAGCTTCGCCCGCGTCCTGCCGTTCCAGCCCGAGGATCTGGCGGTGGACGATCCACGCCTGATTGGAACCGAGGCGGCGCATCTGGCCGACCCGAATGACCTGACCCGCCGGGAAGTTCTCGAGGCCTACGCCCAGTGCGGTTTGCTGGCGGCGGCGGAGGCGGACAATGTAAAATCTGTCATTGACGACTATGGCGCCGGTTTCTTCGACTTGATGGGGTTGGTTTACGCGAACGCGGGCATGTACATCTGCGCGCTTCGGTGGTATCACGAATTCATTCGTGAACTGGAAGCGCCTCGGACCGATGCACAATCCGCCATGGACGACGAGGGTGTCCATGCGAGCATCGGTTACTGCCTTTATGCGCTGGGCTTGTTCGAGGAAGCGATCGCGTGGACGAAGGCTTGCATCGGACTCGACCTGATAACGGACAGGCTTTGTCAGGCGCTGATGAATCATGAGGCGCAACTGGCTGGCGGCTGAAGCTCCGCAGGCGAAGACGGGCCTTTTTTGGCGCGACCGGGAAGTCATTCCTTGGTGAACAGCTCGACCTTTGCTTTAATCAACTTATGCCTCTTCTAAAGCTGGAAACGACTGTAGTCCTTTCCGAGGACAAACGAAAATCGCTGCTGGCCGACCTCTCAAAGGCCGTCGCCGAAGCCATCGGAAAGCCCGAGCAATACGTTATGGTGTCCTCCGGTCAGGCCGGCATCCTGATGTCAGGCAAACCCGGCGACGCGGCCTTCGTGGAAATCCGTAGCATCGGCGGGTTGAACGGTGATGTGAACCGGAAGCTCTCGGAGCAAGTCTGTAAATTGCTAAAGGAATCCCTGGAGGTCCAACCCGATCGTGTTTACCTGAACTTCACTGACGTGGAAGCGGCGAATTGGGGTTGGAATGGCAGCACCTTCCACTGACGGTAATGCAACGACTGGCCGGCAACGTTTGCGGGTTATCCCGGTTGCCGCCGACTAAGTGCTGCTCAGAAGGTCCAGTGGAGCCTGGCGCCGAAGACTGAGACGGGGCCACGGTCGCGGTTGAAGGCCGGGTGGTTGACAAACTGGTAGTCGAGGGTGACGTGCGCTGTCTTCCAGACCTTGATGTCGTAGTAGGTTTCGAGAATTTGCTCGAGGCCGTAGGTGAGCGCTCCATCGCCGGCGAGGATCCCGGTGCCGCCGGCGGCCAGGAAGTTCTGATGAACTCTTGAGATTCCGTTAAGAGCTCCAGCAAGGCCAACAGTGTCATCAGGCCGCCGCCAGGATTCGCCTTTGACGCTGACGCCGAGCGTCGCTGTGCGATCCACATCACTGAAGGCCCAGGCTTCGTTCCTGCCGTCACTCCAGCCCAACCGGGAAAAGACACCTATATTCCTGGCGAGCTCCTGCTCGATGTTGAGGCCGAAGCCGTACTTGTAGCGATAATCCCTCGTGGCCTGGATGTCGGCGGGCCGGACCGGGCTGTCGATTGCTGCCTGGTAGCTGCCCATGTGGGCGCGGTTGAGAAAGGCAAGGAGCCGAACGGCGCCCGGGTGGGTGCCGATTGCGTAACGGCGCTCGAATTCGGCGACCATTCCCCAGGCCTCGATGAAATGGTCGTCCAACGCCGTGCCGTTGGAGGTGCGCGGCATTTGGAAAAAGCCGAAGCGAAAAGCCCATTGGGGTTGATTAAGTTCGAGGGCGAAACCGGTGATGTAGCCGAGGCTGTCGGCGGGAAAGTCCCAGGCCTGATTTGCCATGAATGCCCAACTCATGAACTGGGAGCGGGAATCGTTGGCATAGGTGTTATTGTCGAAAATATCCTTGGCGCTCATTCGGCCCATGGTGAGGGTGATACGTGAGATGTCGCGCTTGCCGGCGAGTTGAAGTTGGTCGTCTTCAACGATTTCCTGTTCTCCGCCCAGGCCGATGGTCTGGCGGATAAAAATGCGAGCGAGGTTCAGGTTGGGAACGTCCGTGCCGAGGCGAAAAGCTTCGCCGTTGGGGAATCCATCTATACCGTGGGTATCGGACAGTCCGAAGCCTTGCCACATCATGCCGTCAACGTGGAACTCAGCGCCGAACCAAAGGCGGAGGCCGAAGATGAGGTCGAGCGAGACGGTTTCTTTGACCTCCTTGGCGCTGCTGAGACTGCGGGGGCCAGAATAGGGTGAGGTAATTCCCGGGTGGTATTGGACGATGTCTGTGTTTTGAACGTGCCAGTTCCAGGTCTGCGGCTGGGACTCCTGGGGCACGGTCAAGACTTGCGCATTCGCATTCATCACGAAGGCGGCACAGAATACGAAACAAATGCCCGCGTTCATGGATGCATTTGTGACCAGTTCGCGCCTACCGCCCTCACGTGCTCCCGCTCCAGCGAGGGCCTGTGGACCTTGTTGAAACAGGGCAGTTTCTGCGTCATTTCAATGTTTCCGGGGGATTTATTGGCGCACCCATCAGGAGTTGAACCTGAAACCTTCTGATCCGTAGTCAGATGCTCTATCCAATTGAGCTATGGGTGCACCCAAGGAGCCACCAAAATTACAAGCCACCAAAGAACCGTGCAAGTGGTTAATGCTCTGTGCTGTCAACGCAGTTTCAACTGGACTGGGCGAATGAGAAATGACTAATAACTGAGATTATTCGGAATTCCGATTCGCATCGCAGTTCAGCCGTCTTCGGTCGGCTCGCGGAATTATGAGCCAGGTTCTGCTGTCGATCGTCACTCCCAGTTTCCGCAGTTCGGCATGGGTCAAGCTCTGCCTGGCCTCAGTCGCCGATCAAGGTGTGCCGCTCGAACACATCGTTCAAGACGCCGGCTCGGATGACGGCACGCTGGACTGGCTGCCTCACGATTGCCGGGCCAGCGTTTTCGTTGAGAAAGATCTAGGCATGTACGACGCCATCAACCGGGGTTTGCGGCGCGCCCGCGGGGAAATTCTGGCCTACCTGAATTGTGACGAGCAATATTTGCCTGGGGCCCTACGGGCAGTCGCCGATTTTTTCCAGGCACACCCGGATGTCGATGTCCTTTTCGGCGACGTGGTTATGGTCGATCCCCGGGGAGATTATCTCTATCATCGTAAGGTCCAGACGCCGCTTAAATATCACACATGGACCTGTCATCTCTCGACGCTTAGCTGCGCCATGTTTTTCCGGCGCCGTCTGGTGATCGACGAAGGTTTTTTCTTCGAGCCCAGCTTGCGCGATGTCGGCGATGGCCACTGGATGCTGCGCCTTCTGGAGCACAAGACTAAAATGGGCGCCCTCGGACAGTTTACTTCCGCTTTCACGTGCACTGGAGCAAATATGAGCACGGGCGAGAACGCGCGGCGCGAGCGGCGAGAATTGTTCGAGAGCGCGCCGGCCTGGGCGCGAGCGCTTCGGCCGGCATTCAAGCTGCATCATCGGTTGCGCCGGTTCGCGGGTGGCATGTATTTTCAGGCGCCCTTCTCGTACGAAATCTTTACGACCGCCAGTCCGGCGCGTCGAGTCCGGCATGAGGTGAAGCACCCAACCTTTCGCCGGCGCTTGCCTGCCGCATCTGAGTCTTAAGCGTAATCTTAATCGTAATCGTAATCATGAGCTTTGCAGCCAACCCGAACGATGAAGAGCAGGAGTAAGAGTAAGATTAAGAGCCGGCGGAATACTGGGTCAGCAACTTCGAGTGAAGCCAAAACTGTTAGTCATTGAATTATGGGGGCTGGGCGACCTGGTTATCGCCACTCCATTTCTTCAGGCGGCGAGCAAGCAATACGCCGTAACGCTGCTGGCCAAGCCGTATGCCACGGACCTACAGGCGCGCTTCTGGCGGGACGTGACAGTCGAACCCTTCATCGCCCCCTGGACGGCTTTCGAGCACAAGTATCGCCTGCTTTCCTGGCCCTGGCGCGAACTCTTCGGCCTCCGAAAATTGGTGAAGCAGAAGTTCGATGTCGGTCTGTCCGCCCGCTGGGATCCGCGCGATCATTTGTTGCTCACGCTGTTGCGGGTCAAAATGCGCGCAGGATTTCCGCGCATGGGCAGCCAAATCTTCCTCACACATCCGCTGTCTCGGCCGGACCCGCGCGCGCATCGCTACGAGCATTGGCGCGTCATGGCGCGCGCGCTAGACCTGCAATTGCAGCCCCGCGAGAAGCTCCCTATTCCGCCGCCCCGCCACGCAGGCGAAATTCTGGTGCACACCGGCGCCGGCCAGCCAGTCCGTGTGTGGCCGCTGCCTCGCTACCATAATCTCGTGCAGCGGCTTCGCCGGGAGGGCTATCGCGTTCAGGTCGCATGCGATCCAGATCAGCGAGGCTGGTGGCTGGACGCGGGCGAAGGCAATGTCGCTTCTCCCAGCACGGTGACAGAGCTATTCGCCGTGATGGATGAGGCAATAGTGTTCATCGGCAATGATTCGGGGCCCGGCCATTTGGCGGCGTTCTGCGGAGTGCCGACGTTTACGGTGTTCGGCCCGCAGTTGCCGGAATGGTTCGCCCCACTCCATCCGTCGGCGTGCTGGCTCGAAGGAAAGCCCTGCCCCTACAAACCTTGTTCCGATTATTGCCGGTTCCCAAGCCCGGTTTGCATGGTCAATTCTTCCGAAGAGGAAATGTGGCAGGAGGTAAAATCCTTCGTCGAGCTCACAGTCGAGCACGCTGTGTTGCGCCATTGAGGGCCGTCCCCGCTCCCGTGGGTGAGTGCTCTCACGATACGCCTTTCTACCGCCGCAGCTCTCATTTAGTTTGGAGATCTTTCCGCACCCCGGCTACACTTGCCGGGATTTCTTCATGAACGTCGTTCATGTGTTTCCTTACACCCCGAAAATCTCGGGTGGGCATTCCAATGCGATTCGCCATTTTATCGCCTGTCAGAGGGCGAAAGGGATCAACGCGGTTGGAATTGCGCCGCAGGCCGACGAGATGTCTGAAGGGAAAGGCTGGGAATTTCCTCTCGCGGAGGTCCGCTCCCTCTGGGAACAGCGCTGGAAGATGATTGCCGAACGGTTCGGTATTAGGGCAGGCGAAAGCCTGCTCAATTTTTACAGCATTAACTTCAGGTTCGGTCCATTGATGAAAGATCTGCGCCGGGCCGGAGTGCCTTACGTGCTAACTGAGCAGGGCCAATTGGCCTTTCAAAACGCGGCGCGTTGGCTCAAAAAATTCGTTTACCTCAACTGCTTCGACCGAGGCCCGCGCAAAGCCGCTGGGTTGCACGTGCTAACGAGTTTCGTTGCCGACCGGTTGAAGTTCCTCTTGCCTGGTTACCGCGGCCGAGTTCTAATCCAGGGCAACCTCATCAGGCCGCCGACTCCGGGGGAGATGACGACGGCGGCACGAAGCGATTACGGCATTCCTCCAGATGCATTCGTTGCGCTGTTCCTGGGCCGGTTAGATATATGGACCAAGGGTCTGGATTGCGTCATCGAGGCGTTTTCGAAACTGCCAGCCCAGCGATTTCGGTTGGTGCTGGCCGGCCCGGATTGGGAAGGCGGCCGGGCAAAGCTCGAACGCCAAGCTGAGGGGCTCGGCTGCCGGAACCGCATCCACTTTCTAGGTGCGCTTTATGGGGAGAAAAAGTGGTCCGTTCTGCGCATGGCCGATTTATTCGTTTCACCTTCCCGCAAGGAGGGCTTTGGCATTGCCCTGGCCGAGGCGATGTCGTGCAGTCTCCCAGTGTTGACATCGACGAGGATCAACCTGGCGCCTCAACTGCGGGAGGCGGACGCAGCCTTCCTGGTCCCGCCCGCGACCGGACCGCTCGCCGAGGCGCTAACACGGCTCGAAGCTGAGCCGGATTTGCGGGCCGGCCTGGGCCGGCATGGCAAAGCCTGGTTCGAGTTGAACTGTGATCCAAATCGAGCCGGCACTCGTTTCGTGGATTTCTATCAATCTATTCTGGACAAACACTGATATGTTGGCGTCCGCCTTCACACCGAGCCCGCGACTAATAGCCGATTTCATCCGACGCAAACGATTCGAGCGCATCAAAAGGAGAGAAGAACGAGGGTGGGTTCGTCAATGGTTTCTGCTCAGCGGACGGGCGGACAAACAGTCTCTGTTAAATCCACAACCGGGCAGCCTCCAGAAACTGTATCCGCCGAACGACCGCGTCTGGGCCGATCCGTTTCTGTGGAAACGCGGGGACGACTATTTCATCTTTTGCGAAGAGTGGATCTATGGCGCGCCACATGCGCACATTGCGGTAATGCAGGTTTCAGCCACTGGCTTGCCGATGTCCCCGACGAAACCCATCTTAAGATTGAATCATCATCTGTCCTATCCCTTTCTTTTCGAATATGAAGGGGTGCTACACATGCTCCCGGAGGGCGGACGGGGAAGGTCAATCGATGTGTACCAGTGCGAAGAATATCCCGAGCGGTGGCGCAAGCGCTCTACTCTCATGCGAGATCTAAAATACGTGGATGCGACGCTGCTCGAACGCAACGGGAAATGGTGGCTGTTTGTTACCTTCAAGCATGGTCTGGTGTCTTTCAATCGAGATCTGTTTGTGTTTTGGGCCGATAACCCCCTGACGGAAAAATGGAGGCCGCATCCAGCCAATCCCGTCGTTCGGGATCTCGAAAGCGCGCGCCCTGCCGGGCGGTTGTTCGAACTGGAAGGCAAGCTCTTCCGCCCCTCGCAAAATTGTCTCATTCGTTACGGGTACGCCCTTAAGATCAATGAAATCCTGGTCCTGGATGAGCGGCATTACGAGGAGCGCTTGATCACGGAAGTAAAGCCCGACTGGGCAGAGGGCATCCGCGCCAACCACCACATCGATTGGCGCGCGGGCGTGCTGGTCATGGACACCCAAAGGTTGCTGCCAGAAAATGTGACGAACCGCCCTGGCCTGTGATGATCGCGGACGGCCCCGGTGCGCATGCAGAAATACATTGATACGCTAAGGCGCGGCTGGCGCAGGCCGGAGGTCCGCCGCCACCCGTTTCAGGCTGTTGCCAGGAGAATGATGTGGCGTTGGCACTGGAAGCATTCACCGAGTGTTCCCATCATCCTCGATAACTGGTTTCAGGGTTTGAAAATCGCGCTTCCTCACACCAGCAACGCCTCCCTGTTGTATTATCGCTCACACTCAGACCCGACTTTGGTCTGGCTCTTGCAAACGTTGCTCGCGCCTCGAATGACATTTTTGGATGTGGGCGCTCATATCGGAGAGTTCACCCTGGTAGCTGCGAAGGTGGTCGGGGCGGAAGGCAAGGTCATCGCGGTCGAACCCTTGCCGCCTTGTGCTGGAGCCATTCGCCACAATGCCGCGCTTAACAGCATGGAACAGGTTCAGGTTTACGAGGCTGCCTTGTCCGAGTGTTCCGGCAAAATCGGCTTCATGTCCGACGCTGAACGGAGTGGCGGGTGGATTGCCCGGACGGCAAGCCAGGTCACCTTTGAGGCGCCATGTTGGAGCCTCGACGATTTTTTTACTCATTGCGGGATCAGCGCCGTCGATGTGGCAAAGCTCGACGCCAGCGGCAACGAATTGGCCGTCCTTCGCGGAGCCGAAGAATCTTTCTCTGCCCGCCGAGTCCGTACGCTGATTATGAAACTTTACAACCCGGATGTTGTCCGCCAGCGATTCGGCTACGACGCCCACGAAAGCCTGGCACTTCTTCTTCGGCGGGGATTCGACTTGAAGCTCGTTGTCGGCCAAGAGGCTTTCCCAATTCTCTGCACCGAGGATGTGGACGACCATTTCGACCGACTGGTATACAGCCATTTGATTGTGGCATCCCTGAATCAAGCTGGAATGGTTCCCGCCAGCTCACTCTGGCCACAGACTTCCTGATACACAGCATTCATCTTTTCGCCCATCCGCCACCAATGAAAGTGAGCGCGGGCCCGTGCGCGCGCGGCGGCGGCCATCCGTAAGCGCAACTCCGGATTGTGGTAGAGCCGCGCCATCGCGTCGGCCATGGAACTGAGGGCTTCCTCGAGCGAGCCGACCGGCGCCTTGAAACCACATTCCTCCGTAACCTGCAAGCTCGGCCCGCCCGTATTCAGGCAGATCACCGGCCGCCCCGCGGCCAATGCTTCGAGGCAGACGTTGCCAAACGCTTCATGCGTGGCCGGATGCACCAGGACGTCCGCCTGCGCCAGCTTTTCGTAAACGTCAGCTAGCTTCGGGAGCCGGCCCCAAAAGGTCACTCGCTCTGCAATGCCCAGGTCCGCTGCCATCTGGCGGAGCCAACCCGCCTCAGGACCGTCGCTCACAACCCAATATTCGCTGTCAGGGCATTTGCGATGGAACCGGGCGAAGGCCTGCAAACCCAAATGAAATCCTTTCCAATGGAGCAAGCGCCCCATGCCAAGCAGTCGGAAGGGCCGTTCCGTGCGCAATGGGAAGCGGGCAAAAAAATCGAACTCGTCGTCGTTCATTCCGAACTGCGGTTCTACGGTCACACGGGAGGCACCGAGCCGTTCAATCTTTCGCTTTGAATCTTCGGTCGTCGCGGCCACCGCGCTGGCGCGCCGGATTGCAGCTCGGAGCGCAGGATCCATTTCCGCCAACGTTCGCGCCAGGTCACGCTTCCACTCGAATCGACGCCCTCGCCGGCTGAAGGTTTGTGCCAGGGCCGGCGGCGTTGATTCGCCACCCCCCACCGGGCCGAGAATGGACTTGACCGGCAGGAAACTCGGATAGCTTGGCACCCAATACTTCCCGAAGGTGACATGGTGCACCAGGTCAAAGCCAATCTCGCGATGAAGCCGGCAGCCAACGCGCCAGGCCCCCAACTGCCAAAGGTAATAGTAAAGCTGAATGCCTCGGTTTCCCTTTTTCCAAAAACGCGCCCAAGTGGGCAGGTCAAAATAAACCCAACTGATCTTGCCTTCGTCGGCCGGCAGGGAAACCTGCTCGATATTGGACCGGTTGTTGGCGCGCGTCAGCACCCACAGGTCATGCCAGCGCGACATCTGCCGCACCCAGTTCCAACCGTCCGCCGGCTCGGAGCCCTTGTTCGGCTCGCACGCATACGCGGACATGAGGACTTTCAGGCGGCGCGTCATGAATTTAGGAGTGTAACGGCCCTGGCTCCGTGCGGGCGGCGCTGCTGAGTTCACAGGGCCGGACACCCCGGCGCTGGATGCGCTCGGCCAGGAATTGGATCACGACGCGACCCGCCGCTCGGGCCACTTGTTCAGGGGATTGGGCGCTGGAGACCAACCCATAGCGTGGACTCGTCGCAACCAGGCTTCGAAAGGCAGCCCGTTGCCGGCGCACTTCCTCGAGGGTCAATTCTGCTTTGCGCGCCAGGATCTGCTCAGGTTCGGCATCGAGCACAAGCGTCAGGTCTGGACGCGGCAACAACCGGCCCAGGCATCGGGCCAGCCAATTGGCCCCGGCGAAACGGTAGCGCTCGGGGTCAATCAGCACATCATCGAAATCCCGGCAGAAAACAATTAGCTCATTGCGCACTTTCGCGGGGAAGACTTTGATCAGATAGCCGGCCAACTGATCCGCGAAATAGAAAAGGAGCTTGGCCCAGCTCGCGAGAAGGGTCCGGGGAGCTTTGCCATGAGGGTCAGTCACCGCCGTCGCAGCCGTCTCCCGCTCAAAGACTTTCGGGCGGAAATGAATCAGGAGTTGCCGGCGAAAAAATGGCCGTTCCAGCATGGGGCCGAGGTGGTCCAGTAACGTCGTTTTGCCGACGCCGTCGGGCCCGAGCACGGCCAGGTGGAGCCCCGCCGGCTGGCCGATGCGCTTGCCCGCGCGAACGGTTTCGCGTGCCCGGTCCTGCCAGCCGAAACGGTGACGTTCGAGCAACCTTGGGCGAAGAGTTTCCCAGTGGGCAGACGGTTGATTGAACCAATCCCCAAGAGAGAATTCTGTGGGACCGAATAAGTCTCGGAACCGGTGTTCGGTCTGTGCGGGCTCGCGCTCCCAAAGCTCGTGCAAGCGCGCCATCTTCGCCGTTAGTGGCTGGGACTTGGCCAGCGCCCTCGCCAGAAGATAGCAAAATTCAACCGCCGGCGCCGGAACCAAGAATTCGCCGAACCGCCGGCGATCGCCGAGCAGGTCGGAGTCCCGGAGAAACAAATAATTCCGCTCGACATAATGACCGCAGGCATCGAGTTGCAGAAAAGTGTGAGGCTCTTCCGGATCGATGACGACCGAGTAAATCGCATAGAGGCGCGCCTCGACCATATGCGCCAGCTTCCAGCCATGGCCTTCGGCCAGCGCCAACTGAATACCCGGCAGCTTGTGCAGGTCGCTAGCACGAACCGCAAAATCTACGTCGCTAAGGAGGACCTCAGGGAACCTCTCATAGGAATGAAGCAGGACGTACGGAATATTCAGGCGTTCGAGCTCGCTAAAGAAAAGCCGGAAAAAATCGATGGAACTAAACCGCATTGATGGTGCCGAAGTCTAACAAGCGCTCCGTTTAGCATCAAGCTTGCACTCCAACTCCTGACTGGCGCCAGTGTTCCGTCAGCCTCATCAGCAGATTCCGCGATTCAACGCGGCCTTCCGAAGGCTGGATGACCTCTACCAGATGAAAAAGGTAACTCAATAACAACTCGCGTTCGACTCCGGACATTCCGGTGCGCGAGGCGTAGTCCCGGAAACTATTCGAGGCCAAGAGATTTTCCGCCCGGCTCACGAGGGCTTGCGTCGTCAGGCGCTTCACCAGAATGCCGATCTGGAGAAAGTAGTGAAACCAATCCCAGCCCGGAATGCCGGTCAACTCGCCCCGCTCCCAATCGAGAACGGTCCAGGTGCCGTCGCGCGAAACCTTAATGTTCCAAGGCACAAAATCACCATGCTGCAAACAAGGGTGCACGCGTTGAAGCCGAAGTTTGGCAGCTACCGTTTGAAACCGTCGATCAGCAGCGCAAGTCTCTTCCAACCTGCGCCAGGCAGGAGTTTCTGAGAGCGTGACCTGCCTATTCAGATCGAGCCAGGAGTTCAGCAAATCAGACAAGTTCGACTCGTCCCCTTCGCGCGGCGAGCGACCCGCGGCAAAGGGCATCGCGAATGCACGGACCTCGTCGGAATGAAAGGTTTCCAGGAGCGAGGGGATACCCTTGAACCCGCCGGCAACGGCCGGGAGAAACGTTTCCTCATGTTGGATGAGTTCATGCGCACGAGGCGTCAAACCGGCCTTCAGCACGGCGATTGGCCGATGACCGGCGCCGAAGCAGAGCAGCAAGAATCGCTGGCCCGAGCTTGCGGGATTGCCGGCCAATATCCCAAAGCGAGGCACTGAATCGGCGCCAGGCAACGAAGCAAGAAACTGGCAGAACGGAGCGTTGCACTGCAAGTTCATGCGAATTCGTTGTCCCGGCCAGGGGGCGGCCAGCTCGAGGCACCACCGCAACAGGCCGCGCGCGGCTTGAGCGCGAGTCGTCTGCGGTGCGTACAGACTCAGGGTGGCAAGTGCTTCCTGACGATCTCCTGGCAGCAGGAGAAAGGGATGTCCCGCCCGCCTGAGTACGCGCAGCCGCACCTCGATTCCTTCCGACCCAGGAGGCGCTTCGCCTCCGAAAAGGCGAGGCAAAAAGCTCAGCGCCGGATCCATGGCTCGGCGTGCGTCGCGGCGGACGACTTACGCTGTGGCCAGACCAGGCTCCCGTTTCGCGGCGTGCGGCCGCCCATTGACCATCTGTTCGTAGATCCACGCGTAGGTCTTTTCCATGCCGTCACGCAGCCGCGTATTCGGCTCCCATTTCAGGTATTTGCGAATGAGCGCGTTGTCGCTGTTGCGGCCGTTGACGCCTTTGGGCGCTTTGAGATTGTACGAGCGCTTGAGTTTGATGCCCGCAATATCCTCGACCATGTCCACCAGCCCGTTGATGGTCACCAGCTCGTTGCTCCCGAGGTTGATCGGCTCGAGAATATCGCTGTTCAGGATCGCCTGCGTGCCTTTCAGGCAATCATCGATGTACATGAAGCTCCGCGTTTGATGCCCGTCTCCCCAGATCTCGATCTCATGTTTGCCGGACATTTTGGCCTGGATCACCTTGCGGCAGATGGCCGCCGGAGCTTTCTCGCGTCCGCCGTCATAGGTCCCGTGCGGGCCATAAACATTATGGAAGCGCGCGACGCGAGTGGTTACTCCAAAGTCCTCGCGGAAATGCCGGCACATCCGTTCGCTGAAGAGCTTTTCCCAGCCGTAGCCGTCTTCCGGCATCGCGGGATAGGCGTCGCTTTCCTTGAGCGGGATAACGTCGGCCGAAACCTGTTTGTCGGCGGCATAGACACAGGCCGACGAAGCATAAAAGAATCGCGCGATGCCGAACTTGCGCGCTGCCATGAGCAGATGGGTATTGATTAACACCGAAAGCATGCACAGCGCGCGGTTGTTCTCGATAAACCCCATCCCACCCATGTCCGCCGCCAGGTTGTAAACGATCGCCGCACCGCGCAGCGACTGTTCACAGGCAGCCTTGTCTTGCAAATCGAGCTGGAGGTTTTCGACCTTGGGAAAAACCTGGTACCACTCATCGAATGGCTTGATGTCCACCGAACGCAGGTCCTGATGGCCCTGCTTCAACAAATCCGCAATCAAATGGCCTCCGATGAATCCGCCTCCGCCGCACACTACAAGCTTCTTTGTCTGCATCGCCTTACGAAAGCGCAAAATTGGACTGGAAACAAGCCTCAAATCCGAGCCTGAAGCCAAATTCCACGGAAATCCCTTCTGCGCCAAGCCTGAAGTTCGATTCGCATCAAGACTGGCGACGATTCTCCCTCTCCCTCAAGGGAGAGGGCTGGGGTGAGGGGGGTACTCGGCCTTTGCCCAAACCTCCCTGGATTTAAGAAGCAACCTGGTCAGGCTGCTTCAAAATCCAGCCTCAAGGCCGGCGCTCACGGATGGCAGCCAAAATTTCGGAGATCACTGCGCTCTTCGGCTTCGCGCCCTGGTTGCCTTTGCCGTGCAGCCGGACGCTCACCGCATTCGCGGCCAGATCGCGAGCGCCGACCACGAGCATGGTGTGGACCTTGGCCAGTTCGGCCTGCTGAATTTTGCCGTTGATCTTGTCGTTTGAGTAATCGCCTTCGGCGCGGACCATTTGGGAGCGGAGTTCCTCGACGATACCCCTGGCGTAGGTCACCAGCGGTTCCTCCTCGCCGATGGTGAGCACGCGGACCTGTTCGGGCGCGAGCCAGAGCGGGAAATTGCCCGCGTAATGCTCGATAAGGAAGCCGATGAACCGTTCGTGGGTGCCGAGCGGCGCGCGATGGATGCAGAGCGGGGTCTTCTCCGTGTTGTCCTTGTCGCGATAAACCAGGCCGAACCGTTTCGGAACGGCAAAATCCACCTGATTGGTCGCCAGGGTGAACTCGCGGCCAATCACACTCCAGACCTGCACATCAATCTTCGGACCGTAGAATGCGGCTTCGTTCGGCACTTTCACGTACGGAATTTTGCTCTCGTCGAGTACGCGCTGAACCATCTCCTCCGTCTGCTTCCAAAGCTCCGGTTCGTTGACAAACTTTGCGTTGTCTCCTGTGAGACGGGAGGGGTCGTGTGTGCTAAAACGCATGACGTATTTCTCGATACCGAAGATCTTGAAATATTTGAGATACATGTCATTGACCGCGTTAAACTCCTGCGCGAATTGCTCCGGGGCGCAGTAGATGTGGGCGTCGTTCATGCTGAGCGAGCGGACGCGCATCAGGCCGAAAAGCTCGCCCGACTGCTCGTAACGGTAGTTCGTGCCGTATTCAGCCAGTCGCAACGGCAGGTCGCGGTAACTGCGGGGCTGCGCCGCAAATATGCGGTGGTGATGCGGGCAGTTCATCGCTTTGAGGTAGTAACGCTCACCAACGTGAGGTTTCTCCAACTCGTCTGCTATCGCTTGATAAACGCCAAAACCACCTTTTATATCTTCTTCGCTCAAACCCGGGATTTTCTGGCCGAGTTGCTCCATTGCATGCTTGATTCCCTCATCCATTGTTTTTCGGATGTCCGCGCCAGCTTTTTTCAGAGGTCCTTCCTCAATTAGCTCCATCGGCGGGAACATCGAATCCTTATACAGGAGAGGCAAGTGCCCGCTGGTCAGATACATTTTCTCTTTCGCAATGTGCGGGGTCTTGACGCGCACGTAGCCGGCGGCGAATTCAGTTTCCTTGGCCAGCTTTTCCAGTTCCTCAGCAATGGCCGCGCCCTTTGGCAGCCACAGTGGCAAACCCGGCCCGACGTACTCGGTGTCGATCACGTAAAGGCCCAGCTCGGCGCCGATTTTGCGGTGGTCTCGCTTCCGAGCCTCTTCGAGCATCTTGAAATGGGCCTCCAGCTCGGTCTTGTTCTTGAAGGCCGTGCCGTAAATGCGCTGGAGTTGCGGGTTGCGCTCGTCACCTTTGTAATAGGCGCTGGCGACGCTGGTGAGTCTGAAGCCGCCGATGTTGCCAGTCCGCAGCACATGGGGCCCGGCGCACAGATCGATGAAGTCGCCGTTTTTGTAATAGGAAATTGGCTCGCCCTCCGGGATACCCTCCAGGTTCCCGAGCTTGAATTTGCTCGGGTTTCCCGGGCGCTCGCTCAAGCCGCCTAGACGCCCGCTCTGCGCGTCTTTGATGGCCTGCTCGCGCGTGACGACCACCTTCTCGAAAGTATGGTTCGCCTTGACCTCCTTCTTCATCTCCTCCTCGATTTTGGGGAAATCCTCGGGAGAAATCCGATGTGGCAGCTCGAGATCGTAATAAAAACCGCTTTCGACCGGCGGCCCGGCGGCAAACTGCGCTTCGGGCCAAATCCGGAGGATGGCCGTAGCCATGACGTGGGCGCACGAATGGCGAATGCGCTCCAGCTCGGTCATTTTGCCGCGGTCGTCCAGAGTCTTACGTTCACTTTGCATAACAATCTAACCACAGGTGCACCCAGATGGACACGGATTCTGCTTTATCTGTGTTCATCTGAGTTCATCTGTGGTTTCACATATCTCTGGCCCTCGTCGCAAGCCGCTTGCGCAGCTCCTCGCGGTTTCGCGCATCATAAAACTCGACCGGGTTGTAATCGTCGGTCAGCACCCGCCCATCCTCGGGTGGCGCATTCACGAGGCGGAGCATGGCGGTTTCCGTGTCGGACTTTGCCCTCGGATGCACGCCGGCGAGATCTTGCTTATGCACGAATTCAGGCTCAGCGTGGTCCGTGGCCACGAAGAAAATCGCGCCATCCCCATTACTGTGCATCCGCACGCCGGGAAAGACCGCTTTCAAGGTTTGTTCGAGGGACGCGGCAAAAAAATCACGGCCCGATTCCAGATTGGCGAAGGCGTTGATCGTGAGCACTCCGCCCGGGCGCAACACGCGGCGAATCGAGCCGAACGCCTCCCTCGTCAGCAGATGCGACGGCGAAGAATCGCCCAGGAACGCGTCCAGGATGACGGCATCATATTTTTTGCGGCAGCGGTTCAGAAAATGGCGCGCGTCATCAATCGTCAGGCTCACCGTGTTGGGTTGAAAATCAAAAAACCGAGCGGCGACGTTCGCCACGGCAGGATTGATCTCGACGACGTCCACGCGCGCTCCGTGGCTGGCAAAATCCCGTGGCACGATGCCGACGCCCAGGCCGATGCAGAGCACATCACTGATATTCGTGGTGTAGGCTCGAGCAAGCTCCGCAAGCAAATAGGTAAAAGCCGATTCACTCTGTTTGCGCGCCGGGTCATAGGTGTTCTGGATCAAATTGTCGTTCAGGTAATACCTGATCGAGCCGTCCTTGTAGTTCACCACCTGGAGCCGGCCGAAGTGTGAATTGCCGCGGAATACCTCAGTGAAAGATTGATACTGGCCTTTCAGCCCCAAGTGACCTTTCAGGCTGAATCCCGCGCCGGCCGTCAGCGCCAAAGCCAGGACGGGCGCCAGTTGTCGGCGATAAACCCCGAAGTAACCGGCGCAAACCAGCATTAGGAGCAGCGCGGTCGCATACATCGTGATCGAGTTTGGAAACAGCGGGATCAGGAAATAGCCGATGAGCATCGTGCCGGCCAGGCTGCCCAGCGTGCTGATCGATGTCAGCCGGCCCACATTGCCTCCGACACCGGAAACAGAAGACGTGATAACGCGCACCAGAAAGGGCCCGGTCATCGCCAGGAGCGACAGCGGGACGAAGAAGAGGATCGCGGAGGCAAGCAGCGTGCCGACCGCCAGATGATTGAAATCGAGGCACCAATAGGCCACCGGCTCGCACATCAGCACCGTGATGGCCAAGTAGATCGCCGCGCCAAGGATCGCCCAATAAAGCCGCGCCAACTGTTGCGATCGGTCCGACAGCCGACCGCCTACGTAGTAACCGCATGATAGCGCCACGAGCGTGATCGCGATCTGCGCCGTCCAGACGAAGTGCGACATGCCGACGTACGGTGAGAGCATTTTCGCGCCGAGGATCTCGACGATCATGATGGCTGCGCCGGTCATCGCTGCCGTCACATAAAGGTACCGCCGCAGACCCTTGGATAACGCAGGCTCGGGCACCACAGGCAATGGTCGCTGTTTCACCCGAATGTTTTACGCCAGCAGCCGCGCGCGGGCAACTTCCAAGGAACAAATGTCACCCAAAATTGCCACTTTTTTGCCACTGGCAATTCTGTACAACTCCTTGTCTCGCAGACTTTTCGGACGAGCACCTCGTACAAACTTTGCCACTTCTTCCGTTGGTAGGGGCCAGTGCGCACGAACCGCCACCCCGAAAAAAAATTGATTATGAAAAAACTGAAGAAACATTTGGCACTGGAAACCCTGATCTCTCTGGTAGCGGCCTTCGCTCCCGGCTGTCAGGTCCTGACCTACGAAGGTCCGAGCGGTGAGCGCTTCTCGCGCAGCTCGCTCGGCGCGAACACCAGCATCTCCTCGCTCACAGTCGAAAGTGTCACCAACGGTATCCGGCGGGTCGAACTGCGCGGCTACCAGAACGATTCCACGCAGGCGCTTTCTACGGTGACTGAAGCCGCGGTGCGCGCTGCCATCCAGGGAGCGAAGTGAAACGTGAAACAAAAACGTAAAACGTGAACCCGCCGCCACTTCGTTTTGGCGCGGCAAGCCGTAAGACGTGATGAAGGAACTCATCCCTTTGAATCCAGACTCAACACTTTCCGGCCTTCGGCTTAGGGAGGCTCTGACAGGGAACTCCGACCTGAGACACCAGGAAATCCCGCGATTGCTCAGAGCTTCCTTAAGCCGCTGGCCGGATTGTCCGACATCGCCTGTCGCCGCTTCCGCGCGCAGCGGTGGCGAGCTGAGGCTTCGAGCCCTGCGCTTCCAGCGGACGGCGGGGAGTAATCAGTAATCAGGGATCGGTGATCAGTAATCAGAAATCGGCAGGCGGAGAAAAGTAAAAAGCGTATGAAAGCAATCGTTGCCGCCATTCACGGCATCCTGACAAACCAGACCGACCCAAGCTGGCCGGACAAGTTCGACGCCTGGGTGTTCGAGCGCGATCCGGAAGTCAAGGTCCTCAAGAAAGAATACCGCGCCGGCCCATTTCCCCGGTGGAACTGTTGGGTCAAAGACCCGCTGCTCGCCCGCTCGTTGGCCAACGAACTCGAGCTGTTTCTCGCCTCCGCGCCACCCATCAGAAGTCCCTCGACACCCGCCCCTCGACCCTCGCCACCTTCCTTTTGGCTTGTCGCCCATAGCAACGGCGCAGTCATCGCACTGCTCGCCGCCAGAAATCTTATCGAGCGCGGACACAAGATCGGCGGCTTGATTCTCACCGGCGCGGCGTGTGAAGCCGACATTGACCGGAACGAAATTCTGGAATGGCAGTGTCGAGGCATGCTCGGCACGGCCATCGCTTACAGTTCGGCCGAGGATCAGGTTCTGTCGGGAGCTCCGGTTTCAGTCTCGTCGTCCAGTAGTCCTGGAGTCTTGTGGTCGCTTTTTCGCTCGTAGCTCCGGGGCAAATGCATCTGGCCCTATGGTTGTCTGGGCCGCACCGGCTGGATGTTCGACGGGCGTCCGCTTCACTTCGACTCTCCGAGCTCAGCGTCGAGGTCGTCCGCCCTCTTCACGCGCTGGTTTTCCGGCGGCCACAGCGCGTACTTCGCGCCGATGACCATCGAGCGGACGTTCGAGCAGATTTATCGGGACATCACAGCAGTCAATAATTGAACGAGTCACCGTCGCGGTGCGATGCGGCGAAGCGAGAAAGGAGCAACAATGAATGACTTGATGATTGCGCAAATGGAACCGCCGGTGGGCCTGGCGGCGTGGCTGGCGTGCGCGGCCTTTGTGCTCATGCTGGCCAATCAGGCCTTCCGGCTCAAGGAGCGGTTGCTGGGCGAAAAGAGTCCGCAGCAAATCTTTCCTCAGCCGCTGGAGGTCCGCTCGGCGCGCGAGCCGGCCTGGCGGGAGTTCTGCGAGGGCAATCACCGGGCCAGCACGCGGCGCATCGAAACTATCGAACAGGAACTGCGCGACCTGCGCGAGGAGCGGCGCGAATCGGCCGGCAAGCTTGAAGAAAAAATCGAGACCGTCGGGCGCGAAATCCCCGAGCTGGAGCGGCGGCTCAATGCCGCCAACGAGGCGCGGCTCGAAAAAGTCCACAACCGCATCAACGAAGTCCTCGGCGAAGTCAGGGAACTCCGCGGCGCGGTCAACAATCTTTAAGTCGGATCCGACCGATCCGATCGATCTGTCTTATGAAAGCGAAAATCAAACGCTCGATATTGGCAGTGCTCAACGCGTGCGACGGCGTGCCGATGCCGGAGCGGGCGCTGCTGGCGGCGGTGCAGCTTTATCTGCAGCCAGAACGACCCAGCGACAACGACGTCGAGGACGCGCTCAGGGACATCGAACACCAGCGCTATGCCGGGGCCGTGACCGATGAGCTGACTGGCGAACGAACATGGACCTTGACCGCGAAGGGGACGCATAAGGCGAGGGAGTTGAGGTGAGACGCGGGAAACGTGAAAGGTGATGCGTGATGCGTGATGCGTGAAAGATCCGATGAAGCACAAGGGTACAAACAAGCGAAAGCCAGCGACACATGCACAGCGCGCCGTGGAGCGACTTGGCGCGGAAAACAGCCCTGCGGAAGAGTCGCCGGACTGGGAGCGGATGCGGGAGCAGTTGCTGAACCATATCTCAGAAGGGGCCCGGCATTGTGCGGAGATCGAGCGCGAGTTTGGCAGGAATCCGCCGCCGGAGTTGGAGACGTTGATCAAGCTCCATCGGTTGATGGTATTTCAAGTGAGCAGTCAGGAGGGCGCCAAGCGCGAGGCCATCGGACTAATTACGGCGCTGATGAGACCTGTGATGGAGTGGGCGCGCTTGCAGGAAAAGCGGAAGGAACGCGAATTGTCGGAACAGAAGTACCGAGACCAGGTGGAAGCGCAAAAGGCCGCGCTCGAGCGCGAACAGGCGGCGGCGAATGCGGAAGGCGGCCTGTCGCCCGAGACGCTGGAGAAGATCGAGCGGGAACTGAGGCTGATGTGACCAGGACGCTTGAGCGCGTATGGAAAATCCCGTTGATTGCAGGAGCCGACGTAAGGGCGGGTTGCGCAAATCCTATGAGGGTAGGGCGCGCTGTCCCCAGCGCGCCGCGATGTGGTCCCAACCTGCGATTTTGCTCGGTAACTGGGGTGTTCGTTGGCGCGCTGGGGACAGCGCGCCCTACCTTTTGGACCTCGCGCCACTTGGGCAACACGCCCGTAAGGAGGCTCAAATTTCGATGGAATCCCAAATTGATCAGAGCCTCCTTACGTCGGCTCCTACAATTCCAAGACCTGAAACGTGAAAGGCGAAAGACGAAAGATGCAGGATGAGGGAAGATATTTTTTGCCGTACCAGCGCGCGTGGATTCGAGATAAATCGCCGCTGCGCATTTGCGAGAAGAGCCGGCAGATCGGGCTGAGCTACGCCGACAGCTATGACAGCGTCATAAAGGCCGGCCTCAAGGGCGGACGCAATGTGTGGGTGATGTCGCGCGACGAGGTCCAGGCCAAGGAATACATCCGCTACTGCAAACATTGGGCCAAGGTGCTCGATTGCGCCGCGCACGATTGGGGCGAACAACTATTCACGCGGCGGGACGGCCAGGCCGTCAAGGTCCAGGTGCTCTCGTTTGCCACGCGCTCAAGCATCTACGCGCTGTCGTCCAGTCCCGACGCGATCGTCGGCAAAACAGGCCATGTGAAGCTCGACGAATTCGCGCTGCATCGGGACCAGCGCATGCTCTATGCCGTCGCCAAGCCCGTGACTCAATGGGGCGGCACACTGTCAATCATTTCAACCCATCGTGGAATCGGCACAGTGTTTCACAGCCTGCTGGCGGACATCAAACAGCGCGGCAACCCGATGGGTTGGTCCCTCCACACCGTCGCGATTCAAACGGCGGTCGGGCAGGGTTTGGTCGAGCGTATCAATGAGAAGGCCGGGCGAGACGAATCACGGGCGGCCTGGCTGGCGCGGCAGCGGGCCGAGTGCATCGATGAAGAACAATGGCTTCAGGAATACTGCTGCGTCCCGGCCGATGAATCGACCGCGTTCATCAGCTTCGAAATGCTCAATTCCTGCGAAGAGCCCGGCCTCCGCCTGCTCTCGGTCGATGAGCTTCTTCACATCCTTTCGCAATCCTCCAATCCCGCTCCCGCTCCTGCTCTTACTCCTACTCCTCCGCTTACTCGCTCCTCCTCCTTCTTCCTCGGCGTCGATCTGGCGCGCAAACACGACCTCTGCGTCTTCGACCTGGGCGAAAGAATCGGCGACGTCGTCTGGGACCGGGTCCGAATCGAGCTCAAGGACCGGTCGTTTTCCGAGATCAAATCCGAATTGTATCGGCTGTTGCGCTTGCCGCAGGTGAAACGTTGCTGCCTGGACGCCACCGGCCTGGGCTTGCAACTGGCTGAGGAAGCGCGCGCAGATTTTGGCTGGAAACTTGAGCCCATCGTTTTCACCGCGCCGGTCAAGGAAGCGTTAGCCTTTGGCCTGCGCACGGCTCTCCAGGAGCGCAAAGTGCGGCTGGTCTCCGACGACAAACTGAGGGCCGACCTGCGCGGTATCAAGAAGCAAGTCACCCTCAGCGGCAACATCCGATTCCTCGGCGAAAGCCCCGACAGTCACTGCGACCGTTTTTGGGCCAAGGCCCTGCGACAACACGCCGCGCGCGCTGCGGACGAAGTTTGTGCAATGGTTGGATAGAAAAATGACAATCCCAAACCCATGAAACTCTTCGGCTTTAACATTTCGCGCTCCCAACAAGTTCCTCAGACCAAATCTGTCCCGACCGAAAGCGAACTATGGCTTACCGGCGGCGACTCGGGCTGCGGCGGGCTCACCTTGTCAAACGCCTATCAACAAGTCGTCTGGGTCTATCGGGCGATCAATGTCCTGGCCGAGCAAATCGGCAACATTCCCTTCCTGTTATCCAGCGGGGAACGAGGCCGGGAAAATCTGATCACGCGCGGTCCACTGGTGAATTTTTACAACTATCCGCATCCGCAGATCGACCGGTTCCAATATTGGGAGCTGCGGATTATATGGCTGATGCTGCGTGGCGAATGCTTCCGCATCCCCATCTATTCTGATTCTCCCTCGTCCTCGTCCTCGACCCGTCGCCTGCAGTCCGTCCTAATCTCCGATCCCTCCTGCTTCCAGCACATCGTCGATGACCACCAGCTCATCGGCTGGCGCTATACCGGGTTTGGCGCAAGCACGCCCCTGGCGAGCCAGGTCTTCCTCCCCGAAGAAGTGTGGTTCGAGAAATTGCCCAACCCGTTCAATTTCTGGCGCGGGCTGGCGCCGTTGCGCGTCGCCGGCCTGGCCGCGGAGACGGATTTCGCCGCAGGCGCGTTCATGAAAGGCGTCATGGAGAACAACGGCGATCTCGGGTTGATCGTCCGGGCGCAGGAGCAACTCGGCCCGGATCAACGCGAGCAGCTTCACGCGGCGTTGCGCCAACGACGGCGCCGGGCCGGCACGGCGAACGAGCCGCTGTTGCTGTGGAACACGACCGAGATCGTACAGCCCCAGCTTTCGAGCAGCGACCTGCAGTTCCTCGAGAACCGCCGATTTTCCCGCGCGGAAATTTGTGCGGCGTTCGGCGTGCCGGAAGAGATCGTTACCACCACCGACAACGCGAAGTACGACGTGATGGACGGGGCGCGGCTGAATTTCATCGAACATCGCATCGCGCCGTTGTGCCGCCGGCTGGAAGCGGGCGAGGACGTTACCGTCAAGAGCCTCGACCCGGGCGCGGTCGGCTGGTTCGACCTGGAGAGCCTGCCCATCCTGCAAAAGGCGCAGCGGGACCGCATGGCGACGGCGCGCTCGGTGTTCGACATGGGCGTACCGTTCAATGAGCTAAATCGCGTGCTCGATCTCGGCTTCCGCCGCTTGCCATGGGGCGACCGTGGATATGTGGCGTCTAAGCTCACCGAGGTCGGAGAAGACAGTCCAAAGTCCAAAGCCCAAAGTCCAAAGTCGGAAGCGGATGGGGCGGTGGACCTGATGTGGAGGTTGTTGGAGGAGGTGAAACCGCTTCTGACGAACTCTGAGGAACTGGCCGGGAATGAGACGACACCATGCCCGATCGATTGTGACGCATGGGATCCAAGACTGAGAAGCAAGGCGCGGCGTTTCCTGTTCGAACAGCGCGGTCGCGCGCTCGCCAGAATCGGCCAATGCGGCCCAGCGTTGCCGGCGGAGCCGCTCGACCAGGCGAACGAAGCGGCCCATGTGGCCTCCATCAATCTGCCGCCGGAAACGAGCGATGCTGAAGCAAAACAATTCCGCGAATTACTGCTCGAGCAGGTTCGAACAATTCACGGGCTCCTGTCTGCCTCGTTAGCGGCGGGAGTCGCCGCTCATGAGACATCGGAGCATTTGGCCGAGCGAATTCGCTCGATTTACAACGACGCCGCCAGGGCCGAGGCGGCGCCAATCCGACGGGCGATCGTCCCGGCCCAGTCCCCCACAACCAACGAGTGATTTATGAAAAACAAAATTGAAATCTCATTTCCCGAGCAGTCAGCAGGTGCCGATTTTGGCGACCGCCTCGTGACGCTTTGTGACGGCCGCCCGGGCGTGCGCTCGACCATGCACGTCGAAATCTCAGAACCTGCCGATGAAGCACTCGTCACAGATCGTGGCCGCCGACGTGAGTCGGCGCTGATCTCCTCTGGTCCAGGAGCACCGGATTGCGCTGACTTTTCCCCAGAAGAGAATCCGCCGACTAACGTCGTCGGCTACGCGGTGCTCGACTTCATCTCCTCGGATGAAACGTTGGACCGTTGCGGCGAGATCATCTCCGCCGCAGGCTGGCGGCTCGAGTCCTATCGCCGCAATCCCGTCTTTCAAAACGCGCACCAGTACGGCGATATCATTTTCACCCTCGGCCGCGCCCTCATCACCGAAGTTCGCTCTCGTCCCCTCTCAACTCTTAACTCCTTGACCCGCCATAGCGGAGCGACGGCGGCTCCACTATCAACTTATCTTTTCCAACGCATCCAATTTGCCACCGAGGCCAATCCGATGGCGCGGATTGCCTATGCGCTTTACAAGGGCAAATTCCTCAACGCCGTCTCCGTCGGCTTCATCCCGCTACGCTGGGAGGATGGCGAGGGAGTGGAGGGGCGAGGGTCCCGCCTTCGCGTGGAGGCTTCGGCGCGGCAAGCGGGAGTCGAGGGAGGGGGCAGTCCGCATCGTATCAGCTCCTCGATACCCGACACTCGACACCCGTCATCCCCGACTCGGAACTACCGCCGCCGCTACCTCGAACAGGAGCTCCTTGAAGTCTCCGCCGTGGGCATTCCTGCCAATCCCAACGCCCTCCAACTCGGCCTCAAGGCCGGCGCGATTCAGAAATCAGATTTGCAGGAGTTGCTGGACATGCTGAGAACTCTTTGCGATTCGAAGCCACAGTTCCCCTCACCCCTACCCTCTCCCCAAGGAGAGGGAAACCGCTCTCAACTCTCAACTCCCAACTCTCAACTCGCTTTTGGCAGCCACCTGGCGGTGCCGGACACCACGACCAGCGCTTTCGGTGTCCGCGGCTACGAAGCGCAGTGGCTGCAGCTCGCGCGCGCGATACGGGATGTGATGCGTGGAACGCAAAACGTGAAACGTAAAACGTGAGGCGCGAATACAACGGAGAATGGTTCAGCGAGCATCCATTCATTACCAAACAGATCAAGACAAAATGAAAAAGCAAAACGAAGTAGCTAATAGACAAACTCATGATAATCGTTCGCGCACCTCGCGCGGGAAACCGGAGCCGGTCTCCGGCGATCCTCTATCCTCAATCCTCCATCTTCCGGCCATGGTCGGCCTGGCGCTGCTGACTGTGCTGGCGCTCGGACTTTGGACCTTGGACGTTGGACTTTGGACTGGCACCGTGCTGGCCCTGGCGGCCGCTCCCCTGGTGCTGACGGAAGAGCAGGTCCAGGAGTTCCAGGGAATCCTGGGCGAAATGAAGGGCGGCTGGGCGGAGCTCAAAGGGTTGCCCACGACGTTCCGGGCGCTCCAGGATGAAAGCGCACATTTGAAACAGCAGATGACCGACGTGCGCCGCTTGCTGGCGGCGCGCGCCAGTCAGCCGTCGCGCGTGCGCACTCCCGGCCTGGTGAGCGATGATTGCGCGCGGCAACTGTCGGCGCATTTCATCCTGCACTGCGAGCGCAGCGGCAAGCTCGAGGCCCTCGCCTCGCAATCCGCGCAGCGCGATGCCCTGGTCGGGTTCGCCCGCGAATCGCTTGGCGTGACGGCCAAAGCGGCCCTGACCACGAGCGACATTCCGCTGCCGATCGAGTACGGCGGCGAGATTCGCGAGTTGATCAGCGACTTCGGCGTCGTGCGCCGCCGGATGTTTCCCTATCCCATCGGCCTGGGAACGTCGAGGCCGGCCCGGATGGGCACGCGACCCGCGTTCAGCGCCATTGCCATGTCGGCCGCTTTCAGCGAGAAATCGCCGACGTTGAGCTTCGCGTCGCTCGAGTCGCACAAGATCGGCGGCGTTGTCCGATTGCCGCGCGAAATCGACGAGCAAAGTATTGTCGCGATGGGCCAGTTCCTCGCCCGCTATGGCGCCGTCGAGTTCGCCCGCGCCGAGGACAACTGGGGTTTCCTGGCGGACGGCTCCGCCACGTACGATTCGGTCAAGGGCATTCTCCAGGTCGCCCGCGACAATTCCAAGACCGTCGTGCTGGCGGCGACCAAGACTAAACCGAGCGACGCGGTGCTGGCCGATTTCCGCGCCCTGCGGACGAAGGTGAACAAAGCGGCCCTCAACGGCCGGCTCTCGAGCTATTACCTCGACAGCACCTGGGAAACGCAACTGCCGACATTCCGGACGGCGGCCGAGCCGAACGTCTATCAGCGGCTTTCCGACGGCAGCGCGCTCCTGGACGGCTATCCCATCGTGTGGACGGACGTGCTGACGCCGTATGGCACCAGCGCGGCGGCCGACAGTCCGCTAGCGGTATTTGGCGCGCTCTCTTTCTGGTGGATGGGGGAACACGGCAGCCCGCGCATCGACACCAGCGAACACGTCTGGTTCGCCAACGACCAACTCGCCGTGCGTTTCATCGAAGAAATCGACTTCGATTACGCGGCGGTGGACGCCACGGCGGCGCTGTTGACTGCGGCGAGTTGAGAAGACGTGATCCTCCGTCGCTGAAGCTAGGGAGGACAAGTGCGTGAAGCGTACTGAGGAACCGGCCCGGCGCGGGGCCACTCGCGCCGGGCGCCTGGAAAATCCGAAATCCGAAACGCGAAATCCCAAACTCGCAATGGGCTCGTGTAATCGAATAACCATGCAAAAGCGTGATTCGAGCTTCGGACTTCGATCTTCCTTCGGATTTCGGCCTTCGGGTTTCGGATTCTCACCCCCTCACTCAGCTCCTTTGCTCAGCAATTAACCACATAGTTTCATGCTCACTCAATTAACTACCGTTAAGGTGCGTCTCGCCCTGACGGTCACTGACTACGACGCGTTGCTCACCAACGCAATCAAGGCCATCAGCGCGCGCTTCGATAACGAGTGCAATCGCGCGCTGGCGCGCACGGTGAATGCCCTGCACGAATTCGACGCGGATGAAATCGAGCTTCGGCCACCGTGTTATCCGATCGAAAGCGTCAGCAAGTTCGAAATCAAATCCAACGAGGTGGATGGTTGGAGCGAACAAACCGGGGTCGAGTTTCTCATGCGCGGCCAATGCGTCGTCTCTTTGGCCCGGCCCCTCAACCCTCAACTTTCAACACTCAACCTGGCCCGAATCACCTACACCGGCGGCTACGTGTTGCCCGGCGCGACGCCGGGCGCGGGCCAGACGGCGTTGCCAGACGACCTCGAGCAGGCCGCCGTCGAGCAAGTGGCTTATTGGTTTCGGAACCGGGACAAGCTGGGCCTGGTGCGTATCTGGCCCCACGACGGGACCTACGAAGGCTTCGCTCAGTTGGACCTGCTGCGCGAGGTCAAGGCCGTCCTCCGAAAATATGTAAGATGGAGCGTGTGAAGTCCGTGCCTGCGGTGAGAGGATGGGTTCGAACCCCGTAGGGGTGGCCTGTTTATAGGGTGAACCGTCAACCCCTTCTTTGCTTTTTGTTTTTCGGCGGCCCCGCCCATTCCCGATGCCGAATTGGATTGGGTTCGCCTGGAAGGGCAGAATGGGCGGGGCCGCCGCAAAACAAAAAGAATAATTTGTGGTTCTCCGTAACTATAAACAGGCCACCCCTACGGGGTTTTGAGCCAAAACCCAAACAGCTTCGCGAACCCCAATTCCGTCTCGTTTACTTGGCGAAAACTAAATATTTTCCTTCGGTGTAATCGCGCGTCTTGATAATCAACCGCTGGTCCGTGGCGTCAAATTTCCAGGCTGCGCCCTCGGCCAGGTCCGCGCCGTCCAGGGTTACCTTCGACGGCTTTTGCTTGGCCAGAATCCGCAGAATGTGCGGCTCGCGCTTACCCGAAAACTCGATCCCGAGCTGCCTCGTCCCGTCCACCTTGACGGTGGTTGACTGGGGCTTGGGATGACTCTCAGGATGCCACAAGGTGAACTCGCTTTGGCCGGCCGGATAGATGAGCCAGGTGGTGAATCCCGCCGAGTCCTGGTCGCCGAGCCCGGTGTACGCGCGCGTGACTTTCAACGGCACGACCGCGCCCTCGCGGACGAACACCGGGTATTCGTCCAGCGGGAAATCGCGCGTGACCTGCCCCGGACCCGGCAGCATGTTGCGGTCGTCGAAGAGGTAACGCCATTTGCCGGGCGGCAGCTCGACCGTGCGTGTGAGTTTGTCCTCATGAATGGGAGCGACCAGGAAATCGTCGCCGAACATGTAGTGGAATTTTCCCTGGGGCAGCGGCCGCATGAGGGGCGGCCCGCCGTTGTGGCAGGCCACGACGTGCGAGTACAGGTATGGCACCAGCTCGGTATGCAGCCAGGAGAATTTTCTGATGATCTCCAGCTCCGGCTGCGTACGTTTCCAGAGCCGGCGCTCGCCGTGGCCGCCGTTCAGGAAGAATCCGCAGAACGCCGAGAATTCGGCCCAGCGTATATATATATTAGGCGCGATCTCGTCCTTGCCGGCGGCCGTGCCGAACTCGTCGCTCGGAGGAGCGCGCCCGCCCTCGGGCGCAGCAGACTCGGGTGGATTCAATCTGCTGGAGTCGTCCCGCCCGCTGGTTCCTTGGGACGTTGCTGCGCCCGAGGACGGGCGCACTCCAGTTTTCGCCTTCGATTTCCACCCAGCCAACAGCGCGGCCGTCGCAGGGCCGACGTCGTCGGGATTGCTGCGGCCGTGGTAACCGGCCACGTCGCTGCCGATGACGCAATAGCCGAGCCGTGCGCTGTCGAGGATGTCGGTCAGGGCTCCCTCGAGGCCACGTTGCTTGTAATTCCACGTGTGCCGATTGTCGCCCACCCAGGTGACAGTCGCGGCGTCCAGCGGGGAAAAACCTTCCGGATGGCTCCAGGGCTGGTCTTTGGCTCGCACCATGATGACGAACTCCGGATTTTGGCTCTGGCCGAACGCCAGCTCATCGCGGGCATAATGATCCATGTATTGGCGCGTAGTCATCCAGCCCGAATGCGTGCGATTGAAGGGCACCGGCAGCTTGCCGATGTGGCCGGAGAAAAAGGTGTCGCAGCCGTCCAGTTTCCAGCCATCCACACCCCAATCGAGCACCTGCTGCTGGAGGCCCTGCCACCATTTCATCGCGTCGGGATTGCTGTAATCGATGAACCCGCCCCGGCCTTTCCACCAGCGGAACTGATAGCCGCCGCCCGCGAGGTAGCCCTTGGAACGTGCTTCCTCGAAGAACTCCCGCGAGTCGGTAATCTTGGTGTCCTTGCTGAAACTGTTCACCATGCACGTCATCCAGAGGACGACCCGGTAGCCCTGGTCCTGCAAGCCGCGAAAGAATTTCTCCGGCTCCGGGTAGCGGGATTCATCGACCTTGAAATCGTTGTAGCGCCAGCTCCAGGGGCTGTCGATGAGGATGGTGCGCACGGGGATGTCGTATGTGGCGTAGCCTTCGAGCAGCTCTTTGACGTAGGCCTCGGTGTTGACGTCATCCTCCCACAGCCAGCATTCGAGCGCCCAAGGCGGAGTCAGCGGCACGCGGCCATGACGGGATTGGTTGAAGGGCACGCCCCAGAACGGCAGGACATAGACGAAATAAATGAGCGCGACCAGGAGCAGGAGGAGAACGAGAAAAGCGCGCGCGACGCGGAACCACAGGCGGCGTTTTTTGGGCGGGGCGGGTGTTGGTTGGACAGCGTCGGGCATACAGGGCGGTTTGCGTTCGGCAGGATAATCTCCGCCGTGGCTCGGCACAACTTCAAGGTGGGGTGTGCTACTCGGAGCCGGACCGCGCTAAGCGTTTGGAGTGCGTAGAGCTTGCTCCCGCTGTTGTGCGTGGTGGGTCTTTGGAAAGCGCCGGCAAGCCGGGCGCACTCCAAACGCCTCGCGCATCAGGCGGCCCGTGCGAAGTCGCGCCTTCAAAAATCATCCTCTACCTTGACGGCGTCGATTTTGAAGCGGTAAATCGTTTTGACCTGAGCGGCAGAGGCCGTGCGCTCGAACCATGCCGCCGAGCACCACGGGTACTGGTTGGCGACCGGCACTAATCCGTGCTTTACCGGGTTTTGATGGACGTAGTTGAGTCGCGCCAGGTAGGAGTGTTGGTGGGTCAGCCGCGTGTCCCAAAAGTTGTACCACACCGCGCGGCCTTCAATCCCGTCCCTCCGGTTGAGTTCGATGGCCGACTGCGAGTGCAGTTCCCGCAGAAACTCGCTCATGGGTGCCGAATCCGGCGCGCCCCGAGCTACGAAGTGATAGTGGTTTGCGAGTACCGCCCAGGCTTCGAGTTGCCAGACACATTCCCTGGCAATGGACAATAGCATCCTCTCCACCAAATCGAGCTTGGCAGGCGTGTCGAACAGGCGCTGTTTGTGCAGTGTGCCCGCGGTGACGATGTAGATGCCGTGCTCAGTTAGCCGATGGACTGGCGCGTGGGGCCAGTCTTTAGGTGGGAGTTTATGGCGAACGTCTTTGTTGACGACCGGCCGGAGCGAGAAGCTAGCCGGTCCCGCCGGCAAGTAGTCGTCCATGGACGCGCACTGTAGAGCCGGTGTGCTAGCAATTAAAGCGCAATCAGCAGCATCTGCAGGCGGAATCGCGGCAGCGTTTGGAGTGCGGGGAGCTTGCTCCCGCTGTTGTGCGTGGTGGGTCGTTGGAAAGCGGCGGCCCGTCCTCCGTAGCAGCACTGCGGAGGGTGGAGAGGGTGGACAAGCCGGGCGCACTCTCCCGCGGGGCGGGACTTCGCGCTTCAGGTGGAGTCGATGGTTGCGCATTGACCGGTGGGCCATTTTCCCATCCTATGTTCCACGCGAATGAATTGTCAGTCCCGCTCGTTGCTGCTGCTCTCTCTAATCTTCCTCGTCCTCGTTCTCTTCCTCGGGTCCTGCGCGGGGGCGGTCGGCACGCTCACCTTCAACAAAGACGTCGCGCCGATTGTGTTCCAGCGCTGCGCCGGTTGCCATCGCCCCGGCCAGGCCGCGCCCTTCAGCCTCCTGTCCTATGCCGACGTCAAGAAACGCTCAAAACAGATCGGCGAAGTCGTCGAGAAACGGTACATGCCGCCGTGGCTGCCGGAACGAGGCGTCGCCGAGTTCCTCCACGACCGCAGCTTGAGCGCCGAACAGATCGGCGTCATCCGCCAATGGGTGGCCGATGGAGCTGTGGAAGGCGCCGCGGCCGATCTGCCGCCGCTGCCGAAATGGACCGAAGGCTGGCGCCTGGGCACGCCCGATTTGGTTGTGAAAGTCGCGGCGCCATACATGCTCCCGGCGGAAGGCAAAGACGTCTATCACAACCTGGTCGTGCCGATCCCGTTGACCGAACGCAAATACGTGCAGGGCATCGAATTTGTGCCGGGTAACTGGAAAGTGGTGCACCACGCGTTTGTGGAGGTGGACCCGACGCGTGTCTGCCGCGTTCAAGCCGCCAAGGCTAATCCGCCGGGCTTCGACGGGATGTTTCTGCCGGAAACGGCCATCATGCCGGGCGGCCAGTTCCTGAGCTGGCAACCCGGGCGCGAACCGCAGATGGGGCCGGAGGGGCTGGCCTGGGCGTTGGAACCCAACACCGATCTCGTCTTGCAGTTGCATCTGCATCCGAGCGGCAAGCCTGAGCCGGTGCAGCCCGCCGTCGCCTTTTATTTCACGTCGCAGGCGCCGACCAATTCGCCGGTGCGCATCAACCTCAACGCGCTGCGCATCGATATTCCGCCCGGCGCCGCCGATTACGCCGTTGATGACACCTACACGCTGCCGATCGACGTAAACGTGATTGGCGTCGGGCCGCATGCGCATTACCTGGGCAAACGTGTCGAAGGTTCCGCCCGTCTGCCCGGTGGAGCTCGCCGCGAGCTGTTGCTGATCAAAGATTGGGATTTCAACTGGCAGGGCGAGTTCCGCTACGCCAAACCGATATTTCTGCCCAAAGGCACGACACTGACGATGCGCTGGACCTTCGACAACTCGACCAACAACGTTCGCAATCCCAGCCAGCCGCCCAGACGCGTCCGGCATGGTTCGCAAACGACCGACGAAATGGCCGAACTCTGGTTTCAACTTTTGCCGTGCCAGGCCAGCGACCGGACGATCCTCGAACAGGATTTTTATCTGCACCTGGGAAACCTCGCCATCGATTACAACGAAACGCTCCTGAAGGGAAATCCGACGAATGCCGAAGCCCACACCAAGGCGGGCCGCGCGCAGCTCCTGTTCAACCAGGTGCAACAGGCGCTGGACCATTTTCAGTCGGCGGTCCGCGCCGACCCGAATTACGACAAAGCCTGGTACGAGATGGGATTTGTGTATTTGCGACAGAATCGGATGGTCGAAGCGCAGCAGGCGTTCGAAAACGTCGTGCGGATCAATCCGGATGATTATCAGGCCGAGGGGAGTCTGGGTCTAATCTATTACCGGAGAGCGCAATTGGATCTGGCCGAGCTGCATTGCCGTGCGGCGTTGCGGATTAACCCGGATGATCCGGTGGCGTCGAGAAACCTGGCGCGGGTGTTGAAAGCGCGGGGAAGAAGATAGGGCGCAAGATAGGTAGGGCGCGCTGTCCCCAGCGCGCCGCGTCGATCTTATCATTAGCCGGCGCGTTGAGGACAACGCGCCCTACCAACGCGGTGCGTTGAGGACAACGCGCCCTACCAACGCGGTGCGTTGAGGACAACGCGCCCTACCAACGCGGCGCGTTGAGGACAACGCGCCCTACCCATTTCGTGCTTGCCATCACGATGGCTGTGCTGTTATCGCGGGGACATGGAACGTGCCGTGCGCAAACGTCTCCCGCACGAGATTCCAGAATGGGTCGCTGAGGGGAGCTTCTTCTTCATCACGATTGACTGCGAGCCGCAAAATTACAATCACCTCTGCCGTGCGGGTACTGGCGATGCTGTCCTCGAAGCCGCAGCCTATTATCACGAGCACCTGCTCTGGCACTGTCGGTTGCTGCTGCTTATGCCCGATCATGTCCATGCAATCATCACCTTTCCACGCGAGCCGGGAATGAAACATGCCGTTTCTCAGTGGAAGAAATTTCTCGCCCGGTTCCACAAGGTGTCCTGGCAGAGGGATTTCTTCGATCATCGATTGCGCGATCACCACGAGGAAAGTGAGAAAATTGAGTACACCGAGAAAAATCCCGTGCGCAAAGGACTGTGTGAACGACCGGAGGATTGGCCTTGGGTATATCGGCCCGCGGACAGGCTACCACCGAGACTTGGATATTAGGGAGTCATGCAATGCGGAAGAGTTCGCCGCGGACGCCATGGCGCCAGATAGGTAGGGCGCGCTGTCCCCAGCGCGCCGGTTTATGATGAGATACGCGGCGCGTTGAGGACAACGCGCCCTACCACAATAAAGAAACGGCCGGCCCAGAAGGGCCGGCCGTCGTGCGTAGAACCGCTTTATCCCTTTATGGGGGTATCTGGTAGCTTATCACGATGTTCGAACCGACCTTCTTCACGTTGGTGATAGTGGGGCGCTTGTTCGGATTGCTCGGATCGGCCGGATTGTTGAGCTTGTAATACTGCGCTGCACCCGACTGCGCCACTGTCACGGTCTTGGCGTTCGAATCTACTGTCGAAAAAGCCGCTTGATACGTCCCGTTGGCCCTCGAGGACGCGTAGAGGATAACCTCGGTCGTAGTCGGCAGGAACACCGGCACCACGCCCGCCGGATTGCCCGGATCGTTGAGAATCGCGTCGGCGTTCACCCCAGACAAGTCGCGCGACGACAGGTGGTAATCGGCATAACCGCCGTTCTCGTACCAGATGTTGCGCATGGGATAGAGACCATCGGCTTGCACGTTGAAATCGAAAGTGCCGGACAACGTATCGCCGTCGCTGAAGCCCAGGACCGTCGCGGTCGGGTCTTCAATCGTTGTGCCCGAGCGTAACTGGAATCCGTCATCGCTATTGACCACGAACCGGTGGACACCGGCCGTCAGTTGCATGTAGCCACTGGTCTCCGTGGCGATGTTGTTGTAGGGACCGCCGGTTTCCAGGCCCGGCACGCAGGTCACGCCCGGCGGCAGCATTGCGGTGGCGCACTGATTATCATCCCAGTTCATCATCGAGATGACGGATTCGTTGTAGATGTCCGACGGGATTGCCGGCGGGACAGACAACTGCTGCTCGGCGCGGGAGAGGGCGCTGCCCAGATTGTTGCCATTGTTGTAAGTCCAGGCGGTGCGATTGGTCATGCCGCGCGACGCCAGGAAGCCGAGCGGCAAGCTGTTGCTGGCATAGAGGAACGGATAGCTGTAGGTCCAGGAAACCACTTGAGTAACGTTTTGGCTATCGGCGTAGCTCAACGTGTTGGAAATGATCGGCGTCGCCGGGGTCGCCGACAGCGGCCAGGCCACCGTCGCGCCGCTGGCCGTGGGCGTGACCGTAACGGCCGTCGTCACCCCGTTCATCTTGAACGCAATCTTCGTCGTATCGACCGTCGTGTCCCGGTTGGCGATCACGGCCTGCGTGAGGTCGGAGACCGGGGCGATGCGCGACACCGAATTGGCCGGCGGCGACACCGAGGTGACGTATGGCCGCAGCGTACCCGGATCGGGCACGGCCACCACGACCAGGTAGTTTTGGTTGACCTGCCCGCCGTTGCGAGCGCGAACCAGGTCCTGGCTCACGCGCAGGGTCGTCGGCGGCGCGCCCAGGCGCACGGTCAGCAACCGGCCGGAGGAATCGGTCAGCGGCACCGTGCGCTGTTGATCGATTCCGGTATCACCTGCCGAGTCCGAGAGTTGGAAGAATGTCCCGAGTAACGACGTGGTCTGGCTGGGCATGGTCGGATCGCTGGTGACCTTGTTGAGACTGACCTGGGATTGGCGCAGGAAGAGCGGATTACCGCCCGAATAAGTCGATTCGCGCAGAAAGATATTGTAGGTGCCTGCGGGGAAATTGCGCGTATAATTGAGCCAATCCCCGCTGTTGATTTCGCGGTTGTTTCCACCGACCATGACCTCATAGTATCCGGCGGCAATGCCGCCGGCGTCGGTGTATTTCTTGCGCGGAGTGTCGGTGGAATTGCTGGTCCGGACGGGATCATCGGTGCGGAAGACTGCTTCGCCTTCGACGTTCGGCAGCGAAGTCTGGGCATCGTGGAAATCGACCCCCTCGGTGCCGATTTGGCCATTGTAAGAGCAGCCGCTGTAATTGGGACCGACTCCCGAGCAGCCGAAGGTGTTGCCTTCCTGGATCAACAGCGCGTTCGGATCGATGTAGCTGCCGTTGTTAAAGTTGTATTCTTCGGACTCGACAACGATCGAGTGATCCGTCCGGAAGGTGTCAAACGAGATAAGCTGCGTCGAATTCTTGCCGCCGTCGCTGGTGGCCGAGATGGTGCCCGAAAAGAAGGTGTCGGGGGGCAGGTTGGTCATCAACAGAGTCATATTCGTTTGAAATCCCGCTTGGGACGAGAAGACTTTGCAGAAACTGCCATTAAAGGGAGCGCCATTGGTGTACCGGATGCCATTGAGCGTCAGGACCATGCTGTTGGTGGGCACGGCGCTGGGATGGGTCGCTTTGAACAGGACGGTGTTGGTATCAGCAAAGGCCGCGCCTGAAGCGGGGAAATTAGTCGTGATCGTTGGCGGCGGCGTGATCGGCGTGGTTTGGCCCACCACCAGGTTGTCCCAAATGACATAGCCGAAGTCCTTGTTGTTGACCGAGCCGCCGCGCGCGCGATAGTTAATCAGGGCGAACGTTCCGTCGCGGGCCGTGTAGGCGGGCGTGCCGCCGAAATTGGCGTCAAGTTGCGCAAATTGGTAAACAATCCGGTTCGGATCGTTCACGTCCTTGCTCAAGTCCTCGACGCGCTGCTCGATGCGGATGTTGCTGCCCTCACCCGTGAAGATTTGAATGAACTCGACATTGGTCGAGACATACTGCGCGCCGGGCCCGTAGCTGGGATAAAAGCTGGCATCGACCCAGAACTGATTGGCCGACTTTCCAGCGAACACGTAACCGGAGTCCTTGGCGATCGCCGGGACTAATCCGTTGTAAGTGTTGTTCGTCCACATCGAACCCGCCACCAGGAAGTACCCGAAGAGCGACGAGAAGTCCTGGTTGCCCGGATCCGGGAAATAGCCGAAGATGGCGATGCCGCTCAGCGGATTGTTATCATGATTGGCGATAGGATTGGAGACGCCCTGGTCCACCACCTTGATCCGGGCCTCGACCCGCACCCCATCCTCGATCCGGAACGTCGGCGAGTTGAGCTTGGTGCCCTCGAGGATCACGTTAACCACCTGGGGAAGGTTAATATCCATTCGGAGCACACCGCCGGATTGGGTAATCGTCGTAAAAGGGCCGCCCGGGAGGAAATCGCTGTACAAGGGCGAATGCGGGCCGGAGAAATCGTCGAGCACCGTACTGGTCGCGGGCGGGAAATAAGTGATATCATAGGCCTGGAGGTCATCGAAGCTGACCGTCGAGGCGGTGGCGCCCGAGGCGCTGTTCATCGATCCCACCGCGGCGTTGCCTGGCCCAAGCTCAAACGTGCCCGGGTCGAGCACATTCCATTCGAACAACAGGTTCGGGCTGGAGCCGCCCGTCGCATCGACATTTCGATAGACGCTGACCCGCACGTGGCTGGCGGTAACGTCCCCCAACTCGGCGGGGCTGGCGTTGTTCATGCGCAGAACCAGGATCAGGCGGCTCAGATCGGCCGGCGCGATGGGCGTCGAAGCCCTGTTGGTCGAGTAGATCACGGTCGCGTCTTTATAAACCTGAATATTGGTGGCGCCGACGACCATGGCGTACCCATTGGCCAGCAGCGCGCCGCCGGTGGGCACCCAGCCCAGCACGGCGTTGCCGCTGTACGCGGGCGCTCCGGGAGCTAGGTTCTTGACGATCACGCGCAGTTCCAAAGTGTTGCTCGAGGTCGTCAGCACCGTCACGTTGGTTTTGATGCTGGCGGTCAACGCCGAAGGCGACACGCTCGAGGTGAGATTAAATGTGCCACCGCTCACGACGGCGGCGCCGCCGTTGAGGGTGTCTTTCCAGCCCGTCTTGGTGGTGAAACTATCCAGGAAACCGGCAGACGCGGGCAGGCACGCTAGCGCGAGAATCGCGCCCAGGCTACACGTCACCAGTCGATTATGATTCTGGAAGGAGGGAGTTTTCATCGTGGATCCTGACTTTCGAGTTTGAGGAATTAATATTTGGCTAAACACTACACTAGTACTAGTACAACTGCGGCACACACACTTCGGTTTGGGCAGATCGGCCTGATCTCGACGCAAGCCTAAGTAAAATCAGAAAGGGTGTCAAGTATGAAATGTAAAACTTTTTCGGCGGTGGCGTAAGAGTTCTTGTGTAAAAGCGTAGAGAGCGGGTGTATCGGGGTT
>CAYUPI010000019.1:0-101484 GCA_964446585.1 uncultured Verrucomicrobiota bacterium
AGGGGCATCGCTGCGTAGCCATGTGCGGAAGAGATAAGCGCTGAAAGCATCTAAGTGCCAAGCTCCTCCCAAGATATTGTTTCCCAGGGCGCAAGCCCTCTAAAGACCCCATCTAGACCAGGTGGTTGATAGGTTAGGCGTGTAAGCGGAGCAATCCGTTGAGCGGACTAATACTAATCGGTCGTGCGGCTTGATCACTTATTCTTTGTGGCCGCGAACGTCAGTTCGCGCACACCAAGGAATGAGTGATTTTAACTCGCGAAGTGTAATTCCTTGTTGTCACTATGTGCAGTCTTCAAAGAATGGTGAAGTGTCGAGTGTCGTGGGTCGAGTGGTCCAACGCTCGCACTTAATGCTCTTTGCAAATTCGAGTTCGATAGTGTGGCCGGGTGCCTCTCCCTCGACGCTCGCCCCTCGACACTCATCACATTTTTGGTGGCCATAAAGCTGTGGTCCGACCCGATCCCATTCCGAACTCGGCCGTCAAACACAGTCTTGCCGATGGTAGTGGTTTTATAGACTCCGCGAGAGTAGGTCGCCGCCAGTCTTTCGAAAAAAAGCCGAAATGCGCGTTTCGGCTTTTTTCATTTCGGTCCTCCCTCCGAGAGTTTTGCCGGCCGTTCTCTCCTGCTTCCGCGGAGGATCAATTTTGGCAAAAATGATGTTGGCAATTACGGGAAAATCTGCGATGACGGACTCGATTAGGGCAGCGCGGAGCGCGAGGGAACATGAGACGGAAGCGGGCGTTTACGTTGATCGAATTGCTGGTGGTGATTGCGATCATCGCCATCCTGGCCAGCTTGCTATTGCCTTCTCTCAGCCGCGCAAAACAAGCCGCGCAATCCGCCTGTTGCTTGAGCAATCTCAAACAATGGGGTTTGGCGACGCACTTGTTCGCTGGAGACAATAACGATTTGCTGCCCAAGGACGGCTCACCCAACGGCATATCGGTGGAGGAGGGTTGGTATAATGATTTGCCTCGAGTGCTCGGCATTCCGACATATCGAGAAATGGCCTGGCGCACGAACGTAAGCATCGAGGTGGGCCGGTCGCTCTGGATCTGTCCTTCGAATCCGCGGCGGAGTAACGGCAACAATCTTTTCCATTACTGCCTGAATGAGCATGTGAATGGAACCGGGACCGGCAACCAGGTAAGGCTCGAATCCATCCGCCAGCCGGTGCGGGTCGTGTGGTTATTCGATAACGGCAAGCTGGCCGCCGTGGCCCAACAAAACAACGTGCACACTAATCTGCACAACCGCGGCGCCCAATTCACTTTCCTCGACGGCCACTCGGCCCGGTTCAAAAATGCCGAATATTGGGATTTTTCCAAGAACGCGGGACGCACAAATAATCCCAGTCTGATTTGGATTCCTTAAGAGCGTGGCTTGAATGTCCCGGAGCGCGGCTGTGTCGTCCTCGACCAGCCGCAGCACACCCGGAATTTGCGACGTTTGGGGATCTCGCATGCGCTGCGGCTGGTCTTCGACACAGCCGCGCTCCATTTCCAAAATACGCTCTAAAATCGTCCCATTGCCATCCAGCGGCTTTTTGACCAATCTGCTCTTCATGGCTTACCAGGAAAAGCAACTGCAAGCGATCTCCAAGAAGTTTCAGATCTACGGAGAGATCCTGCACGCCGAAACGCTTAAGATCGGCCACATCAATGAGACTTATACAGCCACTTACGATCAAGGTGGCACGCGCGTCCGCTACATCCACCAGAAAATCAACCAATCAGTTTTCAAGGACCCCGCGGCAGTGATGAAGAACGTGCTGCGGGTCACGACGCACATCCGCAAAAAGCAGGAGGCCAGGCGCGTCCGCGATGTGACCCGCCGCTCGCTGACAGTGATACCGACCCGCGATGGCAAGTCCTTTTTCCAGAACGGCGACAATGAGGTCTGGCGGACGTTTGTTTTCGTCGAGGGAGTGGAGACTTATGAGGCAGTGCAATCTCCACAACAGGCCTACCAGGCAGGGCGGGCGTTTGGCGAGTTCCAGCAACTCCTGGTCGATTTGCCCGGCGAGCGACTGCTGGAGACTATTCCCGGCTTCCATAACACCCGCAAACGCTTTGGCGTGTTGCAACAGGCGATCCAGCAGGACCGCTTTAACCGGGCGAGAGACGCCAAGCCTGAGATTGAGTTTGCCCTCGGACAGGAACCGATTGTCGATGTGATTCTCCAGGCGATGGCCAAACGAAGAATTCCCGAGCGCGTCACGCACAATGACACCAAGTTCAACAATGTGATGCTCGACGTGCTGACCGGCGAAGCGATGTGCGTTGTGGACCTGGACACCGTGATGCCGGGCTGCGCGCTCTACGATTTCGGCGACATGATCCGAACGACCACCAGCCCGACGCTGGAGGACGAACCCGATCTCTCCAAGGTGAAAATGAAGATGCCGATGTTCAGGAAACTGGCCGAGGGCTACCTCTCAACGGCTGGCCAATTTCTGACCAGGACGGAAAAATCGTACATTGCTTTTTCGGGCAAGCTAATCACCTTCGAGATTGGCATTCGCTTTCTGACCGATTTCCTGAGCGGTGATACTTATTTCCGCATCCACCGTCCCGCGCATAATCTGGATCGCTGCCGCACGCAGTTCAAGCTGGTGCAATCCATCGAGCGGCAGGAAGAGGCGATGCAGAAGCACGTAGATCGGCTTTGAATTCCACGGAATTCCTGAAACTGTGCCGAACACTCGCCCTGGTGGCTATGGCGGCTGCGGTGCGCCGCCGTCCTGCTTGCCGTTGAAGAGAGCCGATTCGGGCGACCCACGGCCGCTGCCATCATCGAGCAAGCTAGCGCTTTCGAGTTCGGCGCCCGCAGTGAGCGCGGCCGGCAGTTTCTTGGAGGCCTTGACTCCGAGTGCTCTGAGTTTTTCCGCCTGGCTCACGAGATTGCCGGCACCCTGGTGCAGCTTCTTATTTGCTTCCGTCCAGGCGGAGCGGGCATTTTCGAGCGCGTTGCCGATGTCCTGCAGGTCTTCGATAAAGCCGACAAACTTGTCGAACAGTTTTCCGCCCCGGTCCGCAATTTCGAGCGCATGATTCTGCTGATCGGCCAGCCGCCATACGTGAGCTACGGTCCGCAGAGTCGCCAGCAGCGTCGAATTTGTAATCAGCACGACGCTTTTTTCGAGCGCGTCCGAGAAAAGTTTGGGATCCTGCCCCACCGCCACAAAGAATGCGGCCTCGATAGGAACGTACATCAACACAAAATCGGGGGCTGTGATACCATGGATATCCTGGTAGCGTTTGGCGCCCAGTCCGCGGACATGGCTGCGAATACAATCGAGGTGGGCTTCCAAGTGCCGGCGGCGGGCCAAATCATCAGGGCAGTTGACGTAGTCTTCGTATGCTCTGAGCGAGACTTTAGAATCTATGATCAGATGTTTGTCTTCGGGCAGTTCAACCACGACATCAAGGAAGCGCTGATCACCGGACTCATCTTTGGCGGGGCTTTGTCGCCGGTAATGCACGCCAAGCTGGAGCCCGGATTTTTCCAATATTTGATCAAGCATGTTTTCGCCCCAGTTGCCCAGAACTTTTACATCCCCCTTGAGCGCCTTGGATAAATTCGCGGCCTCGGTTCCAATGCGAGCGATTTGTTCTTTCAAAAGGGCGCTATGCGTGGCGGCGTCCTGCTGCACGCTCTCCAATTTCGCTTTGAACTCTCTCAGATTCTCGCGCAGGGGCGCCAGAAGTTTGTCGAGGCTCTCAGCGCTTTGCTGGCCGAACCGGCTGGAGTTCTCCAGCAGCAGCTTGTTAGCGACTGCCTCGAAATCTTTCTGAAATCTTGATTGGATGGTTTCAATCTCCTGCTTTTGTGTGGCCAGCTTCTCTTCCAGGTACTTGGTTTTCTCGGTCAGCTCGGCATTCTTCTGTTTTTCGGCGGCCAGGTTTGATTGCGACTCTTTAGCCTGCTCGGACCGCTCCTTGAACTGCTCCTCGAAGTGACTCGACTTCTGTTCCGCGGCCACTTTGCTGTTGGACTCTTGTTGGAGCTGCATGGCTAGCTGCGTCTTTTGGTCCTCTTCCGCCTCCAGGGCGGATTGCAAGGTCGCCAACAGTTGGTCTTTGGAGCTTACCCGCTCATTCAGAGTCGCGATCTGCGTTTGGAAATCAGCCTTGATTCGGGAGAGAGCAGCGCCCGCTTTTGCTCGCAGCAGAAGCCAGACCACTAGACCGCCGGCGGTAAGGCCGATTGCAAGAGTTATAAACGGCGGCAGGTCGCTCATAAGTGATTAGCGGAACCGAGCGAACAGCACGCATTCGTAGTCAGCTACCACCGAGCGCTTGCCTTTGTGCACGATCGAATGACCTTCGGCTTTCAGCCGTTTCGCCACACTCGCAACACCGCCTGGATATTTCGGGTTCAGCTCACCGCCATTCTTGAGCGTTCGCCAGTAAGGTGTGATCCGTTTCGCCCCTTCCGCCTCGGCTTCCGCCGCGGCGTGCGCGGCGATCCAAGCGAATATTCCGGTGGTCATCGGGCAGGCGAAGTCGGCGTCGTGCCTGGCTGCAAGCGCCGCCCGCAAATCGTTGACGGTGACGACCCGGCCTCGGGGCACCTGCTTCATCAGCGCGTCCACTTCGATGGGCGCGGGGATGACCATTTTCCCCCTACCCCACCGTTTGCTCATTTTTCCGGACACTGGACCGACCTTCGGCAGGCCTTTGGAGTCCACCAGTTTTTCACGCCAGGATTTTCTTTTCTTCATTGGCATCCTCTCACTTCAGAAATGGGCCACCACTTCGATTTCGACACTTGCTCCCTTCGGCAACGCCGCGACCTGGACCGTGGACCGCGCGGGGTAATCCGACGTAAAATATTTTGCGTACACCTCGTTCATGCCCGCGAAATCAGACAGGTTGGTAAGGAAGACTGTGCTTTTGACAACATTGCCAAAAGTGAGCTTTTGATCATCCAGAATGGCTTTGACGTTCTCGAGAACGCGCCGGGTTTGCGCCTGAATGTCGCCTCCGACCAGGTTCCCCGTGGCCGGGTCGAGCGGGATCTGGCCGGCGCAAAAGAGCAGATCTCCCACGCGCACAGCATGATTGTAGGGGCCGACGGCGGGGGCTGCGCTGGCAGGCTTGATGATGTGTTTATTCGGCATAATTCACTCTTGGGAGCATCGTTGTCGCAGAATGGTATGCGTTTGATCTTTTGGGTCAAGCCGCGGGGCCGGTCCGTTTCCCACTTGCGCTGCTTCGAGAGATTGCGGTCAAATGATCCACAGGCGACGTTGTGGGAGCATTGCGACGATGACCAGGAACCAACCCGGTTCGGCCGGGCAACTAGAATGGCCCGAGGTGGCCACCGCCGGCTCACGAATCGGCGGCGCTCGCTACATTTTCAAGCGGATTCTTGGTCACGGCCGGTGGACTCAAGTTTGGCTGGGTTGGGATGTGAAAGGTGAGCGGGATGTGGCCGTGAAGGTCTTGCCGCGGAGTTTCCTGCAAGAGCCGCAATTTCTGGGTGGGCTGGACGATGCAGTCCGCCGCAGCGCGTTGCTGGCGCATCCGGCTATCGCGCGCGTCTATGATTTCGTCTGCGATTATCAAGTCGCTGCTATCGTGACCGAGTATGTGGACGGCTGGCCGCTGGCGGTGGTGAAAGGAGATCGGCCGGAAAAGCGGTTTGGGATCGAAGACGTCACGCTTTGGGTGCATCAGGTTTGTGCGGCGCTGGAGTACGCACATCATGGGTTTTGCCTGGTGCACCGTTCCCTCGGACCGTCGAACCTGCTGCTCAATCGGCGAGAGCATCTGAGGGTAACCGATTTCGCGCTCGGCCACGCTGTGGGCCGCCTCGCCGCTGCTCTGGGCAATGAACATCTCGGCATTAATGCCTTCATGAGCCCGCAGCAACTGCAGGGCGCGGAAGTTTCCGTGCTCGACGATATCTACGCCCTCGGGGCCACTATTTTCGATCTGGTCACAGGGACCCCGCCGTTTTACCAGGCCGAATTGCAGGAACAAATCCTGAATGTGCCGCCGCCGACCATGAGAGAGCGCCTGCAGGAACTGGGAGTTGACGAAATGATTCCTGCGAGCTGGGAAGCGACTGTGGCGGCCTGTTTAGCAAAAGAACCTGGAAGACGTCCCCAAAGCGCAAATGATGTGATTCGCAGCCTGGAACGAGTGGAAGAGGCGCCACCGGCACCGGTTCCTCAGTTCGCGGGAGCAGAGACTCGGCAGAGGGCGGTAGAATTAATAGCCCTGTTCGCCGGCAAGCTCTCAGGAGTGCGCTCCAAAGCTCAAGACCTGCTCGCAGAGCTGCGCGCGACTAAATTGTGGCGCCAACTGCAAGACATGTTTCTCCGGGGATGGGTTGCTACCAAGCGAAGGGCCCAGGAATCGCCTGCTCTCCTGCGCAGGAATCCAAACCTGATTTTAGCAATTACGATCGGTCTTGTGGCGCTGAACCTGGCCCTTGCGCTTTGGTTTTTTCTGCGACGCTGAGTCTCGGTCGAAGATTTCAGAAATATTTGCCCAGCAACGGCGCAAGTTCCTTCCTGGTTTTCGCCGGCCAGAGCTTCTTATCAGTCATGATGGCGTTGCGCAGCGCGTCGTGGCACTGCCAATTGGGTGCGGTTGGAATGCGGGGAATGACGTGTTGGATGATCCGCTTTGCCATAGCGGCGTTTTTCGTCAGGTTCGCGATCACCATTTCCACGGTCACATGCGCTTCGTCGATTTTCCAACAATCGTAATCAGTAATCATGGCCATGGTGGCGTAGGCGATTTCCGCCTCGCGGGCGCACTTGGCTTCGCCGAGGTTGGTCATGCCGACGACGTCATAGCCGAGCCGGTGATTGGTGTTGGACTCCGCGCGCGTGCTGAAGGCTGGGCCCTCCATGTTGACGTACGTGCCGCCGTCGTGCACCCGTGCATTCAGGCCGCGAGCGCTTTGCAGCAGCAACCGGCGCAGCTCTTCGCAGATGGGATCGGCAAAGGCGATATGGGCGACAATGCCGCGACCGAAGAAGGAGTGGGCCGAAGATTGTTTGGTGCGGTCCAGAAACTGATCTGGCAGGACGATGTCGCAAGGACGGTACTTCGCTTGCAAAGAACCGACGGCGCTGATGCTGATAATCCAAGCCACACCAAGCTTCTTCATCGCCCAGACATTGGCGCGATGGTTCAATTCGCTGGGCAGGATGCGATGGCCGCGGCCATGCCGGGGCAGGAACACGACCTCGCGACCCGCCAGCTTGCCGGTGAGGAAATCATCTGAAGGCGCTCCGAAAGGGGTCTTGACGGAGACCCATTTCTGGTCGGTAAAGCCGTCGAGGTGATACAGGCCGCTGCCGCCGATCAGGCCGATACGATATTTTGACATGGGCATTTTAATACCGGGACATCAGTGCATTGGAAATTGAAAACTGCTGGAGGCCTCCTCGTGCCGGGACCGCGCTGGCCGTAGCCGCTCAGTCTTGGTGCTGGAGTGCGCCCGTCCCCGGGCGCGGCAACTTCCGTTGGACTGAACGTGTTGGAATTCTCGAAACCGTCCTGCTTTACCAGGGTTCTGCGCCCGGGGACGGGCGCACTCCGCTTTCTTCTGCCTTCCTTAGCTGAAGCCTTACCGCCGGCCTGCTTGTCCGACGTGACATCGGAATCGGACTCTTGTCTAATGCCCGGTGAACGCAACCGTGAGCGAGCCGCTGACAGAGAGTCAGTGCCCGGACGAGCCGCAAACCGGCTGGGCAGACTCGGAATTTGCCCAACTCTACGTCGAGCATAGCCGAGCCATTTACTACCTGGCGCTGCGGTTCCTGGGAGATCCGCAGAGAGCGGAGGACGCCACGCACGACGTGTTTCTCAAGGCCTTTCGCAAGCGGACGCAGTTCCGTGGCGAGTCCTCGTGGCGCACGTGGCTCTATCGCATCGCCATCAACCATTGCCGCAATTTGCTGCAGGCCTGGCACGAGCGCCATGTGCTCACTACCGCCGATGAATCGCTCTGGGAGCGCGCGCCGGCGCCGTCCGATTCACCGTTCCGTGTGCTGGAGACCAAGGAACTGGGCCAGCGCATTCAACAGGCGCTTGACGGCTTGCCCGGCGAATATCGGTTGCTGTTGCTGCTGGTCGCCGATGAACAATTGAGTTATGATCAGGTGGCCACGTTGACGGACCAAACGCCCGACGCCGTCCGCGGCAAACTGCACCGTGCCCGGAAAGCGTTCGCCATACAGTTCCAGAAAACGGCTTGAATCATGAAACGTCAAAATCGACTGACCTCTCAAACCCAGGCACAGGAGCAGGCCTTGGCCAGCCAACAGTCCCAATCGGCGTCGGTGCGCGAGTTCGCGACGGTCGAGGATTTGCTGCGCCATGATGCGCTTCATACGCCGGTGCCGCCGCGCATTGCCCATCGTTTGCAGCAATCCCTTGGCCCCGTCGCAGCGCCCACCGGTTCCTGGTGGCGGCGGCTTTTCGGAGGGTCGCAGCCATGAATTTCGGCGAAGAACTTGAGACCCTGGTCCGGGCGCGCTATCCCCTGCTCTACATCATCACGAGCGAGGAAATGCGCGTGCAGGAGCTGCTGGTCGAGCTCGCGGGCCGGCGGCAGAAAAAAATCTTCGAGTGGACCTGCAGTTCCGGCGTCGTGCCTGCCGGCGTTTCCATTCAGTCACAAAAGAGTCGCAACGCGGCCACAAAAGATCCTCTGGCAGCACTGGACCTGGTGATCGAACAGGTCGAGCCGGCAATCTTTTTGTTCAAGGACTTTCATCCTTTCCTCACGCGCGCCAATTACCCCGTCATCCGCCGCCTCAAAGACATCGCACTCCACTTGAAAAACAGCCTTAAGACCATTGTCTTGATTTCGCCGGTGATGGAGATCCCGGCGGAACTGGACAAGGAAATCACCGTGCTGAACTTCCCGCAGCCTACCAAGGAAGATTTGGGGACATTGCTGGACAAGAGCCTGGAAGACGTGCGCGCACATAAGCAAGTGCGGATACGCATGGATGAAGAAGGGCGCGAGCGCTTGCTGCAAGCGGCTCTCGGGCTGACGTTGGGCGAGGCGGAGAACGTTTTTGCGCGCATTCTCGTCAAAGAGGAGAGCCTTGGTCCCGAACACGTCCAGGAAGTGTTCGCCGAGAAACAGCAGATCATCCGCAAAAGCGGGCTGCTGGAGTATTACGCGGCGCAGGAAGATTTCACTAGCGTGGGCGGCTTGAGCGTGCTCAAAGACTGGTTGAAAAAGCGCGCCGGGGCGTTCACGGCCGAGGCGCGAGCCTTTGGCCTGCCGCCACCCAAAGGGATCCTGCTGCTGGGCGTGCAGGGTTGCGGCAAGAGCCTGTGCGCCAAGGCCGTCTCCCGTCTGTGGCAGTTGCCGCTGCTGCGCTTCGACATGGGCCGTATGTTCGGCAGCCTCGTCGGCTCTTCCGAGGAAAACGTCCGCCGCGCCATTGCCGTAGCCGAATCCATTGCCCCGGCGGTCCTCTGGATTGATGAGATCGACAAGGCCTTCGCCGGCTCGCAAAGCTCCGCCGTGGCCGACGGCGGTACCACCGCCCGCGTGTTCGGCACCTTCCTGACCTGGCTCTCGGAAAAGAGTGCCCCCGTGTTCGTCGTTGCTACCGCCAATGAAGTTTCCCAACTGCCGCCCGAGCTACTCCGCAAAGGCCGACTCGACGAGATATTTTACGTCGATTTGCCCTCTGGCGAGGAACGCGCGGAAATCTTCCGCATCCATCTGGCCAAACGCCGTCGAACGCCCGACGCTTTCGACGTGCCGACGCTCGTTGCTTCGAGCCCGGAATTCAGCGGCGCCGAAATCGAAGAAGCAATTATCAGCGCCTTATACGACGCCTTTTACGAAAAACAGGAGCTGACGACCAACCACGTGCTCGAGGCCCTCAATCAAACTGTGCCTCTGGCCAGGACGATGGCTGAGAAAATTGCGGCGCAACGCAATTGGGCCATTGGCCGCGCTCGGAACGCGGGCATCGCGTGCGCGATCGGTGGCAACGGCGAGCTTGCCCTAGGTTCTACTGAGCACAGCAAAATAACTGCCTAGTAGAGCGCGAACATTCGTGTACGCCATTCGGGCTTCGGCATTAGGATTTCGGGCTTCTCTCCCCTACTCTACCTGCTCCTCGGGATCGGTGTCGTAAATGAGCCGTTTAGCGATCGTGCGGCGGGCGCGCGAATCTGCGGTTTGGTCCTCGAGGCTTTCGTAGTGGGCGGAGAGGCGGCGCACGCGAACGGGATCGGCCCCGGTCTTCTGGCGAATGAATTCGAGCCGGTTGCGGATCGTGCCCCTCGAGCAGCGACATTTCCGGGCAACCTCCGCGACGCTCAGGCCTTCGATGCAATAGTAACTGAAGACAGTGCCGGGGCTGGGCCGCTTGATGATCCGCCGGGCGTCCAGGGCCTTTACCAGTGCGAATGCTTTGCGCGTTGTGCCCTCAGCCGACGAATCATCGGGCTGCGGCGTGAATCTCGCGAACATTTCGCCCGGAGGCTTGGAAGGTTGCAACGTACCCTGGGCACTGAGGAGTGCGTGGGAACTCAGTGCGAAAAAGGCTGCACGGGCGTGAGCCAGCAACTCATAACCGGCGACGTCGACATGGTTGCCGGTCGGTGCGAACAGGATGAAAGGTGTTTGTAGGCGTAAGGCCAGCTCGGCCAGTGCGCGGTGGAAAACGTGGCGATCGTGTTGGAGCGTGAGCACGGCGGGTACGGCGTCGGCTGACCAGGAGCCAATCTGACGGGTATTGGGAAAGGGAAAATCGGCGAGTTTGAAATCGAGGCTGAAGGTCTGGCACAAAGCGCGCCCCATCCTCGCCCAGTTGAGTTGGAGAGGGGTGATATCGGCCAAAGAGAGCGCGAGCGGATTACAGGTAGGCGGCTGGCATTGGCAGGTGGCGGTGATGGATAATTGTTTCTCACTTTCGCGCTTTAGCCCTCGCGAGGTTGAGTCCGGTCGCGGTGGCTTTGCTGCGCTTCCAGACTGGCTTAAGATCAGGTGAGCACAGCCGCACTCGCGCGGGCAGGGAAACGACCGGACCGCGTTGGTCTTCGCCTGGAGAAAGGCCGACCGGAACAGTTCAAAGCTTGCCCCTAGGTAGCGGCGCCAAATCGCGGGCACGGCCGACAGGCCCGGGACGGCTTCAAGGCATTGCCATGGCAACTTGTTCACAGCCAAGATTCAAGCGTTGAGGCAATTCGAATCCGCGTTGCCTTAGCCAGGCCTCAAGCAAGGACAAATCGCAGTCCGGGCCGGCCTCCAGCGTGCCTGGCGGTCGGAGACGAACGAGCTCTGGTTCAGTTGATCCTTCGAACTGGACCAGGAAAACAGCCTGGACGAGGCGGCCACTCTTGGGAATTGCATCATAGGCGCCCTCCTCTGTCGCCACGCAGCCGAACAGGTCATCCGCCTTTCGAACGATTCTCTCTTGAAATTCGTTGTCCCAGGCAGCTTCGATCTCGAGCAGCGTGACCTTGAGAATGCCCTCGAGGTCATCGACTGCGAGCGCCTCCTCGCCGCTGGCGCGCAACGGCTCCAGGGTCAGGCGATGGTTCCCGCCGGCCGTCACTTGCTTCTGACGAATGCGGGCGCCCGCGGCGTGGTGGCGGCCACCGGGCCCTCGATTCGCGCGGGGCGGACCTCTTTGAGCGCGAAACGCCACCCAATCTTTTTCATTATCGCTAGCCGGAAGTTGGCTTCCTCTCGTGTCGGGTATTCAATTCTGCAATTGGCCTCATGAATGCGGACCAATTGCGCTCGTTCCAGCAGTTCTTCTTTTGTAGTCATGTTTTGGTCGGGTTGAGGGTTGATTGTTCGGGTTGAAAATTCCGCCTTTTTTCGCTTGCATTCGGCCATGGCCCATGTTTAGTTACTTATCATTCAGACTATACAATCACTAAACATTAAGCTACTAAACATGTCAACAATTTTTGAGGATTTTTTTGGGCGCGAAAGGCGAAGAGTTTATTAGTCTGGTCAAGGCTGCCGGCTGGTCCCAGGCGCAGGTGGCGCGGCTTTTGCACATCACGCCCGGGGCGGTCAGCCAGATTTTCACTGGCCACACCCAACCACACCCGGGCACGCTCAATTCGCTGAAACTGCTTCTTGCCATCCAAAGGCCGAAGGTGCTCAAGGCGTACGAGCGTGCGCGGGTTGGGGGTCTGGCGCCCTGGGAGAGCCGGTTGCTGGAGACCTTGCACAGCCTGCCGGCCGCCAAACGCGACGCCCTGCTGGCGGCGTTCCAGGAAATGATCCTGGCGGTGCAAACTTCGGCACGCCGCCGCTGACACGCATTGCCGGTCAAACAGAAAGGCCACATGCCTAGCAACAATCCACACGGAAAAATTTGTTATATCGAAATGCCCGCGCTCGACGTGCGCCGTTCGTCCGAGTTTTACGAAAAGGTCTTTGGGTGGCGTCTTAGGCGACGGGGCGATGGCGCCGTCGCGTTCGACGATGCGACCGGTCAGGTGAGCGGCACTTGGGTTGTCGGGCGGCCGCCGGCGGCGACTCCGGGACTGCTGATGTACATTTGGTGCGACAGCGTCGCGGCGACCGTCGATGCGGTCGTCGCGAACGGCTGCGAGGTCGTGCAGCCGATCGGGGCCGATGCGCCCGAGATTACGGCGCGGTTTCGCGATCCCGGAGGGAATATCATCGGCCTTTACGAATCTCCCTCTTGATCCGGTGAAGAAGCTTTTCCTGCTGGATGGAATGGCGCTGGCGTATCGAGCGCATTTCGCGTTCATCCGCCGCCCGATTCTGACATCCAAGGGAGTAAATACTTCGGCGCTGTACGGCTTCACGCAGACGCTGCTTGACATTATCAAGAACCAGCAGCCGACTCACCTGGCGGTGGCATTCGACACGGAGGCTCCCACGCAGCGGCATGTCGAATTTGGCGATTACAAAGCCCAGCGCGAGGCCATGCCCGAGGATCTCAGCCAGGCGCTCCCTCACCTGCGCCGCATGCTGGAAGCATTCCGCATCCCGGTGCTGACCTGCGACGGCTATGAAGCGGACGACATCATCGGCACACTGGTCAGGCGCGCCGAAAAGGTGGGATTCAAATCGTATATGGTCACGTCTGATAAAGATTTCGGGCAATTGGTGGATGAGAACACGTTCGTGTACAAGCCTTCGCGAATGGGTGAAGGCATCGAGATCCTGGGGTTGCCCGAGATTCAGAAGCGGTGGGGTATCCAGCGGCCCGAGCAAGTCGTCGATGTGCTGGCGCTGATGGGAGACGCGTCGGACAACATTCCGGGCGTGGCCGGGATCGGCGAAAAGACCGCCATCAAACTCATCGGCCAGTACGGCAGCGCGGAGAATGTTCTCGCCCACACAGGTGACCTGACAGGCCGTGTCAAAGAAAGCTTGGAGACAAACCGCGAGGTGGCCTTGCTTTCAAAGCGGTTGGCCACGCTCAACTGCGATGTACCTTTCCCAGTCGATTTGGAGGCGCTCAAAGTGCAGGCGCCAGACGAGGAAAAACTGAGGGGCTTGATGGTCGAATTTGAGTTTAACGCCCTCGGCCGCAGGCTATTCGGCGAGGACTTCAAGGCCGGGCGCGGCGCACCGCCCGCGCCCGCTGCACCTTCGGCGCCTCCATCCACCACCGCGAGCCCACTCTCGGCGCGACCGCCCGCCGCGACGGGCGAGCCCGCTGCTGCCGATGAGCTCGAACTCATCTCCGAAACTGTCGCGTCAGCAACACCGGTCGGCGGTGCCCACCTGAAGACGTTGGCCGATCAGCCGCACGATTATCAGCTCGCCAGCTCGCCCGCCCAGCGCGCTGACCTGGTGAAAGCTCTGCAGGCCAGGAGCTCCTTTTGCTTCCACGTCATGGCCACCAGTCGTGGATCGAAAGAAGCGCGCATCATCGGCCTTGCCATTTCCCTTGCCCCACACACGGGTCATTACGTCCCCTTGCCACAGGATACTCCGGAAGGACTTCGGACTTCTCCGATCCTGGACGAGTTTAGGCCTGTGTTGGAATCGGAGCGCATCGAAAAGGTTGGCCACAATCTCAAGTTCGATCTCAGCGTGCTCAAGTGGCATGGAGTCCAAGTGCGCGGCAAGTTATTCGACACAATGGTGGCCCACAGCCTCGTCGAGCCGGAGATGCGGCACAGCCTGAGCTACCTGGCAGAGGTTTATTTGAGCGTCACACCAATTGCTTTGGAGAAATTGGCCGACCCGGGCCAACCGGCTCAGAGCAGCATCGCCGACTTGCCGGTCGAAAAGCTGATGGATTACGCCGTGGAATCGGCGGACCTCGCCGGCCAGCTGCGCCCCGACCTCGAAAGGCTGCTCAAAGAAAAGCGCCAGGAACGTGTATTCTACGATGTCGAATCGCCGTTGATCCCCGTGCTCGTGGGGATGGAGTACGAGGGCATTAGGGTGGATGCTGCGGCGCTCGGAGAGTTTGCCGCCCAGTTGTCCAAGGAAATCGATCAATTGGAGAAAACAATTTTCCGCCTGGCCGGCACGACTTTCAATTTGAATTCGCCAAAGCAACTGGGGCAAATCCTCTTCGACGTTTTTAAGATCTCCGACGCTCCCAAGAAAACGAGGACCGGCCAATACGTGACTGACGAGCAGACGCTCCTGGCTCTGGCCCCGGACCATGAAATCGTCCAGCGGCTACTCGAATACCGCACGGCCTCGAAATTGAAATCAACTTACGCCGACGCGCTGCCGACCGCTATCTGGCCAAAGACCGGACGCGTCCATACCACTTACAACCAGGTGGCAACCTCGACGGGTCGGCTCAACTCGCAAGACCCGAACCTGCAAAACATCCCGATCCGCCGGGAGCGCGGCCAGGAGATCCGGAAAGCTTTTGTGCCGCGCAGCGCTCAGTATCGGCTGCTCTCGGCCGACTATTCGCAGATCGAGCTGCGCATTATCGCCGCCTTGAGCCATGAGGCGGGATTGCTCGAAGCGTTCCGGACCGGCGTAGATGTCCACACAGCGACCGCCGCGCGTGTCTATAACGTCTTCCTGGAAATGGTCACGCCCGAAATGCGGCGCAAGGCGAAGATGGTCAACTACGGCATCGCCTACGGCATTTCGGCGTTCGGGCTGTCGCAGCGACTCGGCATCCCGCGCAAAGAAGGCGCGGTGATCATCGAGCAATATTTCAAACAGTTTCCCGGCATTCGCCGGTACATGGACGACACCATCGCTTTTGCCCGCGAGCACGGATACGTCGAAACGGTCACAGGAAGGCGGCGGTATCTGCGCGACATCCGCTCTTCGAACAACACCGTGCGCGGCGCCGCCGAGCGCAATGCTATCAACGCCCCAATCCAGGGCACAGCGGCCGACATGATCAAGCTCGCCATGATCAACATCCAGCGCGAGTTGACGGCACGGAAACTCAAAACCCGCATGCTCCTCCAGGTACATGACGAATTGGTCTTTGAACTGTTCGCGGCAGAAGAAAAAGAAGTCTGTGCTTTGGTCGAGGAAAAGATGAAAACCGCCATTCCTCTGGATGTCCCGATGGTGGTGGAAATGGGCATCGGCCAGAACTGGCTCGAAGCCCATTAAGTAGTTATACGAGCCGACGAAACGAGGCCCAGGTCGATTTCGGATTCTGGTTTTTGGGATTTGAGACTCCTCACGTCGTCTCCTATAATGGCTATTTACCAAACCATGAAGAACTCGTGTGTTTTCTTCGCTTCGATTTTCAATCTGACTTTGCTTGCTGGAGGCGTGGCGTTCGCGGCTGATCCCGCGAAAGATTCGGGCGATAAAATCCGGGTGCTGGTGGTGATCGGTGGCCACGATTTCGAGAAAGAGCCATTCTTCAAACTCTTCAAGGACAACACGGACATCAGTTTCGAGGCCGTCGAACATCCAAATGCCCACGCGCGGCTCAAAGCTGAAGCTTCCAAACAATTCGATGTGTTGGTGCTGTACGACATGTGGCAGCCCATCACGGACGAAACCAAGCGGGACTTCGTGGAACGGCTCAAGGAAGGCAAGGGACTGGTGGCGTTGCACCACGCCATCGCCTCGTATCAGGAGTGGCCCGAGTACTGGAAAATTGTTGGGGCCCGATATTATTTAAAGCCAATGGTGGTGGACGGCGTGGAAAAGCGTCGGTCGGCGTTTAAACATGACATGCAGTTCAAAGTCCACGTTGTTGATCCCAGGCATCCCGTGACGCGCGGCGTGTCGGATTTCGACCTGCACGACGAGACGTACAAGTGGTTCGATGTCGCGCCGGACTCGCATCCATTGTTGACGACGGACGAGCCGGAGAGCAACAAGATCATCGCGTGGACACGAACCTATGAAAATGCGCGTGTTGTTTACCTCCAATCCGGCCACGACCATTTCGCTTATGAAAATCCCCATTACCAGCGCCTCGTGAGGCAAGCCATTCGCTGGACGGCGAGGAGGGATTGAAGTTAGTAGTGCGATCTCAAGCTTACGGCTCTCGCGCGTCGTCGTGTTCGGACGAAAACTGGAGATTGACTATAGGGGCTCCGCATAACTTGGTTTTCCCAATGGCGAGAGTTGGCTTGAGGCGAACGGAGAAAACTACAGTCACAGACAGAGCGTTGTGCGAAGAGCAGCGTCCACAGCTTTCAAGTCGGCCAGTTGTCCAAGCTTGCGGATGATCGCTTTATCCAGCGCAGTGGCGAGATTGTCCGCCATGACAACGGAATCGGTGAGTAAGCCAGAACCTTTTGCTTGTGCGGAATTCAACGGAATGAACGCACGACTCTGGTGACCACGGCGGGCAAGATTGCTTGTAATCATCGCGATGACCACCTGCGCCAATCCTGTGTTGAGATTGTCGGCTTGAACGATCAAAGCCGGGCGTTGTTTGAAGGTGACTAAATCGGAATTTGGGAACAGAACCAGAACGACGTCGCCGCGCCTAAACCCGGTCATACGCCTCCATGCCTGGAGCGTTCCAATCTTCTTCCCAAGCCGCGAGCCGGCCGCGCAATTCCGCAGCCTCTCGCAGCGTAAGTGGGCTTGAAGTCACTGACGGATACTCGCGAGCAAGCTCTTCCGCGAGATGCAGAAGCTTGCCTTGCGCTTGTTCGGGCAAGCTTTGCGCCTTTTGGAAGATTTTTTCTGCGGTGCTCACGACAAGAAACTACTGCAGGTGGAGCTTTCATTCAAGCCTGCAATACGCCGCCAAGCCCTGCAAGCCGCCCTCGCGCCCGAAGCCGCTTTCCTTGTAGCCGCCGAACGGGCTGGTGGGATCGAACTTGTTGTAAGTGTTGGCCCAGACGACGCCGGCGCGGAGCTGGTTAACCATTTTGAAAATCTTGCTGCCTTTGTCGGTCCAGACGCCGGCGCTGAGGCCGTAAGGAGTATTGTTAGCGCGCTCGAAGGCTTCTTCCGGCGTGCGGAAGGTCATAATGCTAAGCACCGGACCGAAAATTTCCTCCTGGGCGACGCGGTTGGCCATGGTGACGCCGGTGAGGAATGTGGGCGGATACCAATAGCCCCGCGCAGGCAGAGCACAGCGGGACTGCTCGAGTTCAGCGCCTTCGCTCACACCGTTCTGCACGAGCGCGCGGATCTTTTCCAATTGTGGCCGTGAATTGATCGCGCCGATGTCGGTGTTTTTGTCGAGGGGACTGCCCACGCGCAGCGTCTGAATGCGGTCGCGCAGCTTGCGGATCACCGAGGGATAGATTCCCTCCTGAACGAACAGGCGCGAACCGGCGCAGCAGACGTGGCCCTGGTTGAAATAGATACCGGCGATGACCCCTTCGATGGCCTGGTCTATGGGAGCGTCTTCGAAGAGGATGTTGGCGGCCTTGCCGCCGAGCTCGAGGGTGAGCTTCGGCACGGTAGCGTCCGGCGAAGTCGCCAGTTGCGCGAGAGTCTTCGCAATCAGTTTGCCGACCTCGGTTGAGCCGGTAAACGCTATCTTATCAAGGCCCGGATGATTGACGAGGGCCGCGCCTGTCTCGCCGGCGCCTGTGACGATATTGACGACGCCATCGGGCAACTCCGCCTCCTGGAAAATCTGCGCGAGCCGCATCGCGGTGATACTGGTGGTCTCGGCGGGCTTAAGAACGACCGTGTTGCCACAGGCCAGCGCCGGCGCGATTTTCCAGGCCGCCATGAGCAGAGGGAAGTTCCAGGGAATGATTTGGCCGGCGACGCCCAGTGGCTCGGGCGAGCGGCCGGGGAAAGCGTAGCTGAGTTTGTCGGCCCAGCCGGCGTGATAAAAAAAATGACCGGCGACCAGCGGCAGGTCCACGTCGCGACTCTCTTTGATAGGCTTGCCGCCGTCCATGGTTTCGAGCACGGCCAACTCGCGGGCCTTTTCCTGGATGATGCGCGCGATGCGATAGAGGTATTTGCCGCGCTCGCGCCCGGACATCTTGCGCCAGACTTTTTCGTAAGCGCGCCGGGCGGCCTTTACCGCCGCATCCACGTCCTGCGCATCCGCGGCGGCGATTTCGCTGAGCCGCTCCTCGGTCGCCGGGTTAAGTGATTCGAAATATTTACCCGAATGGGGCTTCATGAACTTGCCATTGAGGAACAATTCATGCCGCGGCGGAATCTTGATGTACTCGAAAGCCTCGGGCGCGGGGGCATAGTCCCATTTGTTGCCGAAGGAAAGCCGCCGCTCGTTCAGAGGAATGGTCGGACGAGCTATATTCGCCTTTCGGTCGAATCGCGCGATCGCCACCGCTCGTGCCCTCTTGGCAAGCGAACGGTTATGGGCCGCTTTGGTTTTCATCGATCTTAAGGCAAAGAAAAATAATCACTGTTTTGATAGTTGCCATCCACGGTTTTGGCGATTTGCATCAGCACGTCGTTGAGCAGCGTGCTGGCGCCGAAACGGAACCGGTCGGGCGTCAGCCATTCGTCGCCCAGCGTTTCTTTCACCATGACCAGGTAGGCCAGCGCCTGCTTGGAATTGCGAATGCCTCCGGCGGGCTTCATGCCGACGCGAACGCCCGTGGCGAAGAAGTAATCACGAATTGCTCCGAGCATCACCAATGTCACGGGCATAGTGGCAGCGGGCTGAACTTTGCCCGTGCTTGTCTTGATGAAGTCGGCGCCAGATTCCATGGCCAGGCGGCTGGCGAGCCGCACATTGTCATAGGTGACCAACTCGCCCGTTTCCAGAATCACCTTGAGATGGGCGGCGCCGCAGGCCGCTTTGACGGCCGCGATTTCATCGAAGACTTTGGCGTGGTCGCCGGCAATGAAGGCGTCCCGCGCAATCACCATGTCAATTTCATCGGCGCCATCGGCAACTGCGCGCCGAGTCTCTTCCAACTTCGTGCGGAGCGGATATTGGCCGCTCGGGAAACCTGTAGCGACTGACGCCACGTGCACGGGCGAATCGCTGCCCAGGAAGCGGCGGGCGTAGCGGACCATATTTGGGTACACGCAAACCGCCGCGCAGGAAGGCACCTCGTATTTTGGGTCGGCAGGCTGGATGGCCTTACGGCAGAGGTAGGCAACCTTGCCCGGGGTGTCTTTGCCCTCCAACGTCGTCAGATCCATCATTGAGGTGACGAGTTTCAAGCCCGAGAGCTTGGCGCTTGCCTTGATGCTGCGTTTGGAGAAAGCCGCGGCCCGTTCTTCGGCCATGACCTGATCCACGGTTGGAAGGTCCAAAGGTGAAAGCCCAAAGCCCAATGTGCCGGCGGAAAATGTCTGGCGCGCTTCGCGTTCGTTCGCGTTGCGCGCAAGTACCCCGCGTGTCGAGTGCGATGCGCGCGCGCTGGAAACAGCTCTGGCACGATAGGCGGATTTCGACGCAGCCGAAGCTTTCATAACACCTCGCTGAGTCTGCTGGCGGGCGGCAGGGCAGTCAAGCGGCCAGCGCGGTGGGTCATTGTCTGACGTCGAGTCGCAAAAAGAACCTTGAAAACTTTTTCAGGCAAGGCTATCAGTAAATTGATACACCGCTCAAACCGAGCACAGACACTGGTTTATGAACTGGACAGATGGTCCAGCCACTTGGAAGCAGCTCAAGTACTTGAGCCATTTCGGTTACAAACCTGACCATACACTCACCAAATCCGAAGCGATCGAACTAATTCGCCGCTTCGGTGGAAACCCCGAGGTTGCAGTCACCGTCACCGAGTCTCAACCTTCCCTCCCGGAACAACTGCACTCGGTCACGGCCTATGACCTGAGGTTGACCGCGCAGACAGTCAGGCGCGCCCTTGCAGAAGCTGGCCCTTCGCCAGCCGAAAAGCTCGGGCGCGACGCCGCGCGGGCGCTGGCCGACCGCCAGGAATTCTGGGTGGACACTTGCCGGGATCCGAACAAGACACCCGTAGCCTCAGCGGAGGCGCAGAGCCTGTATCAGAAGTTTGGCTGCCGCTTTTCCGCGCCCACCTTTAAGCAAGTTCAGTCCATCCTCGACGCACTCGACTCGGCCCTGCCGACTTGGGACCGCGACCACCCGGGAATGTTTTATCGCACTCTTGAATTAAACTTTCCGGAGCTTCTGAAACCGCACTGAGGGAACAGTTGGCCGGCGCGTACGCTTGAAACTAAGCGTGCTAGGCCGTGAAGGATTTGCCGCAGCCGCAACTCTGCCGCGCATTGGGATTGGAGATCTTGAAACCGCCGGCGGTCAGGCTGTCGTTGAAATCAACCACCGCACCGCGAACATATTGGGCGCTGAACGGATCGACCAGGACCGAGACACCGTGGATAACCGCGGCGAAATCGTCCGGCCGGGGTTCGTCAAAAACCATCCCATACTGCATTCCCGAGCAACCGCCCTGTTCGACATAGACGCGCAGCGTCTTGCCCGCATTCTCGGGTTTCTCCAGGATCAATTTCACTTCCTCAGCCGCGCTGGGCGTGAGGCTGACGACGGGTTCAGCGACCGTGTTCGTATCCATTTTAGTATTCATTAGAAAGCTAGGCTCGCCCCTGGCGGCTGTCAACCGAGCTTACCTCCGGAATTATCAAGGTTTGTCACGGGGCAGGTGTTCCTGCGCTTTGCGGATGCGATTGTCGAAAAACGGGCCGAGCGACGGCACCAACTCCTTCAAGCGCTGGTAAACGTTAATCGCCGCCCGCCACTGATCCAGCTTTTCCGCGAGACGGCTGGCCTCCACCCCGGCCCTTTTGGTCCAATACAAATTCGGCTTCTCGTTGTCCCGCAAATGTCCTCCGTTAAAGACCTTGAGGCAGTGACCGAGCGCCCCTTTCAGCAACGAGAGTTGCTCTTCATCGGCCTTCAGCTCCGCCTGGGCTTCGAGCACCACTCCTAGGCCAACCAGGGCGATGCTGCGCGCGGTCGCATCGGCGTTCTCTGACGCAATCACTTTTTCAAAAGCGCCGGTGGCGTTGGTTAATGCGTCAAACTGGCGAGAAGTCTGCGCCCATTGCAGATAGCAGTTTGCCAGTTCGCCCCAGGCCCCTTCGATTAGTTGATTGGTGCCAGGCGATTCACAAATCACTTTGAACACCTTGATGGCTTCGGCGAAATCGCCGACTTTGTTGGTCGATTCCTTGGACATCAACGTGTTGCCATACGCAAACATCGCCTTCAACCGAACGTCCGGGGGACAACGCACATCGCTGGTCAGGTTGGTCAGGTGGCTGATGGCATCAGTCCAGCTAACAAGAGTGATTGCGCAACGGCCGGCCATCAGGCGCGCCTGATACGTCAGCTCGGACGCCGGCCAGTTCTGGAAGAGCAATTGAAAATTGTTTTCAGCAATCTGGAAATCGCCCCGTCCGTAGTAGTAGTCCGCCAACCGATACTGGGCCAGTTCGGTGAACTCGTTGGTGGGGAATTTGGCTACCAGATTAGTGAGCAGGGCCAGGGCATTGGTTTCGCGACCGGCCAGAAAGTTCGCTCGGGCCTCGTAGTACATGGCGGCGGGTCGGTCGGCATTGGTCGGGTAAGTCGAGAGCCAGCTCTCGTATTGATCGATCGCCTCCGGCCACTTCTCCTCCTGCTCAAACGTCCGCGCGAGGGCGAGGCGCACCTCCGGCACAAGCTCCGCGTCCGGAGCCGCGGTGATGAATTCCGACAAAATCTTGCGCGCCTGGGCTGGCTGGCGCTCCTGGCTGATCTGCTGGCCGGCGAACAGCACCGCGCGGTCGGTATGGAATCCCTTCGGGTACGCCGACACCAACCGGGCCAGAGCGTTCGTCGCCGCAACCAAATCTCCGGCCGCCACCGCCGCCCGTACGCTCTGGTAGAGCGCGGGTTCGACCAGGTTGGTCTGCACTTCCGCCAATCCTGTGAATTTGCCGATAACGGTGCTGTAGTTGGTCAGCGCGCTGGCAAAGTTCTTCTGCTGGAGTTGCGCGTCTGCAAGTTTGAAAAAAGCCGTGGCTTGCTCGGGCGACACAGGCAAACGCTCAACGGCCGCGCGGCAGGCCGTCTCGCATTCCGGCATTTTGTTCTCCAGCCAGAAGCACCAACCCAGATTAAGCTGCGCTCTTCCGAACAGCGGACTTTGGGGAAATCCCTGCACCAGCGATTGAAAGGAAGCCTGGGCCTGCTGAAGAAGGTTTGTCGTTGCAGGCGCATTGGTAGTCAAGGTCTCGGCGCGGTTTGTTTCCGAGCCGGCGACATGCTGACGAAGCTGCAGTTCGCCTAGAGTGAGCCAGGCCACGTCGGCCACCGGCGCCGCGGGAAATTGCCCGAGGAACCGTTTGAGCATCTGCATCGCTTCGGCCATTTTGTTTTGCGCCAGGTAAAGTTCGGTGACCTTGAGCAGCGCCTGGCGCTGACGCTCGGAGGGGGTTCCCTCGGCAAGGTTATTCGTCAAGGAGGCAATGGCTTCATCGCTGCGCCCGAGGCGCTCGAGGATGCCAGCCTGGAAAGCGACACTGTCCGCCTTCAATCCGCGCTGAGCGGCCTCGGCGGCGAGCGCGAGTATGTTGGTGGCGCTTCGGAGCGCTTCTTCGTTTCGTCCCTCGGCCAGGCGGACGCGGCCCAGCAGGAAATTCCACTGCCAAGCCACGTCGGGCGGCAGCAATAGCTTCGACATCGGCTCCAGGGCCCGTTCGGCGGCGGCGTAATTCTTCTGCGCGAGGTAAGCTTCGCTCAGGAGAAGGTAACCCTGCACCACCTTAGGATCGCCGGGTTTGGCGCGGGCGGCGCTTTGCCACACGGCATTCGTCTCCAACTGGAGGACGCGCCCCCAGTCCGACAGCCGTGCGCGCGCGGTGGCCTCGAATATCAGAGCCTCGAGCCGAAAAGCGGATGCAGGGAAATCTCTGACGAGCTTCCCAAACGCGTCAGCGGCGGCCAGGAACTCCCCTTTGCCGTAGTGGGCCTGGGCCAGCCAGAACAGGAATTGATCGGCATTGGTTCCGGCAGCGCTTTGTCGAGCGGCGAGTAGTTGAATGGCCCCGGCGTAATTGGTTTGCTTCAGCAGCGCCTGGGCCTGGCCCAGGATGGCCTCGGACAGCCGACTGGAGTTAGGATACTTTTCGGCGAAAGCTTTGAAGTCCTTTTCTGCCTGCTCATAAAACTCCTGTTTCAACTCGCGAGCGGCCGCCTCGAACGCGTGCTGTTCCTGCGCACCGGCGGCCGCCGCAACTCTCGCAACGGCAGCCAGCAGCAGAAACCAAATCAAAGTCCATCGACCGCACGCGGCCATATCCGCGGCAGTGTAAGCGCGCATGCGGCTGGGCGGAAAGCGGGAAATGGGCGCAGAAACGGCTGCTCATGAGTGGCTGCGGCAAAATCCGGTTCCGCGCGAAGTTATTGGACTTATTCACATGGACAGTGGATGTCCAAGCTCACCGCGTACTCTTACGGGTGCGATAAGAATCGAGGCGTGAGCGTATGACGAAAAGGGAGCAATTTCTGGCGTTTGTCTTTTTGGGCGCGCTGGCGGAAGATCTGCGGAGCGACACGGCCAACGCGCAATTAATCGCGCAAATGGCCGTCCAGATTCCAGAGGTGCACATCCCGCAGTGCCCCGCCAATGCCGCGAAGGTGTTCCTGGCTTACTGCAGCGGCCGAACCGAGCGGCCATTTCGATGGATGGTGGGAGGGGAAAGTTGAGAGTGCAGAGTGCAGAATGGAAAGGGGAGAGCAGAGTGTTGCGAGTGCAGAGTTGAGAGTGGAGGGCAAAAGAGCAGAAAGGAGAGTTGAGAGTTGAGAGTCGAGAGTGCAGAGTATGGACCTGGGTAACGATGTGAGTTTGTCACCCATTGAATCCATTCTAATTCTGTGCCGACTATTTCCCAATTGACCGATTTGCCGGCGCTCAATCAGGTGACAGTGCCCGATCTGTGGCAGCAGGAGGCGGTGACGGCTCTGCGCCAGGGGAAAGACGTAGTAGTCCAGGCGCCGACCGGCGCGGGCAAGACGCTGATTTTCGAGCTGTGGTCCAACCAGGGAAAAAACCGCGGGCAGGCGATTTATACGGTGCCGACGCGGGCGCTGGCCAATGACAAACTGGCAGAGTGGCGCGGGCAGGGATGGGATGTGGGGATCGCCACAGGAGATCTGGCGGAAAACCTGGGCGCACCGATCCTGGTCGCTACGTTGGAGACGCAGAAAAATCGATTGATTCAGGGTGAAGGCCCCGCCCTGCTCGTCGTGGACGAGTATCAGATGTTGAGCGACCCGGACCGCGGCCTTAACTATGAGCTGGCCCTGGCTCTGGCGCCGCTCTCGACTCAGTTGCTTCTTCTGAGCGGGAGTGTGGCTAATCCGCAGGATGTCGTGAAATGGCTGCACCGGTTGGGCCGGCAGGCGGTGATGATTCGGCACGAGGAGCGGCCCGTACCACTTGAAGAGGTCCATGCCAATTCCTTGAGTTACCATGTGCCGAGTGAGATTCGCGGTTACTGGCCCAGGCTGGTTGCAAAAGCGCTGGCCGAAGACTTGGGACCGATCCTGATTTTCGCTCCCCGGAGGCAGGCCGCGGAAGCCATGGCGGCTGATTTGGCGCGGCAGTTGCCCAATCCCAATCCGCTGCAGCTCAGCACGGAGCAGAAACTGGTTGTGGGTGAACATTTGGGGAAATTGCTCAAGAGCCGCATTGCCTACCATCACAGCGGCCTGAGCTATGGAGCGCGCGCCGGCGTGATCGAGCCGCTGGCAAAAGCAGGTCAATTGCGCGTGGTTGTGGCGACCATGGGCCTGGCGGCCGGGATCAACTTTTCCCTCCGCAGCGTAGCTTTGGCGGCGGAATCGTATCGGCGGGACCAGGTCGAGCAATTGCTTAAGCCCGACGAAATTCTGCAGATGTTCGGTCGCGCGGGCCGGCGAGGACTGGACGAGACCGGCTTTGTGCTCATCACGGCCAACGAATTGCGTCTGTTGGACGCGCGGCCCTGCCATTTGTCGCGGAGTGGCGCTGCCGACTGGGGCGCGCTGCTGGGTTTGATGGCCAACGCGGCGCAGCAAGGCCGTGATCCATTCGCGGAAGCGGTGCGAGCCCAGGAGCGGCTCTTTACGACCAAACCGATCTTTCTCGGCGTGGAAGAATCGCTTCGTCACCCGGATACGCCGTGTGGTTTGCGGACGGACGCTGAGCGCGCGCGTCATGTGCGCAAACTGGTGCGGGAGATGTTGAACAGCGGCGGAGAATGGCAACCGGTGCCCGTGCCGGTGCTTCGGCCAGTTCGGGAGATCAAGGTAATGCCGGACTCTGTTCGGTCCAGCGACGATAGCGGAGTGCGCCCGTCCTCGGGCGCAGCGACGTCGGAGAAATCCGGCACGCCGATCAATTCTGAAATCTCGAACCGAGTGGGCCTTGCTGCGCCCGAGGACGGGCACACTCCGCCAAACAAATGCCCGGTTCTGCTCTCGGCTCTGAGCGTGCCCGAAGCGCTGGAAAAAGTCGGTGTAGGCACATTGTGCCTTTTGTCGGAAGCCGCCGGGCAGAAAATATATGGCCGGGCACTGACAGTGGCAGATCGGTTGCATGACGAACGGGTGATTATCGCCAAATGGATCCGACGCCTGATCAACTGGAGCGGACGCCAGGCTCCCTTGTCCGTGTGGCAGGAGAAAATTGTGCCGTTGATCGAACATCGGCTTGCTCAGCAGAAGACTCCGGTCGTCCGGTTTGCAGACGAAGGCCACAAAATCATCGCGCAGGTCAGCATCGCGGAGCTTTCGATGCGTGCCGGCGTGGATTCGCACGGCGTCGCGCTCTGGCGTCCGCTTGAGCGCGAAGTGCTGCCTTACGACTGCGCGCGCTGCTCGCTCGTGGAGGTCTGCAAGCACCTGCCCACCTCGACCGGCACGGCGCTGCTGTGGCGACGACTGGGCCTGGTCGAGGCCTCAGGTGTGCCGACCTTGCGCGGGCGAGTGGTCAGCTTCTTCTCGCAAGGTGATGGTCTCGCCATCGCCGCCGCGCTCGAAGACGAAACATATCCGCTCGACGAACTGATTTACGATATCGCCAACCTGGACGCTGGATTCCGGTTTTGCGGCGATGACAACCGATGGGGCGGAAGATTAGGAATGGTCTGCCATCAAGAGTACGGGCTGCAATCCATTCCCGGTTACCTTGAAAATGGTGTGCCACCGAAGTACGGCGCTGGAGCCGAACAAGTGGTGGCCTCAGTTCACAAGAATCCGCTGAACAAACACACATGGGTGACAGAATTGTTGGGGCCTGGCGACATTGACCGCGTCATCATTGAGTGGCGGAGCTTGTTGCGGCAAATCGCGCACGCGCCCGAGCTGGATTGGCCCCGCTGGAGTGCTTTCCAGGCCATGGCCAAAGGGATACTCAACGAAACGGAATCGCCGACAATGACGGAGCTACCGCCGTTGAATTATCAGCAGACCCGGCGCGTCGATCACCGGCTGATTCTGCGCCGGCATTAAGCCTGGCTCGTCCGGGACGGTTCCCGGCTGCGGTCACCTCGGTCACCGCCGCGATCACCGCCCCGCCGCTCTCCCCGGTCTCCGCCTCGTCGCGGGCCGCGATCGCCACCACGACGCTCACCACGATCTCCTCGGGGCTCTCCCCGGTCGCCGCGATACTCCCTGCGCTCGTCGTGTGATTCGCCGCGAGGAGCGGGTTGTCCCTGGTCGCCGGCCTGCGAGCCGTCGCCTCCTCCACCCTCGCCTCCCATCTGCTGATCGCGCTCAGCCATCGCCGCCCGGCGCGAAAGGCGGACCCGGCCCTTTTCGTCCACGCCCAGGCACTTGACCAGAATTTCATCGCCCAGCTTGACGATATCCTCGGTCTGTTTCACGCGGAAGTTGGCCAGCTCACTGATGTGCACCAGGCCGTCTCGGCCCGGCAGGAACTCGACGAAAGCGCCGAATTCCTTGATCGTGACAACTTTGCCACGGTAAATCTTGCCGATCTCAGCTTCCGCGGTCATGCCGGTGATGGCATCGCGGGCAATCTTCATGCCTTCTTCGGACACCGAGTAGATATTAACGGTGCCGTCGTCCTCGATGTTGATTTCACAGCCGGATTCCTCGACCAATTTCTTGATGTTTTTGCCGCCGGGTCCGATCAGCGCGCCGATTTTCTCCGGGTTGATCCGGATTACTTCGAGCCGCGGCGCGTACTTGCTCAGTTCTTTGCGCGAGGTGCTGAGTGTCTTGGCCATCTCGGCCAGGATCAACAGTCGGGAATTGTGTGCCCGCTCGACTGCCTCAGCCATCAGGCCATGAGGCACACCGGGTAGTTTCAGATCGAGCTGGAAGCCCGTGATGCCTTTTTCAGTGCCGGCGATTTTGCAATCCATGTCGCAGAAGGCATCTTCCCAGCCGATGATATCGGTCAAAAGCTTATACTCCGAGATGCGGTTCTTATCGTCGTGCTCGGTGCATAGGCCGATGCTGATGCCGGCGACAGGGCGCGTCAAGGGCACGCCGGCGTCCATCAGTGCCAGTGAGCCGCCACAGACGGTCGCCATTGAGGTCGAGCCGTTCGATTCCATGATCTCGCTGGTGATGCGAATGGAATAGGGATAATTGTCCGTCGGCACCATCGGTTCCAGCGAACGTTCCGCCAGGGCCCCGTGCCCGATCTCGCGCCGGCCCGGACCGGAAATGCGGCCGGTCTCGCCGACCGAGAAGTTGGGGAAGTTATAATGAAGGATGAACTTCTTTTCGCTGGCGCCGCCGGTGTAGGAATCAAATTCCTGGGCGTCTTCACCGGTACCCAGCGTACAAAGCGTGACGGCCTGGGTCTCGCCGCGCTGAAAGAGGGCCGAGCCGTGCGCACGCGGCAGGATCGAAACCTCGCTGTGGATCGGCCGGACCACGTCAAGTCCACGGCCGTCCAGCCGTTTGTTATCCTTCATAATTAGGCCGCGAACTGCTTCCTTTTGGATGTAGTAAAAAGCGTCTTTCAGCACGAACTCGGTCACCTTCTCCGCGCCAAATTTTTCGACGAGCTTCTTGCCGATTTCATCGGTCAGGGCGGAAACGGCGCCTTCGCGGTCCAGCTTGCCGGGCGTAAGCAGGGCGCTGATGATGCGGTCCCCCGCCAGCGTTTTGGCCTCATTGAGGATCTGATCGGGCACAATGTTCAGCGTGATCTGACGTTTGGGCTTGCCGGCGCGAGCCGCCAGCTCCTTTTGCGTCGCGATCATTGGCTGAATCGCCTCCTGGCCGAATTTCAACGCCGCGTTAAAATCAGCTTCGCTGATTTCCTTGGCTGAGCCTTCGAACATGACCAGATCGGTTTCGTTGCCGACATAAACCAGCTCCAGATCGCTATCAATCATCTGGCTGTGCGTTGGGTTGGCGATGAACTGGCCATTGATCCGGCCTACGCGCACAGCCCCGAGCGGGCCGGCCCAGGGAATGTCACTGACCATCAGCGCCGCCGAAGCACCTACTAAAGCCAGCATGTCCGGGTCATGCTCGCCATCGGCGCTCAACACGATGCTCTGGACCTGGACCTCGTTGTACCAACCCTTTGGAAACAACGGCCGGATGGGTCGATCGATTAGCCTCGAAGTGAGGATCTCCTTCTCGGTTGGTCGGCCCTCCCGCTTGAAATAGCCGCCCGGAAACTTACCGGCGGCGGCCGCCTTTTCGCGATAATCAACGGTTAAAGGGAAAAAATCCTGCCCCTCTTTGGCCTTGGGGGCCCCGACGGTCGCCACAATGACAATCGTGTCGCCCATTTGGACAGTGACGGCGCCATCGGCTTGTTTGGCGATTTTGCCGGTTTCAATAAGCATCTGCTTGTCCCCGACGGGGACGGTGACTTTCTCTGACATAATGAGTTTACCCTCCGTTGCCACCGAGGAACTTCAGTGAACTCCGAAGTCGTTCGGAGCTGAACGAAATTTCCCAGTGCAACAGAGCCTTTTCGTACGCGAAGGTTAATGCGAAGAACCGGGCCGCTCGCGTTTGGTGGTCCAGTCCTATTGGAAAAGTCCCAGGCAACCTTGGCCGGCGCAAGTGGCCGGTGACAAGTCCCTGTGCCGCAATTATTTACGGAGCTTCAGTTTCTTGGTCACTGACTGATATCGGCTGACGTCGGTCGTGTGGAGGTAATCCAGCAAACGCCGGCGTTGGCCAACCATCATCAGCAGGCCCCGGCGGGACCCGTGGTCTTTCTTGAACTTCTGAAGGTGCTCGGTCAAATGATTGATCCGCTGCGTCAGCAGCGCGATCTGGACATCGGCCGACCCAGTATCCCTTTCGTGGAGCTTGAAATCGCTAATCGTTTTCGCTTTCGCTTCCATGTTTTCCAAGAGCTGTCATCTATCTCGCTTTCCTAATAGCGGCGGGAGTGTACGTTTGAGGCTATCTCCTGTAAAGCACTTTTCCCGCCGCTCACTGGACAAATTCCAGCTCCTGACGATGGGGCAGCAACCCGCGTTCGAACGCCTCGCCGAGAAATCGGCGGATGGCTTCGCGGCCAGTCTCCCCGTAGTCGAGCGTCCAATGTTTCACATACATGCCGACGAATTTGTCGGCAAGCTCGCGGCCCATGTCGCGGGCGTATTGCAAGGCATGCTGCAGGGCGTCGGTTCGATGTTCCAGGCTGTATTGGATGCTGGCAGTCAGAATGCCGGAGATCGCCTTGCGGAGCGTTGGAGCAAAGCGTTTGTGAACGACATTGCCCCCGAGCGGAAGCGGCAAACCATCGTTTTCCCCGGACCACCAGGCGCCGAGATCGGCACAAACCTGCAAACCCTCGTTCTGGTGGGTCAATTGGCCCTCGTGGATGAGAAGTCCGACATCGGCTTTGCCCGAACGAACCGTTTGAAAGATCTCGTCGAATGGGACCACAACGAAATCGAACTGGCTCGCCGGCATGTCCAGCCACAGTTGCAAGGCCAGGAACGCGCTCGTCATTTTGCCGGGCACGGCGATCCGCCTCCGGGCGATTTCGGCTTTGGTGAGCGAATTTTTCGCCACTAACATTGGCCCGTAGCCGTCCCCCATGCTGGCGCCGCTCGGCAGCAGCGCGTACTGGTCACTGACGTAGGCGTAAGCGTGAATGCTGATGGCGGAGACGTCGAGTTCACCGCGCGTCGCGCGTTCGTTTAGCTTCTGGATGTCCTGAATGACATGCGCGAACTTCAACCCTGCCGTCGGGATCAGCTCTTTCGCCAGGGCATAAAACATGAAAGCATCATCCGGGTCGGGCGAATGGCCGAGCGTGACTAAACGAGTGTCCATGCGCTGAATTCAGGCCGCCGCGGCGCGCCGTCTTCGCGCTCTGATTCTTGGCGCGTCCCCCCACAACGTTTCCAGGTCGTACCGGTCCCGCACGTCCTGGCGCATGATGTGGACAATGACATCGAAGTAGTCGAGCACAATCCAGGCGGCCTGTAACGTGCCATCGATAGTTTTGGGCCGAAGGTGCTGCCGTTCGCGAAGTGAATCGGTAATTTCGTCCACAATTGCCCGCAAGTGGGGTTCGCTCGTTCCAGAAGCAATCACAAAGTAATCCGTGACCGACGAAACTTCGCGCACGTCCAAAATAACGATGTCTTCCGCCTTTTTGTTGTCTGCCAGTTCCCGACAGAGCAAAGCCAGTTTTCGTGAATCCATCTGATAGGATGCTGGCCGAATTTACCTCAAAGATAAAGCCGATTGTTGCGAATGGCCTCTGCAACTGCGGCGGGCACCAGGTGCTCGATCGGCAAACCGCTTTTTGCGCGCTCACGGATCTGCGAGGACGAAACTCCGAGCGGGAACCCGGTCAGTGTCCTTCCGCGAAACGGCTCAGGAAACGGGCGGCTCGCCTCGCCTGGCCGTGGGATGACCACGAACTCAGCCAACCGCGCCAGTTCCTCTGCCTCGCGCCATTTCGGCAACTGGAGCAAATGGTCCGTTCCGATCAGATAGAAGAGTTCCGATTGCTGAAATCGGCGAGCATAATCGCGAACAGTATCGATCGTATAGGAGATGCCGCCACGCTTGATTTCCTGCTCATCAACTTCCGCCCATTCCTGGCCGGCGAACGCCAGCCGGAGCAAGCCCAGCCGGTCCTTGGCCGGCGTCGGCTGGCGCTCCGGCTTGAATGGCGATTGCGCCGCGGGGATCAGAAACAGCCGCGACAATGACAATTCCTCTCGCGCCGCCTGCGCCACGAGCAAGTGGCCGAGGTGGATCGGATCAAAGGAACCGCCGAATATGCCGATGCGTTGCATGGTTTAAAACGTGAAACGTGATGCGTGAAACGTGATTCGTGATGCGCGAGGAGCCATTGGTCTCGTCCTCGTTCTCGTAATCGGACTTGTGTTTCATATTTCAGCAGCAGCGCCAGATGCCGTTGAACTTTTCCCGGGTCACGCTCAGGTAGGTATGTTTGCAAATCCTGGCCTGGGCGGCTGGGTTCAGCGGAGCGGATTCTCCCACCGCCGCGCTGCTCGCGCAGTGATTGGCCCGCAACTGCTCGCGCTCCATTTGTGCCTCGCCGGACAGTTCCTTCGCGAGTGCGAAGGCCAACGCCAGCAAGCCGGCCAAATGGAGCGGCCTCGTCGTCTCCGCCAGTGCGTGCTCCGGCAGCCAAACTGGTTCGCTCTCGCGCAACTGCGCTAGCTTTCGTCGGGCAAGCAGCAGGAGCCACTCCCGTGCGCTAAGCAGAAAAATGGCCGCGACGAGCGCGAGAAATGCCGCCGCGACGAACGCATCCAGGTTGTTGTTGAACTGCCGCGCGCGATTGGTCCACAGCTCTCTTCCCGCCTCTTCGGTGCTGACGGCGTCTCCGCCGGCCTTGGCTGCCGCGAGTCGTTGCTCCAGCCCCGGCGCTTGAGCGCGCAACTCGCGCGCCTGGGCCAGAAACCCGATGCGCGAGTCCGAGTGAAAAATCTTCTGTACACCTGCCGTCATTGTTACTGCCAGCAGCCAGAGCAACGGCACTAGCGTGATAATCGCCATCGTCGGCCGACCCGCTTTCTCCTTTCTCCCTTCTCCCTTCTCCTGCCCTTGCAGGCTCATTTTCAAAATAATCGTCGTGCCCAGGCAGAGCGCAATAGCCGCCAATAATTGGTTGGCAATGCCGAATAGCGGCCAGAGCGAGTTGATGCCGCCCAATGGATCGCGCACGCCCTGAATCAGAAAATAACCCCAGCCGCTGACCACCAGGAGGCTGGCCAACGCGTTGGCGCCGATGCTCCGCGTATCGCCCAATGGCTTCCAGAGATTGCCCAATGTGTCCTGGAGCAGGTAACGCCCGACACGTGTGCCGGCGTCCAGTGTGGTCAGGATGAACAACGCCTCGAACATAATCGCGAAGTGATACCACAGGTCGAGCCCATGCCCCTTGACGGCCTTTGAAAAGATTTGCGCCATGCCGACTGCCAGCGTTGCGGCGCCACCTGTCCGCCCGAACAGCGTTTTTTCCCCGAGTTGATCGGCCATTTGATTCATTTGTTCGAGTGTCACCGCGAACCCCAGAGAATTGACGTTAGCCACCGTTGCCGCGGAATCACCCTTCACGTTCATGCTGAGGTAAACGCCTGGCTCGAGCGTGCAGGCGGCGATCAGTGCCATAATGGCCACGAGCGATTCCAGGCACATGGCGCCATAGCTGATTGGCCGGGCATAAGACTCGCGCGTGATCAATTTCGGCGTCGTGCCGCTGGCGATTAGTGTGTGAAACCCGGAGATCGCCCCGCAGGCAATCGTAATGAAACAGAACGGAAAGACTTTTCCCGCCAGCACGAGGCCCGACCCATCCACGAACCGGCTGATGGCTGGCATCCGCAAGTTCGGCAGTACCACAAGAATTCCCAGCGCGAGGGCAAAGATCGTGCCGAGCTTCATGAACGTGCTCAGGTAGTCGCGTGGGGCCAGCAGCAGCCAGACCGGCAGCACGCTCGCGGCCAAACCATACAGAATGATCGTCCATGCCAGTGTGAGGTCGCGCAACCCAAACGCCTGCGCGAGCGCCGGGTGCCCGTGGACCAGCTTTCCACCCCAAACCGCCAGCAAGAGGCAAATCACCCCGATAGCCGACGCTTCCATGACCTTGCCCACCCGCCAAAACCGCAGGTAACCGCCCATGAACATCGCGATCGGGATCGTGGCCCCCACCGTGAACACACCCCACGGACTTTCTGTGAGGGCTTTGACCACCACCAGTGCCAGCACCGCCAGCAGGATGATCATAATCCCGAGAATGGCAATGACCCCGACGGCGCCCGCCGCCGTGTTCAGCTCCTCGCGCACCATCTGGGCCAGTGATTTGCCATCCCGCCGCATCGAGGAGAACAGCACAACGAAATCCTGCACCGCGCCTCCCAGTGTCACGCCAATCAGAATCCACAACGTTCCAGGCAGGTAACCGAATTGCGCGGCGAGGACCGGCCCGACCAGCGGTCCCGGGCCGGAAATGGCCGCGAAATGGTGCCCGAACACGATCCACTTGTTCGTTTTGACGAAATCCTTGCCGTCATCGTGCACCTCGCAAGGCGTCGCCCGCCGCTCATTAAGCATCAGCACTCGCGCCGCGATCCACTTCGAGTAAAACCGGTAACCGATCGCGTAACTGCACGCGGCTGCGATGAGGATGTATGCTGAGCTAGGCGCCTCGCCGCGCTGCAGCGCCAGCTTGCCATAAGCCCAGGCGCCTCCAACTGCGATCAGCACCCAAAAAACTGTTGTTAGAGGCTTCTTCATTTCTCCCAGCGTAGTAACCGGTCAGTCGTGGAGGGGGCGTCCCCCTCTCCTCCGCTGGAGGAGAGGGTCGGGGAGAGGAGGCCCATTAGTTTGGTGTACGCTCACCGCCGTTACTACTTACTACCGAGCGCAACCTATCAGGCTGGACAAAGCGGCGCAACCGGCGCATCCTGTGGATAAATTCAAAACGCAGAAAGGATCACTTGTTATGGCTACCTACATTGCATTACTGCAGTACACCGACCAGGGAGTTCGCAACGTCAAAGACACCACCAAGCGCGCGGCCTCCGCCAGCGACGTCGCCTCGAAGATGGGCGTGAAATTCACCGACCTCTTTTGGACGCTTGGCCAGCACGATCTGGCGATCGTGGCCGAGGCGCCCGACGACGAGACGATGACGGCGACTATGCTCAAGCTTGCAGCGCTAGGCAACGTGAAGACCCAAACCATGCGCGCCTTCCGCTCCAACGAGATGGAGGCGATTCTCAAGAAAGTCGGGTAAGCGCGGTGTCGAATCCGACCTCCGCGCTTGGCCCAGCAACGTGATGTTGGTGAGTCAGGTCCGAAGGCACGACGATGTCAGCCATCGTGCTCGTCGGAAGATGTCACCTTGTCATCGGCGCCGGAGGGCGGCGGTTGCTGTTAATCCTTGCATCTGGTTATTGCGAATATGGAGCAACCGATCGTCGTTCGCTATCAGCCAACGCTTTGTGACGCGCTGGACTCACAGTCCTACCATCGCCGGGTGATGCAGCGACTCGGATTACGGATTGGGTTGTCCGTGGCCTCGATCCTCCTGTCGCTGTTGGGGGTGTATGGTCTATTTCGAGGCGTCAGCAGCTCCACGGCCACGCTGCTGATCCTCGGAGGATTCTATTACCCAGCGCTTCGTCCTTTGGAGCGGCGCTGGCAGATCGAGCGTGCTTTCTCCAAAGACCCAGACAGGGATTTAGAGATCCAATGGCAAATTTCGGAACAGTCGGTGACGGTCACGAACAGCAAGTGGAAATCTGACTTGACCTGGCCTGCCATCACGAAAGCTGTCCGTGCGCCCTCTGGCTTCCTGCTGTACGTTTCCAGCTCTCCTTATTGGTTGCCGCGGCGTGGTTTCAGTGGCGATGGTGCATTCGAGCAATTGGCCGAGCTCATTCGTACGAAGGTTTCAGCTTTCACTAACGTGAGCTAACTAAAAATGGCGAGCTTGCTCGCGGGCGTCAGAAGATCAAGCCCATCGGTGCGATGCCGTACTCCCTGTTGCAGGTGGACGAGGGCGTCTGCGCTCCATAGGAAACAAAGATTATTCCGGCCCCTTTTTTCCCAACAGATCGAGCACTGCGGCGGTCATGGCAGCAACGCCCGTCTTTATGGTCGGCTCCGGCAATGGCGCCCAGAGGGGCGAGTGCAGCGAAGGCAACGGCTGACCCGTGCGTTCGCTTTCCTTCAAAGCCTCCGGTCTGACTCCACCGACAAAGAACATGCAAATCGGAATCTTATGTTCGGTCCGGCCATACTCGGCAAAATCTTCGCCGCCCATCGACGGCTTCTTCTTGATGACATTGGATTCGCCGAACCAGGTGCGGAAGACAGCAGCGATTTTTTCGCTTAACTCGGGATTGTTATAGGTGGCGGGCGTAAACTCGTCTTCCAGCTTAACTTCCGGCAAACGGTCTTCCGGAATACCGGCGGCCAGCGCCTGACCGCGCACGATCCGCTTGATGGCGGCGAGCGTCTGTTGCCGCACCTCGTCCGTGTAGGAGCGGACCGTCAATTGCAGTCGCACTTCGTCAGGAATTATGTTGTGCTTGGTGCCGCCGTGGATCGAACCGACAGTTACCACTGCTGGCTCACCGGGCTGAACCTCACGGCTGACGATGGTCTGCAGATCGAGCACAATTTTCGCCGCCAATACCACCGGGTCTTTCGTCTTGTGCGGATAGGCGCCATGGCCGCCCACGCCATGGATGGTGATATCCACCGAATCGACGTTCGCCATCGCGTAGCCGGGTGTATAGCCGATGCTTCCGGCGCGAATCTCCGCATCATCGTGCAGCGCAAGGCAGAAATCGGGCCGCGGAAAGCGCGTGAACAGCCCATCGGCCAGCATCGCGCGCGCGCCACCTACACGCTCCTCGGCGGGCTGGCCAATCACGACCAACGTCCCCTGCCATCGCTCCTTGAGCCGCGCCAGCACGTATGCTGAGCCGACGATGCACGTCATGTTCATGTCATGGCCACAGGCATGCATCACAGGCACGTCATTGCCCGCGGGATCCTTGGTCACTACGGTGCTCGCGTAAGGCAGGCCGGTCTGCTCCTTCACCGGAAGACCATCCAGATCAGTTCGGATCAAAACCGTCGGCCCGTTACCATTGCGCAGGACACTCACCACACCGTACTTTCCGACGTGTGTGGTTACGTCGTAACCCGCCTTCCGGAGCTCCTCAGCCACGCGCTCCGAGGTCTTTTCCTCCATGAATGACAGCTCGGGGTGCGTGTGCAGGTGCTTGTACAATTCAAGTAGCTCGCCAAATTGCCGCTCCACAAGTGGCTGGACCAGGTCGCGCGCTCCGCCGAAGGAATTATGTGTGAACGCGACCAACGCCCCGATCGAAAGCAATGCAGCAAGAAAAGTCGCATGGAATAGCGGTTTCATATTTTTGTTCCCATCACAAAATCGATTTCGAACAGTTCATAGTCCGTCTTCTTCAACCCAAGCCGTTCATAGGTGCTCCGCGCGGTTGCATTGTGCGCGTCCATGTAGAGCCGCAGACCGCAGACGTCCTTTCGCTCTTTGGCCAAAGTTTGAATGTGATTGAACAACGCGCGGAACACTCCGCAACCTCGGAATTTCTCAGTGACATAGACGCTCTGGATCCACCAGAAATTTCCATTCCGCCAATCGCTCCATTCATAAGTGATCAGCAACTGCCCCGCCACGGTTTTGGTTCTGTCCTGGTCGTCCTCTGCCAGGAAGTAGGTGCCCTTGGCCGGATCGCTCAGCAAGGCCGCGACCCCTTGGCGCACACGTTCCGCATCCAACTGCCGTTTCTCCGTTTCCCAAGCCATCCGCGAGTTAAACTCTGCCACAACTGAGGTGTCCGACAATTTGGCTTCTCGAATTTTGATTTGGATGGCCTAAGGTATAGAACATGGACGAGCCGATTCAACTGCCAATTGATGGCGTGCTCGATTTGCATACTTTCAATCCGCGCGAGATTAAGGATCTGGTGCCGGATTACCTGGCCGCGTGCCAGGAGCGCGGCATTTTCCAGGTACGCATCATTCACGGCAAGGGCGTAGGTAATCTGCGTCGGACTGTCCATGCGCTCCTCTCTAAACACCCAGAAGTGATTTCCTTCACGCTCGATCATCCGCAATTCGGAGCTTGGGGAGCAACGCTGGTTTCGTTGCGGCGCCGCGAGTGAGAGCGGACCGCGCCTGTCCAAGGCGCAGTGGCTGGAACTGAACAGCGACGTGCGAATGAAAAGACCGGCGTCTTAACGTATTCCTGAGCGCTGCGGCTGAGGACAGCCGCGCTCCGCCAGTTTACTCAATTTTCGCGTCCGGGAACAGCTCGCGCACCCGTTTTTTCACGCGCGCTTCTTCCTCCGGCCGCAGGAGGCGTCGATTGATGCGACGGCGCACGGCATCGAGCAGCTCCAGCCAATCCTCCAGCGGCGGGTCGGTAACGGCCTGCCATTGATCGTATCGCCGTTCTCGCGCGTAAAAGCGCCACTCGCGGCCGACGTGCTGCGCATACACTTGAAGGGTCATGCCGTCCTCAGTAACCCGCTTCCAACTGATCTCGGCCTTCGCCATCGAGTTTTCTTACCCGGGCAAATCCACACTGGCCACGGCCATCGCGGCGATTCCTTCCTCGCGTCCGACAAAACCCAAATGCTCGTTCGTCGTTGCTTTTATCCCAATCTGCTTCGGAATGAGTTTCAGGGCAGCGGCGATATTGTGTTTCATCGGTTCGAGATGCGATGCCAGCTTAGGCTGCTGCGCAATCAAAGTCGCATCGACGTTAACAATGGTTCCACGCCGCGCCGCCACTTGCCGCTCAGCCTCCTGCAGGAAAACGCGGCTTGGCGCGTCGCGCCAGCGCGGGTCGGTGTTCGGGAAGAAATGGCCGATGTCGCCTTCTCCCAGTGCGCCCAGAAGCGCATCGCAAATCGCGTGCATCAGGGCGTCCGCATCGGAATGTCCTTCCAGTCCCTTGGTGTGGGGGATTTCGACGCCTCCCAGGATGAGTTTTCGCCCTGCCACCAAAGCATGCACATCGTAGCCGACTCCAACGTGAACCATGGGCACACTATAAAAGCCGCGCTTCCGGCAACCAAGCCTATTCCCTCTGGTCGGTCGCTGTTGGACTTTGGACTTTGGACTTTGGACTTCGGACTCTATCCTCCCGCCCCTGTGTCGCAGATGTTGAAATCCTCCGGCGCCATGGCGGCGGCGACAATGACCAGCCGCGTCCTGGGCATGTTGCGCGAGATGGTGTACGCCGCGTTCATGGGCAACACCTGGGTCGCAAGTGCGTTCACGCTCGCGTTTCAGGTGCCTAACCTGTTTCGACGGCTCCTCGGCGAGGGCGCCCTGACGGCGGCATTCATTCCGATTTTCAAACACAAGGAAGTTCGCGAAGGCGAGGCGGAAATGTGGCGTGCGGCTAATGCCGTCATCTCCGGACTGGTGACCACGGCCGTGGCGGTCACGCTCGCGGCGATAATCGGGATCTCCATCGCTCTGGCTTTGGGAGAGAGAGGTTTTGCCGATGAAACCAAGCTGATGCTTCGGCTCTTGCGTCTAATGTTTCCATATATGCTGCTCGTCTCTCTGGCAGCGGTGTTGATTGGCATGGCCAACGCCCGCGGCCATTTTTTTGTGCCCGCGCTGGGCGCGGCGATTCTCAATGTCGTCATGATCGCCAGCGTGCTGTTGCTGGCCCCTCGAATGGGACAGGGTTTGGAGCGGCAAATTTTTGGCCTGGCAATTGGTGTTGTGCTCGCCGGGCTCGCTCAAGCCTTATTTCAATTGCCCAGCCTCCAGCGCGAAGGTTTTCGTTACCAATGGGTCTCACCCTGGCGCGACCCGACCGTCGGAGAGGTCGTTCGCAAGATGCTTCCCGGCTCAATCGGCGTCGCCGCGTTCCAAATCAACGTGCTGCTCATCTCTTTCTTTTCATTCTGGTTCGAGCCGACTATCGTCGCTACGTTCAACTACTCCGTCCGCTTGATGGAGTTGCCTCAAGGCATGTTTGGCATCTCGCTGGCCACGTATATGCTGCCCACGCTCTCGGGCCTGGCGGCCGAAAAAAAGTTTCCCGAGTTCCGCCAAACGCTTAGCCAGGGTTTGGGTTACCTCGCCTTCGCCAACTTGCTCGCGGCGGCCATCGCGCTCGCCCTGGCCGAGCCGATCGTCCGGCTGATTTTCGAGCGCGGCAAATTCGGCCCCGACGCCACACACCGCGTGGCGCTCGCTTTGGCCTGCCTGGCGCCGGGATTGCTGATGTTCTCGATGAACAATATTCTTGCCCGCGCATTTTTTGCGCTGAACGACACCAAAACCCCGATGAAGATCAGCGTCTTTTGTCTGGTTCTTAACCTTGGGTTTGCTTTGTGGCTGGTTCGTCCTTACCGGGAAGCCGGCTTGGGCGTGGCCAATACTCTGAGTGCATCGCTGAACGTCGTGCTCCTGCTGTTTGCCCTGCGCCGAAAGCTGTCGCGGCTGGGGCTGATTCCGGTTCTGCGCCTGTTGCGGGTGCTCGTGCCTGCAGCCGCCGTGGCGGGAATCGTCGCCGCCCTGCTGGCCTCAGCCTGGGAAAAGAAGCTCGGACACGCAACGCTCGGACTGAAACTGGGCGTCGTCTTCGTGCCCGGCGTCGTGGCCGGGCTGGTCTATTGGCTTGTGGCTGTCGTCGGGCGCGTGCCCTCCGCAGTAGAGATCCTGGGTTTGCTCGGCCGCGTTTTGAAGCGGGAGACCATTTAGACCCATCTCTTCAGCCAATCCCAGGCTTCGGCCTGCATCTCGGCATTGAATTCGTGCGGCGTGTCGTACAGACGCACCCTTAGCTTCTCCTTCACGCCCGCCTTTGTGTAACACCCCGTCAGCTTGTCAAACGCTGCGCGCACTCCATCAGGAGCGAACAAAGCGTCCCTGGCGCCGTTAATGACCAGCAACGCGGATGGCATCGCCAGCGAAGCGACATCCGGGTAATCGAGCGATCGGTAGAGGCCGGGCACGAGCATGGTATGGCCTATGGTATTGAAAACGTGTTTCTTGAGTTGAGCGGGGAAAGAGGTCATCCAACCGACCACTACCGCCGCCTTGATGCGCTCGTCCAGCGCTGCCAGATGGCACGAGCGAAAGCCCCCTACCGAAAGTCCGACACAGCCGATCCGGTTCTTATCGACTTCGGGCCGCGTGACCAAATAATCCACTGTGCGCAAGTCATCCCAGAACATCACGCCGGGCCACGTGAAGCCCGCCGCGAAAATCGTGCGCCCGACAAGCTGTTCGTTCTGACCTGTGCGCTGGTTGAACGCCACAATCCGTTCGGACGGAATCGTTGCAGAACGCTCGCGCCAATCGGCTGCATCGGTGTCCAGCAACAGCCGACGTTCGCCCCAGTAAAACATGTCTATGACAATCACGACGTAACCATGGCGCGCCAGGCTCGAGGCGATGCTGGCGCCGCCGTAATATTGCCGTTTGAACTTCGTCAGGGCCGCGTGCTCGTCCTTCATCTCGATGAGCTTCTCCTTGCCCCAATAATAAAACGCGCCGTGATCGTGCAACGCAACAAGCGCCGGAGCCGGGAATTTCGTGTTTTTCGGCAGCAGCACGTAGGCGGGAACGCGCAGGTGCGGCGTCGTGTTGAAATAAACCCTTTCACGGATGTAATCGCCACAGTCCTGCTTTTCCACGACCTCGGCGCGCGGGTCGCTCTTGGGCGGTGCGTAGTGCAGCAGTTCGAGGAGTTTGCCGCGCGCCCGGCGTTTCCAGGCAGCTAGATTTTTGAACTGCGGACTCAGGAACGATAGCGAGAATTCGCCATGAACGGCCTGGCTCTGAATGAAGGAGAACAGCGAGCCGACATCGGAACCTGTGGCTGGACCCTCGGCCGAGGCCGAAAGCCCCACCCCGCCCGCTCCCCCCGCTAGCGCCGACGGCAGGCATAGCGAGGCGGCTACTCTTTGAACGAACTTCCTTCGTGTGTACATGTTCTGACCTCAGTTTAGTTAATCGAAAGCATTCCAAATCCTGCTCGCGGCAGTTTCCTTCCCCGCTGCAGGGCCTATCTCGAATTCCTAACAGTTCATCCTCGCTCTGCCAACCTCATCCACTTGTGTTTATTTCGTCTGTTTTCCCCTTGACAGCCTTCTGCTTTGTGCTACAAAGTATGCCCGTGGAATCGAATTGGGCTGCTGAGCATCTGCAGGTTATCCGCACTCTGATGGAGCGGTCGGCGCTGTATCGTCGAGCGTTAGCGCCGATCATGATCTTTAACGGTATCGTCGGCGTGGCGGGGGGGCTTGCGGGCTGGAGCTTGAACCTCGGCTCACAGCAGGGATTCATTGTGTTTTGGGCTGGCGCTGGCCTTCTTGGGCTCGCTGGCTCGTTTTTGTTGGTGCGCCGACAGGCGCTTAAGGAGGCCGAGCCTTTCTGGTCCCCGCCGACCCGTCGCGTGGCGCAGGCGTTGCTGGCGCCGTTCTTCATTGGTTCGATGGCGGGATTGTTCGGCCTGGTATGTTCGCGCTGGGACTTCCTGCCCGCGTGGGCTTTACCGGCATTCTGGATGATGTTGTACGGTTGCGCGCTGAACGCCGCGGGTTTTTTCATGCATCGGGGAATCAAGCTTTTGGGCTGGCTTTTTGTGTTTTGTGGCTGCGCATTGATGGCGAGCCGCTGCCTCGCCGGCGCCCCGCTCGCGCTGGTCGCCGGCCATCTTGTGATGGGCGCCGTCTTCGGCGGTCTCCATTTCGCCTATGGCATCTACCTGTACTTCACCGAGAAGGGTGGGAATGCAACGTGAACCCGGAAACATTCCTCCAGCTCGATCGTGTCATTCACGAAAAGGGACGGCTGGCGATTATGTCCATGCTGGCCGCCTCGCCGGAACTCTCATTCACCGAACTGCGCGATGCTCTCAATATGACCGATGGCAACCTGACCACTCATATCCGCACCCTCCAGGAGGCCGGCTATGTCTCCGTGACGAAATCTTTTCAGAACAATCGGCCCTTGACCACCTGCTCGCTGACCGGGACGGGCAAGAAAGCCTTTACCAACTACATCAACCTGCTGGAGACAATCATCCAGCAAACCCGGCATAAATAACCAGGAGTTTTGAACAAGATCGCTTCAGGCTGGTCTTTAACTTTGTGACACAAAGTCTATGAACATCATCCGTGCAGAACATCTCGGCATGTGCTTTGGCGTCCGCGACGCCATCACGCTGGCCCTCAAGCAGTCCAAATCCCGACCGCTCACGATCCTGGGCGAACTGGTCCATAACGAAACCGTGCTCAACGAGCTGCGCAACAAAGGGATCAAGCTGGCCCGGCAGTTGGGCGAAGTGGAGACGCAGTCGGTCATGATTACCGCGCACGGCGCGTCGGAGAGGGCCCTGATCCGCGTGCGCGAGCGTGGCTTCCAGGTGACGCAAGCCACTTGTCCACTGGTGCACGTGGCCCATCGAGCAGTGAAGCGGCTCGTTCAGGAGGGATATCACCCGGTGATCATCGGCCGGCGCGACCATGTCGAAGTCCGCGGCTTGACCGAGGACCTGGCGGATTTCGATGTCGTTCTCTCAGAAGCGGACGTGTTCGAGCTTAAAGAACACCCACGCGTCGGCATCGCGGCGCAGACCACGCAGCCGATTGAGAAAGTGCGCCGGTTGGTTCAGTTGCTTCGCAGCCGCTTTCTGAATTCAGTTGTCCACTTTATCGACACGGTCTGCCAGCCCACCAAGCAGCGCCAGGAAGCCGCCATCGAATTGGCGCAGCAGTGCGATGTTGTCATCGTTGTAGGGGGCGCGCACAGCAACAACACTCATGAACTTGTTCGGACTTGCAGCCGGTTTTGCCCCCGGGTGCAGCACGTTCAAACGGCCAGCGATGTGCGGAGGGAGTGGTTCGCCGAGACAGACACGGTCGGCATCACTGCCGGGACCTCGACGCCAGATCCGGTCATCGATGAAGTCGAGCGGTGGCTGGCAGAGGTCAACGCTATCATGGAGAAAACCGCTGATCCAAACCACTCGCGGTCAGAACGGCCGTCGCTCGAGACACTGCCAGTTTCTTAGTCCGCTGCTCATTTATGAGGAAATCCTGGTTCAAGAAATGGGGCTGGTTGCATCTGCCGACGAGCTGGTCCGGAGCCCTGCTCTCGTTGATCACGCTCGTCATCTGCGCGCAGGTTTTTGTTGCTGTGGACCGGCACTCACACTCAGCGAGCGACACGCTTTATGGAGTGTTCCCATATTTCGTGAGTTGCTTCTTGCTGTTGAATTGGATCGCAGCGAACAGTGCGAAATCATGAAGCCCCTGACATGTTCTTGCACACGATGGCTGGCCGTCGCCCTTTTCGCCGCCGCGATGGCCTGGGTTGAATCAGCCGCGGTGTTCTACCTCCGCACGATGGTCAACCGCATCGAGCCGTACCAAGCACATCCGTTGCAATTATTCAGCGGGCTCGGCCGCGTGGAACTCGTGCGCGAAGCAGCGACGCTGATCATGCTTCTGATAGTAGGTATCCTCGCAGGCCGCTCCTGGCGCAGCCGGCTTGGTTATGCCGCTCTCGCGTTCGGCATCTGGGACGTCTTTTATTACATTTTTCTCAAAATCATTTGCGGCTGGCCGCACTCAATTTGGGAATGGGACATTCTCTTCCTGCTGCCGTTGCCCTGGTGGGGACCGGTCCTGGCTCCGATTTCTATTTCGCTGCTGATGGTTCTGTGGGGAACCCTGGCCAGCACGCGGCGTCTTCCGCCGGCGGCCAATTCATCGGCGTGGAAAATCTGGCTTCTGAATTCCATTGGTGTCATGCTGGCGCTTTATGTGTTCATGGCCGACTCGCTCCGCGTAGCGGGCGGTGGCGAGGCAGCGTTGCGTGATGTCCTGCCGCGTCCTTTCAACTGGCCCCTTTTCTGTACCGCGTTGCTCCTGATGGCCGCGCCGGTGACTCAAACCCTACAGGGATTGTGCCAGCGGCGCGAGCTGTCCGCCCGTCGTGTCAGTGCCGACGACAACCTCCCACAATCGGAATGAACCAGGCCACCGTCAATCCACCATGAACCTCGAGACCTGTGATGGATGTGCCGAACATGACTTTCACGGAACTTGGCGTGTTGCTCCGAGGCGAGGCGGCTCCGATCCGTGCCTGGACAGAATTATGGGTGGGACGCCGGCTGGCGCTGTGCATGGCGGTGATTGTGCTCGGCGCGGGCCTGTACGGCGCGGCGATGGGCTGCTGGCGCGCCCCGCTGCAGGCGCTCTATGTCGCAATCAAATTTCCGCTCATCATCCTGCTCACGGCTTTCGGCAATGCGCTGCTCAACGCCATGCTTGCCCCATTGCTGGGGCTCAACATCGGCTTACGCCAATCCTTTCTGGCGGCCCTGTTCAGCTTTACGATCGCTTCTGCCATCCTGGGTTCATTCAGTCCCCTGGCGGCATTTCTGGTTTGGAACGCGCCGACACTTTCTGCCTCGGCGGCCCATCACTCGACGGGCACTTACAATTTTATTCAATTAACACATGTTGCCGTGATCGCGTTTGCCGGCGTAGCCGCAAACTTGCGGCTGATGCAGTTCCTGCGCGAACTAAGTGGGAACGCGGCGGTGGCGCGGAGCGTTCTGCTCGCCTGGCTGTCCGGCAATCTGTTCGTCGGCAGCCAGCTTGCCTGGATTCTGCGGCCCTTCATCGGCGCGCCGGGTTTGCCGGTAGAGTTTCTTCGATCCACTGCCTTCAAAGGAAATTTCTACGAAGCAGTTCTTTACGCCCTGCTGCGCTTGCTGCAATGAGGCAGATATCAGAAAGCAGTTTCCGGCCCTCCATTTCAACCCTATCAACCACGCAACCAAATCCTTGAATTTATGAACAACACTCCATCAAATCCGTTGCCGATACCGCCGCAAATCCCGTCGCTCAGCATGCCTTTGCCTGCTCTTGCGCCACTGGGCGAAAATCCGCAAGAACGGGAGCCGCTTAACAACGTCGTGGCTACCCTCGAATCAATCCTGCGACAGCCGCGACGTGTCATGTACCAACTGCGCCAGCCCGGTTCGGGGCGGGTGATACTGGGCATGCTGGGGGCTTCGATTTGTTGCAGTCTCATCTATGGCGTCGTCGTAGGAACTTTCTCGATGGGCGACCAGCTCTGGGTGGCGCCGGTCAAAATCGCCGGGGGCTTGTTGTTTGCTGCCGTGCTCTGTCTGCCCAGCCTTTACATTTTCACCTGCCTCAGCGGGTCTCAGGCGCGCCTGAGCGAGATTTGCGGGCTCCTGGCGGGACTTCTCCTGCTCATGACGATATTGCTCATCGGCTTTGCCCCGGTCGCGTGGCTCTTTTCGCAATCGACCGAGTCTGTCACCTGGATGGGCGTGCTGCACTTGACCTTTTGGCTGATTTCCACTTTCTTTGGATTGCGCTTTCTCGAAACCGGCTTTTCGCACACCAAAGCGCGGTCCAATGCGGGGCTCAACGTCTGGGTCGTCATCTTTCTGCTGGTCGCCATCCAGATGACAACCGCTTTGCGTCCGCTCGTCGGCAAGGCCAGCACTTTCTTCCCAGCCGAGAAAAAATTCTTTCTAACGTATTGGGGCGAATGTCTGAATTCACCATCGCTGCGTAAATAGTATCACTTTTTGACGAAGCTGTTGACATTCCGCATTCTCCTTTCGCAAAGAGTCGACAGTCGCGCAAAAAAAGCAATTTCTTACAGGGCCGCGACGTGTTAACTTATCACCCTTATGAGCGTGACCGTCAACCTTAGCGCCGACGAAGTGGCTCAAATCAAGCGCTTTACCGACATCGCTAACGAGGGCGACGCCGTGACCAAGGCCGCTCGAGAATTCCTGCGGGTTGTCAAACTTCGGGAATTGAAAGCCGCCTCTGGGAACGTCGATTATCAGGACGCCGGTGAAGCCCTGGAAGCACTTGAACTCCGCGAACGCGGCTCAAGTCAGTGACCGTCGCCAATTTGGTCCTGGTTGACACAGGCATTTGGTCCGCATTTTTCTCGAAATCCGCCTCAACGGAAAAGCGCGCACTCGATGTTCTTCTCGATGATGACCGAGTTGCCCTCACCGGACCAATCCTCGCCGAGGTTCTTCGCGGATTTCGTCGCGCCGAGCAGGCAGACTGGGTGGCGTCACGTCTGCGTTCGGCCCACTATCTTGAGCCAACCTGGGAGGACTGGCGCAATGCGGCGGCCCTCGGTCGTGAGTTGGCGGCAAAAGGACACGATTTGCCGCTAACTGACCTGGTAATTTCGGCACTGGCACAGCGCGTACCTGCCCTCGTGTTTACTTCAGATCCTCACTTCGATTTGATGCCGGACCTGAAGAGGTATCGCTAGAGTTCCAGGCTGTGGTGAAGGCGTATTTGGAGGGACGCCGCCACAGGGCTATCGTTGGCCGGAAGCATGATTCGGCGTGATTACATTCTGCGGATGATCGAGCAGTTCATCCAGGCGCTGAGGCGCATCCGTTCGTTGAAAAAGGAGCAGCTCTGGTCGGAAACGGCTGCGAGCCTCGATGAGGAGTTCCAGCGCCTGATAGGTGAAGGAGCGAAGGCCGTTACAGGGCTCAGTCAAACTGAATTGGTCGCCCGCCTGATCCGTGGCGAACCGACTCAGGTGGTGCACACGAAAACGCTTTTGCTGGTCACTCTGTTGCAGGAAGCGGGCGATCTGGCAACGCGGCTAGAGCGACCTGAAGAGGCCCGAGCGTGCTATCTGAAAGGCTTGCATCTACTGCTCTACGCATTGGCCGCAGAAGAAGTCCACGAGATGCCGGACTTTGTGCCCAGGATTGAAGTATTCGTCACCCGATTGCAACCGTCGCCCTTGCCGCTCGAAACCAGCGCACTACTTATGCAACACTACGAACGAACTGGAGAGTTCGCTAAAGCCGAGGACGCCCTTTTTGCGATGCTCGAGGGCGAGCCGGATAATCCACGCCTGCTCCAGTTCGGAATTTCATTCTACCGCCGCCTCGAAGGCCGAAGCGACGCCAGTCTCGAGGCCGGCAATCTGCCGCGAGCTGAGGTCGAGGCGGGTCTGGCAGATTTGCGCAACCGCCAGGTCAGCACCGGATAGCCCACCTTCTGGCTCTAGCGCATCACAGCGGCTTCGAGACATGCTCGTGGAAGATGAGCCAGTGTGTCCCGCGCTTTTCCCAAAAAAGCGTATGCCGCCCGTCGAACTCCATCGGCTCGCCCTCTTTCGGTTTGATCGTGGCATGGAACGTTAGCGTCACCAGGGCCACGTCTCCTCTGCGGGTCACTTTCAGGTCATGGTGCGGCGTAATCGTAAGGCTGGCAAAAGTCGAAGCGACATGCTCCTTAAAATTGTCGCGGTACTCCTTCCAACCGTGGGTGTACTTGAGCGGTGCAACATCGAAGAACACCAGGTCCGCGTCCTTGGCGTAAAGTGACGCCGCCTTGTCCGGGTCGAGCGTGCTCCAGGCCTGGTAGTACTGTTTGATTAGATCGCCGAAGACGGTGTTGTCTTTGGTCCTGGAGGCTCCGAAAGCCGCCGTCGCCAGGGTAAAACCTGTTAATCCGCAAATAATTAGACGTTTCATTGTGTTGATTGCTATGAAGGTTTCTGGGCCGAGGCCTTTGTAAGCCAGCGTGGTGCCGAGAGTCAAGCAGCGGTAGAGCGTGCCGTACCAGCCGGACGGTGGTAGCGCGCCCGATTTCCCACTTTTCAGTTTGCCGTTTTGGCTTACTGTTCCCCGATGCCATTGACCGAGCAGATCACTCAGTTAGCCCAACAGGCCAAAGCCGCCTCGCGAGACTTGGCTCAATTGGCCACTGACGAGAAGAACACTTGCCTCCTGGCCATGGCCACAGAGCTGGAGGAGGAGGCCGCAGGCATCAAACGAGCCAACGCTCAGGACATGGAAGTGGGCGTCAGCCTGGGGCTGAGCTCTGCTATGCTCGATCGGCTCAAGCTGGATGACAAAAGGATTTCGCAAATGGCCAATGGCCTGCGCGAAGTGGCTGCTTTGCCCGATCCAGTCGGCCGAATCCTCGATGAGCGCGTGCGGCCCAATGGCCTCAGGCTCCAAAAAATTTCAACTCCGATTGGCGTTATCGTGATCATTTATGAATCGCGACCAAATGTCACTGCCGATGCGGCGGGACTCTGCTTCAAGTCCGGCAACGCCACGATTCTGCGTGGCGGCAAGGAGGCGCTGAATTCCAATCAAACTATCGCCCGGATCATGGCGGCAGCGGGCGACAAGGCGCTGGCGAAATTCCCCGAGTACGCGATCCAGGTCGTGCCCACGACCGAACGCGAGGCCATACCGCTCCTGCTCTCTCTCACGCAATATATTGACCTCTGCATGCCTCGCGGGGGCGAGGGCCTCATCCGCGCCGTGGCCGAATGTTCCAAGGTGCCTGTGATCAAACATTACAAGGGCGTTTGCCACGTTTATGTGGACGCCGAGGCCGATTTGAAGATGGCTGAGGAAATTGTGCTTAACGCCAAAGTGCAGCGGCCAGCCGTATGCAATTCCATGGAAACACTGCTGGTGGACCGCACAATCGCCACAGTTTTTCTCCCCGCAGTGACGCGCCTCCTTAGCGAAAAACATGTCCAGCTCCGCATAGACCCCGAAGCTGAAGCGATCCTGACCTCGGACCTCCGACCTCCGGACTCCGACCTCCGCCGGGCCAGCGACCAGGATTTTTTCACCGAGTACAACGATTACATCCTCAATGTGCGCGTCGTGAATGACGTCCGGCAGGCCATCGACCACATCAACCACTACGGCTCGGCCCATTCGGACAGCATCGTGACACGGAATGAAGCGTGCGCGCGGCAGTTCCTCCACGAGGTGGACTCCGCTACTGTGTATTGGAACGCCTCGACGCGGTTCACCGACGGTGGCGAGTTCGGCATGGGCGCCGAAATCGGCATCAGCACCGACAAGATCGGCGCGCGTGGACCCATGGGGCTGGAGGAATTGACCAGCTACAAATGGATTGGTTTCGGGAACGGACAAACAAGGACGTAGGCTTGATGAATACCACCACAAGTTCGACTCCGGTGGAGACGCCGCAATCTCTGTCTCCTGCCGGCGCGGCCCTCCGAGTCCGCCAGGCGTTGCCCAAGGAAGGATTGTTTGCCGGCCACGAGTGGCGCATCTCCCCGGCGCCATTCCGGGTCGGGCCCGAACTGGCTGGCGACCTGGAACAGCTCGGCCGCGTTTTGTTGCAATTCTATGAGGCGGTTAATTTGTTGTACCGCAAGAGCGCGGAAGGCAAGCAGCCGGAGTGGGTGGCGCGCTGGCTGGATCAGGGAAAACCGGCGGAGCTCATCCAACTCCAGCGCTCTCCCGCTCTCAAAAACGATTTGCCCCGGGTCATCCGCCCGGACCTACTACTGACCGAACACGGCGTGAGCGTGACCGAGCTGGATTCGGTACCCGGAGGCATCGGCCTGACGGCCTGGTTGAATCAGACTTATTCCGATTTGGGCGCTTCTGTCCTTGGCGGCGCGGAAGGTATGTCACGCGGTTTCGCCAGCATCTTCGGCGAGGCCCCCACGGTCCACGTGGTCGTTTCCGAGGAAGCCGCGACGTATCGGCCGGAAATGACCTGGCTCGCTCGACAGTTGGGCCGCGACCGGTACCGAATTCAAGACGCGGGCTTCTCGGAGCCGGCGGTGGGCGATGCGGTCTATAGGTTCTTTGAGTTGTTCGATCTGGCGAATGTGCCAGGATCCAAGAACCTCTTTGAACTCGCGGCAGACCGGCGCATCCGGCTCACGCCGCCGCCGAAGCCGTTTTTCGAGGAAAAGATGTTGTTCGCCCTGCTCTGGAACCGCAACTTGTACGGGTTTTGGCGGCAGGAACTGGGCGAGCGCTTCTTCGAGCGGCTGCGCCGCCTGGTCCCCTACACCTGGCTGGTGGATCCCTCGGCGCTCCCGCCCCATGCCGCGATCCCGGAGTTGAATCTGACCGACTGGCACCAGCTCAAGCTGTTGTCGCAAAAGGAACGCGAGCTGATCCTGAAAGTCTCTGGATTCTCGGCCCATGCCTGGGGCGCGCGTGGCGTCTTTCTCGGCAGCGATCTGTCTCATGCGGATTGGGCGGCGGCGGTCGATCAGGCCATCGCCGGCTTCGGCCACTCACCGCGTGTCTTGCAGCGCTACCATAAGCCGCGCCTGGTGGAAGCCCAATGGTTCGATTTCGAGCACGGTCAACTGGTGGGGATGAATGGCCGCGCCCGGCTCTGCCCATACTACTTTGTAAGCGGTGAAGCCGAAACCGCCCGGGCGCACCTGGGCGGCGTGCTGGCCACCATCTGTCCGGCGGACAAAAAGATCATTCATGGCATGACCGACGCCATATTCGCGCCGTGCTCGGTATGAGCCTGCCGGAGTACATCTTCCTCGCGTCCAGCTCGCTCTTTGTGATCGTGGACCCCCTGGCAACCGTGCCGGCCTTTTTGGCCATGACGCCAGCCGATACTCCCGAGCAACGCATCCGCATGGCGCGCCTTGCGTGTTGCGTCATGGCGGGTGTGCTCGTTGGGTTCGCCGCCGCCGGCCAGTGGATCTTCAAATTTCTCGGCATTACCATGCCGGCGTTTCAAATCGCCGCCAGTATCGTCCTGCTTCTGGTCGCCCTGGACATGCTCCGCGCCCAGCGCTCGCGCGTCCAGGAAACCTCGGAAGAAACCGCTGCCGGTGTGGTGAAAACCGACATCGCCGTTACCCCGCTGGCGATTCCGATGCTGGCCGGTCCCGGCGCGATCTCAACAGCCATCCTGCTCCAAAACCAGGCGGCGACCGTGACTCAGCGCGTGGCCCTGTATCTTTGTATTCTTGCGGTCGCGCTTGCCAGCTACCTGATCCTGCGCATCTCCGCCCGCGGCGCCCGCTGGCTCAGCCCGATCGCCATGAAGATAACCGTCCGCATCATGGGCCTGCTGCTGGCGGCAGTTGCCGTTCAATTCATGCTCAACGCTGTCCGGGACCTAAAGCTCGATTGGTTCGCCGTGCACCTCTGAACCTCTTCGCGGTTGGCGCCGCCAGGATCACAGAAAAAAGCCGCTATGGAAAAGCCAGGAAGAGCAGAGTTGGTTGCGGGGGCTGGATTTGAACCAGCGACCTTCAGGTTATGAGCCTGACGAGCTACCGGGCTGCTCCACCCCGCGATCAACTTACGGCTTAATCATGCCTTGGCCCGGCGGTTGCGCAAGTCGATTCGCGAAGAAAATTACCGAACACCTCTCTTGATGCTGTGAGATCGACGATGCGACAGGCTCGAGCGGGAATCAGATCGACTTCACAGCGCCTCGCGGCCGTACTTCACCAGCTTGAGTTCGCCATCAAAGATCAAGCCGATACCCGGGGCGTACAGCTTCCGCTCCTTTGCTTTTTCCAAAGGCGAACCTTCCTCGGTTTCGAGGCAGCCGTCAAATCGGCCGGCCGGTGTGTTGAACTCCGCGCCCAGGCTCACCACCTCCGCGCGGTCCATGGCCACTTTCGGAGCGATTTCCTGATAGTATTTGGCCCCGAGCAGCGGCCGGCCGGGCATTGCCAGCCCGAAAGTTGCGCCCCTGACTCCAGCCCTCCAGGAGCCCTCGTGTCCGACGACTTTCCCACCCTTGTAAAAATCCACATCTTCGCCGAAGTAAAACACATCGCTCGTCCGCGTCGAGATCGCGAAAAAATTGCGGCTGACCTCGGCCAGCTCACCATTGATGGTTTCCCGCTCCTCCACGACTCGTGTCTCGACGCCGTCCACGCGTTCCGTCTGATTGAGTACGGTAATAATCAGGACAGTTTTCTTGCCCCGCTCGGTCCCTTCGAGAACGAGGCGGAATCCGGGCGTGAGATTTAAAAATCGGTTTGTGCCGACGGATGCTAACTCCGTTTTGTCCACGTCGAATTTGTCCGTGAACTTGTGCTGTGAGGCTGTGCCGGCTGCGGGAGCGCAGATTAAACAACCTCCGGCTAAAAGTACGAACCATTTCATAGTGCGGCCTCCCGTCGCTCCATCAGCTCTAAACAGCGGCTGGCCGATGAAGCCGCCGGAGAACAACGAGAGCGATACCTCCGGCGATGAGGCACGCGAACGAGCCGGGCTCGGGGACATTTGTTGATACGCCGTCGGCCTGGAAAGCAAGGGCAGCCCCGGCTCCCGGCGGGTTGAAGGCCGTCGGAGGATTCGCACCTGATCCCGTGCCCGCGGCACCGCTGAAGGTCATCAGTGTGCCCGGAGCGCCGGTAAACGAAAACGGCGGGGCCAGGACGAGATCCACGTTTAAGCCCTGATCCGGCGAGACATTTCCCACGGCTACCCAGTAAGTCGTGAGCGGCGCCAGTTCTATGTCGGTCGTGGCTGGAAAGGACCAGAGTTGGGATTGGGACCCGGTGATCTGCTTAACGCCCAGATCAGCCAGCGAAATCCCCACTTGGCCGACGTCGTTGGAAAAGAGGCGAACATCGGCCATACTGGCGCTGGCTCCACCCTGGACGAGCGAAAGTGTCACATTGGTTAGCATCCAGCCCTGCGGGCCAGTTTGGAAGGGAGAAGCGACCCAGTTGCTGGGGGTAAAGAGGACCGTCTGCAAAGTATTGCTGAGCGATGAAACAATCGTATCAGCCTGGGCCGAGCTGCCCAGCAGGCCGAGCGATGCGATCACGGCGAGGAGTCCAGGACTACTCCATCGCGAAGACTTGGCGGCTCTGCAAACAGAACTCTCTCGGAGCGTCATAGTCCACCTAACAGAACCATAGCTTGGAGCCGAGAAAAGACGATCGACCGGCCGGACGCAAGCATTTTTTTGCCAGGCACAGATTCTTCAGAGCCATTCCTTAATTTTTTCCTGGTGCTTATTGTAGATGAATCCGAGCACGAGCAAGACGATGCCGAGGGCCATAAAACTCAGGATGCGATAGAGTGTCTCGAGAGTCCACACGTCAAAAATCACGACCCGTCCGAGGGCGCAAGCCAGCACACCGAGCCCGAGCCACCGGTAAACGCGCTCACGCAGTACAATGCCCGCGGTGAACAGGCACAACGCCAGGACCGACCAGCTCGCAGTCAGATAGAAGCCGCTCGCCTTCTCCAAAACCCAACGCGAAAGGAACAGCCACAGGCTCAATCCACCGATGGTGATCACGGCGGCATGAACGGCCTGTTCAAGGGGATAACGGTCGGACAGACGCCGAGCCATCTGACGCTGTCCCAGTAGAAGCAAAATCACCAGCAGGTTCGGCACGTAAACGGTTTGAGTCTCGAGCAATGGCAGCCAGAACAAGACCAGGCCAGTTACCGTGTAAGCACCACTGACGAGCAAGAGCTCGGCATTTCGCCACAGGCCAGCCAGAACGAAGAACCATGCGCCGAGCAACCCCAGCAGCCAGATGCATTCGCGCGCCGGGATGTAGCGGACGACCCACCAGACCGACATTCCGATGGCGGCCCAGCGATAAAGCTGCGCAAGCCGCAACAGCGACAGGCGCAGGTGCGGTCCGGCTTCAGCGTGACGCGAGAACCAGTGGACGGTGCCGAGCGACAGCGCCACCAATGCGGCGATTGGCGCGATCGGGAACCGCCACGGAGTTGTATTCTCCATCAGTTGCCAGACAAACTGCGCGCCGCTAACGAGCGCAAAGAGCTGACTAAACGCTGCCAGCATCCACGCGCGCGTGAACACGCCGTACGCAGTAATGCCGACCGCCAGGAGACTTGTGAGCGCGAGCCACGCGGGGGCCTTGACCACCGGGCTCAGCCAGAAGTAGAGCACGCCCATTATCGCCAGGGCATACGCACCCTGCCAAAAAAGGCTGAGGTCACGGCGCACCGGCAGAACCTTTTGCTTTTGCCACCAGTGACTCAGCCCCAGGGACACGGCGAGCAGCAGCAGCGGGTTCCATGCTGGCGGAGATGGGTTCGTCGCCAGGGCGTATAGGAGAACCCACGCAAACTGTGCCAGCAGGAGATACCCCTGGCTCAACAGAGTGACCTCGCGCACACGAAAGAAATAAATCGAAAGCGTGAGCAGCAGTGCTTCACCGGCCAGTACGACCGGGAAATTTTCTCGGCCGGTGTTGTTGTAAGTTGCAACCAGCCAAATAGCCAGAGCGAGCACAGTGAAATATCCCGGCTGCGGGCGAAGAAGGATGTGGTTCGCGGACGAAGTTGCTCGATGCGCTAAAAAGGTGTTGAACATCATGATCGCGCCGAGGCCGATGCCGAGCCAAAGGCCAGGCGTTTCGTTTTGTCTCAAGCCGTCCATTCCCCAGCCAACGGCGAGCAACGCCGCAATGTAGGCGCTTGCGAGCAGAATTACATTCTTACGCTGGTGTCCGGCGAGCGACAGCGCCACGCTCTCGGTGGCGAGAATCAGCGCCAGCTCCAGCCCGCTGAACTTCGTAATGAATCCAGCGGTCGCCAGCAACAGGCCCTGAATCAGATAGCTGTTCTTTGCCATCGGCTCATTCGGCAAGACCCGCCGCGCCAGCTCCGCCAACCCGAGCAGCGTACCGCCGTAGATGAGCGCGAATTTCCAAAAACCGCCGTGGTGCACCTGGAACATCGTCAGCAAAAAGAGGCCGAAGAAAGCGCCGTTGTTCAGGGTGAGAAAACTGGCGCGGTTTTCCTTGACGAAGCTCTCATGTTTCGAGAGGAAGACACCCGCGGTGAACAAGAGCCAGTAGGCTGCCAGGAAGCAGAGGCCAGGGGTCAATCCCTCCCCGGGCGCCCAGCGCCAATGATCGCCGTTGAAAAACCGCCAAAATCCATAGGCGGCATAGGTCGCCAGCAGACTGGCGAACGAGAGCGTAGCCCAGCGATTGCGCACAAGAAAGAAGACCGCCGCGGCCGTCAGGACCAGGTTCGAGTAAAGTGTGAATAGCCCCACCGCGGTAATGACTGACGTGTAGTAAGCCAGCAGCACGGCAAAGAGGGCCAGGACCTCCGATTTCCTGGCATTCGCAATCCAGACCATCACGGCGGCGATGCCCAGCAGCAGGAATCCGTCGGCCAGCGAACTCTCGATAACGCGGAGATTCGCAAAATGATGCGCGGCGTACGTGGTGAAATAGACCAATGCCAATCCGCCGGCGAAGAGCACCTGGGCGTAATTGCGCAGGGATTCTTTCGCGCTCTTTCGCTGCCACCATCCACCGGCCCCGAGCAGAATTGCGCTGGCCAAATAAAGCAAACACACCTTGCCGCCGGCCCCGAGCCTGCCAATGTAATTCTGGTAAGCGTAATTCCCGAAGAAGACCAGGCCCGTCAGCAACATTACGATGCCGATCCGCACCAGCCAGTAAGTACCCAGCCGCATTTCGAACGAACGTTCCGTTGCAGGCGATTTGCTCAGGGTCGGCGGGCGGCCACCTCCCCACGCAGGAGCGGCCGGTGCCGACATGTGCATCGGGGGCGGGATAGGAATCGGGCCCGGCGCCGGGGGCTTTTCCGCGCCCGAAAGAGGCGAGGGAACCGGAGCGATGATGGGTGGAACCGGCGAAAGTGGGCGGACGATGTCGGCTGGCGCTGGAGCAAACTTTTTCGCCTCCAGTGGCCCTGGTCTAGTCGGAATCCGGATCGTGGCGGGAGCGGGAGTCGAGCTTGGTGGCGCAGTTGCGCTCGACTCCGGTGCGCGGCGTTCCAGCCGTGATTCAAAGGCCTCAAGTTGCCTGGACAAATCGGCCAACTCCTGCTGAAGCCGTGCCTGTTGGCGTTTCAGCAATTCCAATTCAAGCCGCTCCTGGTCATTCATGGTTGTCCTTTGCCGTGAGCAGAGAGTTCCAAGGCAGTCCGGATCCGGGCCGCCTCGAATCCTGTGTGGAAAGTAAATGCCAAGTCGTTGGCGAACCAAGGCAAATCGCCGATGGGCAAGGCAGCGATGCCCGAGCGCACCAGGCATGAGAACTCGCTCTCACGCCGTTAAGCTTAATGGGAAGAACCGTCCGCGGTGTTAATCGAAAATCATTCAGTGAGCATCGGTTTATCTGATGCCGAATAAATGTCGCGCGCTTAGTTCCTGCTCACGCCTAGCCGATAAAAGCGGGTCGCGCTGCTTCCCGTTGAGTCCAGGATTTCGATCGTGGTGCCGGTGCCAGGGATGTTGTTGCTGAGGGTTTGCCAATTGCCGGTGACCGTGGGCTTGAATTCGATGGTGTATGTCCGGCCGGTGACGGACAGCCAGTCCAGGGCGATGCTACTCCCCGCGGAGGAGTGTGACAGAAGCTTCAGGAACGAGTTTGAGTCGGTTGGGTTTGTTCCCGCGATGACTTCGGCGAGATCGGACATGCCGTCGTGGTCGGTGTCGGCAGTCGGATGAACGAACTCAAAGCCGCCGATATCGAACGCCGCCGTGCCATCGTTGTTGCCATCGAGTGGGCGCAAGACACCGTCAAAGTCGGTGGCCGCCGCGTAGAGAGCGGTGCCGGCGTCGATGCAGGGCGAAGTTGTTGCCAGATGAAAATTGCCTGCGGATCCATTGAGGAACTGCGGATCGACATTGATATCACCAGCCCCCGGCGACACTCCGCCATAATTCATTGGATTGGTAACGCAGTTGTTGAAAAGGGTCAGGGGTGCCTGTGAGTAGAGTCCCTGAGTAATGCCGGCGGCGTTGAAGGCGACAATATTATTGGCCAGGACAACCGCGCCGTTTGTAGGCCCTTGTGCGATGACGCTGCCATAGTAAAGCCCTGCGCCGGTGTTTCCCACGATTGTGTTATTCAAAATTTGAATGTTGCCGATCGAATTGCAAAAAATGGCGCCACCCGGGCCGCCTGTCATCAACGTCTTGTAAACCGAGTTGCTCAGCACCAGGTTGTTCCGCACCTGGCCATCTCTGCAAATCTGCAGGTCAAAACCTGCGCCGGTGCTTCCGACATTTCCCTGCACGGTATTTGCCTCGATCCGGAAATCGTAGCACGCATTCAGAAAGACCGCGCCGTCCAAAGGGCCCGCATACGGATCGGCGCCATTGTCGTAATAGGTGCCGTTCTGGATCGTGTTGCCGATGATATTGACCGAGGACACGTAGGCCGCGATGGCCGAGCCATATTTGGCAAAGTTCTGACTAAATAAGTTTCCCTGAATGGTTGGCTTCGAGTATGTAACGTAGATGCCACCGCCGGCCCCGGAGGTGTTGTCGATTTCTTCATTGCGATAGAAAGTATTGCCGATGATTTGCGGCGCGCTGAGGGTGCAATAAATGCCGCTGCCGAAAGATTGAATGCTCTGCCCGATAGGAACCCCGATCGAATTCGAAACAATAAGGTTATTGGCAATAATCGGAGAACTGACCGTGCAATTGATAGCGCCGCCCAAAGCGTAATGACCGATTGGACTGGCCCCAGCGGTGAAGGCCCCACCGTTCTGAACAGTAAATCCATCCAACGTGCTCACCAGGTAACCCGCGCTTTGGCTTGTAACTATGGTCGGCGTTCCGCCTCCATCTATCACCGTCGGATGAGCCGCAATGTTTCTTGCAGCTCGTGTGGTTTCGCTCCCTGCAAAACCGCCGTAAGCATACACAAAGGCAGGCAACACGATGTGCTCTGGGTAAGTACCCTGGGCCACCCAAACCTCTGCGCCTTGCTGCACAGTGGGATTTGCGGCGCTAATTCCGGCATGGATGGTTCGCTTTGCCGCCGCCCAACTCAGACCGCCATTGCCGTCATTGCCGGCAGGAGTGACATAGATAATCGGAGTCGGCGCGTTCAAGACAGCTCCAGTGGATTCGTACGCTCCAATATCGACGGCAGTTCCGACGACGCGAGTGTTTAAATCTGCGTCAAGAAAGCCGGCCATGACTGCGGAATTGAGCCCGGCATCGATGCAAGGAGAGCCGGCCTGCAGATGAAAGTTGCCAATGCGGAAATTGGCCAATTTCGGCTCGACAGAGATATTGCCGTGGACGCCGGTTGCATCGGGCAAGCCGACGTAGTCCGTTTTGCCGCCGAGGACGGTATTCCCAAAAACGTCGTTGTTGTTAAGGGCGGCGGCATTGATGTCGATCTGCTCCAATCCAGCCGAATTGAAGGCAACCAGGTTATTGCAATTGCTGGGCGAGGCGCCCAGCCAATAAATCCCCGAGCCAGTATTGGCCACGATGCTGTTGTTGCCGACAAAGGCGACTCCGGCATTTGCACTGACCAGGGCAATGCCGCCACCTGACGACGCGCCATTGGCGGCGATCACGTTATCAATGATCAGTGGTGCGCTAATCGCGTTTTGAATAAAATTTCCGTCTAAATCAGTGGCCGTAGCGAAAATACCGCCACCAAGCCCGACGTTTGATTCCACGCTGGTACCGTTGCCTTCAATCACGTTATCGACCAGGATAGCATGGCAATCTTTCCAGCACCCGATTCCGCCGGCATTACGGCCGGCAAAATTTCCGAACACGTGATTGAACGCAATCAGCGGCGACGAGCCTGATATGGCAATCGCGCCAGCGTCGCCGTTTCCCCCAAGGGAAATGTTATTGTAAATGTAGTTACCCAGGATTTGCGGGTATGCATTCGAGGCGATCAGATAACTGTTTATAAAAATGCCGGCGCCGGCGGCGCCGCTTGTCGTATTGCGAAGGATGGTGTTGTTCATGATCGTCGGCGCGGCTACGTCGATCAAAATGCCCGCGCCATTTTTGCCATAGCCATAGCCCCCTGTGATGATGAACCCATCCACGCGCGTGTCGGCGCCGGCGTTTGTGATCGTGACGACGACACCGTTGGTGCGGGCATCGAGGATGGCGAAATTAATCCCGAAGTTGCGCTGAGCTAAACTGGTTTCAGTTCCATTGAAGCCAGCGTACATGGCCACGCCCGGCTTGAGCGTGACGAGCTGAGTATAAGTGCCGCTGGCGACCCAGAGTTGGTCGCCGGCCGCTGCGGCCGTGATCGCGGCGGGGATAGTCTGTTTGGCCAGCGCCCAGCTCGCGCCTGATAGGGTATCGTCGCCGGAAGTTTTGACGTAGAGAGTTCCGCCCTGGCTGATGCTGGCAGATAACAGCCATGCCGCGGCTGCGGTCAAGGCCAGGCGGATAAGATGAAAGGCGGTTGCGGTTTCTTGCTTCATAAATCAGTCATTTTTCAATGGTTTCATTCGCTTCGTATTTCTGCTTTCTACCCGTTTCAAAGGAAATGGCGGGGCGTTGTTACAGACTTTTTTGTAGTGGTTCTTGGAAAGGCAAGGGGTGGATCATAAGCGAGCCCGAAGTGTAGGTCCTCACCACGTCCTTGGCGACCAGCCGACTCGTAAGCAGAGCGGCGGGATGCGCCACACTCCAGGCGCTTTGCGAGTTGCGGATACGCATCGAATCTGGCGAAGCCTTTGGAGTGCGGCGTTTCCCGCCGCTTTGGCTGGGTTCGGGTACAGATCGTTAGGAATTGGATACGACGCGATGAGTCACGGTCACACCGCCGGTCTATGGGCTGAGCAGGCGGCCGCGATAAAACCGGCGCCTGTAATTTGTGGCAGTGGGATCGGAGTATGGAAACACACCGCTCCCATTTGTGATGGTCACCGTGCTGAGGACTGACCAGTTGGTGAGATTGGTCGAGGCCTGGAGCTCGTAACTGCGCAGAGGAATGCCGTTAAGAGTCAATTGGAAAGGGCCATTAGGGGTGCGCACCGGCGAACTGAGTTGCGGCGGCGTGTTGTTGGTCGAACTGACGATGATCGTTTTCGTATAACTATTGTCATTCTTGTTGCTCTCCGGGACGACATCAGTTGTGTCGGTGTCAATTCGAAGGGTGTGCGAGCCAACGGACAGCTTGCCTAAATCCAGACTGGTCGTCGGGTGGGTATAGAAGCCGGCGTTCAGGCCCGGTGTGAGCCAATTCCCACTCAGCACACCGTCCACGAACAGCTCCGTGTAGAACGTCTGGCTGATATTGCCGTTGCTGGAATTGTTGACGACCGCCCAGGTTACATAGACATCCTGGTGGCTATAAATAATTCCGGCATCGGTGGTACTGGCCGAATTCGTCGCCGTAATGATTTTGTCCGACCAGGTCGAGGGTTTGTAGGGCGTCAGGTTCGGCAGTTGGGCGACCGTCAAGACCGCCGGCGGCGCGCTGGTAACCGAGCCGGCAGCATTGGCGACGACCACTGTGTAGTTGCCGGCCTGGTTGAAAGTAAGGTTGTTCAGAGTGAGCGTGGGATCGGTCGCGCCCGTGATTGGCGTGCCGTTGAACTGCCATTGATAGGTGAGCGGCAGCGCGCTGTCGGCCACCACCAGAAGGGCGGCCGTAGCGCCGACCGTGTTGGTCTGGGTCTGCGGCGGGGTAACGATCCGCGGTAGCTGGCTCGGGAACGCGGCAATCAGGTAATTGTCGAAAATCATGTAATTGTTGCCGTTGGTGCCAGGAGTTTGGAGCCAGGTGGCGGCAATGAGCCCAAGATTCAGGGCGACGTTGTTCGTGGCAGAAAGGGGCTGATTTTGGACAATCGGCACACCGCCGAGGAAAGCGTTCCAGAGATTGCGGCCGAAATCCATGTCCAGTTCCAAGGAATAGATATAGCCGTTTTGAAAGCTTTGGCCGGTGGGATGGTAACCGGAGCCGTCGTTGAGCTGATAGTTGATGCTCAGATTGCTGTTGTTGAACTCGAGGAAGAATAGCAGTTGACCATTTTGGTTATAAACTGCCCAGCCAAAGTTGTCATAAACCGAGACCGAAGGATCAAAAATCTCCATGTTGACACCAAAGGCCACCACCGGGCGGGTGGTTAAGTCGGGCGTGTAGTTTGTCGGGTAATACACGAGCGTGGCGGCTCCGGGCGTAGGTGAGGAATAACCGACGTAGGCCTGGTTCCCATAATCACCAAAGGCGTTGAACAAGACGCCGTTTTGCCCAGGACCGGCACTGGTCCAACCGTATTGTCCGGACAACGCTGCGTAGTTGTAACCTTCGAAACCGGTGAAATAGATCACTTGCGCCGGGATCGCCGGAAATACGCTCAGGATAATGTTGCCCGAATCACCGTTGTAACCGTCCACGGCGATCTGGTAGGCCGTGCCGCCGGCGGCATTGAAAGTGACCTGGCTGGCCGTGCCCATGTTCGGGCCATCGTCATTGGAGGCAATAGTGAAGAGCGAGCCGACGCTGGTGCCGATATAGACACCGAGCACGGTGTCGAAGCTACTGCTCCTGGTGGTGATCGTATAAGTGCCGTTGCTGGGTGCGGTCCACGTCCACCAAACTGAGGCGCCGCCCAGGTTGCCTGCATGGAAGGGTTCGTTGGGTTCGCGCGTGGCGAAGGTGTTCGAGTCGGTCACGGTGACGACCGCGCCGACCATGGCGAGTCGATTCGAGAAATTGTCGTTCGCCGGTGGGTTGCCGACCAGCAGGAAACTGGTCGCGCTCTGGGCCGTGCCATTGGTGGTGGAGACACTGATGGGACCGGTGGCCGCGCCGGCCGGAACGGTGGCCGTGAATTGCGTGGTCGAGAGACTCGTGAAGCTGGCCGTGCCAACGCCAGCGAACCGGACAGCGTTGACGCCGTTCAGATTAGTTCCAGTTACCGTGACGAGAGTCCCCACTCCGCCGCTGGCGGGAGCGAACTCGGAGATCACCGGCAGGAGATTCGTGTTGGCCCAGTGACACACCAGATTGCCCGAGGCGCCGCCATAGCCGTCCACCGCGATCCGATAAATTGTGCCATTGGCGGCGCTGAACTGAAGCTGGCTGGTGGTGACTCCGCCCGAGGGAGCATTGCTGGCAACCAACGAGAGCCCGCCAACAATCGTGCCGGTGTAAACTGCCAACAGAGTGTCGAAGCTGCTCCCTGCGGTATCAAATTCCCACGTGCCGCTGCTGGGCGCCGTCCAGGCGTACCAGACCGAACTGCCACCGACGTTGCCGGCGTGGTTGGGTTCGCCGGCTTCTTTGGTGGCGCCGGTACTGGAGCCCGTGACGAGGCCGGCGCTGCCGCTGATCACTTGAGCGTTGGCGAAGTTATCGTTGGCCGGAAAAACGCCCACGACGAAATTCAGACCGCTCGTGGCCGTGCCGCTGGGCTTGAGGACCTTGAGCGGGCCGGTCGTCGCGCCGGCCGGGACGGTGGCCGTTATTTGCGAATTCGAGTTGACCGTGAATGCGGCGCCGGCGCCATTAAACTGCACGCCCGTCGTCCCCAGAAAATTCATGCCGGCGATGCTGACGCTGGTCCCGGCGGGCCCACTCCCAGGAGAGAAGCTGGCGATTTGCGGCGGAAAATTCGGGGCCAGGTCCCAGTTCAACACCACGGCTCCCGAGTCAGGCGCCACCGACATGGCCAATTCTCCTGCGTCGGCCAGGAAACCATCCACGGCGATTTGATAGACGGTGCCGTTGGTAGCGGTAAAGGTGACGCTGCTGGTGTTGGTGCCGGGGCTGTTGTCGCTGCTGGCGACCGCGACCAGGTTGCTTAGAGCGTTGCCGGTGTAAACCGCGAGCAACGTGTCGAAGCTGCTGCCGGCGGTGTTGAACGTCCAGGTTCCCCCGGCGGGCGCCGTCCAGCGATACCAAATCGAGCGGCCGCCATCGTTGCCCGCGTGCACCGGTTCGCCCGCTTCCTTCGTCGCTGCCACGTTGCTGCCGGAGACGGTCCCGGAACTGCCGCTAATGACCTGGGCCGAGGCGAAGTTGTCATTGGCCGGACGCGAAACCACCGTGAACGAACCAGCGCTTACGGACGTCCCGCCCGGCGTGGTGACTCGCAGTGGCCCAGTCGTCACGCCCGGAGGCGCATTGGCCGTGATTTGCGTCGCTGAGTTAAGGCTGAAGCCCGCTGCACTCAGGCCGTTGAAGGTGACGGCGGTGGCGCCAGAGAAGTTCGCGCCGGTGATCATCACGCCCGTGCCGGCGCTGCCACTGGCCGGGCTGAAGGTGGTGATGGACGGAGCGGGAATGACCGAAAAACTGGCTGCACTCTGGGCGGTTCCGCTGGCGGTGGTAACGGTGATGTGGCCTGTGGTTGCGCCCGCCGGGACCGTGGCCGTGATTTGGACTGCCGAGTTGACGACCGGGCTTACGGACGACACACCATTGAAGGCGACGCCGTTGACGCTGACGAAGTTTGCGCCGGTGATCGTCACACTGCTGCCAATCGCTCCGTTGCCAGGCGTAAATCCGCTGATGACCGGCGTCGTCGTCACCGTGAACAGGCCGGCGCTCTGGGCCGTGCCGCTGGGCGTGCGCACGGTAATCTTGTCAGTCGTGGCACTGGCTGGAACCGTGGCAGTGATCTGGGTGGAAGAATTCACGGTGAAAGTCGCGGCCGCTGCGCCGAAGCTGACGTTGGTTGCGCCTGTCAGGTTTGCTCCCGAAAGGGTCACGAGAGTGCCTACATTTCCGGCGGTCGGCGCAAAGCTGCTGATGGCCGGCGCGGTAGTGACCGTGAAGGCAGCCGAGCTAGCGGCCGAGCCGGTGGGTGTGGTGACCGAGATTGGACCCGTCAGAGCTCCGGCGGGGACCGTAGCGACGATTTGGGTGCTCGCATTCACCACGAACCCTGCGGCATTGATCCCGCCGAACTGAACCGCGCTGGCATTGTTGAACTTGGTTCCGATGATGGTGACACTCGTTCCGGGTGGGCCGTTGGTCGGGTTGAAGCTGACAATAGTGGGTGGATTATTGGTGGCGTTCGGGTCGAGCATGAATGCGCCGCGGCCAAAGGTGAAGGCAAAGACCCTGCCGGTGCCTGGCTGGATTTTGAGGTCAAACACAGCCACGTTGGGCATGCCAGTCTCGGGTCCCATGTGCGTCCAAGTGCCGCCCCCGTCGGAGCTGTGCCAGACGCCGATGTCGGTGCCCACATAGATATTGTTTGGATCTCCTGGATCGATCGCCAAAGAGTTGTGCGGCAGGTTCACAGGCGGACTGATATCCGTCCAGGCCGAGCCAAACGCCAAAACGTTGACGTTCTTAAGCAGATGACCGCCTTGTGTTGGGCTGAAGCCGGAGAACGTGATGTAAAGAGTGTTGGCGTTGTTGGGGGCAAACCCCAAGGCTGTCACATAGGCGAAGAAGTTTGCATCAACCGAGAATCCACCCACACCCACCGACGTGACTCGAAACTTTCCGTCTTCGGTAGCCCAGGCATAGGTGTTGCCCGATAAATCTGACGGGGCGAACGCCACCGCCGAAATCGGCGAGGCCAGGTCCAACGCATCCTGATACCATGTCGGGATCGGCGCCGAGAAGAGATTGGTGGTTTTGACGAGGCCAAACGCGCTGAGAATCATGATGTTTTCATTGGTCGGTGCCAGGGCCAGCTTGGGAATGAAGGGTCCGCCCTGATTGGAACACGCGCCGCAGTACACCCAGGTGGGGAACTGGCCGGCACCGGTCAGCCGCAAGACGTTCACCAAGTCCCAAGACGTCACCCAATTATTATCCGGGTCGTTGGGAGAGATGGCGCAATCCCCGCCATCGGCCGGTCCTGTGAGCACCCAGCCATTGGTTCCAAACCAGGCCGCGCTGCTGTTGTCCTGCGCTCCGCCCAAGGCAAAATTGCGGCCGCGAGGATGGACCGCACCAAAATAAAACTGGGTGATGCAAAGATCATTCGTATTGTGATTGAAGAAGGTCGCGCCTCCGTCGGTGGTGCTCCAGACCCCGCCATCGTTGCCGATCACCAGGCGGCTGCCAGCCCAAGCCAGCGCGTGTTGGTCCGGATGGACGAGTCGCGCGGCCCCGTTCGGGCCATTATAATCGGCGCCGATATTGGTCCAACTGGTACCGTTGTATTTGAAGAGCGGGGTGGACCCAAAATAGACGATGCTTGGGTTGGCCGGATCCGTAATGATCACCTGGTCGTAATCCATCTGCGTGCCGACGTCTTCGGCGCTCGGCTGGGGCAAGGCCGTCCATGTGGGAGTCGCCGCCCAGGCGTTGTCGGTGCGCCAGATACCCAACAAACGACTGAAATTAGGATTGCTGATCCTGTCGCCGCGGCCGTCGCGGGCGCTGGCGTAAGCAGTATTTGGACTCGAGGGCGAGATCGCCAACTGCATGCGTCCCACGCCGCCGCCAATTTGCGCATACTGGCTCCACGGACCGTTAAGTTGTGTCCAGGTCTCACCGGCATCGAGAGACTGGTAGAGGAAATTGTTCCCATTGATGCTCGCAGGGTCCGGGCTGGAAGTCGCCAACTGATGATTAAAATTGCTCGGGTCGGCTTTCAAATCCGTTGAGTAACCGCCCAGGAAGCTGCCCGCCTGCAGCTTTGCCACCCAATTCGTCCCGCCGTCGGTCGATTTGTACACGCCGGTCCCCGGTATGTATGGCACGGGATCTCCTCCCTTCCCCGCTATGCCGCCCGAGGTCGTCGCCGCCAGCACCACATTCGGGTTGCTGGGATCGACAATGATGCTGCTGAAGGAGCCGCCGGCGAACTTGTTCGCCGCCAACAGTCGCCAGGTAGCCCCACCATCAGTGGATTTTAACAAACCGGCGCCGCCATAGACGTCGCCGCCTCCGTTGGGTTCGCCCGTCCCGGCGTAGATGATGAAAGGATTGCTCGGGGCAAAGGCAATCGCGCCAATGGCCAGTGATGCTTGATCATCCGTCTTTGGGGTCCAATTAATTCCGCCATTGTGCGTCTCCCATACCCCGCCCATGGCGGTCCCGATCAGCCAGTGCGTCGAATTGGTCGGATCGACCGCGATTGCGGTGACGCGACCCGCCGCGGGTTGAGGGGGATCGAGGGCCAGATTGACGATCGGCGCCGGGCCGATATTGACCCAGCGTGGGCTGGCGAGGACCAGCGGTCCGCGTAGGAGCGGAGTGGTTTTAGACTCCTGGATTTGCTGGAGCGCCTTCGCGCGGGCGTCGTGAGGGATATAGCCGAGCCCGGATGCTCGTTGCTTGTACAGCCATTCCTGCCTCAATTGTTGGCGGTTGGTCCTGGAATGCTGGCTGGTCGCGGCAGTAGGCCAGGATGGGCGCTGGCCCGCCTGGACCTGCACGCAGAGGGCGAAGCCGAAGCACAGGCACATACTGGCGCGGAAGCCTGGAATGGAGTTCATAACAACAGGGAGGCGTTGGGGAGGTTGACACGACAGAGGGCAGGGTACGCGCCCGGGCAACCATCTGGCCGGAGATAAGGCGGGCTGCTAAGGGCGATCATCATACGGCGTCGTGCCCGTCACCCGCGATGCAGCTCGCGCCTACTCGCGGTTCCAGCAAGCAAGGCAGTGAACTGCGGCGCTCTGATTGGGTCGCAGACTAGCATAAATCAAAAGTCATCACAATCTTTTTTCTCGAATTCGAGTTTGCTCATGCAGGGCGGATTCAACGTAGCCGCCGACGTAAGGAGGCGGATTTCTGTAATCGAGTTCCGCCTCCTCACGTCGGCGGCTACGGCCCTTTTCGCGCGTTCCTGAATCGACCCTGGTTGTTCATTCTACCCCCTTTCAAAGGAATCCACGCCCCGTTGTTACAGGAAATCCGACGGAAGATTATCTTTCACTACTGCGCCTGAATGCGGGATAGGACCTGGAAGGAGGTGGCCACTTCGGGGTTGCCCTCACCGAGTAGCCTGTTTTGCACGGCCAACGCTGCCCGAACCGTGAGCTCGGCTTCTTCGACCTTGCCCTGGTCGCAAAGAATACTGGCAAGGTTCCGAAGTGAAACGGCGGTTTGTGGATGCTCGGCGCCCAGGAGCTTTTGCTCGATGGCCAGGGCCTGGCGTTGCATCGCTTCGGCCGCGCCGGGTTTTCCCTGCGCGCGCAACAGTAAGGCCAGGTTGTTGAGGGAAACTGCCGAAGTCGGATGCTCATTGCCAAAGACCTTCTGCTCGAGCTCCAGCGCCTGGCGAAAGAATTTCTCGGCCTCTTCCGCATTGCCCCTGCGTCGCAGGACGCTCCCCAGGTTGTTCATGGAAACAGCCAGCGTCGGATGCTCGTCTCCAAACAAAGCGCGTGCCATGCCCAGAGCCTCGCGGTACATCGCTTCCGCCTCGGCGAGTTTCCTTTCCATTGTCAGCACGCCCGCCAGGTCGTTCAGAGATTCTGCCAGCAGCGGGGCCGAATCAGTCGCATGTTTGCGTCGAATGACCAGGGCTTCACGATGGAATTTCTCAGCTTCGGCAAGCTGTCCTTTGCCCCAGAGCACGTTTCCCAGGGTTTGCAATGCATCAGCTACTTCAACGCTCTGGTCCCCAGAGAACTGCCGCTGCTGCCGGAGCGCTTCGCGCACAAGCGGCTCGGCTTCGGCCATTTTGCCGCGATTGGACAGCGCATTGCCCAGTTGGCGCAGGGCTCGGGCGACGTTCCGGTGCTCGCGGCCAAAAGCGGAGCGGGCGAACACCACGGCCTCGCGCCCCATCGCCTCGGCTTGCTGGTCCAGGCCTAGATCGTCATAGGTCGCCGCCAGGGTCAGGCACATTTCCATGGCCACTTCCGGTTGGTTGGTGAGTTCCTGGTGAATGCTCGACGCGGTTTGGTCCAGTATCTCCCGCAGCATGGTCGTGTCCCGCCCAAGCGCCACGGATGGACCCACACCCTTGAGCATATTTTTGAGAAGCCGCGCGACCTGCTCGCTCTTCGCCGCCTCAGTCTGGGCGCGTTGGCGGGCTTCCTTCTCTTTGTAGAACGACAAGAGTGACAGTCCCAGGCCGATGATGAGCGCCGCCGTGACGGCGCCGGCGGAAGCGAACGCCAGCTTGTTGCGCCGCACGAGCATGTGGAACCGGTACCAATTGCTCGGCGGACGTGCCAAAACCGGCTCGCCGTCCAGGTAACGCTGAATGTCCATGGCCAGAGCATTGGCGGTTTGGTAGCGCCGGGCCCGCTCTTTTTCCAGCGTCGTCATCACAATCCAGTCCAGATCGCCGCGGATGAGATGGATCAGCTTGGGCGGCTCGGCCTGGCGGTGCCGCGCCGCCGCGGCCAATTCGGCGTCGAGCATCGTGCTCAGGCGCGTCGAGGGGCGGACGGGCCGCCTCTCGCGGATCGTCCGCCGCATCTCGTCCAGACCGGCCCCGAGCAACTCCTTCGCGTCGAAAGGAGTTTTGCCCGTCAGCAGTTCATAGAGCAGAACGCCCAGGCTGTAGATGTCGGTCCGCGTATCAATGTCCAGTCCGCCCATCTCGGCCTGTTCGGGGCTCATGTAAGCCGGCGTGCCCATGAATTGCTCGAATGCGGTAAAGAACGTTTTATCGGTGAGCTGCTGGTCGGTGGCCTTAGCGATTCCGAAATCAATCACTTTCGGGACGGCCGCGGCGTCGTGCAGCGTGACGAGCACATTTGAAGGTTTGATGTCTCGGTGGATGATTCCCTTCTGATGCGCGTGCTGAATCGCCTGGCAAACCTGGATGAAGAGTGCCAGGCGTTCTCGAGTCATTAGATTATTCTGATCGCAGTAATCGGTAATGCGCGCGCCGCGCACGAGTTCCATGACGAAGTAAGGCCGGCCGGCTTCTGTTGTGCCGCCATCGAAAACCGTGGCGATGTTTGGATGGTCCATCATCGCCAGCGCCTGTCGTTCGGCTTCAAATCGGGCGATGACCTGCCGACTGTCCATCCCCGGCTTGATGATTTTGATGGCGACCGGGCGTCGGACCGGTTCCTGTTGCTCGGCCAGGTAAACCACTCCGCAACCACCTTCCCCGAGTTGCTGCACGAGTGTGTAGCGGCCAATCCTGGCGCCAGACTCCTGAGTCAAAGGGTGATCGGAATCGGGCAGACCCGCTGGCTCAGGGCTGAACTCGAGTGGGTCCAGAGCGAATTGCAACATGCAGAGCGCGCAGTGCCCGGGCGGCGCATCCGCGGGCAGCTCCGCGCCGCACTGAGAACATTTTCTGGCCTCGGCCACAGAACGAAATTGAGTTTGACCAGCTAAGCCAGCGCGGTGAACAGGTATCGGATTTCTGCTTCGACCTCTTCCGGCCGCGTAACTGTGTGGGCGATCTCACTCCGCAGCAACTCGCCCAGACGGCGTCGAAGCCGGTGCAGGGCGACCCTGACCGCGCCGGCGTTCATCTTCAAGCAGGTCGCCACTTCATCGTAGAAGTCGGGGCTGACTTCGCCGGTCAGACACGGCTCGAGTTGCTTGAACAGTTCCTTTTTGCCGCCGGTTTCATATTCCTGGCGGAGCCGCCGCGTCACCTGGTCGATTAGCGTCAGAGCCCACCGCCGCTCGAATAATCTCTCTGGCGTGAGCGACCCGGCCGGCTCGTGCTGATATTTTTCTTCGGCTTCCAATTCGTCCCAGGAGAAAGTTTGTTTGCCGCCGCCGCGTTTGGCCGCATGCTGCCGGTCTCGTTCGTCATTGAGGAAATTCACCAAGCAGGCCAGCAGGAATGTGCGGAACCGCCCTTTGCTCCGGTCCACGCGGCTCAGCCCATCTTTGCCCAGAAGATGGGCGAAGAACGATTGCGTCAAGTCCTCCGCGTCTTCCTTATCGTGGCCACGCCGGCGGATGAACGCATAGAGGGGATACCAATAAAGGCTACAGAGACGTTCCAACGCCGCCCGGGCCCGCTCCGGCTGGGTCCGCTGTGCATCCAAAACCACGCTCCATTGCGTCGGTAGGAAGTCGGACGACGACGCTTTTTCGCTATAGGAACCGGGGGACATGGCAACGCATCCGATTATCCTCAGGAACGCGTTCCAACGCAAGCCGCCGGCAGGGCCCTACAATCAATTCTTCAAACCTTCTATGTTAAACTCAATCCAGCGCGCGATAGAATTTCTGCGTCCCGGAAATCGAGTTGGTATGAGGCGACGTCACGCGCGAGACCGTCAGACCGTTCGTAACGGTAACGTCGGTGTATGGCCCGGTAACACTGTCCGCCTGCTGGAGCACGCCGATCGACCACGTCAGCTTCAGTTGCGTGGCTGAAAGACGCTGCAGAGTGATGCCGGATGAGGGCGTGAAGGTGCCAGTGAAGCTCAGACCAGGGTTGTTGGCGCTCGCGGCCATAAAGATGGATTGCGCCTCGAGTGGTGTGAGCGCCCGGCGCCAAACACCAAGGTCGTCGATCCAGGCCTCACCGGCCTCGAAATAGCCACCACTCGGGTCCTGACCGATGCAAGGGGCGTAGCCGCTGTCGATGTTGTCGGCATCCGCGGCGGTGGTGCCTCCCCGCTTGGAGAAGTGGGCCAGGACACCGTCCAGGTAGGTGCTCATACCGGCCTCGCGGTCAATGATGTGAACCAGGTGATGCCAGCCACCATCGTTGATCGAGCCAACATCTCCATAGACCCCGATTCCGGCGCCGTTGACGTCGAAGACCGACGCGGCCCAGCCGCCGGGCCAGTTGCCACCAAGAGACGGAGGATTGAAGCCAAACGTCGGCGCGAACACATAACCGAACCCGAACGTCGAGCCCACTGCGGAAGCAAAGAACGGCAAGTCATCGCCGGCAAAATTCCCCGACAGCCGGATCCAATATGCGACCGTAAAACTAACGCCGGAACCGAATTTCAAGTCAGGCGGCACGTTCGTACCAGGTGTAGTGTTAGTCGTCGTGCTGCCAGGCGCAGTTACGAGACCTGTATGACCGAGCTTGTCCAACGTCGCGTAATTAGTAATTCCGCTGCCCTCGTTGGTGTCCGTCATATAGTGGAAGCATTGGCCCAGGTTAAGAGCGGTGAGGCCAAATGGGAGTCCGTCATTGTCTGAGACGAACGAGGCAGCGCCAATCTTGGTCCCGTTGTTGCCGCGCCCGGTCGCGTCGTTCAGGTTGCCTTCGAACTGCAGGTGCAACACCAGTTGGGAAATGTTCGGTGGCGACGACGGAGCGGGCAGGACATTCAAGGTCACTACGGCGCTGTTAGTGGCGGGGCCAACCGAATTGTTTACGGTGACCGAATAATTGCCCGCATCGCTCAATGTCAGCGGATTGATAGTTAGAATGTCACTCGTCGTGCCGGAGATATTGCCGCCGTCGGTTATATTGGTCCCGTATTTTTTCCACTGATAAGAAAGCGGCGATGTACCATAGGCACCGACGGTGAAGCTCGCGGGCAGAGTCACATAAGTCGTCAACGATTGCGGTTGCCGGGAAATGGCCGGCGGCGTGGTTGTGCCGTAGGCCGCGGCGTAGTGGGCTTGCACCTGCGCAGCCGAAAGAGCCTTGTCGTATATGGCAACTTCATCTAGTGAACCGGTGAAACCATCGTTATAGTCAGGGTCAGTGCCATCTCGCTTCGACCCGATGCTGACCAGGGCCGTCGAGGACTTTATGTCTGCGCCGCCCGTGCTGGCGGTGTTGCGCTGCTCACCGTTCACGTAAATGAACATGTTCAGTTCAACGGCATCAAAGACGCCGACGACATGGTCCCAACTGCTGCTTGGTCCGAGGTCAGCCTCGACCTCGTGAATTTGGAAGAATCGATCCCGGACGAAAAAGTGGTAATTGCCTCCGTCCGAGATGTCCAGGCAGAACTGCTCGTTGGCGGTGGTGCCGTTGTCGCCCGTCCCTTTAGCAATGATGGCCGAGCCCCCGGGCTGCGCGGGACCGTTGACCCAGGCTTCCAGTGTGAAGCTGGCGTTGGTTCCCTCGAAATTAATGACCGGGCCGCTGACGTTAGGATTCCCATTGATATTGCCGACGTAACTATTGGGAGATCCTGACACTGAAATCGCATTGTCAGAGTCAATGACGGAATACCCGGGGTGTACGTGCTGCGTCACGTTGAAATACTGGCCGTCGTGGCTGCCCACAAGATCAAACGCATTCGTGCCGCTGAATTCATCCAGCCGCCAATAGGCGATTGGACCATCCGCGAGGATATTTGAGCCGTAACCGGTGGGCGGGGGAAAAGTGGTGACCGTGGCGACGGCACTTGTGGACGTACCTTGTGTTGGAGAGTATTGGTTGGAGAGAACGCACGTGTAGTTGCCGTCGCTGGACGACGCGGCGGTGTTCGTGTAGGCTGAAGAGGTTGCCCCGGAGATGAGCGTTTTTTTCAGGTACCATTGGTAAAAAATAGGTGGGCTGCCCACGGCAGTCACGGAGAGGGTGAATGGGAGTCCCCTAAATCGTTCAAGCGACTGCGGTTGGATCGTGACAACGGGTGTGCTTTGCGTGACCGTCATAGACACCGAACTGGTGACAGCGCCGAAATTGTTAGTTACGGCCACCGTATAGGTGCCGCTGTTATTGGTGGTCAGATTGTTCAGCGCGAGATTGGTGGTGGTCACCCCGAGCGGCGAACCATTCTTATACCAGTTATAGACGAGAGTCGGGTTCCCTTCAGCCCAGATGTCCAAAGTCAGCGAAGAACCATCATAAACAATAGCGGGCAACTGAGGCGCCCGATAGATGACGGGCGGGACATTCGCGGACAAGTAGAGGGCCTGAATCGTCGCTCCCGACAACGCATTGGTGAAGATAGCCGGCTCGTTAATCCAGCCTCCAAAGCGGAAGTTGGCGCCGAAATCGGGGCCGGGGTCGCTTATCGACCCGACCGACCACGAATTAGTCACGCGGACAGCCCCAACGGTGTCGGCGGCCTGCGCGACCAGCACACCGTTACGATACAAGTTCCAATTTGCGCCATCAAAGGTCCCTGCCAAAAAGACCCAGTTGCCAATGTCACCGTCGGGCACTGGATACTTGGCGCTGTTGTACGTCGTGCCGTCGGCTGTAGCCCCGACCTCGTAGTAAGCTGTGTTGGGAGCGTCTGAGCTGAGTTCAAAATCGACCGGGTCGCCGATGCGCAAGAACGTCCCTGTCTCGAAGAAATTCGCATCAACGGAGCCGTGCTCAATGACAGTGCGGCCTGTGTCTTTCACCGTCGGCTTGATCCAGGCCAGCAGGGTGACACGCCCAACGAGATTAGAGAGCACACTGGGATTGCCAAGCCGCAGGTTGCCGGCCTCTCCACTGAAGAGGCAGGACTTGTCACCTGCCAAAAGTCCGGAATAACCCGGCCCGGGTTGCGCTGCCAGCACGCCCAGCGTGTTGGTCCCGTCGGCACCCGGCGAGGCAATGGTGCCGCTGCTGACCGCGACAGGGTAAGTGTTCGTGTTGGGGAACGTATAAGCCGGCTCATCAAGAGGCCAGTAGCCGACCGGGTTGGCAGCCAGGATTTGCGCATGGTAGCCGGCAGCGTTGGTCGTGGCCGCGTCGAAGTGGGCCTTGACCGTGGAGTCGCTCAAGAGTGACGCATAGACAGCCACTTCGTCCACCAGCCCGGTGAAAAAGCGGTTTCCACCAAATTCGAAGCCTGTTCGGCCGATGCAGAGCTGCGACCACTTGTTAGGTTGGAAATTCGAGATTTCGGCGGAGGTAAGGGTTACTTCGGCTACTTTCGCGCCATTGATGTAAAGCCTTTGGACTGCGCCATTATATGTGCCCGCAACATGTGTCCATGCGCTTGCGGTAACGACGCCGTTGGCTGAGTCAGCGAGACCCGAGTAAAGGTTCTCACCGCCGATACGGAACTCCATCCGGCCATTGTTATTCAAATAAAAGAGCCACCCCGATCGGTTATTTGGAAAGAAAAATGAGCCCGCAAAGGAAGATAAAGGGCAATTGCCTGTCGAATCACCCTGGGCCGCGCCCTTCACCCAGAATTCTACACTGAAAGGCGGATTGGGGTTGAGGGTCGCATTGAAAGGCACGTCCACACATGAAGCGGGGTCTCCAGATAACTGGACCGCGTTTCCGACCCTGCCCGCCACGCCATTCGTAGCCAGGGGCAGCACGTAGCCGTTACCAACAGCTCCAAGGGTTGACCAGTTGCTGGCGATGTTGGGAACCGGAGATGCGGCGGTCTCGTTCAATCGCCACCAGGCCGCGGGGTTGAGTCCACTCATCGTGGTCGGGAAGTCCGCGGACCTGACAGTGAAGACCGTCAGAAGCATGGGGAGCATCGCCGCCGCGAGACGAGGGGTTTTAGTGGAGGATATGGTTTTCATAAAAGTTCCGGGTTCTTTTCGGACGAGTTTGCTGTTGTTCGATGTCGGGATCGTGGCGGGCGGCCTGGTCCCAGCCTGCTCACGGCAGGCCGTTGTTCGGCCAGTCGGTGCACCGGCAGGACCAAGTCGTTCCTGGCATTGGTACTACGTAATCATGGCGCTGGACATTTCCCGGGTTTCGCGGGCTACGTCAAGCAAACTTATAGGTGGTCGAGCAGCACTCCTTCCAATTGTCGGACCACTAAGATCGGGAACTCAGATCTATGATCCAGCGAAGCCATTGTTTGACTTTATTATACCATGAATTGTTGGAAATGTCACAAGAAAATTGGGCCACCCGGACTTCCGCCTGCCAATGCAGCTTTGCCGCAACTCGCGTAGGCATGCTCGGTGGAGGTTACAAATTGCAGGCTGGCTGAGCGCGCTTGGTTGCAAGATCCGTCCTTGAAAAGTCCCCGGATCACTCGCGTGTACTGGAGCATTGGCAGGCGTTCCGGACCCAACCGTGGCGTCTCGGTCGCATCTGTCGTGGAGAGAGAAAGGTGCCCTTCGAGCGGCCCATGGAGCTACGCCCCAGCCCGATTTTTTATCTCCTTCAATTTCCGGGACTCGGGCCGCGTCGAGTAATATTTGTCGAGCGGATAGCAACCGCTGACGAGTCCGTTGCGCGGCGCGGTGGTGCAATCGCTGAAGGTGCGGCAGATCGATTTGGTGGCCAGCGTCCCGTGCCCGAGCGCATCGGCCAAGATCGTCGGGTAAGCCAGGGCCATGCGACCCAAACCCACGAGGTCCGTCCAGCCATGGCGCACGACATATTGGGCCACGTGCGGCAGGTATTCCTGCAAATAGCTGTAGGCCGTGCCGACGAGAACCAGGCTGCTCGGCGCACGGGCCTTCAACTGCCGGACGACGTTGATCTGCCGCGCGACGCCGACCAGCGGATCTTCCGGCGGCTGATAACCGTCCGAAGGCGGATAAGCGGCCGGCCGTTGAATGTGCGGATTGTAATAGGGCGAGCCGGCGCTGAGGTTGACAATCTTGACGCCAAGCTGCGCGCACAGCTCGAGGAACTGAACTGTCTCGGTCAGATCGTACTCGACCGGGTGGCTCGGGTTCACACCGAAAGCGTAGCGATAGGGCAAGCAGTGGGAGAAGTCTTCGGGAATTCCCGGCCCCAGCTTGCCTGGCTGCGATCGGGTCGGGTCAGGCTTGAACGGAACGAAATCGAACGCACTCAACCGCACCGCCAGGTCGATTTTGTTCCCACTTGAGCGAATTCCCGACACAATTTCGCGCAGAATCCGCGTGCGGTTCTCGAACGAACCTCCGTACTTGCCGGGCCGCGTGTAGGCGCTCAAAAACTCGTGGAGCAGGTAACCGTGGCAATGCTTGATATCCACGAAGTCGGCGCCCACGTCACGCGCAATTCTTGCCGCTTCAACATAGTTCTCAATCAGCCGCTCGATTTCATCATCCGTCCAAAGCTCATCGTCGCTGACGACGCCGAATTTACGATCGAGGACGGGATGCCGATAAGCCACGCGCGGTTCCATGCGGAACTTGCCGTTCGGTTTGCAAAACCGGCCGGAGTGCGTCAGTTGAAAGCCGATGACCAGGTCATCGGTTCTGCCGTAGCGGCTCGCATGCGCCGCGACCAGGCTTTCGCGTAGCTTTTCAAGGTCGGCCTTGTTGGCGTCGTTAATGACGAGTTGGTTCGGATTGGCGCGTCCATCCGCTCGCACGGCCATCGCCTCGACGCCGAAGATTAACTTCGCGCCGCTTGCGCCGAATCGTTGCCAGCGCCGGAGCACTTCCGGAGTGATGCCCCCACTGGCGGTCCCGTCCCAGCCTTCCATGGGCTGAACGGCGTAGCGATTGCCGATCTTCTTGCCATTGATCTCGATATGGTCGAGGAGCTGCGCCAGCGGTGAAGCCGAGCCGCTGACGATGCTGTCTTCACACGGCAGTTCGATGCCGAGCGACGCCACATGCGCTCGAAAGTCAGCCGGGGTCTTCAGCGTCGGGATGCGGACGAGATTAGTCATCCTCTCTCGTGCTGGGGTCGAGCGCCAAACCGAGCTGCTTGAGCCCTTTGCCATGGCCGCCCACAAACTGCGACGGGTAAGCAGCATCGCCTTTGATCGTAAACCAGATGTAACGGTTGAAGGCGTCCTCGTCGATGCGATCGGGTTTGCTGAAGTCCATCTCCCGGAGTCGCCGGGCCCAGTACTGTTGCTTGCGCGACGGCGTCGCGGCGGCCACGGTGCCGTCGGCGAGAGGCACGTTGTTCGGCAGCGAAGTGTAGGGGGTGAAATCAGGTGTGTTCGTGAAGCAGTCAAACATTAGCGGAGCCATGGCATCCTGCTGGTTCATGGGTGGGAGTCCAAGAATCTGCTCCATGGTGTGTAAGACACCCGCCTGATTGTAGAAAGTGCTCACGACCTGACCACGCTTCGTATACGGACTGATCACCAGGCACAAGGAACGGTGGCCGTCCACGTGGTCGTAGCCGCTCTGCGGATCATCCTCGATCACAAAAATGACCGTGTTGCTGCCGAAGATGCTTTTCGTGACCGCTTCAACCACTTGCCCCAGGGCCAGGTCGTTGTCCGCGACTTGCGCTGCCGGCGTGGGCGGCCCGCCGGTGTGATCGTCAGGTAAGTAGAGCAAGTGAAAAGCCGCCCAGGTCCCGTTGGTTTGCGCCTGGTTCAACTCGCGGATGAATCCGTCCGCGCGGACCACATCCGGAATTCCCAGATTCCAGCCCGGCACATTGGTCGAGCTGTAGGGTCGCAGGGAAGCCACGCCGATATTCTGCGAATAATGGATCGACCGGGTCCCATTGGTGAAATCAGTGTAGATTTGCGACCAGGTGGCGTTTGCGGGCACGGGCGTGGCGTAATCAAACTCGCCATAGTTGCGGAAGGTCAGCCCGTGCTGCAGCACATTGTTCCAAATGAACCCGGTTGAGGAATAGGTCAGCGGGTCATCCCCAAAAGTGTAGCTCCGGCTGAATCCGCCAAAGGATTTTTCAAGGTGATCGGTGCAGTTGGCCTCGGTGCTCCAGGAATGGCCGTCGGCCGAGTTGACGCCGTTGCAATAAAAATTATCGAGGAGCACAAATTGCTGTGCCAGCGCGTGGTGATTCGGCGAGACGAACTGCGGGTAAATGCACAGGCCGGGATTGCCGTTGCCCTGGGGCAAGTCGCCGAAAATCTGGTCGTAGGTTTTGTTTTCCTTGAGAATGTAGAGCACGTGCTGGAAAACCGACGGCTCGCCGACTCGAGCAGGCACTGGCACTGGGGTCTGGCCTGGACGGAACATTAACTGCGTTTGCTTGATTTGCGGCACGCGGCCATTTTCGAAGACCTGCGCTGTGTATTTGCTCAAGGGATCACCAGATGGCGGTAGAATCTTATTGGCCGTGCCGAGGTACGCGTAGATGTCCCACGTGGTGTTAGCCGGCTGCCCTTGGCGGCTGCCGAGGCCCTTCACGTTGACGGCGTATAGAAAATTGCTGTCCGCGACTACGGCACCCGGAAACCAATCGGCCGGAACAAATCCTTGCAAGAGACTGTTTGTGTGTTGGGTATTGGGCAATTCGATCAGGGCGATGGCGTTGTTCCCGGCGTTCGCAACGAAGAGAGTCTTTCCATCTTTGCTCAAGGCCAGCCCGTCCGTACCGCTGCCGAACGGGAATGTGGGATCGGGCCGTACCAGGAAAGTTTCCTGGACGGCCCTCGTCTGGGTGTTGATCACCGTGACGGTGTCCGAATTGGCATTCGCGACGTAGAGCGTATTGCCGTCCGGACTGAGTGCCAGATCCGACGGGTGCAATCCCGTGGCCACCTGCGCGAGCTCGGCCCCGTTGCCTGAGAGGTCCACGAACGACACCACGCCACTGGCCCCGACACCGCGATTATCAATCACCACCGAACTGCCAACCGAGGTCGCGGTGGGATCGCCGACGACGGGGGTGCGCCCACCCCAATCCGACACATAGGCTGAGCTGCCGTTTGGGGAGAGCACCACATCCCAGGGTGCGATTCCGACGTTGATTTGGTGGCTTGTGCCTTTGTTCAAATTGACTACCGCCAGACTATTGGCGATGGAGAGGCAAACGTAGGCGGTCGCGCCGTCAGCCGAGAGCGCAATGCCACAGGGGTCCGAGCCGTTCGGCAGCGTAATCGTTTGCGAAAAGGTGACCGCCTGGTTTGTGCTCACGTTCCACTGGTACAGTTCATTGCCTGCGCCGGTCACATAGACATGCGTGCCATCCGGGCTGACCGCAATTCCATGCAGCGACGCTCCGCCGCCCGGATACGCCAAAGTCGCCAGCAGCCGCCACGACGACACATCTACGACGAGCAGACTGGTCATGTTCTTGATGAAGAGGGTTCGACCGTCGGGCGCGAGGGCCAGGTCCACCGGCCGACCGGAAAACTGAAGCTGCTGACCCGCGGCTCGAAGTATTTGTTTGGTCGGCAGCGATTGCTCGGAGTTAGGCAGTTGTCCCGTCTGAATATCGGGTCGGAATTGTTTGAGCCGGTAGTAGGCCCTCAGGTCGGTGATCACCATGTTGCTGCTGCGATTGGTAGTCGGGCTGCCGACATCCTGCCAGAGCGGCTGGCTGAGGTTGGTAGCCTTCTGAAGCTGGAACTGGCCCGTCGGCCCGTTCCAATTCAGCGACAGCAAAGTTGCGTTCTGGCTGATGCTCGAGATTCGTAGCACCCCGTTCCCAGGTGGAAGTCCCGCCGCACTCGGGCCGCCCAAGGCGGCGATCGCCTCGGGCGCCATCCAGCCGTTAACAAATTGAATGCTGTTCACAAAGCCTGTGCGCGTCCAGCCGCCGCTACTGAGTCCCGTAGTAAACAGCAGCGCGGTCGGGCCCAGCGCATAACGGCCATCCACTCCGCCCGACAAGGACTGGCTGCCGACGGGGATTCCGTTGACATACTTGGTGAGTTGCTGTCCGGGCGGCGCAGCCAGGTCCACGGCAAACGCCAGGCGATACCAGGTATCGGCGGCCAGGGAGCCATTATATTGGCCTTCGGCGCCGATCCCGTTCGCATCCGGTGATGCCGCGGTGTCGCCGACATAAAACTCCGCGTCATTGCCGTCATGATTGAACGGATCCGATTGGAACAGCGCCCGCCATTGGCCCGTACTCTGGGCGGGGAACATCACGTCCATCAGCAGAGTGTATTGGTTCACGAAATGTCCGCCGCCATTTTGCTTGGCGCCGTGGCGCATATAAAATCCCTGGCTAATCGAATTGCTGCCAAACGCCATGACTTTGGCGAGTTGCCCGTTGACGCTCATCAACGGGAAAGTGGTGATCGCGGATGTATCCCCGAGAAATTCCAAATCTGCGCCGACTGTTGCTCGGAGATCACCCTGGTCGAAATCCCATTGGCCCGTGACGGCCAGTTCATACACCGTGAGAACTGCTCCCGCGCTCAGCACGGCACCGGAGCCGTTGCTGATGAGCGCGGTGTACACGCCCTGGCTGACTGCCCCGACCGAGGTCAGGACCAGCGTGGCGTTGGTCGCACCGACGATGTTCGTGCCGTTCAGCTTCCATTGGAACGTTAACTGGCCTGGCCCCGTCGCAGCCACCGTCAGCGTCGCAGTGGAGCCGACCGCGACGTTCAAGTTGACCGGCTGCGCCGAAATGATCGGAGCTTGGCCCGGCACTGCCTGGGTCAGCGGCTGACCGTTCAAGCCAGTCGCGTAAATCGCGGCAATTTCGTCGGGAGTGAGCACTCGGCTCCAGATGCCGAAATCGTCAATGTCCGCCGCGGCTGAATAGACGCCGTTGCCGCTGCTGCCGATGAGGGTGTTGAAACCGGCGTTGAACGAAGCCGTTCCTGAAGGACTGATATCGCCGGTGTTCGCGGCCAGGCCATCGACATAGCTAATCACCTGGTTGGCCGTTCGATCGAACGTCACGGTAATCAGGTGCCAGTTGGCGTCCGAGAAGGGTGGGTTGAGACCCACATCACGGCGTGTGCCACCGACGGCATTGTAATTCAAGTTCTTCGGGTCCAGCTCTGAAATGACCCACCCGACATCGGCCCCCGATGTCCAATCCTTGTTTCCAGTCAACGCTCCGTTCCCGCTGGCAAATGTTCGTTCCCACATCGAAACGCTGAAGCTGTTCGAATAAATCCTTTCCAGATTGCCTAACGTGATCGCCCAGTCTTCCGGCTGCCCGGCCGTCGCCGTGTTGGCGAAAGTGACCGCGCCACCGATGACACCGTTCTTGTATCGCGGCCCATAGGTCGCCCCGCCGGTGTACATTGCGCCATTGTTGGTGGTGCCGCCTTGCGCGTTGAGGTTGTTGTCGAAATTCAGATAGACGATCAGACCGTTCGTTACCGTGGTCGGTGGTCCTGAGGTCCTGACAGTGAGGGTCGCCACGCTGCTGGTCGCGCGGCCATAAGTGTTGGTGACGAGGGCGCTATAGTCGCCGGCGTCATTGGTGGTCGCGCTGGGAATCATATAGCTCGTGCCGGTGGCGCCGCCGATATCGCCGCTGTTCTTGAGCCATTGATAACTCAGCGGCCTGGCACCCGCAGCCACCAGATTGAAGGAAGCAGGATTGCTCACCCCCACGGTCAGGCTCTGCGGCTGGCTTGTGATCACCGGCGGGCCGGTCGCGGCGAAAACCGCGAGCGAACCGTTCATTGCCAGGTTGTTTGTGTCCCACGCCAGCCCGGCGTTTAGTGGTGGAAGGATTAAACTCGAAAAAGCCCCACCATAGCTCGTTGCATTAAATAGGATGAAGCTATCACCCGCTGCCAGCGCGCCTGGGCCGATGTTTGTGACTACGAGAGAACCGCCGTAAGTGATACTGCTCAGGCCGGCAACCTGGTCGTTCGCCAGCGTCGCGCCTGTTTTGCTGGTCTCCATCAGCGCCGTGCCGGCGAGGTTGAGCGTGCTGTAAATCGTCAGCGTTCCCGGGCCGCTGTCGCCCGGTGCCAGGACGCCGCCGTTCTGCACCGTGACCGGCCCATTGAGTGCGCTGTTGCCGGCCAGCGTCCCGCCACTCTGGACCGTCAGGCTGCCGGTGCTCGATGAGCCATCCAGTTGCAGTGTTCCGCTGGCGATGGTTGTGGCGCCGGAATAAGTGCTTGCGCCCGTCAGTCGCAGCAGCGCGGGGCCGTTCTTGATGAGATTGAGCGGGCCGGTCGTGCCACTGCCCGAGCCGGGATACTCCGCATAGACGTCCGTGATTAAACCGCCATAGGTCGTGTCATGGTTTTGGGTCGTCGTCAAAGTCACAGCGCCGAGCGTGAGGGACGCGCCGGTCTTAAGATTGCCATTGGCGATGAGGGCCGTGCCGGCGCCGGGAGAGGAAAGGTCGGAAACAACTGCATTGTTTCCGTAAAGGAAGAGTCGGGCGTTGTTGCCGGAGGCAGCATTGAACGTGAGCACATTGGTGCGCGTTAACGCATTCGCGTTGCCGAGATACACCGAACCGCGCTGAATCTCCACCGGGCCGGTAAATGTGTTGGCCGCGTTAAGCGCAAAGGGCACCTCCATCGGGTTGGATGCGGTCCAATTGTTTTGCGCCATAAACGTCAGACCGCCTGCGCCCGAGATCGCGCCGGCAAACTGGCAGTCTGCACCGCTCAAACCATATTGGCCGACGCCGTTGTGCCCGGTTTTTCCATAGATGAAGCGTTGGTTGCTTCCGAGATCGAGGCTCGTGGCCAGGCGCGCACCATAGTCGGTGTTGGAAACATGGTTCGGGCCGAAGTAGAGGTCAGCAGCGGCCGGCCCGTTGGTCGCGGAGGCAAGGCGCAGCGTGCCGGCGCCAGACACGTCGAGCGCAGTGCTGGATGCATTGACCGACAGATTCAAAGTCCCGTAGGACTCCACAAACGCTGCTGCGGCGGAAATATTGAGCGTGCTGCCCGCGGCGAATGTAGCGGTGCCAAGCGCCAGTGTACCCGCACTGACTGCCGTCGTTCCCGAGTAGGTGTTTGGACCGCTGAGCACCAGCTTACCTGCACCCGACTTCGTCAGGCCGGCGCTGCCCGCGAGCCCAGCGCTGATCGTTGTGATTGCGCTGTTCACTGTGACGGTTGGTGTCGTCGCGGCTAGAGTCAGCAAAACTCCACTGCCAGGGCCTAGAGACCAATTGTGTTTGACTACGCTCTGATCATCGAAGAGCAGACTGCCGATCGTCCGAACAGCGTCCAGAGTTACTGTAGCGTTGGCCGCCAGGCTCAACGTTCCGAAATTGGCGTTGTTGCCCGAGCCATCCGCGATGGTGCCGCCGCTCCAATTGCCTCCATTTGTCCAACTGCCGCCGTTGGGATTGGTCCAGGTGCCGTTCGCGGCTCTTGCGATCGTCGGCGCCGCGCAAGCAGACCAAAAGACCAGCAGGAGAGGCAACGATCGCGCTTGCATGCCGAGCGAAAAGTTAACACACCGAGGAGCGCCCACGCAATTCACGTCCGAAGGGTTCAGCGGTTCCGTCTGTTTCCCCCTCACCCCACCCTCTCCCTGAGGGAGAGGGGGTCCACGTGCCCGGCGCTCAAATGTTTCAGCGATAACCTATTCACCGGCCGACTGGCGACGAATCTCCCTCTCCCTGCGGGAGAGGGTTGAGGTGAGGGGAAAGGAACCGTTCCGTTCGACCCCCACGCTCACGGAATCTTCGGCCGGTAAAACTTCGTGCTGCCACCAGGGGGCATGTACGGACTTGCAGCTCCGTTCACCGTGGTCCAGGGCCCATTCACCGCATCGGCGCTCTGCAGCGGCACCCCTCCCGTCCAGCGAATGACGACATTGCCGCTCTCCAGCCTCGCCGTAATGCAGCCTGGAATCTTGCTGGAGCTGGGAGCGCCCAAGGCCTCGATGAACTCATCTGAGCGTCGGCCATTGCTGAATTGAACGCTGCTGACATAGGCATCGTTGTTGAAGGCATTGTTCTCGGAGAAGAGCAGGGCGAGTGCAGGATTCAACGAGAACCGGCCATCGGCAACATCCAGTCCGTCCGTCTGTTCTCCTACCTTTACGCCATCGATGAACTTAGCCACTACAGGGTGAGGTCCAGGACCACCCATGTCCACCGCCAAGGCGATTCGATGCCAAACATCGGGCGTAATGTTGCCGTCGTAGATGCCGCTGATCCCGATCCCGTCACCCCGGTTGATGTAAAATTCGCTGTCATCGCCGCCATTGGTGACGGTGGTGCTGGCCTGGATGACGGCCCGCCAGGAAAGATCCACGTAATCGGGATAGAGCACATCAAAAATGAGCGTGTATTGATTGACCCTCGTGCCGCCGCCGTTAGCCGCAGCGCCGTGGAACATTTTGTACCCACCCCATGCGTTAGTGTCAGGATTGACGCCCCCTCCGCCTCCGGCATTGGCGCTAGGGGGCGTGAGCCTCATCACGACCGTTGGCTGGGCATTGATATCCGAGATCGAGAACGCGGTCGTGGTGCCAAATGTGGTGTTCGTCTGCACCGAGATGTCGTAGAACTGCAAGTCTTGACCGCAGGTAGCAACCAGGTTGCTGTTGAAATCCCACTGGCCGGTCACGAACACAGCGGCGTTCCGGACCGTGAGCGTCGCGGGCGGAGCGCTGGTCGTCGAACCGCCGGGATTGCTGATGATCACATCGTAAGTGCCACCGTCGGAAAGGTGGAGGTTCGAGAAGGTCAACTGATCGCTCGTCCGGCCTGAGAGATTCAGCCCATTTCTTCTCCATTGGTAACTAAAGGGCGGGATGCCGACGGCGCTGAAAGTGAGAGTGGCGGTGTTGCCCACCTCGACGGTCTGACTGGCGGGCGGAGCCGTGACGAGAGGCGGATTGGTCGTTGTTATACTGTAGAGACCGAAATCGTCGATGCCGAAATACCAGCTGTTTGCGCCTGCCTGAGCCATCCTAAACCGCACAGCGGCCTGATTGTCGGCCTGTGTGAGTCGGACGATTTCGACGCGTTTTGACTCCGATTGGTCATCGTCAATCCGCGCGCTCAGGTACGGCCCGAGTGAAGCCCATTGGCTCTGGCTGACGCCGATAAACGCGCCGTAATTGCCGGGCGGAGGCGGAGCTTCCCCGTTGGTATAGACGGTTGCAAAGGTATTGGAGGCGTCAATGTTGCCGGAGCTGTCCCGCAAGACGTCCGGCCCGTCGAGCATGTAGAGCGCCGGCAGCCAGCTCGCGCCGCCGTTAATCGAATATTCGACAGCACCCAGACTGTTCTGGTTTTGTACGTAAATGTTGTGAAAGGAAAGATAGACATTGGTCTTGCCGGACAGGTTGTAATCCCGCGTAAAGAGGTACTGGACCTGGTTGCCGAAACGATCCGCGGAAGCAGCGAAGATGAAGTTGGTGTTGATCAGGTTTGTCACCGCGAGGCCATTGACGAATTGATTGGGCGCCACATTCAGCGCAGGAATGTAGTCGGTGCCGCCCGGAACGACGTTGAACAGGGTTGACAACGTGCTGCTGCTAATGACGACCCAGTTCAAGTAGGAATCGGAGTGGAAATCCCTCAAATCATTATGCGACAGGTCGCTGTCTGTCATGTTGGACACAGACCATCCTGTGGGCAGGGACCCTTCAGCTAATTCGTCAAAATTCTCCAGGTAGATTGGCGGACCAAGATTGAAATTCGCATAGGGCTCCACAGCGAATTGAAACTGATTGGATTTCGTAACCGTGGGAACTCCGTTGTCGCTCCAGACGACTTTGTAGTTGTGACTCGAATACGGTACCAACAGCCCCGGGGGATCGTACTTCACGGTGGTATATCCGGCGGACTTTGTGATCGAGGGCGTTACGGATGAGCCGTCGAACGAGTATTGAATGGAGTTTGTGTTCACCGCCGTGCGCACGTCCCGCAGCGTAACGGTGGGCGCGACATCGGGACTCGCGGCGGTCTCGCCGTCCACGGGTACTGAAGAATCGAGTACCGTCGTGTCGTTGGTGCTAATCACGTTGAGTTTCACCAGATCGACATACGTGTCCGGTCGGCCCGAGACGCCCGCGTTGGGACTGCGTGTCACGTATATTGTCGCCTTGCGCGCACCTGCCGGAACCGCCCCAGTAGCAACATACTTTATCCAGTTGTGATCATTGCCAAGATTGCCCGGAAAATTGGAGGTGCCATCGGCATAAACTACCGCATGCGTCGGATCTGTGTGATCAAAAATCACATCCGCGCCGAGCTGGTTGGTGCCAGTGATGTCGAAGAACCGGAGGTCAAGAAAGGGTTGCTCGGGGTTGGAATGCGGTTTTCCGTAGGAGGCGAGCCAGGCGCTGAAGGTGTATTGACCCCGCCCCGCATCGAGGTCCGCTGAGCTCGCAGCGTTGGTCAGGTTAACAGTCTGTTTGAGGGCGTATTTCAGATCATACTGCAGAAAATCTGCGATGTTCGTTGGAGTAACAAAGGATTGATACGCTCCAGCCGCGCTCTGGAGCTTCCAGGCATAATCGTGTCCCGGATTTTCGGAAGCCGGAATCGGCGGACCGTCAAAATAGGCGAAGGAATAGTTGATGCAACTGACCAGCCCGACCCAGCCGGCATCGGTGCCGTCCTCGCGGCAGTTGTACGAAGGGGAACCTCCGATGGTGTTCTCGAAACTGCCGTTCTGGATCAAGTCAATGGCGTTGGCAGCGCCGACGAAAGCCAGACTTCCTGCCAGGATCGACACGCCCATTTTGGATCTTGTTCTCATAATGTTTCGTTTCGTTGTTATCTCCAATTACTTGGGGGCTGGAACAGCGCCCCAGGCCCGCAAATCTTTTTCGCGAGGCAAACGCATGCCGCCCAACGGCGCACCGCATTTTTCGCAGGTCGCGGCGCCACTTCGCTCATCGCTGCGGCCCTTCAAAGTCAGGTGCTGGTCCTTGGCGCAGAAGTACCCGACTACCTCCACTAGCGCTTCCTGCTGGCACTTGGGGCAGCGAGGCCCGAGGAACACGGACCGGGCCGCATAAAATTTCGCGCCGCATTTGGCGCACAAATATCCGTTCGCGTCTGAATCACTGGCCTCCCTGGCTGCGTCCTTCTCGCATCCCACGGCCGACACCAGCACTGCCGCCAGGCTCCAGGCCAGCAGAGGCCGGCTGCCTGTCCGCCAGGTTCTGGAGGACGCAGGCAAAGAGAGGTACATATCGCTTCGCATCAAGGGTCCGTGTCACAGCCCAGGTACAGGCTCAAAATGTATTTCGAATCCGGGCGGCCGGAGACGAATTCGACGTGACCATCGCAGAACGAGATATTTCCACCTGCCGAGCCGTGATTGTCGATCGGATCGGGAATGTTGTTGCGCGTCCCTTCGTACCCGCCGTCGCCATCGAGAAACAACCAAGCCCGCGAAGGTCCGGCAATGGTGCCGCGATAGGCTTTCCCGTACGGATATTGCGGATTATACTGGTATCTCCAGGTAAGAACGTTTGAAGCGTTCTTGCGGGCGCTGTTCTTCGGCTCACTTGAGTAACCCCAATAACCGAATACTTCGTAGCTCGACCCGGGATTTCTCTTGCTCAAGGCAAAGTAGGTCAGGTCATATAAAGAGATCTCACCGAGCCAATTCCGGACTTGGTTGGTCGTGCGGATGAAGTTTTGGGTGCTGGGGCACACAAAAGTCCACACGTTGCGGATATAATTTGGATATAACCAGCTTTGGTCATCATCTCCGTCGCTGCGTACGGCAGAGAAATCTCCCTTGGAGGTGTCCTGCGAGTACATCAAGCTGGCCAACTGCATTTGTTTCTCATTGTTGGCGCACCCGGTGATGCGCGCCCGCTCCTTGGCTCGAGCCAGGACGGGAAGTAGCATACTGGCCAGCAGGGCAATGACCGTAATCACGACCAGCAGTTCAATGAGTGTGAAAGCGCGCACGGACTCCTCGTGCTCCCCAATAGCGCCAGACGATGGGCCGCTCATGGTCTTCTCACACAGCCGGTTCGGTTACAGGATCTCTTCAATTATTCCCCACGAGAATCATTCCCGCAATGCCCTGTTTGAGGGGCTTGGTCTCTCGGGGCTCAATCTGGCAGCACGTTCTGTAAGTGGCCCAGTGACTTCTTCCCACTCACCCCGACCCTCTGCCTTAGGGAAAGGGAGGATTGTCCTCAGCGTGACGACAGGTCGGGCGCTGAGAGCAACATCGCACGTTGATAGTGGTCTCCCTCTCCCCGAGGGAGAGGGTCGGGGGTGAGGGGGAACTGGGAGTGGGGCCTTCGAGAGTTGTCACACTGATGAGGGGCGCTGCATCCGGCCTTGCACAACCTGCTTGCCTGGCGGCATCCGCCGCGCTAAACTGCTTTAGTGTCCAAGAAACGGCCAAGCACAACCGCGCCGGGTGCTTCCCGTCGACAAAGCCGCTCCGACTCGAAATGGGAACCCGCCTACTGGCGCCGCCGTCTTTTCAAAAACTCATACACGCATAATCGACGCCGGTTCCGGACAAGGAATTGGTGCGTCAAAATCCAGCACCTGGGCCAGCGGAAGACCTTGTCGTTGCTTTCAAGCGGTTCCGCACGAGCCGCGCGCGAGGCCTGCGCGGCTTATCGGAACATCGTCACGAAGGGATGGGATGCCACCAGCCGTTCGGGGAGCCCCAGCCTCGTGGAAAAAGGTCACTTGGGGCTCGCTGACATTGACGAAAATCGTGACCCGTCCGAGGCAAGTTATTGGCGAGAAAGGTTGATTCATCGCCAGTACAGCAGCCAGCCGCGGACCGAGGTCAGCCAGGAACTGTTCGTCCGAATTCAGCACGACGAAACGAGCCACTATTTCCCTTTGGGGACCGACGATCGCGGCGAAGCAGCAGAGCGGGCCTCGCGCATCTACCGGGCGATAATTGACCAGGGTTGGTCCAGTGCCTGTCAGCGATTTGCTCGCGAGCTGACTCTCGCCTTCCATTGGCAGGATAATCCGTTGGCCTGGACCTACACGGCCGTCCATACACGAACCGCCTTCAGCCCAATTCGAGGAGCTTCGGCTCCCGCACCGCGGGCCGGCCTTCTCAACGTTCTGATTGCTGAGTCGGATTCCGGGCTGCGGCTCGCACTCCAAGATTGCCTGGACGGAATGGATGGGTTGTATCGGGCTTCAACGGTCACCAGCGCGGGGGAGGCGCTCCGACAGGTGTTGGTCCAGAAACCCCACCTGCTGCTGGCCGGACAGCATGTGGCGGAAAGACCCAGCCGGGTCTGGCTGGAGAGACTTCGTGCCGTGGCGCCAGGCGTGACCGGCTTGATTTACTCGGTCCACGAAGATAGCCCGGAGTTGTTCCGGGCAACCCCAGGTGGGGCCAGCGCCTATTTGCTCCGGCGAACTCCTCCGACGCACTTTCTCGATCCGCTCCGCAGCGTGCTGGGTCAGCCCGGTCTTTCACCGCACGACATTGCGGCTGGCGTCTGGCAATACTTCAAGAACACTGTTGCTTCCGCAGCCAACAGGGGTTTGCCCGACGAACTGACCAGCCTGACTCATCGTGAACACGAAGTACTGGCTTTGCTCAGCAAAGGCTATCCTCACAAGTTCATTGCCGATCGACTGCGCATCAGTACTTATACCGTCCATGGACATGTGCGGAACATTTTCGAAAAGCTCCGGGTCCATAACCGTGTCGAAGCCGTCGTCAAATATTTTCAGAAATAAGCAGAATGGCCGCGCGAGTTAACAAGCTTTCCCGAACTGCCGGCACACTGGCTTCCTTCCCCAAAGCCCCGAGCATCATCCCCGGGCTCGGCGTGGATGTGCCCGAGCTGCAACGCGCGCGATCCTTGTGGTTGGCGAATCGGTTCGAAGAGTCCGTGCAGTTGTTCGAACGGGCGGTCAAAAAATACCCACAGAACCTCGTGGCCCTGGTGGACGCCAGCCGCGCACTGGGCACGCGCTTCGAGATCACCAAGGCGGAAGCCATGCTCGATCGGCTGAGCAAACTCGCCGCGAACAATCCCCAACTGCTGCACCTGGCCGGCCAGAGTTTCCGGATGATTTACCGCCCGGAAAAAGCCATCCACTGCTTCGAACGCGTGTTGGCCATGACGAAGCAGATTCCCGACGCCCAGCTCGAGTTGGCCGTCCTTTACGAGCGTCGGCACCGCGTCGAGGAAGCCTATTCTCTCATCGAAGACTGCCTTCGCGCCGCGCCCGATTACCTCGAAGCAGCCTTATTCAAGGGCCGATTGCTCCGCCGCTTGAAAGAGCGGCCAGCCGCTGACGCTCTTTTCCAAAAGCTCGCCGCAAATGATCAGGCCCACCCGCTGGTCCGCGCCCAGGCCTGGACCGAAATCGCCCAGAAGCTGGATCAGGAAGGAGATTACGACGGAGCCCTGCACTCCATGCTGCAATGCAAGCAACTTCTCCTGGCGCAGGAAGCTCCTCTCGTCCAGGAATCCGAGGCTCTCCAGAAGCACCTGCGCAATCTTGCCGATTCGCTCAGCCGCGAGCATTTCGAGCGCTGGACGGCCGCGGGTAAGGAGGCGTTCCCGTTCCAAAAATTGGCCGTGCTCGCCAGTTTTCCACGCTCCGGCACGACGCTGTTGGAGCAAGTGCTCGACAGCCATCCCAGTTTGGTCAGCTCCGACGAACGCGAAGCATTCGGGCGTGACATTTTCCCGGCCATGTGGCGCTCGGAAAAACACCCGCTGCCGACGGTCGAAGCTTTCGAAGCGATCCCCACCGAACGAATCGCCTCCCAACGCGAGCGTTACCTGGCTTACATGGCCGCCGCTTTGAACGAACCGATCGGCGAGCGCTTGCACCTGGACAAAAACCCGACGATGACCTTGTTGCTGCCGGGAATGTTGCGATTATTCCCGGAAACGAGACTCATCATCGCTCTGCGCGATCCGCGAGACGTCGTCATTTCCTGCTTCATGCAATACCTGCCGCTTAACACCAATAGCGTCTGCTTCCTCACACTGGAGCGGGCAGCCCGACGCTTCGCGCACGATATGGGCATCTGGGTTATGTTACGCGAAAAGCTCTGCGCCCCATGGATTGAAGTCCGTTACGAAGACTGTATCGCAGACCTCGAACGCGAAGCCCGGCGGACGCTCGATTTCCTGGAATTACCTTGGACTCCACAAGTCCTGCAATATCGTGAGCGACTGAAAACCAAAGCCGTCAGTTCGCCCACTTACGAAGCTGTCAGCAAGCCGCTCTACACTTCGGCGATCGGCCGCTGGCGAAACTATCGGAAGCACCTCGAACCATTCCTTGAGATATTCCAGCCCTGCGTCGAGGCGTTCGGATACGAAAGCTCCTCGGCATAGCAGCCTCTCCCAAAGTCACCGCTCCGGCAAAGCGAAGGCCACGAAGGCGTCTCCCGATCGGGTCCCCAATTTTCCTCCGCCCCCGGCCGCGATGACCACATACTGCCGGTCTTTGACGCTGTAAGTGCATGGCGTGGCATAGCCGCCAGCCTCCAGCTTGAACTGCCACAGCAGCTTGCCGGAGGTTTTATCAAACGCATGAAATTTCTCGTCGCGTGAGCCGCCGATGAACACCAATCCGCCTGCAGTCACAATGGTCCCGCCGAAATTCTCCGTGCCGGTCGGCGCTATTCCGCGCGCCGTCAGCTCCGGATACTCGCCGAGCGGCACTTGCCAAAGAACTTCACCTTTGCCCAGGTCAATGGCGTTAAGCAGGCCCCAGGGCGGCTTGATCGCAGGATAGCCGTCTTTATCCAGAAACCGGAAGTATCCCGTGGGGATGTAGGGTTCGTTACGGCGCTCGCCTTCATAAACCAGCCGGATGAGGTTCGGTTGTTCATTAGAGTTCAGGTAAAGGATGCCGGTCGTGGGATCGAAACTTGCCCCGCTCCAGGTGGCGCCACCGTGAAAGCCCGGCGTCACGAGGGTGCCATTCGTGCTGGGAGGCATGAACGCGGCGCCAGACTTGTAGCCGTGGAATCTTTTCAGCACTTCTTCATGCGCGGCTGGCGAAATGTCCGTGAGCTCTGCCTCCGTGACGAATTGACGGCTGAACGGCGGCGGTTTGGTCGGGACCGGCTGCATGCGCGCGGCCTGCTCACCGGGGACGTCCGACGCGGGCGCCGGCCGCTCCATCACAGAAAAGAGCGGTTCACCCGTGGTACGGTTGAAAAGAAAAACGTAGCCGGTCTTGGTCACTTGGGCCACGGCATCGACCTTGCGGCCCTCGAGCGTTACCGAAACGAGGTTCGGATAAACCGGCACGTCGTGGTCCCATAAATCGTGTCGAAGCGTTTGGAAGTGCCACACCCTTTTTCCCGTGCGAGCGTCCAGACAAATGGTGCAGTTCGCGAATAAGTTATCTCCCTTCCGCCCGCCGCCATAGAAGTCCGGCGAGGCCGAGCCAGTGCCGATGAACACCAGGGACCGCTTTTCATCTATACTCGTGCCGCCCCAGTTATTTGCCGCTCCCACGCTTTCGGAGCGTTCGCCTTCCCAGGTCTCACTGCCGAATTCACCCACCCGCGGAATCGTTCGAAAGCGCCAAAGTTCTTTGCCGGTGCGCACGTCAAAGGCTCGCGGGTCCCCCGGCGCGGGCCGCCCACCCTCAGGACATGAGAAACCCAGGATTACGATGTTCCGATAAACCGCGGGCGCCGATGTCGGCCCGTAATTGACTCCGTTGAGGTCCATGCCCATTCCTTCGCGCAAGTCCACGGTTCCGGCTCTGCCAAACGCTGGATCCGGCGAACCGTTCCTGGCATCCAGTGAAATCAGCCGCCCGTCAGATGCCCCAAGCAAAATCCGAGCCTGCCGTTTATCACTCCAATACGCCACTCCCCGGTTTACGCCGCCCGAAGCGCGCGGCTGCCTGATCTTTACTCCCTCATAAGGGTCGAACTTCCAATGCTCGCGCCCCGTGGCTGCATCGAGCGCGACCACCTTCGAGCCGGCAGTGGTCAGGTACATCACACCGCCGACGACGATCGGCGTGCACTCGATAGTGGTGGACTTGCCGGCATCACCCGTGCGATGAGTCCAGGCAACCTGCAAATTGTGAACGTTCTTGCGATTTATCTGATCGAGCCTCGAGTAGCGCTGAGAACCTTTGTCGCCTCCCACGTTCGGCCAGTCCTCGTCCGCCGCACTCGAGCAGGTGATGACCGACGACAGGAACAAGAGCATTGCTGACGCTTTGAGGCCTCTTAGGCCGGAGAGCGCCCGTCCTCGGGCGCAGCAACTGCCCGCTGGCAGCGCGGATTCCGACTCGCCCGCGTTGTGACAGTCTGGCATTGCTGCGCCCGAGGACGGGCGCTCTCCGCAGTACAGGCGTCCTTGCTGCGGTGACTTTAGATTGCTTAAGCCACATGGATCAATCATCCGGAACCCAGGATAGCATTCCGTCCCAATCTTGGGGAACGATTTCCGTGTTTCATCGGCTCGAACTGAGGCGAGCTGTTACCACTTGAACAACTCCCTCGTTGGATTAGCATGGGTTGATGGAAACCGCGAATCGATCCCGATTTTTTGGAGGCTTGGACTTCGTTCCGAAATTCTTTCTTGGCAGCGCACTGCCAGCAGTAGTTGTCGCGCTGACGGGGTTCCAGGCATTCGCGTCGCAGATTCCGTTCCGCGAACAACTGAAAGCGCTTCCGTTCAAGATCGCCTTCGAATGCTATGTCAATGATAACTGGGAAATCTTCGTCATGAACGCCGACGGCTCGGGGGCCATCAACCTCACGCACACACCCAAAGAACACGAGCATTACCCGCAAATTTCTCCCGACGGCACAAAGATTTGCTTTTCGGTGGACGCCGGAGAAGGCCGGGAAGCCGTTCGCAGTCTATATGTCATGGACATCGACGGCAGCCATCGCCGGAAACTCGTGGAAAACGCCCGCGAACCATTTTGGAGTCCGGATGGCAAGGTTTTGGGCTTTCTGCATCAGGAGTACTCAAAGTTCAACGTCATGGATTTTTACACGAAAGGGATGAGCTTTTACGACCTGGCCACCGGCAAGATTGAACCGCATGTCAACAGCACCAATCTGCACCACCTCTACAACCCCTGCTGGTCGCCGAACGGAAAATGGATTACGGCAACAGTCCATGCCGGGATGGGTGTGGGACACGCTATCCTCCTCATCGAGGCCCACGGCGACAAGATCATCAACCTGAAAATCCCTGGTTGCCGTCCCTGCTTTAGCCCCGACGGCAAGCAAATTGCCTGGGGCGCCGGGGATCATGAAATTGCCGCCGCGGCGCTCGATCTGGACTCCGACCAACCGGCGATCAGTCACTGGCGCTTGCGGATCAGAGACAAGACCAATGAGATCTATCATGTGGATTGGTCGCCGGACAGCCGGTTCCTGAGCTTCAGCCGGGGTCCGGCCAGTAAAGGCGATCCCAACAAGCCGGGGACTTTTCAGGCCGCGTGTGAAATCGTGGGAGTCTTCGCTCCGGGCTGGGATATCTGCGCGGTCTCGGCGGAGCGCGATGGTTTTCTGGACCTCAACGATCCCGACACCGATTCCTTCATGCTGACGACTGACGGTGCGAGCAACAAAGAACCTGCGTGGTTCCGCGTGAGGCGCTGAAGCCAAGGTGAAGGAGTTTACTGATTTGAGGATTGGACCGCTCGGACTGTTCCGACTGATGGGTTGCACGAGCAAACCACACCTTTCCCTTCGGCTGCGCGCTGCTACCTTCCTCGTGGCGGCAGCGACGGTTCTTTCGCTTCTCGTGGGCTGCGAAAAGACCGGCACGACTTCTCAAAGCCAAACCGAATTGGGGCAACCGGCGAAAGTCAGCGGTTCCGCTCCTATGGAGTTAAAGACCAGTTCCGGTGTCGAAATGGTTTATCTCCCCGGCGGCGAGTTCATGATGGGAAGCGACCGTGGCAACCCCGACGAAGCGCCCGCTCACCGGGTTAGGGTAAGCCCCTTCCTGATGGATAAGTTCGAGGTAACACACGAGCTGTTCACCAAAGCTCAATTGCCCAACCCATCTCATTGGCAGGACAATCCCAGGAAACCGGTCGAGCGCGTGCGCTGGCGCGATGCCAAGCAATACTGCGACGAGCGGTCGCTGCTTGAAGGCTTAAAGCCATGCTATAACGAGAAAACTCTCGATTGGGACTGCGATTACTCGGCCGACGGCTACCGTCTTCCCACTGAAGCCGAATGGGAATACGCCTGCCGCGGCGGCTCCGACCAAGCCTACGATTTTGGCCAACCCGACAAACTCCGGCAATTCGGCTGGTTCAGTGACAACTCCGACCAGCAAACACACGGGCGCGGCCAGAAAAAGCCAAACGGATTCGGGATTTACGACCTTTACGGCAACGTTTCCGAATGGTGTGAGGATGTCTATAGCGCGACCTACTATCGCGAAAGCCCCGCTGTCGATCCCACCGGCCCGCCCAATCCCGGCAAGGACGTCAAGCGCGTCATCCGTGGCGGCAGTTGGAAATCCAGCGCGAATCAGTGCCGCGCTTCCGTCCGGCAGGGCGAGCGGACGGGCGACAGCGACGCCTGTTTCTCGACCGATTATTGCGGCTTCCGCTGCGTCCGCCGCCCCACTGCTGACGAACTGCAGGAGCTTATTAAAGCGAAGAAGAGCGGGCCTTGATTTTCCCCAGCAGACCCAGAGTGGACAAATTATCCCACTCGTGTCTATCGCGTCCGCACACCGTAAGAACTTGATTGCATTGCTCCGAGGAACTCTGGCTGAGGCCAATCGTATTCCAATGATTAACCAACTTTGGGAATGCCCCAGGGTTCAGAGCCCAAGACTTTTCAGCAGCGCCTCGAGCTGGCGCCACATTTCCTGCCGATCCTTCAAGACCTGAACCACGTGGAAAAAGCCTTGCAGATAGGTCACAATGATTTCCGCGGTCGTTTGTTCGTCAAAATCGGCCGGCAGTTCGCGGGTTTTCTTCGCTTGTCTCAAACGTTCGACAAAAAGCTGTTCGAATCCCTGCATCTGTTCGGTGACATAGCGGTCAAGACCGGATTCGGCCATCACGTCCGGCGACAGGCTCTGAGCCATCAGGCAGACGCGGGGTGTGCGTGGATTGTCCAGTTCATCCAGCACGCCACGGAAAAACGCCCGAACTCCTTTCCTCACCGACGACTCATGGAGCAAGGCCGCGACGCGCCGGCGCATTACGCCCGCATTGTAATGTTTCAAACATTCCAGGTACAGCCGCTTCTTGCTGCCAAACTGATGGTAAAATGAGCTTTCGCCGATGCGCATGGCCTTCAAGAGGTCGCGCATGGACGCCGACACGTAACCTTTGGCCCAGAATACGCGCGTGGCGCGTTCCAGGGCCCGGTCCAGATCGAATTCCAGCTTTCTGCCCATGCCGGCTTGACTGTTGTCGTTCTCTCTTGCCCGGCCCCGCCGCAAGACCGGATTTCTGTAGCGAATGTTACAATTCCATTTGACAAAAAGCAAGCGGAGTGCAAAATAATAGTGTAATGATTGCTACAGAATAATGACTCACCTTCAGAAACGGCGAATAGCCACTAACGCATCAAAAAATCAACCGAAAAACATAAGGACTATGATCCAGTACAAAAACATCCAGGCCGGCGGCATCAACGTGTTCTACCGTGAGGCCGGGGATCCCAACGCGCCCGCCGTCCTGCTGCTGCACGGTTTCCCCACGTCGTCGCACATGTTTCGCAACCTTATACCGCAGCTTGCTGGCGAGTACCACGTCGTGGCGCCGGACCTGCCGGGCTTTGGTTTCTCCGAAGCGCCGGCACGCGCCGGCTTCAATTACACCTTCGAGAACCTGGCCGGGGTCATCGAAGCCTTTACCCGGCAGCTTGGGCTGAAGCGATTTGCCATTTATGTCTTTGACTACGGCGCGCCCGTTGGTCTGCGCCTGGCTCTGCGTCATCCGGAGAGGATAAGCGCCATCATTTCCCAAAACGGGAACGCCTACGAGGAAGGTCTCAGCGAAGGCTGGAACCCGATCCAGAAGTATTGGAAGGACCCAAGCGCCCCCAATCGCGCGGCCCTCCGCGACTTCCTTAAACCGGAAGCCACCCGCTGGCAATATACTCACGGAGTATCCGATGTTTCCCAGGTAGCCCCTGAATCGTGGTCCCTCGATGCTGCGCTGCTCGCTCGGCCTGGCAATGATGAACTGCAGCTCGACCTGTTCCTGGACTACGCCAGCAATGTCGCTTTGTATCCGAAGTTTCAGGAGTATTTTCGCATGCACCGGCCACCGTTGCTCGCGGTTTGGGGGCAGAATGATCCATTCTTCCTACCCGCCGGCGCAAAAGCGTTTTCGCGGGACAATCCAAACGTCGAAGTTCACCTGTATAACACCGGCCATTTCGCCCTGGAAACGCACGCGCATGAAATCGGGGCCAAGATTCGGAGCTTTCTGAAGGCCAAAGCAAATTGAGTGCCTGCGATACGGAGTTCAAATTTATGTCTAACCGATTCAAAAACATCATGCTCACCCCGTCCGTGCTCGCCGCGCAGAAGCGGTTTTACGGCCGGTCCCAACAGGCCGCCCCGGCGCCGGAGCGCGATGCGCTCACGGATTGCGAGCGGGACTTTATCCACGCCCGCGATTCCTTCTACATGGCGACGGTCACCGGGAATGGCTGGCCATACGTGCAGCATCGCGGCGGCGCCCCGGGATTCCTGCGGGTGCTAGGCGCGCACACGCTGGCCTTCGCCGACTACAAAGGCAATCGTCAGCTTCTTTCCACGGGCAACCTCGCCGCGAATGATCGCGTCGCTTTGTTTCTCATGGATTACCCGAGCCGCGAACGGCTGAAGATCCTTGGACACGCGCGCGTGGAAGGTGCCCGTCAACATCCCGAACTCATGTCGCAAGTGGCCGCGCCAGACGTTCGCGGGTTGGTGGAGCGATTGTTTTTATTCGAGGTGGTGTCGTTTGATTGGAACTGCTCTCAATACATCACGCCCCGCTATACGGCGGCGGAAATGGAAAAACACGGTGGCAGTTTTCCTTGTACTACGGGCTGATTAGTCGTTGACTGGATGGCATGACCCAGGCGACGCGCATTATACGGCCACGACTTTCACGCAATTGATCGGCGGGAGGGCGTCAAAGAGGCATTCCCACTTTTCACCGCCGTCGCGCCCAATCCAGAGTTGTCCTGTCGTCGTGCCGAAATAGAGCGCCGGCGAGCCCAGTTCGTCGATGTCCATCGCATCACGGAGCACAGTGAAGTAAGTCTGCTTCTTCGGCAGCCCTTTGTTGAGTTTCTGCCACGAATCACCGCCGTTCTCGCTGCGCCAAATGGCGGGAGCACCGCCCGGACAGGTCCGCGTCGTCGGCTCCAGCGGCGCCACATAGACGGTGTCCGCGCAGTGTGGGTGCACCAAGATCGGAAAACCGAAATCGGACGGCAGCCCCTTGGCGATCGAGCGCCAGGTATGGCCATAGTCGTCGCTGCGCAACACGCCAATCCCAGGCCGTGGCCCGCCGGGTCCATCCCAGGTGGCCCAGCCCCCGTGGTTCTGCATGTAAAGGCGGCCAGGAGCGTCCGGATGGCGTGCGATCTTATGCACACATTGACCGAATTCCGGATACGGATCGGGCATGAAGCCGGCGCCGACGCCCTTGTTGGACGCGCTGAACGTCGCTCCGCCGTCCTCGCTCAGATAATGGCCGCCCGTCGAGATGCCTAGATGCACTCGGCTGCCGTCGCGAATGATCGTGTGCATGCACAGCCCGCCATTGCCGGGATTCCACTTGCGCGCGTGCTCATGGTTGCTGATACCGGTGACCATTTCCCAGGAATCGCCGCCGTCACCGCTCCGGAACAGCGCCGCCGGTTCGACGCCACACCAGAGGTCCTTCCTCCCGTCGCCCGCTTCCAGCGACCAGATATTGGCCAGCGCGCGGCCATCGTCCTTCGGGAATGCCGGGGCGGACTTGGTTTCCTTGAACGATTTTCCCAGATCCGACGAGCGCAAGACCTTCATGCCAAAGAAAGCATTGCAGCTCGAAGCATAGACCTGCGGCGTGCCGCGGGTCTCGACCAGAGCGGAATAAACCGCCACTCCTGTGCCAAACGGTCCGCGCAACGCGAACCCGCGGCGGGCTTTCGACGATTCCGCCACAAACAATCCTTTCTTTGTGCCGATGCAAACCAAAACGCGATTTTTCATACTTATCCTCCGGAGACCGCGGGCAGGATAATGACTTCATCGCCCGGTGCGAGCGGCGTATCCAATCCGTTGCGGTCACGCATATTTTGTGTGTTAACGAACAGGTTCACGTGCCGGCGAACAGCGCCGGTCTCGTCGCAGATGCTGCGGTGAAGGGCGGGATGCCGACGCTCCAGCTCCTCGAGCACGACCCGCAAGCTGGCGCCGGAAAGCGGCAGCTCGGACGCGCCCGCGCAGTATTGTCGCAGCATCGTCGGAACATGGACTGTGACGGTCAGTTCTACGGCCGGGTTCACGTGCCGAGAATCTATTCGCCTTCGTGCCGAGGTCAAATGCTTTTGTGCTGGAGAAAAGACACGGCTTGCGCATCCTCGGGACACAAAGTGTGAGCGACCCGGAGAGAGTGGTTCCAAGTATGGCGCCGGCGGCCAGGCCGACGCTGCCTCGGAGGCGTCCGTTTCATCATCGGTTCCTTCTGGCCCTGGGATGGTCGGCCGGTTTGATTGGAGTTTCACTCGGTCTGGGCCTGTTGGGGTACCATTTTATCGCCGGTTTCAATTGGGTGGACTCGCTGCTTAACGCGGCCATGATCCTCACCGGCATGGGGCCCGTGGGAACTCTTAATTCTGATGCGGCCAAAGTTTTCGCCTCGGCCTATGCCCTTTTCTCTGGCCTGATCTTCATTAGCGCAACGGGGATCCTGCTTGCCCCGATCTTTCACCGCGTGCTGCACCGGTTCCACGTCGAGGAGCGGGAGGGACGGTAAAGTCTTGACAGCGGGCGACCCTCGGTCGCCTCAAAGCAGGCCATCAACACGCGATTGATTTCTTTGCTGTCCTCGATTAGATTCAGAATCGGACTGCCACACAGATTAATTGAATCATGATCGGACTTTTGTCTGTATAACGCAAACGGCCGAGCGCTCACACGCAGGAGGGGAAAGCATGCTCCAATGAGGCGGGGAGCATCTAGACGCGGCGCTCGATGCCATGAAGCGAATATGGGCGGGCTTCTATCCATCATGACGCGTGGGCGTCACTTGAAGCGGCTTAAGTCTGCCAGCGTGGTTGAGCGGCGAAAGGCCGCTCAGGCGCTGGCCGAGAGCAAGGCCGCGTGCGAACTGGCTGAAATTGAGCCAGGATTGCGCGACGCGGACGAACAGGTTCGCGCGAGCTGTGTCGAAGCCCTGGCCCACACGCCAGACCCCGGCTGCCCAGCCGCGCTCGGGTTGGCTTTTGGCGATTCAAGCGCCAGGGTCCAGCAAGCGGCGCGACGGGCGATCAAGCAGCATTGGAGCCCGGACTTCGCCGCGCAAGTGGCGATCCTGCTTCGCCATCCGACTCTGCCTGTCCGCGCGCGGGCCGCGGCCCTGCTCGCTGAGATGAACTGGAAGCCTTCCACGAGCGAGGATGAAATTCGATTTTCCCTGGGTAGAGGATCCGTGTTCGTCGTCGTCCGCTTTGGTGAGCAGGCGCTGGACGCGCTTGAGGACGAGCTGAAGTCGCGGCTGCCAACCGCCCGCCAAAGGACCGTCATCGAGGCGCTTGGCCGCATTGGTGGAACGCGTGCCTCCTCTCTCCTCAGGCAACAATTGGCTTCCGGTGAAACCGCGCGCGTCCTGGCAGCTGTGGACGCGCTGAGCGAAGTTGACGCCAAGGTTGCCATGCCCTGCCTTTTGGGTTTGCTGCGGACTAACGATACCTGGCAGCGGGCTGCAGCAATAACCGAACTCGCAGCGATTTCTCCTGACGACGCGCTCCCGCACCTGGTGCCCCTTTTGCAGGATGCCGCCTGGAACATCCGCCTCGCTGCCGTAGCCGGCCTCGGAAAGAGTGGCCGCCCGGAGACGGTGGCGCACCTGGCGCCGCTGCTGTTGGAAGATCGCGACGCCGACGTGCGAGAAGCAGCCGCCGGGGCGCTCGGAGAGCTGGGCGCCCCCTCTGCGATCGAGCCGCTTGTCGAAGCGCTCAAGGATCAAACCAGCGGGGTACGTAAGGCGGCGAAGCTGGCCTTGGAGAAAATCGACCCGGCCTGGATGGACTCGAGCCAGGCCAGGGTCGCAATTGATAAGCTCGCCTCCTTCCTCGACAACAAAAACCCGGACGTTCGCTACGCCGTTGCCGACTTGCTCTCTAGCTTTGGCGTTACTCCGCCGCAAACTCAGTACTACGTGCCAGAGTTGACTTATTTTTATGAAATCCAACAGAGTCTGGGGGTGTCACAGGATCGCCCGGATCCTGGCTCCGTCGAGAAGCGGCGCAAGTTCGCTGTGTCGCTGATGACCCGGACGCTGGGCGATGAGCGCCGTGAGCTGCGCCTGGCAGCAGCTTTGGCGCTGGGGCGGTTGGGCAACCCGCGCGCGCTGCCAGCCCTGCAATCGGCGTTGCGCGACAAGGAACCAGCCGTGCGCTGCGCCGCCGAACAGTCGATCCTCCAAATGCAGGCCGTCATGAAGGAGACCAACTTCTTCTACAAGAAACCACATGGAGCAGCGGAGCGCCCTGACCTCGAGGCTGAGGAAATTATTCTTTGCGCGGGGAGCGGGGAGGTATTGTTCACCTGGCAATGCAAGTCGGTGGTGCGCCGGGTGACCATGCTGCAGCACGCCCAACAATTCACCGCATTCCTCGAACAAAACTCGCCCGCCGGCCAATTCCAGCGTCTCGATATGTGCTCGGCTGCGGAACACGCCAACTGTCTGCTCTCGCAGGAACAATTGCTTTTCGTGCGTTGCTCCCTCCCGCCGGCGGAGGGCGGGGCTTGCTGCCGGCTGTTCTCTTCCTGCCCCAGAGGCGCGTTGGAGCTCGAGAGCGGCGGCGCGCCTCTGGAAAAGGTCATGGCCTTCGACGCGCCGGGTCTGCAGGCAATTTGTGTGTCGTCGGCCGACCAGATTTCCTCGGCCAGGTGCGGCTCGTTCGTCAGTCCGGAGCAAGTGCAACAAGTGGCGACGCGGCTGCGGGCCGAAGCCGAGAGGCTCGTGCAGGAACAACTGGGGTGCCACTGCTTTTGCTGGAGCTTCACCAACACTCGGCTTACTGTCGCATTGCACCCGGCGGGAGAAACCCTGGTGGCCTTCACCGCTCCCACCGAGCCTGATGTGACCCAGCCACTTCTGTCCTTGTTCCTGAACTCGGCCGAGACGGAAAGCGGAGCGGCGGCGTGCGGACAAGCAGGGAGCTGCGCTTAGCCGTAACGATTCTGGTCAAAACAGGAGCGAGCAGAGTTGTTCTCCGTTTCCTGATACGGTTTCCAGAGTTATTCAGCATTCGGCGAGGAGCGCCCGGTCCAACG
>CAYUPI010000020.1:0-1352 GCA_964446585.1 uncultured Verrucomicrobiota bacterium
CGTGACCCATGTCGGGGACGTGATCAGTGAGCAGACCTGCGCCAATCGTTACAAGCTCACCCGTACTTACAAGGCGACTGATGTCTGTGGCAACTTCGCCACTTGCGACCAGATCATCACCGTGGATGATGAGACAGCTCCGGGCATCACCTGCCCGGCGGCCGTGACGGTCAGTTGCCCGGGCCAGGTCCCGGCCCCTGACTTCACCGGTGGTTCGACCAGCGACAACTGCCCGGGCCAGGTGACCGTGACTCACGTCGGGGATGTGATCAGTGACCAGACCTGCGCCAATCGTTACAAGATCACACGTACTTACAAGGCCACCGATGTCTGCGGCAATTTCGCCACCTGCGACCAGATCATCACCGTGGATGACGAAACAGTGCCCACCATCACCTGCCCGCCGGACAAAGAACTCCAATGCGGCGATTCGACGGATCCGAGCAACACCGGCAGCGCCACCTCCACCGGTGACAACTGCGGCGGCACCGTGACCATCACTCACACCGACGCCGCCACCCCGGCCAACTGCACCGGCAAGGAAGGCGTGGATCGGACCTGGAAAGCCACTGACCCATGCGGCAACTCCGCCACCTGCGTCCAGCACATCACCTTTATCGATACCACTGCGCCGGTAGTCACCGCCCCGGCCGACAAGACGGTCGAGTGTGACGGAGCAGGCAACCTGGCCGCCTTTGACGACTGGAAGAACGGGGCCAGCGCCAATGATGTGTGCAGCGGAGCCGCCACGCCAGTGTATGTGGAAGAGAGCAATGTGGCTGGCTGCGGCGCGACCCGCGTGATCAAGGCCCACTGGACGGCGACCGATGCATGCAACAATGTGGGCACCTCGGCCGGCCGCACCTTTACGATTCAGGACACCACCGCGCCGGTGCCCGACGTAGGCAGTCTGCCGGATGTAACGGGCCAATGCTCGGCTTCGCTACCGGACGCACCGACAGCCACCGATGCTTGCGATGGCCCAATTGCCGGCGTGCCAGACACGACAGGGCCGTTCGGACAGGGCGACTTCGTTATTACCTGGACATTTACCGACTGCCACGGGAACAGCAGCAGCCAAATGCAGTCAGTTCACGTCCACGATACAATAGCACCCCTGGCTAACGCATCCAGCCTGCCGGATGTAATTGCACAATGTTCCGCCGAGCTGCCGCCGCCGCCTATGGCAAACGATGGCTGCGAAGGACCGATCACCGGCGTGCCGGATGTCACCGGACCGTTTGGGCAAGGCGACTTTACCATCACCTGGACCTTTACTGACAGTCACGGCAATCAGAGCACCCAGACCCAGGCCGTGCATGTCCACGACACTCAATCGCCGGTGCCCGATG